>NZ_CP134772.1:2075833-2701250 GCF_031882575.1 Pseudomonas sp. VD-NE ins
AACTGATGCTTTTGAAGATCTGATCCGGGGTCACGCGGTATTCGATCAGCGCGCGGTCACGGTGGCCGCCCAGCGAGTACAAACCGGTAAGGATGCTCGAGATGTGATGCTCAAGCTCCTCATGGGCGAGGATCTTGCCAGACACCGTGCGATAGCGGCCCTCGAAGCGGTCGGCAATCACGATGATGCCGTCACCGCCCGCGCCCTGCGCCGGTTTGATCACGAAGTCGCTGCGCCCGCCGATGATCTCGTCGAGTTTGTCGATTTCCTTCTCGGTGGAGATCACGCCATACAGCTCCGGCACGTGAATGCCGGCCTCGATGGCGCGTTCCTTGGTGATGATCTTGTCATCGACGATCGGGTACAGGCTGCGCTTGTTGTACTTGAGCACATAGTCGGCGTTACGCCGATTGATGCCCATGATGCCGCGCGCCTCCAGCGCCTTCCAGGTCTTCCAGAAACCGAACATCAGGCGTCAGCCTTCTTCAGGAAAGCCTTGAAACGCACCAGTTCGGTCAGGCGGTAGCCGCGATAGCGACCCATCGCCAGCATGAAACCGACCAGAATCAGCAGGATCGCCGGGAAGGTGAACACGAAGTACACCAGCTCAGGCACGGTCATGATCAGGTGCGCCAGAGAAGCGGCGAACAGCGTACCAATCGCGACTTTCATCGCATGGCTGGCGCCGCGCTCTTCCCAGGTGATCGACAGACGTTCAATGGTCATGGTCAGAATCACCATCGGGAACAGCGCAACAGACAAGCCGCGCTCCAGACCCAGCTTATGGCTGAACAGACTGATGGCCGCGATCAACACCACGACAAAGGTCAATACCACCGAGAGTCGCGGCAGCATTTGCAGCTTCAGGTGTTCCAGATACGAACGTAATGACAAGCCCAGCGCGGTGATCACGGTAAACAGCAGAATGCCGAAGCCCAGCTGTGTTTCGCGGAAGGCGAGGGCGATCAGTACCGGGGTGAACGTGCCGAGTGTCTGCAGGCCGATCAGGTTGCGCAGGATCAGGATTACCAGCACACCGATCGGGATCATCACCATGATCATGAACGTCTGCTGGGTCTGCAGCGGCAGGCCGTACAGCGAGTATTCGAGGAAGTTGGCGTCGGTGTTTTCGTCGGTCAGCTTGGCCAGACGAATCGCATTCATCTCGCTGTTGTTCAGGCTGAAGGTCACGTTGGCTTTCTTGCCACCGTCGACGGTGATCAGGTTTTCATCGCCAGTCCACCACAGCAGGCGGTCGGTCGGCAGGCCTTGCTCGCCGGTTTCCGGGTTGAAGTACAGCCAGTCGTTGCCGTTGAAGCTGCGCAGCCACAGTTCAGGCATTTGTGGCTGGTCGGCGACGAGGCGGATGGTGTGGACTTTTTCCACCGGGACGTGGGCGATGGACAACAGCAGTTCAACGATTTTGGCTTTGTGCGGCGTCGACGGATCGCCGGCCAGCAGCAGTTTCACGTTGTCATCGTTGACGTTGTTGACGCGTTTGATCGCCTCGCCAATGAACGTTTCGACGTCGGCCGAATGCTGGCGAATCGGCGCAAGCAGGGCTTCGGCGGCGATTTTCTCAGGGCCTTCGATAGCGATGCTGTCGCGGAAGGTCGGGCCTTTGATCTTGGATTTTTCGGCGGTGTAACGCTTGGTCAGCACCAAACGGTAATAAAGCGTCTGGTTGCCCTTGGCCCGACGCGCCGACCAGGTGACCTTGCGGTTGCCGTCGACGCGGTTGACGGCGACGCCGTAGTTATTGGAGATAAAGCTCTCGTTGAGACTGACGTAGTCGCGGCTCAACGGTGGCACGAACATCTGGATCTTCACCGGATCCTTGGTGCTGGCGACGAACTCGACCTTGGCGTCGATGTTCCACAAGTCGTCGGTCGCATCTTCGGTCACCGGGATGCCGAGTACGAAAATCTGATAGGCCGTAACCGAAACGCCCAGGAGCACCAGAATGGTGATCAGGATTTTCAGGTGGAAGGTTAGAGAACGCATGGAAATTACTCGGCGGTATGAGCGGCGATGGTGCAGGCGGGTTTGCCGGCAGCGTATTTAAGACTGGGGTCGACCAGCGCGTCGAAGCGTTTAAGTGCTTCGGAGCCGATCAAAAGCGGATATTGGAACGCACTTCGGTCGGTCAGGTTCACTTCGATGCTGCGCATCGCTGATCCCATACAGATATCCAGCTCGATCACCGGACGGGCGGTGTACTTCTTGCCTTCTTCCGGGTCGTAGTCGCCAGCACGGCGCTTGATCTTGCTGACCCGCGCCAGCGGCCGTTCGATCGGGTGGGAGTGCGCGGCGTCGATGGCCAGGTAGAAACGCACCCAGGACTCACCGTTGCGTTTAAAGCGTTTGATGTCGCGGGCACTCAGCGAGGCGGTTTTCGCGCCGGTGTCGAGTTTGGCCGCGACTTCGAGATTGATGCCGTCAAGCGAAGCGTATTCGTTGAGGCCGTACACGGTTTTTTCCCCCGCGGCGGCGAGGCCGGGCAGGCAAAACAGGGCAAAAAATGTGGGAAAAGGCTTGAGTCTCATAAATCCTGGTGCGCAGCGTTCCGTTTTCGGTTCAGGTCCTTGGCAAAACTTGCGCAAGGCCCTTCGTGTGCCTGGCAGCTTTATATGACAAGCCGTACAAATGGCCAGCAAATGCGGGCGGCATTCTAGCACGGTGGTTTTATGGCGCCAGCGCTGGGGGCGGTCTATAGAAGATCAAAAGATCGCAGCCTTCGGCAGATCCTACAGGGTATACGCCGATCCAATGTAGGAGCTGCCGAAGGCTGCGATCTTTTAAGGTTATTAGACGATTGTCGACAATACCTATTTATCCTTTGACTGATGCGGGCTAATTGGCTAGTTTTTGCCGCATCGGATTTAAAGGTGTCGACAATCATGCTGGATCAACTCGATCCCCCGGTCATCAGCGGCGACGATTCCGAGACGCTTTCGGAAAACGTCTTCCGGCGCATTCAAGCGGCCATCGTCAAAGGTGAGATCGCCCCGGGCAGCAAGATCTCCGAGCCGGAGCTGGCGCGCACCTACGGCATCAGCCGCGGGCCGTTGCGTGAGGCGATTCATCGGCTCGAAGGCCAGCGCCTGCTGGTGCGCGTACCGCACGTTGGTGCGCGGGTGGTCTCGCTCAGCCACGCCGAATTGCTCGAACTCTACGAAATCCGCGAATCCCTCGAGGGCATGGCCTGCCGTCTGGCGGCCGAACGCATGAGCGTCGAAGAAATCGATGAACTGCGCGGGGTGCTGGAAACCCACGAGCGCGACGCCGCGTTTCAGGCTGGCGTCGGTTACTACCAGCAGGAAGGCGATTTCGACTTCCACTACCGGATCATCCAGGGCAGCGGCAACCGCACGCTGACGCAGATGCTCTGCGGTGAGCTGTACCAACTGGTGCGCATGTACCGCATCCAGTTCTCGACCACGCCGAACCGCCCGCGCCAGGCCTTCGCCGAACACCACCGGATTCTCGATGCCATCGCCGACCGTGACGGCGAACTCGCGGAATTGTTGATGCGCCGTCACATCGGCGCCTCGAAACGCAACATCGCCCGTCATTACCAGGACGGCGCCCACAATAAGACAGCCACTGAACGAGGTGAGTCATGAGTTCCAAGCACAGCACTCCAGGCCAGCGTTTCCGCGATGCGGTCGCCAGCGAGCATCCATTGCAGGTGGTCGGCGCGATCAACGCCAACCACGCGCTGCTGGCCAAGCGCGCTGGTTTCAAGGCGATCTACCTGTCCGGTGGCGGGGTGGCCGCAGGCTCGCTCGGCGTGCCGGATCTGGGCATCACCGGTCTGGATGACGTGCTGACCGACGTGCGCCGCATCACCGACGTTTGCGATCTGCCGCTGCTGGTCGACGTCGACACCGGTTTCGGCTCGTCGGCGTTCAACGTGGCGCGCACGGTCAAATCGATGATCAAGTTTGGCGCAGCGGCGATTCACATCGAGGATCAGGTCGGCGCCAAGCGCTGTGGCCACCGTCCGAATAAAGAGATCGTCAGCCAGCAGGAAATGGTCGACCGCATCAAAGCCGCCGTTGATGCCCGCACCGATGACAGCTTCGTGATCATGGCGCGCACCGATGCGCTGGCGGTGGAAGGTCTGGAGTCGGCACTCGATCGCGCAGCCGCGTGCATCGAGGCTGGTGCCGACATGATTTTCCCGGAAGCCATCACTGAACTGGAAATGTACAAGCTGTTCGCCAACCGTGTGAAGGCGCCGATCCTGGCCAACATCACCGAGTTCGGCGCAACGCCGCTTTACACCACCGAGCAACTGGCCGGCGCCGACGTGTCGTTGGTGCTGTATCCGCTGTCGGCGTTCCGCGCGATGAACAAGGCGGCGGAAAACGTCTACACGGCGATCCGCCGCGATGGCACGCAGCAGAATGTCATCGACACCATGCAGACTCGCATGGAGCTTTACGATCGCATCGATTACCACACCTTCGAGCAGAAGCTCGATGCGTTGTTTGCCGCGAAGAAATAAAGATCAAAAGATCGCAGCCTGCGGCAGCTCCTACATGAACCGCATTCCCCTGTAGGAGCTGACGAGTGCAACGAGGCTGCGATCTTTTCGCCACACTCCCTAACAAATTCAAGATTGGAGATAGAAATGGCCGAAGCAAAAGTACTCAGTGGCGCCGGGCTCCGTGGCCAGGTTGCCGGGCAAACCGCACTGTCCACCGTGGGCCAGGCCGGTGCCGGGCTGACCTATCGCGGCTACGACGTGCGCGAACTGGCAGCCGATGCGCAATTTGAAGAAGTCGCCTACCTGCTGCTCTACGGCGAGCTGCCGACCCAGGCGCAACTGGACGAATACCAAGGCAAACTGAGCAAACTGCGCGACCTGCCGCAGGCGCTGAAAGAAGTGCTCGAACGCATCCCCGCCGACGCCCACCCGATGGACGTGATGCGCACCGGTTGCTCGTTCCTTGGCAACATCGAACCGGAGAAGGACTTTTCCGAGCAACGCGACAAGACCGACCGTTTGCTCGCCGCATTCCCGGCGATCATGTGCTACTGGTATCGCTTCAGCCACGACGGCAAGCGCATCAATTGCGTCAGCGACGAGCCAACCATCGGCGGCCACTTCCTGCACCTGCTGCACGACAAGAAGCCGAGCGAGCTGCACGTCAAAGTGATGAACGTCTCGCTGATCCTTTACGCCGAACACGAATTCAACGCCTCGACCTTCACCGCCCGCGTTTGCGCCTCGACCCTGTCCGATCTGTATTCCTGCGTGACCGCCGCCATCGGTTCGCTGCGCGGCCCGTTGCACGGCGGCGCCAACGAAGCAGCGATGGAAATGATCGAGCGCTTCTCGTCGCCGGAAGACGCGATCAAAGGCACCCTCGGCATGCTCGAGCGCAAAGACAAGATCATGGGCTTCGGTCACGCGATCTATAAGGACAGCGATCCGCGCAACGAGGTGATCAAGGGCTGGTCGAAAAAGCTCGCGGACGAAGTCGGTGACAAGGTGTTGTTTCCGGTTTCCGAAGCCATCGACAAGACCATGTGGGAGCAGAAAAAACTGTTCCCGAACGCCGATTTCTACCATGCCTCGGCGTACCACTTCATGGGCATCCCGACCAAACTGTTTACGCCGATCTTCGTCTGCTCGCGCCTGACCGGCTGGGCTGCGCATGTGTTCGAACAACGCGCCAACAACCGCATCATCCGTCCAAGCGCCGAGTACGTCGGCGTCGAACAGCGCAAGTTCGTGCCAATCGAACGTCGCTGAAATGGTGAGGGCCGAATACTGATCTCGAAGCTCACCTAAATTCCTGTGGGAGCTGGCTTGCCAGCGATGACGGCGTCACATCCAACAATGATGCTGACTGACCCACCGCATCGCTGGCAAGCCAGCTCCCACAGGGTTCAGTGTGAATTTTGAGGTCGGTGTCTGGCCCCACCCTTTGAAACCACCGTGACCGAGTCCTGACCCGATGAACACAGCATTCCGCAAAACCCTGCCCGGCAGCCCTCTGGATTATTTCGACGCCCGCGCGGCCGTCGAGGCGATCCAGCCCGGCAGTTACGACACTCTGCCGTACACCTCCCGCGTGCTGGCGGAAAACCTCGTGCGTCGCTGCGACCCGGCCACGCTCACCGATTCCCTCATGCAACTGATCGAACGCAAGCGCGACCTCGACTTCCCGTGGTTCCCGGCGCGTGTGGTCTGTCATGACATTCTCGGCCAGACCGCACTGGTCGACCTTGCAGGCCTGCGCGACGCCATCGCTTTGCAGGGCGGCGACCCGGCGCAGGTCAATCCGGTGGTGCCGACGCAATTGATCGTCGACCACTCGCTGGCAGTGGAAGCGGGCGGTTTCGACAAGCAGGCGTTCGAGAAAAACCGCGCCATCGAAGACCGTCGCAACGAAGACCGTTTCCACTTCATCAACTGGACCAAAAAGGCCTTCAAGAACGTTGATGTGATCCCGCCCGGCAACGGCATCATGCACCAGATCAACCTGGAGAAAATGTCGCCGGTGATTCAGGTGCGTGAGGGCGTCGCGTTTCCCGACACCTGCGTCGGCACTGACAGCCACACCCCGCACGTCGATGCGCTGGGCGTAATCGCCATTGGCGTCGGCGGCCTCGAGGCCGAGAGCGTGATGCTCGGTCGCGCGTCGTGGATGCGCCTGCCGGAAAGCGTCGGCGTCGAGCTGACCGGCAAGCTGCAACCGGGCATCACCGCCACCGACATGGTGCTGGCGCTGACCGAATACCTGCGCAAACAGAAAGTCGTCGGCGCGTGGCTGGAGTTCTTCGGTGAAGGCGCCGCGGCGTTGACCCTCGGCGACCGCGCGACCATCTCCAACATGGCCCCGGAATACGGCGCCACCGCGGCGATGTTCTACATCGATCAGCAAACCATCGACTACCTGAAACTCACCGGTCGTGAAGACCAGCAAGTGCAGTTGGTCGAGCAATACGCCAAGCTGACCGGTCTATGGGCGGACAGCCTGAAAGGCGCGCAATACGAGCGCGGTCTGACTTTCGACCTGTCCTCGGTGGTGCGCAACATGGCCGGCCCGAGCAACCCGCATGCGCGCGTTGCGGTATCCGATCTGGCCGCCAAAGGCATCTCCGGCCAGTGGGATGACGTGCCGGGGCAAATGCCCGACGGCGCGGTGATCATCGCTGCCATCACCAGTTGCACCAACACCAGCAACCCGCGCAACGTCATCGCCGCCGGCCTGCTGGCGCGCAATGCCAACAAGCTTGGTCTGACCCGCAAGCCGTGGGTGAAATCCTCACTGGCGCCGGGTTCGAAAACCGTGGCGCTGTACCTCGACGAAGCGGGGCTGACCACGGAGCTGGAGCAGCTCGGCTTCGGCGTCGTCGCCTTCGCTTGCACCACGTGCAATGGCATGTCCGGCGCGCTCGATCCGGTGATCCAGCAAGAGATCATCGACCGCGATCTGTACGCCACCGCCGTGCTCTCGGGCAACCGCAACTTCGACGGCCGCATCCACCCGTACGCCAAACAAGCGTTCCTCGCTTCGCCGCCACTGGTGGTCGCGTACGCCATCGCCGGGACCATCCGTTTTGATATCGAGAAAGATGTCTTGGGCGTGGTCGACGGCAAGGAAATCCGCCTCAAAGACATCTGGCCGAGCGACGAAGAAATCGACGCCGTGGTGAAGTCTTCGGTCAAGCCTGAGCAGTTCCGTCAGGTCTACATTCCGATGTTCGCCGTCCATGAAGACACCGGTCCGAAAGTCACGCCGCTGTACGACTGGCGCGAGATGAGCACCTACATCCGCCGTCCGCCGTACTGGGAAGGTGCGCTGGCCGGCGCCCGTCCGCTGAAGGGCATGCGCCCGCTGGCGGTGCTGCCGGACAACATCACCACCGATCACCTGTCGCCATCCAACGCGATCATGCTCGACAGCGCCGCCGGCGAATACCTGGCGAAAATGGGCCTGCCGGAAGAGGACTTCAACTCCTACGCCACCCACCGTGGCGACCACTTGACTGCACAACGCGCGACCTTCGCCAACCCGAAACTGTTCAACGAAATGGTCGTGGAAAACGGCAAGGTCCAACAGGGTTCGCTGGCGCGGGTCGAGCCGGAAGGCAAGGTCATGCGCATGTGGGAAGCCATTGAAACCTACATGGAACGCAAGCAGCCGCTGATCATCATCGCCGGCGCCGATTACGGTCAGGGTTCGTCCCGCGACTGGGCGGCGAAAGGCGTGCGTTTGGCCGGCGTCGAGGCGATTGCCGCAGAAGGTTTCGAGCGCATTCACCGCACCAACCTGGTGGGCATGGGCGTGTTGCCGCTGGAGTTCAAGCCGGGCACTGACCGTCACACCCTGGCCATCGACGGCAGCGAAACCTACGACGTAATCGGCGAGCGCAAACCGCGCGCGGACCTGACGCTGGTGATCCATCGCCAGAACGGCGAGCGCGTTGAGGTGCCGGTGACTTGCCGTCTCGATACCGCTGAAGAAGTGTCGATCTACGAGGCTGGCGGCGTGTTGCAGCGCTTCGCTCAGGACTTTCTCGAAGAGTCGGCGGTTGCCGTTTAAAACAAGTTAAGTGGCCAAGGGATGATGAGTCCCTTGGTCCTTTGAGGAGCAACCATGGCTCACGCACCACAAATAAAAATCCCCGCCACCTACATGCGCGGCGGGACCAGCAAAGGCGTGTTCTTCAGCCTCAAGGATCTGCCCGAAGCGGCGCAGATTCCCGGCCCGGCTCGCGACGCTTTATTGCTGCGCGTGATCGGCAGCCCCGACCCTTACGACAAGCAGATCGACGGCATGGGCGGCGCGACTTCAAGCACCAGCAAAACCGTGATCCTGTCGAAAAGCATCAAGGCCGATCACGACGTTGATTACCTGTTCGGTCAGGTCTCGATCGACAAGCCGTTCGTAGACTGGAGCGGCAACTGCGGCAACCTCTCGGCAGCGGTCGGCTCGTTCGCTATCAGCAATGGCCTGGTCGATGCCAGCCGCATTCCGCACAACGGTGTCGCGGTGGTGCGCGTGTGGCAGGCCAACATCGGCAAAACGATTATTGCCCACGTGCCGATCACCAACGGCGAAGTGCAGGAGACCGGTGATTTCGAACTCGACGGCGTGACCTTTCCGGCGGCCGAAGTGCAGGTCGAATTCATGGATCCGGCGGCGGAAGAAGAGGGTGGCGGTGGTTCGATGTTTCCTACCGGCAACCTGATCGATGAGCTGGAAGTGCCGGGTGTCGGTACGTTCAAGGCGACCATGATCAACGCCGGTATCCCGACGATTTTCATCAACGCCGAAGACATTGGCTACACCGGCACCGAGTTGCAGAGCGCGATCAACAGCGATCCGAAGGCGCTGCAGATGTTTGAGACGATTCGGGCTTACGGCGCATTGCGCATGGGCTTGATTGCAAATCTCGATGAAGCAGCGAAACGGCAGCACACGCCGAAAGTCGCGTTTGTCGCCAAGCCTGCGGATTACGTGGCGTCGAGTGGCAAAGCGGTTGGCGCCGGAGACGTCGATTTGCTGGTTCGCGCGTTGTCGATGGGCAAGTTACATCACGCGATGATGGGCACGGCGGCGGTGGCGATTGGGACTGCGGCAGCCATTTCCGGCACGTTGGTGAACCTTGCAGCGGGTGGTGTTGAACGTAGTGCTGTGCGTTTCGGGCATCCGTCCGGGACGTTGCGCGTTGGCGCTGAAGCCAGTCTGGAGAACGGCGAGTGGGTGGTGAAGAAAGCCATCATGAGCCGCAGTGCGCGCGTGCTGATGGAAGGCTACGTCCGTGTTCCCGGAGACTCTTTCTGACCGAACAAACTTTCCCTCACCCCAGCCCTCTCCCGGAGGGAGAGGGAGCCGACCGAGGTGTCTGGGGTTGTACATCGACCTGAAAGATCGAGTCGATTATGGATCCGGGTGCTGATCGAGGTGTTTGAAATTGTACATTGACCAGATCGATTATGGATTCAATGGAGATCGTTCAAGTCGGTGAAGCTCTACAGCATCCCCCAATCGGTTCCCTCTCCCTCGGGAGAGGGTTAGGGTGAGGGGCCACCCACTGAAGAAACCCAAAACAAGCAGGCACCCCAGACCTGCAATCAACCAGACCCAACCCGCCAAGCCCTGAGGAAGACCGCACCACTCATCATTCCCGCACAGGAGAACCGCAATGAGCGCCAACGTCGACCTGAACAACCGCCCCGACTACGACCGTGTCCTGCAGGACATCGCCGATTACGTCCTCACCTTCAAAGCCCCCTCTGCCGAAGCCCTCGATACCGCCCGCAATTGCCTGATGGACACGCTGGGCTGCGGTCTGCTGGCACTGCGTTTTCCCGAGTGCACCAAACACCTAGGCCCGATAGTCGAAGGAACGGTGGTTCCTTACGGTGCGCGGGTCCCCGGCACCAGCTATCGACTCGATCCGGTCAAAGCCGCGTGGGACATCGGCTGTATCGTCCGCTGGCTCGACTACAACGACACCTGGCTCGCCGCCGAATGGGGCCATCCCTCGGACAACCTCGGTGGCATTCTCGCGGTGGCCGATCACCTCTCGCAAAAGCGTCTGGCCAACGGCGAGGCGCCGTTGACCATTCGCGATGTGCTCGAAGCGATGATCATGGCCCACGAGATTCAAGGCGTGATCGCTCTGGAAAACTCCTTCAATCGCGTAGGACTCGATCACGTCATTCTGGTGAAAGTCGCTTCAACCGCCGTTACCGCCAAACTGATGGGCGCTAATCGTGAGCAACTGCTGTCGGCGTTGTCTCACGCGTTTGCCGATGGTCAGGCCCTGCGCACCTATCGACATGCACCGAACGCCGGTTCGCGAAAGTCCTGGGCGGCGGGGGATGCGACGAGTCGTGGTGTGCGTCTGGCCGACATCGCCATGCGCGGCGAAATGGGCATTCCCGGCGTGCTGACTGCGAAACAGTGGGGCTTTTATGACGTGCTGTTCAGCCATACCAACAGCGATCTGGCGCTGAAACCGGAAGATAAACGTGCTTTCAGTTTTTCGCGGCCGTTCGGCAGTTACGTGATGGAAAACGTGCTGTTCAAGATCAGCTTCCCCGCCGAGTTTCATGCGCAAACTGCCTGCGAAGCCGCGGTGACCTTGCACCCGCAAGTGCGTAATCGTCTGCATGAAATCGACCGGATCGTCATCACCACTCACGAATCGGCGATTCGCATCATTTCCAAAGTCGGGCCGCTGGCCAACGCTGCCGATCGCGATCACTGCATCCAGTACATGACCGCCGTGCCGCTGGCCTTTGGCAATCTGGTCGCCGAGCAGTACGAAGACGATTTCCACCGGGCGCATCCGATCATCGATGTGCTGCGCGAGAAAATGGTCATCGTCGAAGAGCCGCGTTTCACCCGCGAATACCTGGAGCCTGACAAACGCTCGATCGCCAACGCCGTGCAGGTGTTTTTCAAGGACGGCAGCAGCACTGAAAACGTCGTCGTGGAATACCCGATCGGTCATCGCCGGCGCCGTGCCGAGGGCATTCCGTTGCTTGAGGACAAGTTCAAAGCCAACCTGGCCACGCGCTTCACCGGCCAGCGCAGCAGCGAGATCTTCGCGTTGTGCAAGGATCAGGCGCTGCTTGAAGCGACGGCCGTTAACCGCTTTGTGGATATGTTGGTTATCTGAACCACTTTTCCACAGGCAATTTGGTGATCGCAAAGCCGCTCAACAAAATCGCCGAATAGATCATCAGCTCCCGGGACAGGGTTTGCCCCTCGTACCAGGCGCCGATGATCACGGCGAACACCGGGAAAATGATAAACACGAACGACAGAATGATCGGGCTCAAGCGTTTAAGCAGCAAAAAGTAAACGATGAATCCGCCGACCGAGGCCACCAGCCCGAGATAGAACAGGGCGCCCCACGAGCGGGCGCTGACATCACTGAATACCGGCGTCTCAACGCTCAATCCGACAATAAATAACATCGCCCCGGCAATGCCGATTGGCAGTGTGTTGTAGGTGATCACACTGATGGCGCTGCCGTGCTTTTTCGTCACCACGTAGCACAGCGCATGCATCACCGCTGCGCACAGAATCGCCAGCACCCCCAGCCATTCGGCCTGATCCAGATGCAGACCCTGACTGCGAATAATCATGAACAGACTGCCAAAACCGATAGTGATGCCGAGCATTTGCGACGGGTAGATTTTCTCGCGTAGAAACAGCGCGGAAAACAACAGGATAAACACCGGCATGCAACTGAACAGCAGCGCCGTCAGGCCCGATGACACGTGCATCTCGCCGTAGTTGAGCAGGTAGTAGGGCAGGCTGAAATACGACAACGTGACGAACACAAAGAACCAGCGACTTTTTCGGGGAAACAACAGCGGTTCCTTGCGTAACAGCGCAAAGCTCAGGAACAGCGGAAAGGCAATCAGAAAGCGCAACCCGGCGGCGGTCAGGGGCGGCACGCTTTCCACCGCAATCTTGATCCCCAGCCACGTCGTGCCCCAGCTCAGACAGACGATCAAAAACAGCGTGCTGGTGAGCAATCCGGCGAGCCAGGGTTTGCTGATATTCATCGGTGTGCTGACGGCGGTCGACATGTGGCGTGCTCCGAACGGTGGAATTGACCTGGTCGCGGAAACGGGCTATTTCTGATTGAACCTGTTTTAAGCACGCTATTCGGGGCGAGAATGACTGTCAAAGTAAGTATTGCCATGGTGTCAATCCTGCGCGACGGCCTCGCTAATGGCGTTGGCGTGAAGTACAAACGCCTGGCGGACGCTGTCACGCAGGCCATCGACGAAGGCGTGATTGAGGCTGGATGCAAGTTGCCGCCGCACCGATTGCTGGCCGACAGCCTGGGGGTGACCATCGGCACCATCAGTCGTGCCTACGGTGAGCTGGAACGTGTGGGATTGGTCGTCGCCCGCGTCGGAGATGGCACCTACGTGTGTGAGCGCGGGATGGAGCGGCCGCAGGACAAAGGCTTTCGCAATGTCAGCGATGAGCCGTCGGCCTGTTTCGACATGAGCCGCAATCAACCGATTCCGGCGCAGGAAGCGGCGTTCATGAGCCAGAGTCTGCAGGAGCTGGCCAGTGATCCTCGGGTGTTGCAGCAATTGACCGGGTACACTGCTGAAGGTGGTTTGGCCCGGCACCGATTGGCGGGGGCGGTGTGGTTGCAGCATGCGGCGTTTGTCCCGCATGCCGATCAAGTATTGTGCGTCAACGGTGGTCAGCATGGTCTGCTGTGCACGTTGATGGGCTTGCTCAAGGCCGGCGACACCGTGGTCACCGAGCATCTGTCCTACCCGGGATTGATCGGCGTCGCACGCCAGCTCGGGATAAAACTCATTGGCGCGGCGATGGACGACGAAGGGCTTTTACCGTCGGCGCTGGAGGACATCTGCCGTCAGCATCGTGTTTCGGCGCTGTATTGCACGCCGACGATCCAGAATCCTACAGCCGCAGTGATGTCGATCCCACGGCGTGAGGCGATTGCCGACCTCTGTCGTCAGCACAACCTGCTGATCATCGAGGACGAAGCCCACGCCGTTCTGGATCGCCAACGCCCTTTGCCGCTCAGCTACTTCGCGCCGGAGCGTTCGGTGTTGATCGGCAGCCTGAGCAAGGCTGTTTCGGCGGGTTTGCGCGTCGGTTATCTGCATGCGCCGCAAGCGTTGATCGGGCGTTTGAGTGCCGCCATCCGCGCGACGTGCTGGATGGCCAATCCGTTATCGATGGAAGTGGCGAGCCTGTGGATCGAAAGCGGTATGGCCGAGCGCTTGCTGGACGAGCAAATCAGCGAGATTAGCCGGCGCAAGGCACTGGTTTCGCCCGTTCTGCAGGGCTTGAACCACAAGACTCATGCTTACAGCCCGCATTTCTGGGTGGAAGTGCCGGAGTTGTGGCGGGCGTCGCAGATTGCGGCGGAGTTGAAGGAGAACAACTATCTGGTGGCCACCGCTGAGGCGTTTGCGGTCGGACATGCGGCGGTGCCGCAGTTTGTTCGGGTGAGTGTGTGTAATGCGGTGGGGGATGATCGGTTGTTGCTTAGTGGATTCGAGGCTTTGGCGCGGGCATTAACCGAGACCGTGTAATCGTTCTTCGCGAGCAAGCTCGCTTCCACAGGGTTTTGTGGTGAATGCAAAATTTGCAGACACTCCAGAAACCTGTGGGAGCGAGCTTGCTCACGAAGGCGTCAGATCAGGCGATGCAGAGCTACTTGAACCGCCGCTCCACACCTTTCTCCACCAGAATCTTCGCCGAAATCTCTTCCACCGAAAAATGCGTGGAGTTGATGTTGGGGATGTTCTCGCGACGGAACAGGTTTTCCACTTCACGCACCTCGAATTCGCACTGGGCGTAGCTCGAATAACGGCTGTTGGGCTTGCGCTCGTTGCGGATCGCGGTGAGGCGGTCCGGGTCGATGGTCAGGCCGAACAGCTTGTGCTGATGGGCGCGCAGGGCCGTTGGCAGGGTCAGGCGTTCCATGTCGTCTTCGGTCAGCGGATAGTTGGCCGCGCGGATGCCGAACTGCATGGCCATGTACAGACACGTCGGCGTTTTACCGCATCGCGACACGCCCACTAGTATCAAATCGGCTTTGTCGTAATAGTGCGTGCGCGCACCGTCGTCGTTGTCGAGGGCGAAGTTCACCGCCTCGATGCGCTCCATGTAATTGGAGTTGTGGCCGATCGAATGGGACTTGCCGACGGTGTAGGAAGAATGCTCGGTCAGTTCCTGCTCGAGCGGGGCGAGGAAGGTCGAGAAAATGTCGATCATGAAACCATTGGACGTTGCAAGAATCTCACGGATGTCCTGATTGACGATGGTGTCGAAGATGATCGGGCGAAAGCCGTCGGTTTCGGCGGCTTTGTTGATTTGTTGTACCATGGCCCGCGCTTTTTCAACGCTGTCGATGTACGGTCGCGTGAATTTGCTGAAGGTAATGTTTTCGAACTGCGCCAGAAGGCTTTGACCCAGGGTTTCGGCAGTGATGCCGGTGCCATCTGAGATGAAGAAAGCAGATCGTTTCATTTGCACCTTGGGCCTTAAGCTAGTAACGAATCTTGGATATGATAGGCGCGATTTGCCGGCCGCCAATGGCCAGCATTCTCACTTATTTTCCAGGTCCAGGCCATACAACCGGCCAAGGCTCCCCCGGGCCGCCGGTTTCTGAGCTTTTCCAACACAGTTAGTGGAGAGATCACCTTGGTAGAGTACGTAGTTTCCCTCGATAAGCTCGGCAAACACGATGTTGAGCATGTGGGGGGCAAGAACGCATCCCTGGGCGAGATGATCAGTAACCTGGCAGGCGCCGGTGTTTCGGTCCCCGGCGGCTTCGCCACCACGGCTCAGGCTTATCGTGATTTCCTCGAACTGAGCGGCCTCAACGACCAGATCCACCAGGCCCTCGACGCGCTCGACGTTGACGACGTCAACGCCCTGGCCAAGACCGGCGCACAGATCCGTCAATGGATCATGGACGCCGAATTCCCGGAAAAACTCAATGCCGAGATCCGCACCGCGTTCGCCGCGCTGTCGGCCGGCAACCCTGATGTGGCCGTGGCCGTGCGTTCTTCCGCCACCGCCGAAGACTTGCCGGACGCCTCGTTCGCCGGTCAGCAGGAAACCTTCCTGAACATCCGTGGTGTGGAAAACGTTATCCGCGCCGCCAAAGAGGTGTTCGCTTCGCTGTTCAACGACCGTGCGATTTCCTACCGCGTGCACCAGGGCTTCGACCACAAACTGGTCGCCCTGTCGGCTGGCGTGCAGCGCATGGTGCGTTCGGAAACCGGCACCGCCGGCGTGATGTTTACCCTCGATACCGAATCCGGTTTCCGCGACGTGGTGTTCATCACCGGCGCTTACGGCCTGGGCGAAACCGTCGTACAAGGCGCGGTCAACCCGGATGAGTTCTACGTGCACAAGGGCACGCTGGAGGCCGGTCGCCCGGCGATCCTGCGTCGCAACCTCGGCAGCAAAGCCATCAAGATGATCTACGGCGACGAGGCCAAGGCCGGTCGTTCGGTCAAGACCGTCGACGTCGACAAGGCTGAGCGCGCGCGTTTCTGCCTGACCGACGCTGAAGTCAGCGAATTGGCCAAGCAAGCGATGATCATCGAAAAGCACTACGGCTGCCCGATGGACATCGAGTGGGCCAAGGACGGTGACGACGGCCAGCTGTACATCGTGCAGGCCCGTCCGGAAACCGTGAAAAGCCGCACTCAGGCCAACGTCATGGAACGTTACCTGCTGAAAGAAACCGGCACCGTGCTGGTGGAAGGTCGTGCGATTGGCCAGCGCATCGGCGCCGGTAAAGTGCGCATCATCAAAGACGTGTCCGAGATGGACAAAGTCCAGCCGGGCGACGTGCTGGTTTCCGACATGACCGACCCGGACTGGGAACCGGTGATGAAGCGCGCCAGCGCCATCGTCACCAACCGTGGCGGCCGTACCTGCCACGCAGCGATCATCGCTCGCGAGCTGGGTATTCCGGCAGTGGTCGGTTGCGGCAACGCCACCCAACTGCTGAAGGATGGCCAGGGCGTGACCGTTTCGTGCGCCGAAGGCGACACCGGTTACATCTTCGAAGGCGAACTGGGCTTCGACATCAAGAAGAACTCCGTGGACGCCATGCCGGAGCTGCCGTTCAAGATCATGATGAACGTCGGCAACCCGGACCGCGCCTTCGACTTTGCGCAGCTGCCGAACGCCGGTGTGGGTCTGGCCCGTCTGGAATTCATCATCAACCGCATGATCGGCGTCCACCCGAAAGCGCTGTTGAACTACGACGGTCTGCCGCAGGAAATCAAGGACAGCGTCGACAAGCGCATCGCCGGTTACGACGATCCGGTCGGTTTCTACGTTGAGAAACTGGTTGAAGGCATCAGCACCCTCGCTGCCGCGTTCGCACCGAAGAAAGTCATCGTGCGTCTGTCCGACTTCAAGTCCAACGAATACGCCAACCTGATCGGCGGCAAGCTGTACGAGCCGGAAGAAGAAAACCCGATGCTGGGCTTCCGTGGCGCTTCGCGTTACATCAGCGAATCGTTCCGTGACTGCTTCGAACTCGAATGCCGCGCGCTGAAACGCGTGCGCAACGAGATGGGCCTGACCAACGTCGAAATCATGGTGCCGTTCGTCCGTACTCTGGGCGAAGCCAGCCAGGTGGTCGATCTGCTCGCCGAAAATGGCTTGAAGCGCGGCGAGAACGGTCTGCGCGTGATCATGATGTGCGAACTGCCTTCCAACGCGATCCTCGCTGAAGAATTCCTCGAATTCTTCGACGGTTTCTCGATCGGTTCCAACGACCTGACTCAGTTGACGCTGGGCCTTGACCGCGATTCCGGTATCATCGCGCACCTGTTCGACGAGCGTAATCCGGCGGTCAAGAAGCTGTTGGCCAACGCGATTGCCGCGTGCAACAAGGCCGGCAAGTACATCGGTATCTGCGGTCAGGGCCCTTCGGACCACCCGGATCTGGCCAAGTGGCTGATGGAGCAGGGCATCGAAAGCGTGTCGCTGAACCCGGATTCCGTGCTGGAAACCTGGTTCTTCCTCGCCGAAGGCCAAGCCCCGGCTTGATCGGTATGTGAACGGCCCGCTTCCACAGGAGGCGGGTTTTGAGATTCAAGTAGGGCGGGCTCCTGTAGATGCCGCCCTTTTTTGTGCAAGAGCATTATGCAAAGCAGCAGTGACCTATTTCCTGTCGCCCTGATCAGCGCCGAACGGCGCGGTGATCTGAGCGAAGATGTGTATCGCTTGAAACCCGGCAACAGCCCCGACTGGTCCGTGGAAATCGCTGTGACCCGGTTGGGCATGGCCGATGACTCGGCGCCTCGCGGTGTGCCGGTGATTTTGCTGCACGGCAGTTTTTCCAATCGACGTTTCTGGTTTTCACCCAAAGGTCTGGGGCTGGGCGCGTATTTGACGCGTCTGGGTTTCGATGTGTGGATTCCGGAGATGCGCGGCCACGGCCTGTCGCAGCGCAACGAGGAATACCGGCGCAACCGTGTCGCCGACTATGCGCGATACGATCTGCCGGCGATTGCCGCGTTCGTGCGTGAGCAGAGCGGGCAGGTTCCGCACTGGATCGGCCATTCGCTGGGTGGTATCACCCTGGCGGCTGCGCTCGGTGGCGAATACCTTGGCGAGCCTGCCGTGGCTTCGGCGGCGTTTTTTGGTACGCAGGTCAGCCGTACGTATTGGCCGCTGAAAATTCCGCCGGTGGAGTGGAGCGGGCGCTTCATTCTCAAGCGCTTTGCGCAATTGTCGGGTTCGCGCCTCAAACGTGGCCCGGAAGATGAGCCGATCGGTCTGGCGCTGGAAAGCATGCGCTGGTACGGCTTGTTCGGCCGTTTTGGCGACAAGGACAAGGACTGGTGGGCAGGGCTGGCTGATGTTCAGGTGCCAGTGCTGGCGGTGACTGCGGCCGGGGATCATCAGGATCCGGCGTGGGCCTGTCGCAAACTGTTCGAGCAGATCGGTTCCGAGCATAAGCAGTTCATCAATCTGGGCCGCGAGCAGGGTTTCAACGATAATTTCGGCCATGTCGAGATGTTGGTGAGCAAAGCGGCGCAGACTGAGGTGTGGCCGTTGGTGGCACGCTGGTTGAACGATCAGCACACGCCATTGCTGGGCGAGAAGCCGGATCTGGCTGCTGCGGTCTGAGAGGGAAGCTCTGAAAAGGGCATTTCGTTCGGGTTGGCTTGCGGCTAAGATATGACGCGTTGTGCGGTTTTGGTCATTTTTGGTGGCTGTTTAGCTATTACGTTTCAGGGTTTGTTCAGGTTCGTTCAGCGACCATGGGATCGACTAAGGTAAACAGCGACCGCCGGAGATCGTCTCAAAAGAATGCGTCATCCTTGATCGTCTTCCTTGTTACAGGAGTTTTTCGATGAACCATTACCTTACGCCTGACCTGTGCGACGCCTATCCGGAGCTGGTGCAGGTGCTGGAACCGATGTTCAGCAATTTCGGCGGCCGTGATTCGTTCGGCGGCGAAATCGTGACCATCAAATGCTTCGAAGACAACTCTCTGGTCAAGGAACAGGCTGAACTCAAGGGCAACGGCAAGGTATTGGTGGTCGATGGCGGCGGTTCGCTGCGTCGCGCATTGCTCGGCGACATGATCGCCGAGAAGGCCGCTAAAAACGGTTGGGAAGGGCTGGTGATCTACGGCTGCATCCGTGACGTCGACGTTATCGCGCAGACCGATCTGGGCGTGCAGGCGCTGGCCAGCCATCCGATGAAAACTGAAAAACGTGGTATCGGTGACCTCAACGTCCCGGTGACTTTCGCCGGTGTGACGTTCCACCCGGGCCACTACATTTATGCGGACAACAACGGCGTGATCGTTTCGCCGAGTCCGCTGAAAATGCCTGAATAAGCTTTTCGACAAAGGGATGCGGATGTTCGAGGAAGAAAACGCGCAATGGGGGCTGGTGCATGCCCTGGTGCTGGACGGAAAAGGCGGTGCGCGTTCGATAGCCCGGACTGAGCTCGACGATTTGCAGCTGCAGGCCCATGAAAGCCTGTGGCTGCATTGGGATCGCAGCCATCCGCAGACCCAGACCTGGCTGCGCAAATCCAGCGGTCTCAACGAATTCACCTGCGATCTGTTGCTGGAAGAGAACACGCGACCGCGACTGTTGCCGCTGCCGGATGCCGAGCTGCTGCTGTTTCTGCGCGGGGTCAATCTCAACCCTGGCGCCGAACCGGAAGACATGGTCTCGGTGCGGATTTTCGCTTCGGCCCAGCGGGTGATTTCCCTGCGTTTGCGCCCACTGCGCGCCACCGATGAGCTGTTGGCTCAGTTGGCGGACGGCAAGGGCCCGAAAACCTCCTCTGAACTCATCCTTTATCTGGCGCAGTTCCTCACCAACAAGGTGCAGGATCTGGTCACCTGCCTCTCGGAAATCGCCGATGAAGAAGAAGAAAAGATGGATGCCGACGAACGGTATACCCCCGAGCATGGCGCCATTTTGCACATCCGGCGCAGGGCTGCCGGGCTGAAGCGTTTTCTTGCACCGCAGCGGGATATTTTCGGACAATTGACGCGGATAAAACTGCCGTGGTTTGTCGATGACGATGCCGATTACTGGAACGAGTTGAACAATAGCCTGACCCGTTATCTCGAAGAGCTCGAATTGACCCGAGAGCGCGTGGGGCTTGTGCTGGAGGCTGAAGACCGGCGTTTGAGCGAGCGCATGAATCGCACGATGTACCGCTTCGGGATCATCACCTGCATCTTTTTGCCGATGAGTTTCATCACCGGTCTGCTGGGTATAAATGTCGGCGGAATTCCGTTCTCCAGCAGTCCTTATGGTTTCCTGATTGCCTGTTTGACGGTGCTTGCCCTGGCCTTCGGTCAGTGGTGGTTATTCCGTCGTTTGCGCTGGGTCTGAACATGGCGCATGTGACCCGACCAAATCTGCCCGCGTCTTTCACAGACATCACGAGAGGTGCGTATGCACGATCCGTTTGAACAGTCTTTGCGCGACATGCTCAACGCCTCGCCGTCCAGCCGCGACGACGATGCTTGTCTGGGCCGCGTACTCAAAACCGCCAACCGCCAGGTTGGCGCCGGTGATCTGTTCAGCCTGCTGGGCCGCTGGCTGCCCGCGCTGATGATCGCCCTGAATAACGGATCGGCGCATGTCTCGCCGGTTTCCCGTCTTCGTAAACCTACCGCTCGCACTGCTGATAAGGCTGATTGAATATGGAACTCGACCTCTGGACTCAGAGCCTCGTCACTGCAATGACTGCGTTGTGGACCAAAGTGGCCAATTTCATCCCGAACCTGTTCGGCGCACTGGTCGTGCTGCTGTTGGGTTTCGTCGTGGCCAAGCTGCTCGATACCTTGCTGTCCAAATTGCTCGCCAAACTGGGCCTCGATCGCTTGATGGGCGGTACCGGGCTGACCAAATTGATGTCGCGTGCGGGGCTGCAGGTTCCGATTTCAACGCTGATTGGTAAAATCGTTTACTGGTTCGTCCTGCTGATTTTCCTGGTTTCTGCAGCAGAATCCCTTGGCCTTGAGCGAGTTTCAGCTACGCTGGATATGTTGGCGCTCTATTTGCCGAAAGTATTCGGTGCGGCGCTGGTGTTGCTGGTAGGTGTTTTGCTCGCGCAGCTGGCCAACGGGCTGGTGCGCGGGGCGGCAGAAGGCGTAGGCCTGGACTACGCTTCGGGGCTGGGGCGAATTGCGCAAGGGCTGGTGATCATCATCAGCATCTCGGTTGCGATCAGTCAGCTTGAGGTCAAGACTGACCTGCTGAACCATGTGATTGTCATCGTTTTGATTACCGTTGGTCTGGCCGTTGCGCTGGCCATGGGTTTGGGAAGCCGGGAAATTGCCGGTCAGATTCTTGCGGGAATCTATGTGCGTGAGTTGTATCAGGTTGGGCAACAAGTGCGTGTTGGCGAGGTCGAAGGGCAGATCGAAGAGATCGGCACGGTTAAAACCACATTGCTGACCGATGAGGGTGAGCTAGTCTCTCTTTCCAATCGGATCCTGCTGGAACAGCATGTGAGTAGCCGCTAATCCGGCAAACCCTGCTAATGTATGCCGCCGCAAAATGCCAGCTGATGCTGGTTGTGGTGGACATTGACCTGACTGTCGGCACGACTTGTTTTGAATAAAACCCAAACGCTATCCACGCGCTACGACCCCCGCGAGCTCTCTGATGAGGAGTTGGTCGCGCGCTCGCATACCGAGCTGTTTCACGTAACGCGCGCCTATGAAGAACTGATGCGGCGTTACCAGCGAACATTATTTAACGTTTGTGCGAGATATCTTGGGAACGATCGCGACGCAGACGATGTCTGTCAGGAAGTCATGTTGAAGGTGCTGTATGGCCTGAAGAACTTCGAGGGGAAATCGAAGTTCAAAACGTGGCTCTACAGCATCACGTACAACGAATGTATTACGCAGTATCGGAAGGAACGGCGAAAGCGTCGCTTGATGGACGCATTGAGTCTTGACCCCCTCGAGGAAGCGTCCGAAGAAAAGGCGCCGAAACCCGAGGAGAAGGGCGGGCTTGATCGCTGGCTGGTGTATGTGAACCCGATTGACCGCGAAATTCTGGTGCTACGATTTGTCGCAGAGCTGGAATTTCAGGAGATCGCAGACATCATGCACATGGGTTTGAGTGCGACAAAAATGCGTTACAAACGTGCTCTAGATAAATTGCGTGAGAAATTTGCAGGCATTGCTGAAACTTAGTTCAGCGCAAATATCTCTTACGTGTAGGCAAGTTCTGATAGACTTGCCGCCGAGTTGTCCCCCGGTTTGCGGGACTGCTTCACAATCACCAGATGGGGATTTAACGGATGAAACTGAAAAACACCTTGGGCTTGGCCATTGGTTCTCTGATTGCCGCCACTTCGTTCGGCGCTCTGGCACAAGGCCAAGGCGCAGTTGAAATCGAAGGCTTCGCAAAGAAAGAACAATTCGACAGCGCTCGTAACTTCAAGAACAACGGCAACCTGTTCGGCGGCTCGATCGGTTACTTCCTGACCGACGACGTTGAACTGCGTCTGGGCTACGACGAAGTGCACAACGTGCGTTCCGACGACGGTCGTAACATCAAGGGCGCGAACACCGCTCTGGACGCTCTGTACCACTTCAACAACCCAGGCGACATGCTGCGTCCGTACGTATCGGCTGGTTTCTCCGATCAGAGCATCGGTCAGAACGGTTCCGGCGGTCGTGACCGCTCCACCTTCGCCAACGTTGGCGCTGGTGCCAAGCTGTACTTCACCGACAACTTCTACGCCCGTGCTGGCGTTGAAGCTCAGTACAACATCGACCAGGGCGACACCGAGTGGGCTCCTAGCGTTGGTATCGGTGTGAACTTCGGTGGCGGCTCCAAGCCTGCTGCTGCTCCAGTTCCAGCACCAGCTGAAGTCTGCTCCGACAGCGACAACGATGGCGTTTGCGACAACGTTGACAAGTGCCCGGACACCCCAGCCAACGTAACTGTTGACGCTGATGGCTGCCCAGCAGTTGCTGAAGTTGTTCGTGTTGAGCTGGACGTTAAGTTCGACTTCGACAAGTCGGTTGTGAAGCCAAACAGCTACGGCGACATCAAGAACCTGGCTGACTTCATGAAGCAGTACCCATCCACCACCACTACTGTTGAAGGTCACACTGACTCCGTCGGTCCTGACGCTTACAACCAGAAACTGTCCGAGCGTCGTGCAAACGCCGTTAAGCAAGTTCTGACCAACCAGTACGGTGTTGAATCGTCCCGCGTTCAGTCTGTTGGCTACGGCGAATCCCGCCCAGTTGCTGACAACAAAACTGAAGCTGGCCGCGCTGTAAACCGTCGCGTAGAAGCGCAGGTTGAAGCTCAAGCTAAGTAATTAGCTGCCGCTCCGAGAAAAGCCCGGCTTAGGCCGGGCTTTTCTTTGCCTGCGATTTGGCTTTGCAGCTTTAAAAGATCGCAGCCTTCGGCAGCTCCTACATGAAATCTGCATACGTCCTGTAGGAGCTGCCGCAGGCTGCGATCTTTTGATCTTCACCAGCAGCCGCCACCGCACCAATCACCAGAATCGCCGGGCTCTTCAATCCGAAAATTCCTGCGTCATCGCTCATGCTCGCCAGATCACTGCGGCATTCGCGCTGCTCTGGCAACGACGCATTCTCGATCATCGCCACTGGCGTATCCGCTGCCATCCCGCCCGCCAACAACTGATCGCGAATCTCGCCCAGCTTGGCCACGCCCATATAAACCACCAGCGTCGTACCGCCCTGCGCCAGCGCCTGCCAGTTCAATTGGCTGTCGTCCTGGGTGTGTGCCGTCACCAGCGTGACCCCGCGCGCCACACCGCGCAACGTCAGCGGAATATCGCACTGCGTCGCCCCGGCCAGCCCGGCAGTGATGCCATTGACCAACTCCACCTCAACGCCACGTTCACGCAGCCACTGCGCCTCTTCGCCGCCACGGCCGAAAATGCATGGATCACCGCCCTTCAGCCGCACCACACACTTGCCATGGCGGGCATAGCGCAGCATCAGTCGATGGATGAACGCCTGCGGTGTCGAGCGGCAACCACCGCGCTTACCCACCGCAATGATGCGCGCGCCAGGGCAGTGTTCCAGCACGGCGTCGTTGACCAGGTCATCGATCAGCACCACATCGGCCTCGCGCAACGCACGCACCGCTTTGAGGGTCAGCAGTTCCGGATCACCAGGACCTGCACCCACCAGCCAGACTTTTGCATTCATGGTGTTTTCCTCATCAGATGACGGCGACTGGCTGCAACTCGGCAGCCAGCAAACGTTTTATTTCCGGGACGCACGAGCCGCATTGCGTGCCGCAGCCCAATTGATTTTTCAAACCCTGCAGATCCAGGCCCTGGCGAATGCCGGCGCAGACCGCGTTGAGGCTTACGTTCTTGCAGTTGCACAGGGTTTTATCCGCAGCGATCTGCGCCCCGGCACTGCCCGGCGGCGCACTCATCGGTGCCAGCAGCCAGCGCCTTAGCTGGTCATCGGCGCGACCTTCCTGCCACAACCCTTGCAGCCAATGCTGGGCGAGGGTTTCGCCGGCCAGTCGGATCGCGGTGATCCGGCCGTTTTCAATGCGTACGCGCTTGCCGATAGCCCGACGGGGATCGTCATAAGCGAGTACAGGGCCTTCGATGAGTGACAGGCATTGGTCGATCTGAGCCAATAATTGTGGATTCGGCGCCTCGTTGCTGGCAGCGCGTATCAGCAATGCCGATCGTTCACGTCCGACAAGGCTGAGACTCACGTAGGAAAATGCCTCGCAAAGCGGTCGTAGGGTCTCGAAATGCCGTTGAACATCACCCTCGATCAGTGCGAAAAGCTGCCACGGAAGGTTGGCCGGTTCCAGGCGCACGCCGCTGTGTTTCAGTTCCGGTTGTTTCGACAATGGATCGAAGGCCGGCAGGGTCAGGCTGTTCACGCCGCCCTTGAGAAAACGGTCGCCCCAATGCATCGGCAGAAACGCTTGCCCCGGGCGCACGCTGTCATCGCTGCCAACCGCGACGATCACTGCGCCGCGACGACTTTTAAGGTTGACCAGATCTCCCGGCTGCAAGCGATGCCGACGCAGTTCGTCTGGATGCAGACTCAACACCGCTTCGCTGACATGCCCGAACAATTGCGCCGCCGTACCGGTGCGGCTCATACCGTGCCATTGATCGCGCAGGCGACCGGTGATCAGCGTCAATGGGAAGCGCGCATCGCGCGGTTCCTTGGCGGCGCGATACGGGTCGGCAATGAACTGAGCCCGACCGTTGGCCGTAGGAAAAATACCGTCCTCATAGAGTCGTGATGTTCCTTTGCGGGCGCCGGCAGGGAAGGGCCATTGCTGCGGTCCGATCTCGTCGATCAGCACATGACTGATCCCGGACATATCCAGATCACGGCCGCGTGTCAGCCCTTTGAACTCATCGAACAACTGCGCGGGCCGAGTAAACGTAAACAGGCTCGATTCAGCGGGGCGCAGACGTTTCTCCAGGCGCTGTGCGAAATCCACTGTGATCGCCCAGTCGGGCCGCGCTTCTCCCGGTGGGAGGATGGCTTTGCGTACGTGGGAAATGCGTCGCTCGGAGTTGGTCACCGAGCCTTCTTTCTCGCCCCAACTGGCGGCGGGTAGCAGGAGATCGGCGAATGCTGCGGTTTCGGTGGTGTGAAAGGCTTCTTGCAGAACCACAAACGGGCAAGTCTCAAGCGCTGCTCGCACAGCATGTTGGTCCGGCATCGATTGCGCAGGGTTGGTGCAGGCAATCCACAACGCCTTGACCTTGCCGTTGCGCACTTGCTCGAACAGTTCGATGGCGCTGAGCCCAGTGCTGTCCGGCAGTTGATCCACACCCCAATAAGCCGCCACTTCGGCGCGGTGTTCAGGGTTGGCCGCGTCTCGATGGCCCGGCAGCAGGTTCGACAAACTGCCGGTTTCGCGCCCGCCCATGGCATTTGGCTGACCGGTAAGGGAGAAAGGTCCTGCACCCGGACGGCCGATTTGTCCGGTGGCCAGGTGCAGATTGATCAGCGCGCTGTTCTTCGCGCTGCCAGCCGTGGACTGGTTCAAACCCATGCACCACAGTGACAGAAAACTCGGCGAAGTGCCGACCCATTCAGCGCACTGCTGCAATTGCTCGACACTGATTCCGCACAGTTGCGACACCATTTGCGGGGTGTAATCGCGCACCAGACTCTTCAGTTCGGCGAGGCCTTCCGTGTGCGTTTTGACGAAATCGCGGTCGATCCAGTTTTCCCACAACAACAGATGCAAAATCCCATGAAACAAAGCGACATCTGTGCCCGGCAGAATCGCCAGGTGCAAATCGGCAAGGTCGCAGGTGTCGGTGCGCCGAGGGTCGATGACGATGACTTTCATCTGTGGACGGCGGGACTTTGCCTCTTCCAGCCGACGGAAAAGTACCGGATGGGCGTAGGCCATGTTACTGCCGACAATCATTACGCAATCGCTGAGTTCCAGATCCTCATAGCTGCACGGCGGGGCGTCGGCGCCGAGGCTGCGCTTGTAGCCGACCACCGCCGAGGACATGCACAGGCGCGAATTGCTGTCGATGTTGTTGGTCCCGACCAACGCCCGCGCCAGTTTGTTGAAGGCGTAATAATCCTCGGTCAGCAACTGTCCGGAGATATAGAACGCCACGCTGTCGGGGCCGTGCTCGGCGATGGTCTCGGCGAACACGTTAGCCGCGTGCTCCAGCGCGGTATCCCAATCTGTGCGGCTGCGCGCCAGGCCTTTGCCCAGACGCAGTTCCGGGTACAGCGCGCGAGCGGCAAGGTCGCCGGTCAGGTGCAGGGTCGAGCCTTTGCTGCACAGTTTGCCGAAGTTGGCCGGGTGCGCCGGATCGCCACTGACGCCGAGGATGCGCTCGCCGTCATGCTCAATCAGCACGCCGCAGCCGACCCCGCAATAACAGCAGGTCGAGGCGGTCGTCTGGCGGTTCATCAGATGGCGTCCCGCAGGGCCAGTTGCACACGACCGTTTTCGACCCGCGCCGGATGATGGTGCGCGCAACCGATGTCCGGCGCCTGAGCTTCGCCAGATTCGAGATCGATCTGCCAGTTGTGCAACGGACAGGCCACACGTTTGCCGTAGATCAAACCTTGCGATAATGGCCCGCCCTTGTGCGGGCAGCGGTCGTCGAGGGCGAAAACTTCGTCGTCGCTCGTACGAAAAATCGCGATGTCACCTTTCGGTCCGGCAATGATCCGCGAACCGAGGGCGTTGATCTCGTCGAGGGCACAGATATCCAGCCAGTTCATGCTGGCACCTCCAGATTTTTCACAGGGATTACGTCGAATTCTTTCTTCAATTGCGGCTGCGCCAGACGTTCTTTCCACGGGTCTTGTTCGAACGACAGGGAGAATTGCAGGCGCTCGTTCAGGGCTTTGCGGCGCTCCGGGTCTTCCAGCACGGCTTTTTTGATGTGTTCCATGCCGACCCGTTGCAGGTAGTGCACGGTGCGTTCGAGGTAGAAGGCTTCTTCGCGATACAGCTGCAGGAAGGCGCCGTTGTATTCGCGGACTTCTTCGGCGGTTTTCAGCTTGACGAAGAACTCGGCGACTTCGGTTTTGATCCCACCGTTGCCGCCGATGTACATCTCCCAGCCGGAGTCGACGCCGATGATTCCTACGTCTTTGATCCCCGCTTCCGAGCAGTTGCGTGGGCATCCGGAGACAGCGAGTTTCACTTTGTGCGGCGACCACATGTTGAACAGGTCGTGCTCAAGTTCGATGCCCAGTTGTGTCGAGTTTTGCGTGCCGAAGCGGCAGAACTCACTGCCGACGCAGGTTTTTACGGTGCGGATGGATTTGCCGTAGGCATGCCCGGACGGCATGTCGAGGTCCTTCCAGACGCCGGGCAAGTCCTGCTTCTTGATGCCGAGCAAGTCGATGCGCTGACCGCCGGTGACCTTGACCATCGGCACGTTGTACTTGTCGGCCACGTCGGCAATTCGCCGCAGTTCCGACGGGTTGGTCACACCACCCCACATCCGTGGCACCACCGAATACGTGCCGTCCTTCTGGATGTTGGCGTGCGCGCGTTCGTTGATCAGGCGCGATTGCGGGTCGTCCTTGGCTTCGCCGGGCCAGGTCGAAATCAGGTAATAGTTGAGGGCTGGGCGGCACGTTGCGCAACCGTTCGGCGTGCGCCAGTTGAGGTAGCTCATGGTGCCGGCGATGGTCAGCAGATGTTGCTCGCGGATGGCTTGGCGGATCTGCCCATGGTTGAGATCGCTGCAGCCGCAGATGGCTTTTTCGCTCTTCGGTTTGACGTCCGCCGCGCCGCCGACGGTGTTGATCAGTATCTGTTCGACCAGCCCGGCGCACGAGCCGCAGGAGCTGGCGGCCTTGGTGTGTTTCTTCACCTCATCGACGCTGAACAGGCCGTGTTCCTGAATGGCTTTGACGATAGTGCCTTTGCACACACCGTTGCAGCCGCAGACTTCGGCGGTGTCGGCCATGACCATGGCTTTGTCCTGGCCTTGATGTCCTACGTCGCCCAAGGCCTGCTCCATAGATGAAGAGCCGCCGAACATCAGGTGATCGCGGATCTGCCGAATGTCGTGATTCTCACGAATCTGCCGGAAATACCAACCGCCATCTGCCGTATCGCCGTACAGACAGGCGCCGACCAGCACGTCATCCTTGATCACCAGTTTTTTGTACACGCCGCCAATCGGGTCGGAGAGGGTGATGGTCTCGGTGCCTTCGCCGCCCATGAAGTCGCCGGCGGAAAACAGGTCGATGCCGGTGACTTTCAATTTGGTCGAGGTCACTGAGCCTTGATAACGGGCGAAGCCCAATTGTGCGAGGTGGTTGGCGCAAACTTTGGCCTGTTCGAACAGCGGCGCGACCAGACCGTAGGCAATTCCGCGATGGCTGGCGCACTCGCCGATGGCATAAATACGCGGGTCGTAGGTTTGCAGGGTGTCGTTGACCAGAATCCCGCGATTGCACGGGATGCCGGCCTTTTCCGCCAGTTCGGTGTTGGGGCGAATGCCGGCCGCCATCACCACCAGATCAGCGGGAATGATGTCGCCGTTCTTGAATTGCACCGAGCCAACCCGGCCATTGCCGGCGTCGTGCAGGGCCTGGGTCTGTTCGCACAGACGGAAATGCAGGCCACGGGATTCGAGGGCGCTTTGCAGCAGTTGGCCGCTGGTTTTGTCCAGTTGCCGTTCCAGCAGCCATTCGCCGATATGCACCACGGTGACGTGCATGCCGCGCAACATCAGGCCATTGGCGGCTTCGAGACCGAGCAGACCGCCACCGATGACCACCGCGTGTTTGTGGGTTTTGGCGGTGTCGATCATGGCCTGGGTGTCGGCGATGTCGCGGTAACCGATCACGCCGTGCAGGGAGTTGCCGGGGATCGGCAGGATAAACGGTGTCGAGCCGGTGGCGATCAGCAGGCGATCGTATTCGGCTTCAGTGCCGTCCTCGGCGATCACCCGGCGTTTGACCCGGTCGATCTCCACCACTTTGCGGTTGAGCAGTAACTTGATGTTATTTTCCAGGTACCAGTCGAGATCGTTGAGCACGATTTCTTCGAAGGTCTGCTCACCGGCCAGCACCGGTGACAGCAGGATACGGTTGTAGTTGGTGTGCGGTTCGGCGCCGAAGACCGTGATGTCGTACAGCTCGTTGCTCAGCTTGAGCAGTTCTTCGAGGGTGCGGACCCCGGCCATGCCATTGCCGATCATCACCAGTTTGAGTTTTTTCATCAGGTTCTCCGGGGAGCTGCGGCTGGCCTCTTGTGGGCAGTCAGGCCTTGCTCGAGAAATTTTGCGCAAACAAAAAAAGGCGTCCCGCTAGTTGCCTAGCGAGGACGCCTTTGTCCTGGTCCCGTTCTCTCGGGAAGCGCAGCCTTCGTCGTTGAAGGTTGGGCTTTATGTGTGTGTTGGATGGGGTAATGCAGTGGTTGTGCCAAGTGGGGGCGGTAGCGAGTTTATTGGGGTTTAGCCGTTTTTGAGGGTGATTTTTTGCACTGAATCGAAGCGGGTTGCTCGTTCGTGGGGCATGCAGGCAGTTGAATTTGTGGTGACTGGGCGGGCGCCTTCGCGAGCAAGCTCGCTCCCACAGGGGATTTGCGAACGACACGAATCCCTTATGGGAGCAAGCTTGCTCGCGAATGGCGCGACGCGGTTCAACTGTGAAACAACAAAGTCAGCAGCACCAGATTCCCCAGCAACGCCACCAACGCCATCGTCCGCCAGACCTTCAACGGCTCACGCTCCAATAAAGGTCTGGGCCGCACACTCAAACTCCGCCGCTCGCCCTGTTCCAGCACCAGCAACCACTCTTCAGCCGTTTCAAAGCGCTGCTGCGGATCAGTCGCCACACCACGCTCCAGACTCTGCGCCAGCCATTCCGGCAGATCCGGTCGATAACGGTTGGCGCTCACTGGCAGACCAAAGCGCGGCCGCTGAAAGGCTTCGATCTCGCCATAGGGGAAATGCCCGGTCAGCAGGAAATACAAGGTCACACCGACCGCATACAAATCCTGCTGCGCACTCGGTGAATCCCCGCGAAACGCTTCCGGGGCGATGTAGCTTGGCGTCCCCGGTAAGGTCGACGGCGCGTCTTCGGACAATCCCGGGCAATAAGCCAGGCCAAAATCCAGCAGACGCAGTTCGCCGTCATCACTCCAATGCAGGTTTTCCGGTTTGATGTCGCGGTGCAGAATCTGCCGCCGATGCAGCAGCCCGACCGAGCGCAACAGGCGCTCGGCGATGTCCTGCCATTGCGCCAAGGGTAAAGGCCCATTTTGTTGAAAAATCTGCGCCAGCGTCGTCCCGGAATATTCACGCATCACGTAGTACAAATGCTGACGCTGGCTGCACGCATGGACTTCAGGAAAATGCCGCCCTGCCACACGTTTCAGGAACCATTCTTCAGACAACAGCGCTTGCCCGGCGTAGGAATCATCAGCCGAACGCGTGGGCAGGGTTTTCAGCAACCACCTCTGACCTTGCCCATCCAGCACTCGATAAAGCAGCGATTGCTGACTCTGAGCAACAATCTCTTGCATCTGCCAGCCTTCAAAGTGCTGCCCGGATTTCAGCGCTGGAGGCAGTGGCCATTGCTGCAGATGAATCAGTGCATCGCCGATACTCGTCTCACCGACAGCATCGACCCGCACCAGCAATGCACTGGCATTGTCCTGACTCCCCGCCAGATGCGCAGCGTTGACCAGTGTCTGTGCGGCACTGTGCAGATCCGGTTGATCACGCAGAATCGCCGCAATGGCGGTATCGCCCAGCGTCGACCAGACACCGTCGCTGAGCAGCACAAAGCTTTCGCCTTCACGCAGTTCGCCGTCGAGAAAATCCAGCACCAGATGCTGATCCAGCCCCAGCGCACGCTTGAGCACATGGTGCATGCCTTGCTGTTCCCAGACGTGATCCTCAGAGATTCGCTGCAAGTCGTCGGCGTGCCAGCGATACACCCGACAATCGCCGACGTGGGCGAGGGTGAAGCGCCGACCGCGCATGACCAAAGCGCTGACGGTGGTGAGCAACGGCTGACCACCGCCATTGGCCTGCAACCAGCGATTCTGCGCGAGCAGCAGGCGATCCAGCGCTTGTGCCACGCTCCAGGTTTCCGGTGTGGCGTAGTAGTCCAGCGCCAAGGCCTGCAACGTCGAACGGGCGGCGAGTCCGCCATCGGCGCACTGGCTGACACCGTCGGCGATGGCGAACAGGTAACCTTTGCTAGCCGCCAGTGCCGGAGCGGGCGTGACCAGGCGCAAGGCGTCCTGATTCTCCGCGCGCGGACCGGTGGCGCTGGCTTCGGCAAAACTCAGTTGCAGGGCCATCGACGGCTCAGACCCGCGCCGCCGTCACGGCTGCCGAACCCCAGGTGGTTCTCCAGCGACGCTTGACGCCGTGCAGGCCAAACCATGCCAACACGCCGAGGCTGGCGAACAACCACAGGGCCAGTTGATAGCTGCCGGTGCTCTGTTTGATCGCGCCCATGCCGGCAGCCAAGGCAAAACCGCCGATGCCGCCGGCCATGCCGATCAGCCCGGTCATGACCCCGATCTCCAGACGAAAACGCTGCGGCACCAGTTGGAAAACTGCGCCATTGCCTGCCCCTAAACCGAGCATGGTGCAGACGAAAAGTGCCAACGCCGCGTAGGAACTTGGCAGGTTGAAACCCACTGCAGCAATACAAATGGCGGCCACCGTGTACATCGCCAGCAACGTGCGGATGCCACCGAAACGGTCAGCCAGCGCGCCACCCAGTGGTCGCATCAGACTTCCACCGAACACGCAGGCGGCGGTGTAGTAACCGGCAGTCACCGGGCTCAAGCCGTACTGATCGTTGAAGTAACCGGGCAGGGCGCTGGCCAGGCCGATGAAGCCGCCGAAGGTGACGCTGTAAAAAAACATGAACCACCAGCTGTCACGGTCGCCCAGCGCCTTGAAGTAGTCAGCCATGGCTTTGGCTTTCGGCCGTTGTGGCGCGTTTTTCGCCAGCCAGGCAAACAGCACCAGCGTCAGGATCAATGGGATCAGGGCGAAACCGAAGACATTGCTCCAGCCGAACGCGGCGGCGAGCACCGGTGCCAGCAGCGCGGCGAAGACAGTGCCGGAGTTGCCCGCACCGGCAATGCCCATGGCTTTGCCTTGATGCTGTGGTGGATACCATTGCGACGCCAGCGGCAGGGCGACGGCGAACGAGGCGCCGGCCATGCCGAGGAACAGGCCGAGGATCAGCGCCTGCTCGTAGCTATGAATGCCGATGTTCCAGGCACCGAACAGCGCGCAAATCACGATGACCTGACCGATGAGCCCAGCAGTTTTCGGTGACAGCCGATCGGCGAGCATGCCCATGATGAAGCGCAGTACGGCACCGGCGAGGATCGGCGTGGCGACGACGAGGCCGCGTTGTTGCGTGGTCAGGTGCAGGTCGGCGGCGATCTGCACCGCCAGCGGGCCGAGCAGGTACCAGACCATGAAACTCAGGTCGAAATAGAGGAAGGCCGCGAACAGGGTCGGGGTGTGGCCGGATTTCCAGAAGCTTGAATTCATCGCGCACCTCAGCTGAAAAGAGTCTCGAAAGGAGTCATGCAACAGCAGGTGGGGCGCCGCCACGGCCGCACCACCGGCCCCGGTCTGTGGGGCCAAAACGCAAAAACGCCGCTCCCTGATGCGCCGGTTGGGCGAACGGGTGAGCGACGTCTTTGTCGTGGGTGGGGCAACCGCCGTTGGTTACCTGTGCGTTTTACATAGCGAGATTTGTGCCAACAGCCGGAAAATCAAAAGCCCCTCACCCTAGCCCTCCCGAAACGTCGGACCGCCCAGGGGGAGAGGGGACTGACCGAGGTGTCTTGCGCCAAACATCGACCTGAAAGACCGTGTCGATTATGGATTCACAGCAGAGATCACAGGTCGGCGTGGTTCGTGAGCATCCCCCGGTCGGTCCCCTCTCCCTCCGGGCGGTCCGACGTTTCGGGAGGGCTAGGGTGAGGGGCTTCTCAAGCAACCAAAGTTTTCAGCCAAGCAACTCACTCATCGCAATAATCTGCTCCGCCACCTGAATCAGCCTCTGCTGCCGGCTCATCGCCTGGCGCCGCATCAAGGTATAAGCCTCTTCCTCATTGCAATCCTTCATCTTCATCAACAATCCCTTGGCCAGTTCAATGCGTTTGCGCTCAGCCAATTGCTGATCTCGCGCCTGCAACTGCGCACGCAACGCCTGATCACTCTCGAATCGCGCCATCGCCACATCGAGAATCGGCTGCAGACGCTGTGCGTGAATACCTTCGACGATGTAGGCGCTGACCCCAGACTTGATTGCTTGGCGCATCACACCCGGATCATGCTCGTCGGTAAACATCACGATTGGCCGTGGCTGGTCGCGGCTGACCAGCACCACTTGTTCCATGACATCGCGGCTCGGTGACTCGGTATCGATCAGGATCACGTCCGGACGCACCGTTTCGACGCGCGCGGGCAGATCGATGGTCAGGCCGGATTCGTCGATGACTTCGAAACCGGCTTCAGTCAGTGCCGCTTTCAGGCGCCCGACTTTTTTCGCCGTGTCGTTGATCAACAGAATGCGCAACATGTTCGCGGTCTCCTGTCAGCGGCGGGCGAGAAGGGGAGCGTCGTCGCTCATCGCGTGCAGCTTGAAGCTGCGCGCATAACCGGCGGGATTGCTGCCGTCCCAGACTTTGCCGTCGAGCAACTGACTGCTGCGCATGTCGGTGCCCCATGCGGCAACACCGACCTCAGTAGCGGCGTCGCGATATAGATCGAGTTGCTGAACCTGACGGGCGACAGCGAGGTAATCCGGGTCTTCGCGCAGCAAACCCCAGCGACGGAACTGGGTCATGAACCACATGCCATCGGACAAGTACGGCAAATTCACTTCGCCATTGCCGTGAAAGCGCAGCGCATGAGGATCCTGCCAACGATTGCCCAGCCCATCCGAATAGTCGCCGAGAAAACGCGGTTCGATGCACGCAAGCGGCGCGTCCAGATACTCCGACGCACTGAGCAATTGCGCGGTGCTGCGACGATTTTCCGGGCTTTCTTCGATGAAACGGCTGGCTTCAAGAATCGCCATCACCAACGCCCGCGCAGTGTTCGGGTATTGCTCGACAAACTCACGCGTGCAACCGAGGACTTTTTCCGGGTGATTGGGCCAGATGGTCTGGCTGGTGGCCAAGGTAAAACCGAGATCCTGCTGCACCGCGCTGGCCGCCCAAGGCTCGCCGACGCAAAAGCCGTCGATACGCCCGGCTTGCAGGTGCGCGACCATTTGCGGCGGCGGCACCACCACACTGTCGACGTCCTGCAATGGATGAATGCCCTGGCTCGCCAGCCAGTAATACAGCCACATGGCGTGAGTGCCGGTAGGAAAGGTCTGGGCGAAGGTGAGTTTTGCGCGGCTTTGGTGCACATGGCGGTCCAGCGCTTCAGGACTGGTCACGCCGAGGTTCTGCAAGCCGTGAGACAGGTTAAGGCTCTGGCCGTTCTGGTTGAGGCCCATCAACACGGCCATGTCGGTCGGGGCAACACCGCCGATGCCCAGATGCACGGCGTAAATCAGGCCATACAGACTGTGCGCGGCATCCAGTTCGCCGCTGACCAGTTTGTCGCGCAAACTGGCCCAGGAACTTTGGCGTTTGAGGTTCAGGGTCAGTCCATAGGGCTGAGCGAAGCCCTGTGTGGCGGCGACGACGACCGAGGCGCAATCGCTCAGGGCCATGAAACCGAGGTCGATCGCAGTCTTTTCCGGAGCATCGCTGCCATTGACCCAGGCCAGTGGCCCTACCGAAGGTTCATTCATCCAACGTACCTCGAAAAAAAAGCGCCGCCACGGACTTTGCGCAGGCAAAACCCGGAACGACGCCATTGTCCTTGCCCGCCGGCCGTCATTGGCCGGCGCGCTGATGGCAAGGAGGGTGCAAGGCATATGCCAGTGCCAGCGATTTGCGCGTGCGCCTCGCGCCGCAGGTCGATGCCCGGCTATAATCGCCGCCTCTTTTCGCCGCCCGAGTCATCGCCGCCCATGTACACCCTGGCCCGTCAGCTGTTGTTCAAACTTTCCCCGGAAACCTCCCACGATCTGTCGCTGGATCTGATCGGCGCGGGTGGGCGTTTGGGCCTCAACGGCTTGCTGTGCAAGGCGCCGGCAAAGAAGCCGGTGACGGTCATGGGCCTCGAGTTTCCGAACCCGGTGGGTCTGGCGGCCGGTCTGGACAAGAACGGCGCGGCCATCGATGGCTTCGCGCAACTGGGTTTCGGTTTTGTCGAAATCGGCACCGTGACCCCACGCCCGCAGCCGGGCAATCCGAAGCCACGGATCTTCCGCCTGCCGGAAGCCGAAGCAATCATCAACCGCATGGGTTTCAACAACCTCGGTGTCGATAACCTTTTGGCGCGCGTTGCCGCCGCTAAGTACAAAGGCGTGCTGGGCATCAACATCGGCAAGAACTTCGATACGCCGGTCGAGCGCGCGGTCGACGATTACCTGATCTGCCTTGACAAGGTTTACGCCCACGCCAGCTATGTGACGGTCAACGTCAGCTCGCCGAACACCCCGGGCCTGCGCAGCCTGCAGTTTGGTGATTCGCTGAAGCAGTTGCTCGCCGATCTGGCCACACGCCGCGCCGAACTGGCGTTGCGTCACGGCAAACATGTGCCGCTGGCGATCAAGATCGCGCCGGACATGACCGATGAAGAAACCGCGCAGGTTGCTCAGGCGCTGATCGAAACCGGCATGGACGCGGTGATCGCGACCAACACCACCCTCAGCCGTGTTGGTGTCGAAGGCATGGAGCATGGCGACGAGGCGGGTGGCTTGTCGGGCGCGCCAGTGCGGGAGAAGAGCACGAACACCGTGAAGGTGCTGGCGGGTGAGTTGGCGGGTCGGTTGCCGATCATTGCGGCGGGCGGGATTACTGAAGGCAAACATGCGGCTGAGAAGATTCTGGCGGGTGCGAGCCTGGTGCAGATCTACTCTGGCTTCATCTATAAAGGCCCGGCGCTGATCCGTGAATCGGTAGACGCAATCGCCGCCCTGCGCTGATCTCTTGTGGGAGCGAGCCTGCTCGCGAAAGCGGCGTGTCAGTCACAGAAATATTGACTGAACTGGCACCTTCGCGAGCAGGCTCGCTCCCACAGGTTTCGTGTTCCAGCACAAAAAATGAGTTTTCCGGCATAAAAAAGGGCTCCTCGAAGGAGCCCCTGGGCCGGAGCCCGCCGTCCGGGAAGGACGTGCATGGTAAGTCGTTACAAATTCAGATTGTCGTGTCGGAATTAATGCCCTGTGTCAGCCGACGGCGTGAAGTTCGTTGAGTCTGTGGATTCCCGCAGTGCCGGTCATACCGTCCCAGTTGTCGCCGCGTCCTTCTCGCCAGCCGTTAATCCAGGCTTGGCGTACCGACGGTAGAGTAAATGGGCAAAGCTCACGGGATTTGCCACCAACGCCATATTGATATCCGCGCAAAAATGCTCTTTCCAACGGATCACGCTTAAGTCTTCTCATAGGGTGTTTCCCTCACTTGTTGACTGTTTTGTGTCGCGTTGACCTCAACTGAGGTCTGGCAGAAGAAACCTGCCATGGTGCGGCTCGCTGCCGGCGTGGCGAGCCAAGGTGTTGACGCCGTTGCGACGTCAACCTGTGTTCAGTTCTAACCAATGAGTCACACCGAGGGAATGATCGTTTTGTCATAAGGACGTAACGAAATTAGTGCTACAGCCATAAGTAACGACGGGTTTCATGCACGGTTTTTCAGCAAACCCCGGTATGATCGGCCTCGCGCTGGATGATGGGGTTAATTCTTTAGTGAGAATGACCCACGTTTGCGCTGGGGTATAAAGCGACGAAGGGTCGCTTTAAGACTTTTTGTTTCATCAACTTTTTTATCTGTCCCGGCATCTAAGCTCTTTTAACCCGAGCAGCGGGGATGGAACGGCACACCTTCGTGCCACGCGGGCGTTCTTTTAGAAAAGCGCCTGATTGAAAACCGGATCGGCAATGCGTTGCCGATTCACTAGCCAAAGGCTCTGGAAATACCATGTCCGACCGTTTCGAACTCTTCCTCACTTCCCCTAAAGGCCTTGAAGGCCTGCTCATCGAGGAAGCCGTCGGGCTTGGCCTTGAAGAAGCGCGCGAGCACACTTCCGCCGTGCGTGGCATGGCGACCATGGAAACCGCTTATCGCCTGTGCCTCTGGTCGCGTCTGGCCAACCGCGTGTTGCTGGTGCTCAAGCGCTTCCCGATGAAAGACGCTGAAGACCTCTACCACGGCGTGCTCGACATCGACTGGCAGGATCACATGCTCAGCGATGGCACCCTGGCTGTTGAATTCAGCGGTCACGGTTCCGGCATCGACAACACCCATTTCGGCGCCTTGAAAGTCAAAGACGCCATCGTCGACAAACTGCGCACCCCACAGGGCGACCGTCCGTCGATCGACAAGCTCAACCCGGACCTGCGCATTCACCTGCGTCTGGATCGCGGCGAAGCGATTCTTTCCCTTGATCTGTCCGGCCACAGCCTGCACCAGCGCGGCTATCGCTTGCAGCAGGGCGCTGCACCGCTGAAGGAAAACCTCGCGGCGGCGATCCTGATCCGTTCCGGCTGGCCACGTATCGCCGCTGAAGGCGGCGCGCTGGCTGACCCGATGTGCGGTGTCGGTACGTTCCTCGTCGAAGCCGGCATGATCGCCGCCGACATGGCGCCGAACCTGCGTCGTGAGCAGTGGGGCTTCACCGCCTGGCTAGGTCACGTCCCGGCGATGTGGAAAAAACTCCATGAAGAAGCCGTTGAACGTGCCGCTGCCGGTCTGGCCAAGCCACCGTTGTGGATTCGTGGCTACGAAGCTGATCCACGTCTGATTCAGCCGGGCCGCAACAACGTTGAGCGTGCCGGCCTGAGCGAGTGGATCAAGATCTACCAGGGCGAAGTCGCGACCTTCGAGCCGCGTCCGGATCAGAACCAGAAAGGTCTGGTCATCTGCAACCCGCCGTACGGCGAGCGTCTCGGTGACGAAGCCAGCCTGTTGTACCTCTACCAGAACCTCGGCGAGCGTCTGCGTCAGGCTTGCCTGAACTGGGAAGCGGCGGTGTTCACCGGCGCGCCGGATCTGGGCAAGCGCATGGGCATCCGCAGCCACAAACAGTATTCGTTCTGGAACGGCGCGTTGCCGTGCAAACTGCTGTTGATCAAAGTGCTGCCGGATCAGTTCGTCACCGGCGAGCGTCGCACCCCGGAACAGCGTCAGGCCGAGCGCGAGCAAGCGGCTTACGATCAGACCCCGGACGAACCGCAAGAGCGCAAGTTCAACAAGAACGGTAACCCGATCAAACCGACGCCAGCCCCGGCACCAGTGATCGAGCAGCCGCGCTTGAGCGAAGGCGGGCAGATGTTTGCCAACCGTCTGCAAAAGAACCTCAAGGCCATGGGCAAGTGGGTCAAGCGCGAAGGCATTGATTGCTACCGCGTCTACGATGCCGACATGCCTGAGTACGCGATGGCGATCGACCTGTACCACGATTGGGTGCACGTCCAGGAATACGCCGCGCCGAAGTCCATCGATCCGGAAAAAGCCTCGGCACGGATGTTCGATGCACTGGCAGCGATCCCGCAGGCGCTGAACGTCGACAAGAGCCGCGTGGTGGTCAAGCGTCGCGAGCGCCAGAGCGGCACCAAGCAGTACGAGCGTCAGGCTGCGCAAGGCAAGTTCAATGAAGTCAGCGAGGGCGGCGTGAAGTTGCTGGTCAACCTCACCGACTACCTCGACACCGGCCTGTTCCTCGATCACCGCCCGATGCGCATGCGCATTCAGAAAGAGGCCGCCGGCAAGCGCTTCCTCAATCTGTTCTGCTACACCGCGACCGCCAGCGTGCATGCGGCCAAGGGTGGTGCGCGCAGCACCACCAGCGTCGATCTGTCGAAAACCTACCTCGACTGGGCACGTCGCAACCTGTCGCTGAACGGCTTCTCGGACAAGAACCGTCTGGAGCAGGGCGATGTGATGGCTTGGCTGGAAAGCAGCCGTGACGAGTACGACCTGATCTTCATCGATCCGCCGACCTTCTCCAACTCCAAGCGCATGGAAGGCATCTTCGACGTGCAACGTGATCAGGTGCAGTTGATCGACCTGGCCATGGCCCGTCTGGCGCCCGGCGGTGTGCTGTATTTCTCCAACAACTTCCGCAAGTTCCAGTTGGAAGAAAACCTCGCCGAGCGTTACGCGGTTGAGGAAATCAGCGCGCAGACCATCGACCCGGATTTTGCCCGTAACACCAAGATCCACCGCGCCTGGAAAATCACGGCTCGTTGACGCTTTGCGCAATTGGATCCACAGAGCCTTGATTTTTAAAGGCTCCGTGGATCTGCCCGCGCTAGCTAAATTAGTGGCTAATAGCTATAACTCACACACGGTCAATGGGGTTTTCCCGTAAATGCTGGCGTAGTGAGTTGTCTTTATGTCGTTGCACCCCGTGCGCCCAAAGATTCTGGGTTTCATCAGTGAAGACGTCTCGGCCTGGCTGGTCGCGCTACTGGTATTGCTCGCCGGCGGGATTCTCACGGGGCTGCTCGCCTGGGCCACCCTCAATCAGTTCCAGCAACAAACCCGTCAGCGTTTTCAACTGCTGGCCAACGAACGTTACACCCGCATCGAAGAACGCTTTCAGGATCAGGAACAACGCCTCGACGGCCTGCGCCGCTTCTTCGCCAACTCCGAATCGGTGTCCCGCGCCGAATTCGACGGTTACACCCACCCCTTATTGATGCGTACCCAGGCCTATTCGTTTGCCCTCAAGGTCAGTGGTGCCGAGCGCGCTGCATTCGAGCAGCGCGTGCGCGACGAAGGCCTGACCCACTTCACGATCCGTGAGCTGAATGCACAGGGCGAGCTGCAACTGGCCGGCGTGCGCGATGCCTACGTGCCAGTGCTCTACAGTCAGACGCAAAGTCGGCTCGGTTCACCGTTGGGGTATGACTTGCTGGCGCAGCCGTTGCGCCGCGACACCCTGCAGCGTGCCGACAAGCTTGGCGGTCTGGCGGTGTCGCAACCGATGCATCTGGTCAGTATCGAGCCGTCCTATGCACGCGGTGTGCTGCTGGTGGCGCCAGTGAGTCGTAATGGCGAGCGGCAGTCGTTTGGTTACGTGATGGCGGTGATCAGCATGCGTCAGTTACTGGCCGACGGTTTACCGGACGCCTTCCATGACTATCTGTCGGTACGCATTCTCGATCTGTCGACCAATGATCAGCACGAAGTGTTGTTCGAGTCGACCAATGAGCCGGCACCGAGCGACCTGTCCGCGACGCGCCTGGTGCGCATGGCAGATCATGATTATCAGGTCGATATTCTGCCGAGCGATGCGTTTGCTCAGGCCAACCATTCGTCGGTCGGCAGCGTGATCATTCTGGGTGGCTTGCTCAGTCTGCTGCTCAGCGCCTTGCTCTACGTGCTGGTCAGTCAGCGCCAGCGTGCCTTGCGCATGGTCGAGCTGCGCACGCAGGAGTTGCATGCCAGCGAACAGGAGCTGCGTGGCACCCACGGGCAATTGCGCGGCGTGCTCAATGCGGCGACGCAAGTGGCGATCATCGCCACCGACTTGCGCGGCGTGATCAACACCTTCAACCCCGGCGCCGAGCAAATGCTCGGTTACAGCAGCGCCGAAGTCGTCGGTCACATGACCCTGGAAAACCTGCACCTGCCCCGCGAGCTGACGGCCCGCGCCGCCGAATTGAGTGCGCGCTACGGCAAAACCATTCCGACCTGCCACGCGATGCTGGTCGAGGGCGGCGAAGTCGGCGGTCACGAGGCCCGCGAGTGGACGCTGGTGCGCAGCGATGGCAGTCATTTGCCAGTGAACATGCTCGCCACGCCAGTCCTGGATGAGCAGGGTTTATGGGTCGGGCATCTGGCGATCTGCATCGACATCACCGAGCGCAAGCGCGTGCACGAGGTGCTGGCGGCGCGGGATGTGTTGCTGAAGAAACTCAGCGCCCACGTGCCCGGTGGCATCTATCAATTCAAGATGGAATTCGACGGACGCTTCAGTGTGATCTACGCCAGCGACGGCATCCGCGATATCTACGAGCTGGAGCCAGACGTCCTGCTGTTCAACGCCGAGGCGATCTTCACGCGTATTCATCCACAGGACGTTACCCGCGTGCGCTCTTCGATTCGCGCTTCGGCCGACAGCCTCAGTCCGTGGCGCGAGGAATACCGCGTGCAACTGCCCGAACGCGGCCTGCGCTGGGTGCGCGGCGAGGCGACGCCGGAAGAACTGCCGGGCGGCGGCGTGCTGTGGCACGGCTATATCTCGGACATTTCCGACCTGAAACGCGTGGAAGAAGAACTGCGCGCGCTGTCGGTGACCGACTCGCTGACCGGCATCCATAACCGCCGCTACTTTCAGGAACGCCTGACCACGGAAATGGCCCGGGTCGAGCGCGGTGGCGGCGAGCTGTCGGTGATCATGCTCGACATCGACCACTTCAAACGCATCAACGATCAATACGGGCATGCCGTCGGCGACCGAGTGCTGCAGGCGGTGTGCGAGCGGATCGGCCATCGTTTGCGGCGTACCGATGTGTTCTGCCGTTTGGGCGGCGAGGAATTCATGGTGTTGTGCCCGGACATCGATGGTGAGCACGCGTACATGCTGGCGGTCGAACTGTGGCAGGGTTTGCGTGGCGCGCCGGTGGATGTGGTTGGCGTGGTGACCGCGAGCTTCGGTATCGCCAGTTGGCGATCGGGGGAGGGCGCAGATGCGCTGTTGCTCAGGGCGGATTCGGGTGTGTATATGGCGAAGCAGCGCGGGCGCGATCGTGTCGAACAGATGAGCTGACTTCAATACACCGCAGCCCCTGTGGGAGCTGGCTTGCCAGCGATAGCGTCATTTCAGTCAGCATATTCAGTGACTGACATTCCGCAATCGCTGGCAAGCCAGCTCCCACAGGGGTTTGTGGTGTTGCCTGAACGGCGTTACAGCACCGAAGCGGTCTGCGGCAGTTTCGGCTGCTTGTACAGATCCAGCAGCACCTGATCCAGCACCGACGACGCCCCAAACGGTGCCTTGTCGTTCAGAATCGCCACTACCGCCCAGGTATTGCCATTTACATCACGGCTGAAACCGGCAATCGCCCGCACAGTGTTCAAAGTACCGGTCTTGACGTGGGCTTCGCCGCGCATTGCCGTGGTCTTCAGGCGTTTGCGCATGGTGCCGTCGGTGCCGGCAATCGGCAGCGAGCTGATGTATTCAGCGGCATACGGGCTGTGCCACGCCGCTTGCAGCATGCCCGCCATTTCACGGGCGCTGACGCGTTCGGCGCGGGAAAGCCCGGAGCCGTTCTCCATCACCAGATGCGGCGCGGTGATGCCTTTCTTCGCCAGCCACTGGCGCACTACGCGTTGCGCAGCCTTGGCGTCATCACCGTCGGCGTCGTTGCGGAATTTCTGCCCCAGGCTGAGGAACAGTTGCTGAGCCATGGTGTTGTTACTGTATTTGTTGATGTCGCGGATGATTTCCGCCAGATCCGGGGAGTAGGCACGCGCGAGCAGTTTGGCGTTGCCCGGAGTCGAGGCCAGACGATCCTTGCCCTGAATGCTGCCGCCCAGTTCCTTCCAGATCGCGCGCACGGCGCCGGCGGTGTAGGTCGCGTGGTCGAGCAGCGACAGGTAGGTCTGCGAGCTGCAACCTTCGCCCAACTGGCCGGCCACGGTCACGGTCACGCTGCCATCCGCCTCTGGCACCGGGTTGTAGCGCACGCCGCCGGCGCATTGCTTGGAGGGCAGGGCTTTGACGGTGTTGGCGATGTGGATGCTGGCAATCGGCGGTTCAACCGAAATCAGCACCCGGCCATTATCGTTACGGGCGACGAAACGCAGGGCTTTGAGGTTGACCAGCAACGAGTCGGGTTTGACCAGGAACGGTTTGTTCTCGTCATTGCCGTCATCGTTGAATTCCGGCAGTTGCGGCTGCACGAAGAAGTTGCGGTCGAGGATCAGGTCGCCCGTGATCTGGGTCACGCCGTTGGCGCGCAGGTCGCGCATCAGCAGCCAGAGTTTTTCCATGTTCAGCTTTGGATCACCGCCACCCTTGAGGTAGAGGTTGCCGTTGAGGATGCCGCCATTGAGGTCACCGTCGGTGTAGAACTCGGTTTTCCACTGATGATTGGGGCCGAGCATTTCCAGTGCCGCGTAAGTGGTCACCAGTTTCATCGTCGAGGCCGGGTTGACCGACACGTCGGCGTTGAACACGGTCGGCGTGCCCGGGCCATCCAGCGGCACCATCACCAACGACAGGGCGCTGGGCTGCAATTTGCTCGCCTTGAGGGCTTTTTCAACGTTGGGGGTCAGGGAAGTATTGATGGTGGCAGCAGAAACAGGCAGGGCCAGAGGCAGAAGAAGGCCGGCCAGTAACAGTGGACGCAACGATTTGATCATATGAAATAAAACCCTACAGTCGAGGGGAAAATAACGAGGACATGGATGAAAAAGCCCTCAGCGGTCATGAAAGTGTCGGCATTATGCCCCAAGGTGTTACAGCTTGTGCCTTGTCTGGGCCGGCCAATACGTTATTTTTTTACAGGCGGTCTGCTTCAGGGGCCAGAGAGGCGGGCAATCGACGGCTTAAACTGGTAAAGTGCCGGCCGTTAATACTTATGAGGATTGTTCCAATGGCGACTAACCGTTCCCAGCGTCTGCGCAAAAAACTGTGCGTTGATGAATTTCAAGAGCTGGGTTTCGAACTGAACCTGGACTTCAAAGAAGACTTGTCCGAAGAAGCCATTGACGCTTTCCTCGAAGCCTTCATCAAAGAAGCCATGGAAGCCAATGGTCTGGGTTATGTTGGCGGCGACGACTTCGGTCTGGTTTGCCTGCAGAAGCGTGGCTCGGTCAACGAAGAGCAACGTGCTGCCGTTGAAGCCTGGCTGAAAACCCGCTCCGAGCTGACCAAGTATGAAGTCAGCCCGTTGCTGGACGTTTGGTATCCGGAAAAGCCGATCAACGCGGCTAAGTGATACTGAAAAAAACGGCGACCTGAGGGTCGCCGTTTTTTTTCGTCTGGTGTTTGGGTGTTTGGGTGTTGGGCTTGGGTATTGTGGTGCGTCTACCCCTCATCGGAACGCCGCCCGCCCAGCCCTCTCCCCCTGGAGAGGGAGCCGATTTGCGAGCTGTTCAACACCTGAGTTCGACTCGGTATCCCACGTCGGCGTATGTCTTCCAGACACCTCGGTCAGTCCCCTCTCCCTATGGGAGTGAGGGAGAGGGAGCCGACTTGTGTGCTTTTCAAAATTTGAGTTCAACTCGGTATCCCACGTCGGCGTATGTCTTCCAGACACCTCGGTCAGTCCCCTCTCCCTATGGGAGTGAGGGAGAGGGAGCCGACTTGTGTGCTTTTCAAAATTTGAGTTCAACTCGGTATCCCACGTCGGCGTATTTCTTCCAAGCACCTCGGTCAGTCCCCTCTCCCCCGGGGAGAGGGGTAGGCGGGCGGCGTTCCGATGAGGGGCTTTTGACCTTAAGCTTTACGCCAATTCAAAATCAATAAAGTCAAAACCCCGGCCACAATCCCCCAAAACGCCGAACCAATGGAAAACAGCGTCAGCCCCGACGCCGTGACCATAAAGGTAATCAACGCCGCCTCCCGTTCCTTCACCTCGGTCATGGCAATGCTTAAACCATTGATGATCGAACCAAACAGCGCCAGCGCAGCAATCGACAGCACCAGTTCCTTCGGCAGCGCGGCAAACAACGCCGCCAACGTGGCGCCGAACACCCCGGCAATCCCGTAGAAAATCCCGCACCACACCGCCGCGGTGTAGCGCTTGTTGCGATCCTCATGGGCATGCGGCCCGGTGCAGATCGCCGCGCTGATCGCCGCCAGGTTGATGCCGTGGGAGCCGAACGGCGCCAGCAGCAGCGAGGCGATGCCGGTGGTGGTGATCAGCGGCGATGCCGGGACGGTGTAGCCGTCGGCGCGCAGGACGGCGATGCCCGGCATGTTCTGCGAGGTCATCGCCACTACAAACAATGGAATGCCGATGCTGATCGTCGCCGCGAGCGAGAAGTGCGGCGTGGTCCACACCGGCGTCGCCACCTCCAGATGAAAACCGCTGAAATCCAGCAAGCCCATAAAGCCCGATAGCGCGGTGCCGATCAGCAGCGCGGCGAGCACCGCATAACGCGGCGACAGGCGCTTGACCACTAGATAGGTGAAGAACATCCCCAGCACCAGCCCGGTGCGGTGCTGCGCGGCGACGAAGATTTCGCTGCCAATCTTGAACAGAATCCCTGCCAGCAATGCCGCTGCGAGCGAGGCCGGAATCTTTTTCACCAGTCGTTCGAAACTGCCGGTCAGCCCGCAGATCGTCACCAGCACGGCGCAGGTGATGTAGGCGCCAATGGCCTCGCCGTAACTCACACCGCCAAGACTGGTGATCAGCAACGCTGCGCCGGGTGTCGACCAGGCGATGGTGATCGGCGTGCGATAGCGCAGCGACAGACCGATCGAACACACCGCCATGCCGATCGAAATCGCCCAGATCCACGAAGAAATCTGCCCGCTGGTCAGGCCCGCGGCTTGCCCGGCCTGGAACATCAGCACCAGGGAGCTGGTGTAGCCGGTCATCATCGCGATGAAACCGGCGACGATCGCCGAGGGCGAGGTATCGGCCAGTGGGCGCAGTTGAGTGTGGGTGGCGTCGTTCATGACGGCGGTGTTCCTTATACCAATGGAGATCCCCGCCACAACAAAGAACCCATGTGGGAGCGAGCCTGCTCGCGAAAGCGGTGTGTCAGTCAACATTCATATTGAATGTGAAATGGCTTTCGCGAGCAGGCTCGCTCCCACAGGGGATCACAGTCATTCGGCGGATTCTGCGATCAAGCCTAAACTCATTCGTAACGGATCGTTGCAATACAGCCGAAGTCACAAACAGCCGTACAGTCGTGTTGCCACCTTCCATTGTGTACAATCGCGCTGTTTTTTACGCGATACTTGCCAGCGACCTACTGTGCCGTATTACAGTCACGGTCTATTCGCCGCAGTTCTCCCGACTCGAGTGCCCATGAACGAACAGTTGCAACCCCTCAAGAAACAACCGCGAGCAGGCAAAGCCGGCCGCAGCGGAACCCAGGACGATATTGTCTACGCGCATATCTTCGAGGCCATCCTCGAACAGCGTCTGGCGCCCGGTACAAAATTGAGCGAAGAAGCGCTGGGGGAAATCTTCGGGGTCAGCCGCACCATCATTCGCCGCGCGCTCTCGCGTCTGGCCCATGAAGGCGTGGTGCTGTTGCGGCCGAACCGTGGCGCCGTCGTCGCCAGCCCGAGCGTTGAAGAAGCGCGTCAGGTGTTTCTCGCTCGTCGTCTGGTCGAACGTGCGATCACCGAGCTGGCGGTGCAACACGCCACCGCCGAGCAGATCGCCGAATTGCGCCAGATGGTCAACGACGAGCGCGACAGCTTTTCTCGTGGCGATCGCGGCGCCGGTATTCGTCTGTCGGGCGAATTCCACCTGAAACTAGCGGAAGCGGCGATGAACGCCCCGCTGATCAGCTTCCAGCGCAGTCTGGTTTCGCAGACCTCGCTGATCATTGCCCAGTATGAAAGCGGCAACCGCTCGCACTGCTCGTATGACGAACACACGCAGTTGATCGATGCGATCGAGAAACGCGACGGTGAGCTGGCGGTGAATTTGATGATGCACCACATGGATCACATCGACAGCAAGCTCAACCTCGATGAGGAAGGTGCGTCGGATGATCTGCATGCGGTGTTCTCGCATTTGTTGCAGACCAAGAAGCCGGGGCGTCCAGCGGCCAAGCTCTAACTTAGACCGAGTCGACCCAATCGCTGGCAAGCCAGCTCCCACAGGGATTTGTGGGGTTCACCAAATCTGCGATACATCGAGAAACCTGTGGGAGCTGGCTTGCCAGCGATAGCAATCTGACAGGCAACAAAAATCCCCCGGGGTGCACACTACCGGGGGATTTTTTATGCCTTGGAAAAAACTTAGCGCTGATGCACCAAAGCACCCGCCGCATACGTCTGTTGCACCGTGCGGTCATCGCCCAGCGTCATCAACACAAACAACGACTCGGCAATGTTGTTGGCCTGCTTCAAGCGGTAGCTCAGCAGCGGCGTCGCGTTGTAATCCAGCACCAGGAAGTCAGCGTCGCTGCCCGGTTGCAGGTTGCCGATCTTGTCTTCCAGACGCAGCGCTCGCGCACCGCCCAGTGTCGCCAGATACAGCGACTTGAACGGGCTCAGTCGCGCACCTTGCAGTTGCATCACCTTGTACGCTTCGTTCAGCGTTTGCAGCAGCGAGAAACTGGTGCCGCCGCCGACGTCAGTGCCCAGGCCGACGTTCAGTTTGTGCTTCTCTGCCATCGGCAGGTTGAACAGGCCGCTGCCGAGGAAGAAGTTCGAGGTCGGGCAGAACGAGATCGCCGAGCCGGTCTCCGCCAGTCGCGCGCATTCGTCGTCGCACAGGTGCACGCCGTGGGCAAATACCGAGCGCTCGCCGAGCAGTTGGTAGTGATCGTAAACGTCGAGGTAGCCTTTACGCTCCGGGAACAGCTCCTTGACCCACTCGATTTCCTTGAGGTTCTCGCTGATGTGGGTCTGCATGTACAGATCCGGGTATTCGGTCAGCAGTTGCCCGGCAAGGGTCAGTTGTTCCGGTGTGCTGGTCGGCGCGAAACGCGGAGTGACCGCATAGTGCAGACGACCCTTGCCGTGCCAGCGCTCAATCAGCGCCTTGCTTTCGACGTAGCTCGATTCAGCGGTGTCGGTCAGGTAGTCCGGCGCGTTGCGGTCCATCATCACCTTGCCGGCGATCATCCGCAGGTCGAGCTTCTCGGCCGCTTCGAAGAACGAGTTCACCGACTGCGGATGCACGCTGCCGAACACCAGCGCGGTGGTGGTGCCGTTGCGTAGCAGTTCCTTGATGAAAATGTCGGCGACGTCATCGGCGTGGGCCTTGTCGCCGAACTGGCTTTCGCACGGGAAGGTGTAAGTGTTCAGCCAGTCGAGCAGTTGCTCGCCGTAGGCACCGACCATGCCGGTTTGTGGCAGGTGGATGTGGGTGTCGATGAAGCCTGGGGTGATCAGCGCGTCTTTGTGGTGCTCGATTTCGATGTCCGCCGGCAGGGTCGGCAGCAAATCACTGGCGTGGCCGAGGGCGCTGATCTTGCCGCCATCGACCACCAGCAGGCCGTCCTCGAAATATTCGTAGGAGGCTTCGATCCCGACTTCGGCGGGGTCGGCGATGCTGTGCAGGATGGCGGCGCGGTAGGCTTTGCGAGTCAGAGGCATGAGGGTTCTCTAATCAGTTTGAGGCTTTGAGTTTGGTCGCCTGACTGCGCCGCGAAACCGGCAGCAGTTTGGCAATCGGTTCGGCGCTGGCGGTCTGCTGGCCGAAGTTGGCGTTGTAGGTGGCGATGATTTCGCCGGCGATGGAGATGGCGATTTCCACAGGCAGTTTGCCTTTGACTTCGCCGATGCCCATCGGGCAGCGCATGCGTTGCACGACGCCGCTGTCGAAACCGCGATCACGTAAACGGTGTTCGAATTTGGCGCGTTTGGTCTTCGAACCGATCAGGCCGAAGTAGGCGAAGTCGTTGCGCTTGAGAATCGCGGCAGTGAGTTCAAGGTCGAGCTGATGGTTGTGGGTCATGACGATGCAGTAGCTGCCGGCGGGCAGCTCATCGATTTCATCCACAGGCTCTTCGGCGACGATTTTACGCACGCCGTGGGGGATCTGTTCGGGGAATTCGGCCTCGCGCGAATCGATCCAGCGCACCCGGCAGGGCAGGCTGGCGAGCAGCGGCACCAAGGCGCGGCCAACGTGGCCGGCCCCGAACACGGCGATCTGCGCCTGCACCTGGCCCATCGGTTCGAACAGCAACACGGTGGCGCCGCCGCAGCACTGGCCCAGGCTGGCGCCGAGGCTGAAGCGCTCCAGATGGGTGTCCTGCTTACCGCTGGCGAGCATTTCGCGGGCGATCTGCATGGCTTTGTATTCCAGGTGCCCGCCACCGATGGTGTCGAAACTCTGATTGGCGCTGATGACCATTTTCGAGCCGGCGTTGCGTGGCGTCGAGCCGAGTTCTTCGATGATCGTTACCAGAACGCAGGGTTCGCCCCGGTTCTGCAGGTCGGCGAGGGCGTCGATCCAGTTGTACATATGTCACCCCTACAACATCGTTGTCTGTTCGGGCCTCTTCGCGAGCAGGCTCGCTCCCACAGGGAAATGCATTCCAAATGTGGGAGCGAGCCTGCTCGCGAATGGCCGCGCCTCGGTCCTAGAGCGGAGCCAACTCGGTTTCAGCTGCAACCGCTTTTACAGTCTTCAACTGACGCATCTGCTCACACCCCCACAACACCCGCTCCGGCGTCGCCGGCGCATCGATCTGCGGCTGATGCTTGTAATCACCGAGGCTCGCCACGGCATCCTTGATCGCGCACCACGAGGCAATCCCGAGCATGAACGGCGGCTCACCGACAGCCTTGGAATGGAACACCGTGTCTTCCGGGTTCTTGCGGTTTTCCACCAGTTTCACGCGCAGGTCGAGCGGCATGTCCGCCACGGCCGGGATCTTGTAGCTGGCCGGGCCGTTGGTCATCAGCTTGCCTTTGTTGTTCCAGACCAGCTCTTCCATGGTCAGCCAGCCCATGCCCTGAATGAAGCCACCTTCGACCTGACCGATGTCGATGGACGGGTTCAGCGAGGCGCCGACGTCGTGCAGAATGTCGGTACGCAACATCTTGTACTCGCCGGTCAGGGTGTCGACGATCACTTCGCAGCACGCCGCGCCGAAGGCGAAGTAGTAGAACGGACGGCCACGGGCCTGGCTGCGGTCGTAGTAGATTTTCGGGGTCTTGTAGAAGCCAGTGCTCGACAGCGACACCTGATTGAAATACGCCTGCTGGATCAGCGCTTCAAAGGTCAGGATATGGTCGCGAACACGCACGTGGCCATTGTGGAACTCGACGTCTTCTTCAGTGACTTTGAAGTGACGCGCAGCGAATTCGACCAGACGTTTCTTGATGATTTCTGCCGCGTTCTGCGCCGCTTTACCGTTCAAGTCAGCACCGCTGGAGGCGGCGGTCGGCGAGGTGTTCGGCACCTTGTCGGTGTTGGTCGCGGTGATCTGCACGCGATCGATTTCAACCTGGAACACTTCGGCCACGACCTGCGCGACTTTGGTGTTCAGACCCTGACCCATTTCCGTGCCGCCATGGTTCAGGTGGATGCTGCCGTCGGTGTAGATGTGGATCAGCGCGCCGGCCTGGTTCAAGAAACTCGCGGTGAAGGAAATACCAAATTTAACCGGGGTCAGCGCCAGGCCTTTTTTCAGGATCGGGCTGTTGGCGTTGTAGCGACGGATCGCTTCGCGGCGCTCGTGATACTGGCTGCTTTCTTCCAGTTCGGCGGTCATTTCCTCGAGCATGTTGTGCTCGACGGTCTGGTAGTAATGGGTGACGTTGCGTTCGGTCTTGCCGTAGTAGTTGGCCTTGCGCACGGCGAGCGGATCGAGTTGCAGGTGACGGGCAATCGCGTCCATCACTTCTTCGATCGCGACCATGCCTTGCGGGCCGCCGAAACCACGGTAAGCGGTGTTCGACGCGGTGTTGGTCTTGCAGCGGTGACCGTTGATGGTCGCATCGCCGAGGTAGTACGAGTTGTCGGAGTGGAACATCGCGCGGTCAACGATCGACGCGGACAAGTCCGGCGAGCAGCCGCAGTTGCCGGCCAGGTCCATGTTGATCCCGTGCAGGCGTCCGGTGCTGTCGAAGCCGACGTCATACTCGACGTAGAACGGGTGACGCTTGCCGGTCATCAGCATGTCTTCGACGCGCGGCAGGCGCATCTTGGTCGGCTGGCCGGTGAGGTGCGCGACCACCGCGCACAGGCATGCAGGGCTGGCTGCCTGGGTTTCCTTGCCGCCGAAACCACCGCCCATGCGGCGCATGTCGACGACGATTTTGTTCATCGACACGTCGAGCACTTCGGCGACCAGTTTCTGCACTTCGGTGGGGTTCTGCGTCGAGCAGTAGACGATCATGCCGCCGTCTTCGGTCGGCATTACCGAGGAGATTTGCGTCTCCAGGTAAAAGTGTTCCTGACCGCCGATGTGCAGCGTGCCTTGGATGCGGTGTTCAGCCGTGGCCAGCGCAGAAACGGAGTCGCCGCGCTGGTGGGTGTGGCTGTCGAGGACGAAGTGGCGTTTGCGCAGGGCTTCGACCACATCAAGCACTGGCTCGAGATCTTCGTATTCGATGATCGCGGCCATCGCCGCTTTGCGCGCGGTTTCCAGATCTTTCGCGGCGACGGCGAGCACCGGTTGACCGACGAATTGCACATCATCGATGGCCAGCAGCGGATCGCCCGGCATCAACGGGCCGATGTCTTTCAGGCCCGGCACGTCTTCGTGAGTGATGGCGATGCGCACGCCCTCGAAGGCGTAGCACGGCGCGGTGTCGATGCTGATGATCTTTGCGTGGGCATGGTCCGACATGCGTGCATACAGGTGCAGCTGATTCGGAAATTCCAGGCGATCATCGATGTACTGCGCTTCACCGGACACGTGCTTGGCGGCGCTGTCGTGCTTGACGCTGCGGCCGACACCGGAGGTCAGGTCCTTGGCGAACAGTTCAGCCAGTTCAGCTTGGGTTTTTTCTACGCCGTGATGGTTAGACATAAGCGGTCACCCGAGTCTCGATGTGCGGTGTTTGCAGTTCGATGAAGTATTTACGCAGCAGGTTCTGCGCGCTGAGCAGGCGATATTCCTTGCTGGCGCGGAAGTCCGAAAGCGGCGTGAAATCTTCCGCTAGTGCGGCACAGGCGCGTTCGACCACGGCGTTGTTGAACGGCGCACCGATCAGCGCAGCTTCACAGTGGGCAGCGCGTTTCGGGATCGCGGCCATGCCGCCGAAGGCCATGCGCGCATCGGTGATCACACCGTTTTCGACGCGCAGGTTGAACGCGGCGCAGACGGCGGAGATGTCATCGTCCAGACGCTTCGACACTTTATAGGCGCGGAACAACTGTTCAGCCGTGGTGCGCGGGACGATGATCTTTTCGATGAATTCACTTTCCTGACGGGCCGTGACTTTGTAGTCGATGAAGTAATCGTCGAGGTTCAGGGTGCGGCGGGTTTCGCCCTTGCACAGCACAACCTGTGCGCCGAGAGCGATCAGCAGCGGTGGCGAGTCACCGATCGGCGAGGCGTTGCCGATGTTGCCGCCGAGGGTGCCCTGATTGCGGATTTGCAGCGAGGCGAAGCGATGCAGCAATTCGCCGAAGTCCGGGTACTCGGCGTTCAACGCTTCGTAGCAGTCGGAGAGGGCGGTGGCGGCACCGATTTCAATGCGGTCTTCGAAGGTGTCGATGCGCTTCATTTCCGCGACGTTGCCGACGTAGATCATCACCGGCAGGGTGCGGTGGAACTGGGTAACTTCCAGTGCCAGATCGGTACCGCCAGCGAGCAGGCGCGCTTGTGGGTAAGCGTCGTAGAGATCGGCCAGATCAGCGACGGTCAGCGGCACCAGGCAGCGCTTGTCACCGCTGTTGAGTTCGCCGATATCGGTCGGGGCGATGGCTTTGAGGCGCGCGATGGTCTCCGCTTCGCGGGCATCGAACTGATCCGGTTGCTTGCCGCAGCAGGATTGCTCGGCAGCCGCCAGAATCGGCCGGTAGCCGGTGCAACGGCAGAGGTTGCCGGCCAGCGCTTCGTGAGCCTTGGCGTGATCCGGTGCATCGCTGTTCTTTTGCAGGGCGAACAGCGACATGACGAAACCGGGGGTGCAGAAACCGCACTGCGAGCCGTGGCACTCGACCATGGCTTTTTGCACGCTGTGCAGTTCACCTTTGTGTTTGAGGTCTTCGACGCTGATCAGTTGTTTGCCGTGCAGCGACGAGACGAACGTCAGGCACGAATTGAGGCTGCGATAGCGAATGTGTTCGCGACCCTCGTCATCCGTTTGCAACTCGCCGACCACCACGGTGCAGGCGCCGCAGTCACCACTGGCGCAACCTTCTTTGGTGCCGGACTTGCCCACGTGTTCACGCAGGTAATTGAGCACAGTCAGATTCGGGTCCAGGGCGTGCTCGCTACGGAGTTCCTGGTTAAGTAAAAACTGGATCACGGAAGGCCTCGCAGACTCATTATTGTTGTTAACCGACTTGAGCCGAATTTAGCAGGTCTGACTTTTCGGTCAATGGTTTTCTGACTTAAAGGTCAGGAAAAAGCATTTCGTCGATCAACAACGTGTCTATTCAGTATTGACCTTCATTGGTCACCCTGCTTTTTTGCGGGAATCGTGCCAAAAACCGCTGAGTGGGCACTCCGCCATGACCGTGCATTTGCGCTACACTGCGCCGCTTGTGCAGATCGATAGAGTTTGAAGGACAACCATGACGTTCAAGGCGCCGGACAGCCTCGCCGAGCAAATCGCTCACCACCTCGCCGAACGCATCATTCGTGGCGAAATGAAGCCGGGAGAGCGCATCCAGGAACAGAAGGTCACGCTGGCCCTCAATGTCAGCCGCGGCTCGGTCCGCGAAGCCTTGCTGATCCTCGAACGCCGTCACCTGATCGCGATCCTGCCGCGTCGTGGTGCGCACGTCACCGAAATGACGCCGCACAAGGTGCAGAGCCTGTGCACGCTGATGAGCGAGCTGTACATCCTGCTCGGCAATTCGGTAGCCAATGGCTGGCAAGTGCAGTCGGACATGGCGCCGTTCGTGCAGATCCAGCAGCGCCTGACCGCCAGCTACGAGCGTCAGGACATCCGCAGCTTCGTCGACGACAGTTTCAGCGTGATGCGCGCGGCCTATCCGTTCGCCAACAATCCGTACCTACAAGAAACGGTCGAGAACCTGCAACCGGCGATGAGCCGCGCCTACTTCCTCGCCCTCGAACAGCGCAAGGCCTCAATGAGCGAGTTCCTCGAACTGTTCGAACGCCTGCTGGCCGCCGTGCTCGCCCGTGATTTGCCACAGATCCGCATCGTGCTGACGGCTTACGCCCAGCGCAGCTGCGATCTGGTGGTTTCCGCGCTGACGGTTGCCTAAGCGTGCGGCTCAAGTGCATCAAACTGGCGGGATTCAAATCCTTCGTCGACCCGACCACGGTGAACTTCCCCAGTAACATGGCGGCGGTCGTCGGGCCGAACGGTTGCGGCAAGTCGAATATCATCGACGCCGTACGCTGGGTGATGGGCGAGAGTTCGGCGAAGAACCTCCGTGGCGAGTCGATGACCGACGTCATCTTCAACGGCTCGACCAGCCGCAAACCGGTGAGTCAAGCGAGTATCGAGCTGGTTTTCGACAACTCCGACGGCACGCTGCTGGGCGAGTACGCCGCCTACGCCGAGATTTCGATTCGCCGTAAAGTCACCCGCGACAGCCAGACCACGTATTACCTCAACGGCACCAAATGCCGGCGTCGCGACATCACCGATATTTTCCTCGGCACCGGCCTCGGCCCGCGCAGCTACTCGATCATCGAGCAGGGGATGATCTCCAAGCTGATCGAATCCAAGCCGGAAGATCTGCGCAACTTCATCGAAGAAGCCGCCGGCATCTCCAAGTACAAGGAGCGCCGCCGCGAGACCGAAAACCGTATCCGCCGCACCCATGAAAACCTCGCGCGTCTGACTGACCTGCGCGATGAGCTGGAGCGCCAACTCGAACGCCTGCACCGCCAGGCCGAAGCGGCGAAGAAGTATCAGGAATTCAAAGCTGAAGAACGCCAGCTCAAGGCGCAACTGTCGGCCTTGCGCTGGCAGGATCTGAATGATCAGGTTGGCCAGCGCGAGTCGATCATCGGCACCCAGGAAGTCAGTTTCGAAGCCTTGGTCGCCGAGCAGCGCAATGCCGACGCGGCCATTGAGCGCCTGCGCGACGGTCACCATGACCTGTCCGAGCGCTTCAATCTGGTGCAAGGGCGCTTCTATTCGGTCGGCGGCGACATCGCCCGGGTCGAGCAGAGCATCCAGCACGGCCAGCAGCGTCTGCGGCAGTTGCAGGACGACTTGAAAGAGGCCGAGCGCGCCCGTCTGGAAACCGAGTCGCACCTGGGCCACGACCGCACGTTGCTGCTGACCCTCGGCGAAGAGCTGGACATGCTCACCCCCGAGCAGGAAGTCACCAGCGCTGCCGCCGAAGAGGCTGCTGCCGCGCTGGAAGATTCCGAATCCGTCATGCACGGCTGGCAGGAGCAGTGGGACGCTTTCAACCTGACCGCTGCCGAACCGCGTCGTCAGGCCGAAGTCCAGCAGTCGCGCATCCAGCAGCTGGAAACCAGCATGGAGCGTCTGGCTGATCGGCAGAAACGTCTCGGTGAAGAACGCGCGTTGCTCTCGGCTGATCCGGAAGACGCGGCGATCATGGAACTCAATGAGCAGCTCGCCGAGTCCGAAGCGACGCTCGAAGATTTGCAGACCAGTGAGGAAGCGCAGGTCGAAAAGCTTGAACAACTGCGTCAGGAATTGCAGCAAGCGCTGATCGCGCAGCAGCAGGCGCAGGGTGATCTGCAGCGGCTCAACGGTCGCCTGGCGTCCCTCGAAGCTTTGCAGCAAGCCGCGCTCGATCCGGGCACCGGCACCGCCGAATGGCTGAAGGAACACAACCTCGCCGAGCGTCCGCGTCTGGCCGAAGGCCTGAAGGTCGAGGCGGGTTGGGAGCTGGCGGTGGAAACCGTGCTCGGCGCCGATCTGCAAGCGGTGCTGGTCGACGACTTCAGCGGATTCGATTTGTCCGGATTCACCCAAGGCGATCTGCGCCTGCTCAGCCCGGCCAGCGATGGCGTGCGTGTGGCGGGCAGCTTGCTGGATAAAGTCGACGCGCAGATCGATCTGTCGCCGTGGCTCGGTCAGGTCAAACCGGTCGACAGCCTTGAGCAGGCCTTGGCTTTGCGCGGGCAGTTGAGCGCTGGCGAGAGTTTGATCAGCCGCGACGGTTACTGGGTCGGTCGGCACTTTTTACGCGTACGACGGGCCAGCGAAGCGGAAAGCGGCATGCTCGCCCGTGGCCAGGAAATCGAAGCGCTGCACCTCGAGCGCGAAGAGAAAGAAGCCACGGTCGAGGCCATGGAAACCCGTCTGCAAACCCTGCGCGCGCAACAGCGTCAGCAGGAAAACGGCCGCGAGCATTTGCGTCGTTTGCTGCAAGACGAAGCGCGTCAGCAAGGCGAGTTGAAAGCGCAACTGTCCGCCGGTAAAGCCAAGGCTGAACAGCTCACCCTGCGTCGTACTCGTCTCGATGAGGAGCTGGTCGAACTCGGCGAGCAACGCGAACTCGAGCACGAACAGATCGGCGAAGCGCGCATGCAATTGCAGGAAGCGCTGGATGCCATGGCGCTGGACACCGAACAGCGTGAGTTGCTGCTGGCCCAGCGCGACAGCCTGCGCGAACGCCTCGACCGTGTGCGTCAGGAAGCGCGGCAGCACAAGGATCACGCGCATCAATTGGCCGTGCGTCTCGGCTCGTTGCGCGCGCAGCACGACTCCACGCGTCAGGCGCTGGAGCGTCTGGAAATGCAGGCCGAGCGCCTCACCGAAAAGCGTGAACAGTTGAGTCTGAACCTGGAGGAGGGCGAGGCGCCGCTGGAAGAGCTGCGCCTGAAACTCGAAGAGTTGCTCGATAAGCGCATGACCGTCGACGAAGAGCTGAAGACCGCGCAGATCGCCCTCGAAGACGCCGATCGCGAATTGCGCGACGCGGAAAAACGCCGGACTCAGGCTGAGCAGCAATCGCAGTTGATTCGTGGCCAGCTCGAACAGCAACGCATGGAATGGCAAGCCCTGACCGTGCGCCGCAAGGCTCTACAGGATCAATTGCTCGAAGACGGCTACGATCTCAACGGCGTGCTCGCGACATTAACCGCGCAAGCCAGTGAACGCGAAGCCGAAGAAGAACTCGAACGCATCAATGCGCGGATTCAGCGCTTGGGTGCGATCAACCTCGCGGCCATCGATGAATACACGCAACAATCCGAGCGTAAACGTTATCTGGATGCGCAGGACGCCGATCTGGTCGAAGCACTGGAGACCCTGGAAAACGTCATTCGCAAGATCGACAAGGAAACCCGTAATCGCTTCAAAGATACCTTTGATCAGATCAATGGCGGTTTACAGGCGCTTTTCCCAAAAGTTTTCGGTGGCGGGCGCGCGTATTTGGAACTGACGGGCGAAGATCTACTCGATACAGGGGTAACGATCATGGCGCAGCCGCCAGGGAAGAAGAACAGCACCATCCATTTGCTCTCCGGCGGGGAAAAAGCCCTGACCGCGCTGGCACTGGTGTTTGCCATCTTCAAATTGAACCCGGCGCCGTTCTGCATGCTCGATGAAGTTGACGCGCCGCTGGATGACGCTAACGTTGGACGCTACGCACGCTTGGTCAAAGAGATGTCGCAGACCGTGCAGTTCATCTATATCACCCACAACAAGATCGCCATGGAAATGGCTGAGCAGTTGATGGGCGTGACGATGCATGAACCGGGTTGTTCGCGACTGGTAGCCGTGGATGTCGAGGAGGCGATGGCGATGGTGGACGCCTAGCGGCGCAGCTTCTAGCGACAAGCTTTGAGCTACAAGCTAGAAGCTTACGGCTCGAAGCCTGAGCGAAGCGAGCCCACAATTTGCGCAGCGATTTCGACAGACGGTGTAAAGTTGTCTTTGGTCGTGCTAGTTTAATGTCAATTTTTCGTATACGTGGGCAAAACGCCTGTCAGAACATAGAGTTGGCGCCACGTTTTAAAGCGGTTTGCACAATGTAAACCCCTTATTTTTCAGCATTTTTTATAGAGGCACGGGATTACATGGAAATCGGTCTGCGCGAGTGGCTGATCGTCATCGGCATCATTGTGATAGCCGGTATTCTTTTCGATGGCTGGCGCCGTATGCGCGGCGGCAAGGGAAAACTGAAATTCCGTCTTGACCGAAGTCTGTCCAACCTGCCGGACGAGGACACCAGCGCTGAGCTGTTGGGCCCGGCCCGTGTACTGGATACGCACCAAGAGCCACAGCTGGATGAACACGATCTGCCGTCGGTGAGCATGCCGGCCCGCGAAGCACGCGAGCCTCGCGAGTCCGGCTCGAAACGTGGCAAGCGTGGCGGCAACGGCCCGGCTCAGGGCGACCTGAACCTCGACCTGGATCTGGACGGCGGCCCGAGCTTCAGCAGTCGTGACGACGATTTCGTTGAAGGTACAAAACCTGCGCCAGCGGTGGCCGACAAGGATCAACCGCAAGCCGAAGAAGTCTTGGTCATCAGTGTGATCTGCCGTGACGCTGCCGGCTTCAAAGGCCCGGCGCTGTTGCAGAACATCCTGGAAAGCGGTCTGCGTTTCGGCGAGATGGATATTTTCCACCGCCACGAAAGCATGGCCGGCAACGGTGAAGTGCTGTTCTCCATGGCCAATGCGGTCAAGCCGGGCATTTTTGATCTGGACGACATCGACCATTTCAGCACCCCGGCGGTGAGCTTCTTCCTCGGCCTGCCAGGCCCGCGTCATCCGAAGCAGGCCTTCGACGTGATGGTGGCCGCAGCCCGCAAGTTGTCGCAGGAACTGAACGGCGAGCTGAAAGATGACCAGCGCAGTGTTCTGACCGCGCAGACCATCGAGCACTACCGTCAGCGCATCGTTGAATTCGAACGCCGCGCCCTGACCCAGAAGCGCTAAGGCCAAGATCAAAAGATCGCAACCTCGTTTCACTCGACAGCTCCTACAGGAATGCGATTTCTGTAGGAGTTGCCGAAGGCTGCGATCTTTGCTTCAGCTGCCACAGATAGATGAATTAGAGCAGCCTCGGCTGCTCTTTTGCTTTATGAGAGAACACCCCCATGACCGCCGCCAAAAACCGCATTCTCGAGCTACGCGCTGAACTCGATCAACACAACTACCGTTACCACGTCCTCGACGAGCCGAGCATTCCGGATGCCGAGTACGACCGGTTGTTCAGGGAGCTAAAGAGCCTGGAGGAGGAGAATCCGGAGTTTCATAGCGCGGACTCACCAACCCAGCGGGTTGGTAGCGTGGTCAGCTCAGATTTTGCAAAAGTTCGGCACGACGTCCCAATGCTGAGCCTGGATAACGCATTTACCGAAGCGGAGCTGGTCGACTTTGACAGGCGTGTAGGAAAAGTGCTGGGTCTGACTTCTGGGGATTTATTTGGGCCAGGAGAAATAGAATACAGCTGTGAACCAAAACTTGATGGCTTGGCAATCAGCTTGCTCTATGTCGACGGGAAGTTGACTCGTGGTGCTACGCGTGGGGACGGGGCAGTTGGCGAGGATGTGACCTCCAATGTGCGGGTCGTTCGCAGTATTCCACTTAAACTGAGTGGTGAAGATTGGCCGCGAATATTAGAAGTGCGTGGCGAAGTATTCATGACCAAAGCAGGGCTGGATAAGCTAAATGAAGCGCAGGCAGAAACCGGTGCGAAAATTTTTGCAAATCCGCGTAATGCTGCTGCCGGCAGTTTGCGACAATTAGATTCCAGTATTACGGCAAGGCGCCCGTTGCAGTTCTGTAGTTACGGCGTCGGACATGTTGAAGGTGTACTGCCGGAAAAGTATACAGATATACTTTTATCTCTGCAGAAGTGGGGCATCCCTATAAGTCACGAGCGGACCGTGGCTCATGGCGTTAAGCAGTGCCTGGCATACTATGAAGATATAGGGCGTCGCAGAAGTTCGCTTCCGTACGATATTGATGGCGTGGTGTTCAAGGTTAATGAAATTTCGCTACAGAAAATTCTTGACTTCAGTGCGCGGGTCCCACGTTGGGCAATTGCTCAAAAATTCCCTGCGATTGAAGAGTTAACGACTCTTTTGAATATCGAGTTCCAAATTGGGCGTACGGGAGCTGTGACTCCTGTTGCTAGATTGCAACCAGTGAAAGTGGGCGGCGTAGTCGTTTCAAATGCGACATTGCACAATATGACTCAAGTTGAAAAGCTTGACTTGAAAATTGGTGATGTCGTTACGGTCAGGCGCGCGGGTGATGTAATCCCGCAAGTGATTGGTGTCACGTTGGAGCGGCGTCCTGAGGGTGCTGTTCCTGTAGTTATTCCCGAGATTTGTCCTGTTTGTGGGGCCAAGGTTGAAAGAACCAAACTGGTCAGGCACACCAAGGCAGGTAAGATTTTTACAGAGGGTGCAATCTATCGTTGCGTCGCAGGATTGGACTGTGCCGCACAGCTAAAACAATCAATTGTTCATTTTGTTTCACGAAAAGCCATGAACATAGATGGTCTGGGCGAAAAAATAGTAGAACAACTGGTTGATGAAGGACTGGTTTCTTCTCCTGCGGACTTATATCTCATCGAATTTGATCAGGTTGTAGATTTGGAGGGGTTTGCTCAACTGTCCAGCAATAACCTGCTGGACTCGATTAAGAAAAGCAAAAATCCCTCCTTGGCTCGATTTGTCTATGCTTTAGGCATTCCTAATGTCGGGGAGGAAACCGCTAAGGTTCTGGCTCGTTCACTTGGTTCACTGGATCGAATTATTCAGGCGTTACCTGAGGTTCTAACCTATCTCCCTGATATTGGATATGAGGCTGCGGACGATATTCATGGTTACTTCCTCGATAAGCGAAATGCTTCGGTGGTTGAGCAGTTGCGCAAGGAGTTGGTCATTGATGAGCCGGGAGAGTTGCACGGAGAGTTGGCATCGAGTGTTTCTTTAGCGAGTTTGATAGAGAAACTGCATATAAGCTCTATTGGGGCTACTGCAGCAGAAAAGCTTGATAAGAAGTTTTCTGGAGAACTGGGCAGTTTGCTAGAGGCTGATTGGCTGCTGCTTGGAACTGTTCTCACATCTGCACAGGTTAAAAATGTTCGTGCGTTCTTTGAAGAGGACGAGAACAAAAGTAAGGCGCTGGCAATTGAAAGTCAGCTGCGGGCTTTCGGTATGCATTGGGCATTGCAAAAAAAGGAGGCAGTTGCACTCCCTGAGGACGGAAATACCTGGGTGTTGACTGGGACGTTAGAGTTGATGACCCGTGACGTCGCCAAGGAACACTTGGAAAGTCTCGGCGCCAAGGTTGCCGGTTCGGTGTCGGCGAAGACTCATTGCGTGGTTGCGGGCCCCGGTGCCGGTTCCAAATTGACCAAGGCCAATGAGCTGGGCGTGAAAGTGATGGACGAAGAAACCTTCATCGCCTTCCTCAAAACCCATGGCCTGAACGTTTGATCGTTCCCACGCTCCCGCGTGGGATGCCACCCCGGACGCTCCGCGTCCGTTGTGATGCAGAGCGTCAATGAATGCATTCCCACGCAGAGCGGTGGAACGATCAACCCGCAAGAATGATCTAGTCTTGGCAAGCCCCAGGGAGAGATCGCCATGCACCGCTTTTTCGAGCAGCTCAGTTCCCGCATCATCGCGCCGTTCGTGGGCGAATCCTCACGCAACAGCAAAGTCTGGCCGTGCCGCTGCGGCCAGTCGCTGTTCTTTCGCAACAGCCAGTGCCTGGCCTGTAACGCTTTGCTCGGTTATCAACCGGAAGAAAGTCGCCTGACTTCGCTGCAGCCGGGGCCGTACGAGGGCACCTGGACGCTCGACGCCGACCCCGACTCGGGATTGTTCCGCCGCTGCGCCAACCTCGACACGCCTGCCGCGTGCAACTGGCTGTTGCCGGCCAACGATCACGACAGCCTGTGCGTCGCTTGCAGCCTCAACCACACAATCCCTGACTTGTCCGATCCAGACAACCCCGAGCGCTGGCGCAAAGTCGAAATCGCCAAGCGTCGCCTCGTCGCGCAACTGATCACCCTTGGCCTGCAAGTCATCCCGAAAACCGTGGATGAAGACACCGGGCTGGCCTTCGATTTCATCGGCGTCGACCTCGAAGGCAACGCGCCGATGACCGGCCACGCCAACGGCCTGATCACCCTCGACATCAAAGAAGCTGACGATGCCCACCGTGAGCAGGTGAGGGCGGCGATGCATGAACCCTACCGCACACTGCTCGGGCATTTTCGTCATGAGGTCGGCCATTATTACTGGGATCGCCTGATCGCCAACGGCCCCTGGCTCGATTCATTCCGCAGCCTGTTCGGCGACGAACGCGCCAGTTACGCCGAGGCGCTTGATCGTCACTATCAGCAAGGCGCACCGCTGGACTGGCCGCAGCACTACGTCAGTGCCTACGCAACCATGCACCCGTGGGAAGACTGGGCGGAAACCTGGGCGCATTACCTGCACATGATGGACGCCGTGGACACGGCGTTGGGTTTTGGCATGAGCGCACGGGAAATGGATTTCGACTACCAGCCGTTTCCGACCAGCACGCTGTACGACCCGGAGCATCCCGGTGGCGAGGCGTTTCTGTCATTCGTCAACGCGTGGATTGAACTGGCCGGGATGCTCAACGAATTGTCACGGAGCATGGGCCAGCCGGATTTCTACCCGTTCGTGCTGCCGGCGGCGGCGATTGCCAAGTTGCACTTCATTCACCTGGTGATCCAGCAGGCGGGCGGCAGGGCGGACGAGGTTCTGGCCCTGTAGGCGCTGCCGCAGGCTGCGATCTTTATGTCCTTGAACCCGTTCATATTTTTAATCTGCAACCAACGGTTGTAACTTCGTCTCAGATAGGTACAATGGCGCGGCTCGCCGACAGGCAAGCGTCGTTATGGTGACCCCATCGGTCCCCCCGCAACGATTACCCGTGAACCTGGTCAGAGCCGGAAGGCAGCAGCCACAGCGGGAACATTGTGTGCCGGGGTGTGGCTGGTGGGGTTACCACCTTAACGAACAATCAAACGCTTCAAACAGAACTGCATGGGTTTCGCCCACTGCGGTTTTTTTGTGTCTGCGATTTGGCCAGCCCACACAAATCCGCCTGTTGAAGATGATCCTGTGGGAGCTGGCTTGCCAGCGATAGCGGTGGGTCAGGTTCATCTATTTCACTGAAAATCCGCAATCGCTGGCAAGCCAGCTCCCACAAGGTTATGGGGTGTTGTCGGAGTGGCCGGTATACAGCCGGATAATCTCATCAATCTCCCCCGACATTTTCATCCGCAACAACGTGCGCAATATCCGCTGCACCGGCACCTTCGGATCATTCCTCACATAACAACCGACTTTCTGCTCCTGCAACACGGCGACACCTTGCAGTTGCTGCTCAGGCATCAATCGCTGGTTAAACCAGTCCAGCGTCCACTGATTACTCACCGCATAGCGATAACGCCCGGCCAGCAGCTTTTCCAACACCTGCTCCTGATTGCGCGCATCTTCGCGTTGCAGTCGATCAGCATCGAACAGCGGTTGCAGGGTCGGGTAGGTGTAGCCCAGAACGGTGCCGATGGATTGGCGGGACAGGTGCGTGGGGTCTGCGCTGGCAGGTTGATCCTTGCGGCTGATCAATAGATCGCGCTGGAAGAACAACGGCAGACTCCAGATGTAATCCCCCGACTGATTCGGCAGCCATGACTGCGCGGCATAGCAGCGCACGTCGATCTCGCCGTGTTCCATGGCGCCTTGGACCCGGGCGCGGGGCAGAACGTGAAACTCGGCCGGTACGCCGACCTGCGTGGCCAGGCTGAGCATCAGATCGTAGAGGATGCCCTGCGTCGGACGCCCGCGTTCGTATTGCACCATCGGCATCGCCCAGCTGTCGGGCATGGCGAAGCGCAACGGGGTTTCCGCTGCCGTCACATTCAGGCTGATTCCCAGCAACGCCCCCACGGCCCACCGCATAAACGCTCCGGTAATTCCCGATCCTGAGCCGATAAAAGCCTCTGCTGATGCAGCTTAGCCATATTAGACGAGGACACCGGATGCAATTTTGCCCTTGCTCCGCTAGCATTAGCCGCTTCAGCTTCCTTCGTTGCGACGGTTTTCGATGAGTTATCAGGTTCTTGCACGTAAATGGCGTCCGCGCTCGTTCCGCGAAATGGTCGGCCAGACCCATGTGCTCAAGGCTCTGATCAATGCCTTGGACAGCCAGCGGCTGCACCACGCGTACCTGTTTACCGGTACGCGCGGGGTGGGTAAAACCACGATTGCGCGGATCATTGCCAAATGCCTGAACTGTGAGACAGGTATCACGTCCAGCCCGTGCGGCGAGTGCTCGGTGTGCCGTGAAATCGACGAAGGTCGCTTTGTCGACCTGATCGAGATCGACGCCGCGAGCCGTACCAAGGTCGAAGACACCCGTGAACTGCTCGACAACGTGCAGTACGCCCCGAGCCGTGGGCGCTTCAAGGTCTACCTGATCGACGAAGTGCACATGCTTTCCAGCCATTCCTTCAATGCGCTGCTGAAAACCCTCGAAGAGCCACCGCCGTACGTCAAGTTCATCCTCGCGACCACTGACCCGCAGAAACTTCCGGCAACGATTTTGTCGCGCTGCCTGCAGTTCTCGCTGAAGAACATGACGCCGGAGCGCGTGGTCGAGCATTTGACCCACGTCCTGACCGCCGAAAACGTGCCGTTCGAAGACGATGCACTGTGGCTGCTCGGTCGCGCTGCTGACGGTTCGATGCGGGACGCCATGAGCCTGACCGATCAGGCGATTGCCTTCGGTGAAGGCAAGGTGCTCGCCACCGACGTGCGGGCGATGCTCGGTACGCTGGATCACGGTCAGGTCTATGACGTTCTGCATTCCTTGATCGAAGGCGACGCCAAGGCGTTGCTCGAGGGCGTACGTCATCTGGCCGAGCAAGGCCCGGACTGGAACGGCGTGCTCTCGGAAATTCTCAACGTGCTGCACCGCGTGGCCATCGCTCAGGCGTTGCCGGAAGGCGTCGACAATGGCCATGGCGACCGTGATCGCGTGCTGGCATTGGCGCAGGCCTTGCCGGCCGAAGACGTGCAGTTCTATTACCAGATGGGCCTGATCGGCCGCCGCGATTTACCGCTGGCGCCGGATCCGCGCGGTGGTTTTGAAATGGTCTTGCTGCGGATGCTGGCCTTCCGGCCGGCAGATACCGCGGACGCCCCGAGGCAACCGCTAAAGCCAGTGGGGATCAGCCAGGCCACAGTTGATTCCGCAAACTCCGTGGCTGCCGCGCCTAAACCTGCGCCGGTAGTTGCTGCGGCTGTTGCGCCGGCTCCCGTTCCGGCACCTGTGGCAGCACCGGCTCCCGAGCCTGCGCCGGTTGCGCCCGTTGCCGCAGCAGAACCTGAACCCGCACCTGTCGTTGCCGAAGCCGTCGTCGACTTGCCGTGGAATGACCCGGTAGAGCCCGAGGCGGAGCCAGAGCCCGAACCAGCGCAGCAACCCGCGGTCGAGCCGGTGCTGGAAACCACCGCCGAGCAACCCGAGTTGCCGCCGATGCCGCTGCCGACCCCGGACAGCGTCGTTCCGGAGGCTCCAGAATGGGCTGCCGCACCGATTCCCGAGCCGTCGGTCGCCGATGTCGATGCCGCCACCCCGGGCATGGACATGGACGACGAGCCGCCGCTGGACGAGGATTACATCGAGCCGGACATGGACTCGGCGTACAGCTACCTCGACGAACTGGCCAGTGAGCACGCCGCCGAGCCGGCCCCGGAACCCGAGCCAGAGCCTGCTGCCGCGCCGGCCACCGGTCTGGCGTTGCAATGGCTGGAGCTGTTCCCGAAACTGCCGATCTCCGGCATGACCGGCAGCATCGCCGCCAACTGCACGTTGATTGCGGTCGATGGCGACCATTGGCTGATGCACCTCGATCCGGCGCACAGCGCACTGTTCAACGCCACGCAGCAACGGCGTCTGAACGATGCGTTGAACCAGTACCACGGTCGCACGCTGAGCCTGACCATCGAGCTGATCAAGCCCGAGCAGGAAACCCCGGCCCAGGCCGCGTCCCGCCGCCGGGCCAACCGTCAGCGCGAGGCGGAGGAATCGATTCACGGTGATCCGTTCATCCAGCAGATGGTTCAGCAGTTCGGCGCGGTGGTGCGACACGATACTATTGAACCTGTCGATGCCTTGGTCGCCCAAGGCTAATAACTGAAGGTGCCCGGCCTCGCTGGCCGGGCGCTGTTTTGATCCAAGTACTTTGAGGTGATTCCCATGATGAAAGGTGGCATGGCCGGCCTGATGAAGCAGGCGCAGCAGATGCAGGAAAAAATGGCCAAGATGCAGGAAGAACTGGCCAACGCCGAAGTCACCGGTAAGGCCGGCGGCGACATGGTCACCGTAGTGATGACCGGTCGTCACGACGTGAAGAGCGTGAGCATTGACCCGAGCCTGGTTGAAGGCATGAGCGAAGATGACAAAGAAATGCTGGAAGCGGTCATTGCTTCCGCCGTCAACGACGCAGTGCGCAAGATCGAAAAGAACAGCCAGGACAAAATGGGCAACATGACCGCCGGCATGAACCTGCCAGCCGGTATGAAACTGCCATTCTGATTCGCCAATCGGCGGCAGATGAGCTACACAAAATGCCAGGCCTTGCGCTTGGCATTTTTGTTTCTGACTCTTGGAGGTGTGGTGTCTTTGAGGTCGCCTTCGCGAGCAGGCTCGCTCCCACATTTGAAATGCATTCCCCTGTGGGAGCGAGCCTGCTCGCGAATGAACTCACCTCGGTACAATTGAAGAAACATCGAACACACCAAAGCCACAACGGTCTGCTCCCTATACCCGCTGAATTCACCATTCACAGGAGACGCTGACATGTCCGACCCTCTCACCCTCAACCAACGCTTCGTTCTCGCCTCTCGCCCGGTCGGTGCGCCGACCCCGGAAAACTTCCGCCTCGAACGTGAAGCCTTGCCGGATCTGCAGGACGGCGAGGTATTGTTGAAAACCCTCTATCTGTCCCTCGATCCCTACATGCGCGGGCGCATGAGCGACGCACCGTCCTACGCCGCGCCGGTACAGATCGGCGAAGTGATGACCGGTGGCGCGGTCAGCCGTGTCGAGGACTCACGTCATCCGAAGTTTCATAAAGGCGATCTGGTGGTCGGCGCCACCGGTTGGCAGAGCCACAGCATCAGCGACGGCCGCAATATCATTCCGATCCCGGCCGGGCTGCCGAGCCCGTCGATGGCCCTGGGTGTGTTGGGCATGCCAGGCATGACCGCGTACATGGGTTTGATGGACATCGGTCAGCCTAAAGAAGGCGAAACGCTAGTCGTAGCCGCTGCATCCGGCGCGGTGGGTTCGGTGGTAGGCCAGGTCGCGAAAATCAAAGGCCTGCGCGCGGTCGGCGTGGCCGGCGGTGCCGAGAAGTGCAAATACGTGGTCGAAGAACTGGGCTTTGATGCCTGCATCGATCACAAAGCGTCCGATTTTGCTGAGCAATTGGCCAAGGCCTGTCCCGATGGCATCGACATCTATTATGAGAACGTCGGTGGTCATGTGTTCGATGCAGTGGTGCCATTGCTCAACCCCAAGGCGCGCATTCCGCTGTGCGGTCTGATCGCCGGTTACAACGCCTCCGAAGCGCCGCAAGGCCCGGATCGTCTGCCGATGCTGCAACGCACACTGCTGACCAAGCGCGTGCGGATTCAGGGCTTCATCGTGTTCGACGACTACGGTGATCGGCAGCCGGAATTCATCAGCCACATGGTGCCGTGGGTGCGCGACGGCAAGGTCAAATTCCGCGAGGACGTGGTGGAAGGCCTGGAGCAGGCGCCCGAGGCGTTTATCGGTCTGCTCGAGGGGCGCAACTTCGGCAAACTGGTGGTGAAGGTCGCCCAGGACTGAGTATTTGACGCTGGCCAGAGGCGCGGGTATAAACCGCGTCTCGTTGTTTTGTCGGACTTTTTACCCATGAGCTTCAGCCCTTTGATTCGCCAACTGATCGACGCCTTGCGCACCTTGCCGGGCGTGGGTCAGAAAACCGCCCAGCGCATGGCGTTGCAGATGCTCGAGCGTGACCGCAGCGGCGGTTTGCGTCTGGCCCAGGCCCTCAGCCAGGCCATGGAAGGGGTCGGTCACTGCCGCCAGTGCCGCACGCTGACCGAAGACGATCTGTGCCCGCAATGCGCCGATACCCGCCGTGACGACACGCTGCTGTGCGTGGTCGAAGGGCCAATGGATGTCTATGCGGTCGAGCAGACCGGTTTCCGTGGGCGTTACTTTGTGCTCAAGGGGCATTTGTCGCCGCTCGATGGCCTCGGGCCTGAGGCGATCGGCATTCCGCAATTGATGACGCGGATTGAAGAGGCGGGAACGTTTACCGAAGTCATCCTCGCGACCAACCCGACCGTGGAAGGTGAAGCGACGGCGCATTACATCGCGCAGTTGCTGAGCAACAAGGGTCTGATCGCTTCGCGGATCGCTCACGGCGTGCCGTTGGGCGGTGAACTGGAACTGGTCGATGGCGGCACCCTGGCGCATTCGTTTGCCGGGCGTAAACCGATTTCCCTCTAATTCTGTATCGCCTGTTCTGGCCTCATCGCTGGCAAGCCAGCTCCCACAGTGATTTCGGTCGTTCACAAATGTTGTGTACCACCAAAGATATCTGTGGGAGCTGGCTTGCCAGCGATGGCCGCACTGCGGTCTGTCTGATTCACACAATTGAGTTGTAAACCAAGCAAGCGCTCGGTTAAGTTCGGTGAACCCTTCCGTGGAGCTCGCCCATGCCGGCCTTTCAGGAATACTTCGACCCCAGCCATCAATTGGTCCGCGACAGCGTCAGGCGCTTCGTCGAGCGCGAGATCCTGCCGGACATCGACCAGTGGGAAGAAGCCGAAAGCTTCCCCCGCGAGCTGTACCTGAAGGCCGGCGCGGCGGGCATCCTCGGCATTGGTTACCCCGAAGCGCTGGGTGGTAGCCATGAAGGCGATCTGTTCGCCAAGGTCGCCGCCAGTGAGGAATTGATGCGCTGCGGCTCTGGCGGCTTGGTGGCGGGGCTGGGCTCGCTGGATATCGGCCTGCCGCCGATCGTCAAATGGGCCCGTCCCGAGGTGCGTGATCGGGTTGTGCCGCAAGTGCTCAGCGGCGAAAGGATCAGCGCCCTGGCGGTCACCGAGCCGGGCGGCGGTTCCGACGTCGCCAACCTGCAAACCCGCGCCATGCGTGACGGCGACTTCTACCGGGTCAGCGGCAGCAAAACCTTTATCACCAGTGGCGTACGCGCCGATTTCTACACCGTCGCGGTGCGCACCGGTGCGCCGGGGTTTGGCGGTATCAGCCTGTTGTTGATCGAAAAGGGCACGCCGGGCTTCACCGTCGGCCGCCAGCTGAAGAAAATGGGCTGGTGGGCGTCGGACACCGCCGAGTTGTTCTTCGACGACTGCCGCGTGCCTGCAGGAAACCTGATCGGAGCCGAGAATATGGGCTTCGCCTGCATCATGGGCAATTTTCAGAGTGAACGGTTGGCGTTGGCATTGATGGCCAACATGACCTCACAACTTGCGCTGGAACAGAGCCTGAAATGGGCGCGCGAGCGTGAAGCGTTTGGCAAGCCGATCGGCAAGTTTCAGGTGATCAAGCATCGCCTCGCCGAGATGGCCACGGCGCTGGAGGTCTCGCGGGAATTCACTTACCGACAAGCGGCGAAGATGGCGGCGGGGCAGAGTGTGATCAAGGAGATTTCCATGGCCAAGAATTTTGCCACGGACACGTCGGACCGGATCACCACCGAGGCGGTGCAGATTCTTGGCGGGCTCGGTTACATGCGCGAGAGTCTGGTGGAACGGCTGTATCGGGATAACCGCATTCTGTCGATTGGCGGCGGGACGCGGGAGGTGATGAACGAGATCATCAGCAAGCAGATGGGGCTTTAAATAATTGGTGAAGCAACTGGCGTCATCGCTGGCAAGCCAGCTCCCACAGTGATTTCGGTCGTTCACAAATTTTGTGTACGCCAAAGACACCTGTGGGAGCTGGCTTGCCAGCGATGGCGTCAGTGAAATCGCCGCTTACTTATCAGTCAGGGCAAATTGCGTCAGGCAGAACGTCGGGATGCCCATGTCCTCAAGACGCTGCGACCCGTTCAGCTCCGGCAAATCAATAATCGCTGCTGCCTCATGCACCCGCGCGCCCATGCGGCGAATCAGGTTGGCCGCGGCAATCAGCGTGCCGCCCGTGGCGATCAAGTCATCGAACATCACCACCGAATCGCCTTCACACAGGCTGTCGGCGTGCACCTCCAGGAACGCTTCGCCGTATTCGGTTGCGTAACCTTCAGCCAGCACGTCCGCCGGCAGTTTGCCTTGCTTGCGGAACAGCACCAGCGGCTTGTTCAACTGATACGCCAGCACCGAGCCGATCAGGAAACCACGGGCGTCCATCGCGCCGATGTGGGTGAAATCAGCTTCCACGTAGCGGTGGGCGAAGCTGTCCATCACCAGGCGCAGGGCCGTTGGCGACTGGAACAGCGGGGTGATGTCACGAAAGATCACGCCCGGTTTCGGGAAGTCGATCACTGGGCGGATAAGCGATTTGATGTCGAAGGAGTCGAAGACCATCGTCGAGGTGTCCTGGCAGGGCTGCAAACGGCGCAGTATACCCGCGGCTGAAACGCTTCGCTCAACCGCGGATCGACATTAACCTTCGAGTGAGCCACCGGCCAGCGCGCACAGCTGGATCGGGTCGAGGATGTGAATCTCCTTGCCCTCGGCGGCGATCAGCTCGTTTTGCTGGAAGCGCGTGAACACGCGAGACACGGTTTCCACCGCCAGGCCGAGGTAGTTGCCGATTTCATTGCGCGACATGCTCAGGCGGAACTGATTGGCCGAGAAACCGCGAGCGCGGAAGCGTGCGGACAGGTTCACCAGAAAGGTGGCGATGCGCTCGTCGGCGGTTTTCTTCGACAGCAGCAACATCATTTGCTGGTCGTCGCGGATTTCACGGCTCATCACGCGCATCAACTGGCGGCGCAGCTGCGGCAGTTGCAGGGCCAATTCGTCGAGGCGTTCAAAGGGGATTTCGCAGACCGAGGTGGTTTCCAGCGCCTGGGCGGAGACCGGGTGTTTCTCGGTGTCCATGCCGGACAGGCCGACCAGTTCGCTCGGCAGGTGGAAACCGGTCAGTTGCTCTTCGCCGCTGTCGCTGAGGCTGAAGGTCTTCAGGGCGCCGGAGCGTACTGCATAAACGGAATCGAACGTGTCGCCCTGGCGGAACAGGAACTCGCCCTTTTTCAACGGGCGGCCGCGTTTAACGATTTCGTCCAGCGCATCCATGTCTTCCAGATTCAGAGAAAGTGGCAGGCAGAGAGGGGCCAGGCTGCAATCCTTGCAATGGGCCTGGTTGTGAGCGCGCAGTTTAACTGGCTCGGACATTTCTTTAATCCTTGTGGGAAAACACACATAAGCCGTAAGGGTAACCCACGGGAGGACATTCAGGCCAGTCTGGGGCGACTTTGCCCTACAGCCATAAAGCCACAGGGCCAACAGCCGATAAACAGTTATCAAAGTGCATACAAGGAACGATTCGATGGCCGCCATTGGCACGCTGGGCCCGGGTAACAGCGATGTTGCGGCAGTGCCGGAGACGTTTAAAACGGCGTCTGGCAATGCACGCGACCCAGGCTCGACCGAAGAGGCAACCCCGACCTTGGTCGAGGGCGTCAAAGTGTCGCTGTCCGGTGCATCAATTGAAAAAGCCGCCAGTGTCGGTGGCGAAAACAGCGACATTGACGACAGCGGGCTGCCGGAGAACATCCAGCAATTGCTGAAGATGATCCGCAAATTGCAGAAAGAGATTACCGAGAAAAAAGCGCTCATCGAAGCGATCATGGTCGACAAGCGTCTTTCCAGCGAAGAAAAGATCATCAAGGCCGCTGCACTGCGCGGCGCTATCGCCGCGTTGAACACCGGTCTGATTACGGCCAATCTTGCTTTGTCCAAAGTCGTGGGACAGTCAGGCCTGACGTCGGATCAGAACCTGAAAGTCGGTTCGCTGCTGATGAAAAACTAAATCACCCGCGAAAAACGCTGGCGGTTCTGCTGTTCCAGGTAGGCATCGAACACCATGCACACCGAGCGCACCAGCAGACGTCCCGCCGGCAACACGACGATTCGCTCGCGATCCAGCTCAATCAGGCCATCGTTGGCCATGCCTTGCAACTGCGGCCAGAGCGCGCCGAAATAGCCCTGAAAATCGATGTTGAACTGCTGCTCGATCTCGGCGAATTCCAGGCTGAAGTTGCAGATCAGTTGCTGGATTACCGCGCGCCGCAAGCGATCATCGGCGTTGCACACCAGGCCACGGCTGGTCGCCAGTTGCGCGGCGGCAAGGGTGTTCTGGTATTCGTTGAGATCGCTGCTGTTCTGGCAGTACAGGTCGCCGATCTGGCTGATGGCCGAAACGCCCAACCCGATCAGGTCGCAATGGCCGTGAGTGGTGTAACCCTGGAAGTTACGTTGCAGGGTTTCTTCTTCCTGAGCAATCGCCAGCTCGTCATCGGGCAGGGCGAAGTGATCCATGCCGATGTAGCGATAGCCGGCGGCGGTGAGCTGCTCAATGGTGCGTTCAAGCATTTCCAGCTTCTGCGCGGGCGCCGGCAACTCATTGCCATTGATCCGCCGCTGCGGCATGAAGCGCTCCGGCAGGTGCGCGTAGTTGAACACCGAGAGCCGGTCCGGTTGCAGGCTGATGACTTCCTCGACCGTGTGAGCGAAGTTTTCCGGGGTCTGCTTGGGCAACCCGTAAATAAGGTCGATATTGATCGAGCGAAATTGCAGGGTGCGCGCCGCATCGATCACCGCGCGGGTTTCTTCCAGACTTTGCAGGCGATTGACCGCACGCTGCACCGCCGGATCGAGGTCTTGCAGGCCGATGCTGACCCGGTTGAAACCGAGTTCGCGCAGCAGGCCCATGGTCGACCAGTCGGCTTCGCGCGGGTCGATCTCGATGCCGTAGTCGCCGGAGTCGTCATCCAGCAGATTGAAATGCTTGCGCAGGTGCGCCATCAACTGCCGCAGTTCGTCGTGGCTGAGAAAGGTCGGCGTGCCACCGCCAAAGTGCAGCTGCTCGACTTTCTGCGCGGGGTCGAGGTGGCAGGCGATCAACTGGATCTCCTGCTCCAGCCGCTGCAAGTATGGCAGCGCGCGGCCGCGATCCTTGGTGATGACTTTGTTGCAGGCGCAGTAGTAGCAAATGTTCGCGCAGAACGGCACGTGCACGTACAGCGACAAGGGGCGTAGGACCTTGCGGCTGTCGCGCAGGGCATGGAACAGGTCGAAGGTGCCGACCTGACCGTGAAATTGCACGGCCGTCGGATAAGAGGTGTAGCGCGGCCCCGCCAGGTCGTAGCGGCGGATCAGATCAGAGTCCCAACGAATGGCGTCGAGCATGCGGGCATTCCCCCGGATAGGCTGGCAGTGTGGGCGAGTCTATCGGGGGGCGGCGATGGGGCTGTTGATTTGCATCAACAGCATAAGATCAAAAGATCGCAGCCTTCGGCAGCTCCTACAGGGAAACGCATTCCAAAGGTAGGAGCTGCCGAAGGCTGCGATCTTTTGATCTTAATGGCCCATCAGCCAATGCTGATGTGGGCCGGGTAATGTCCAGATACCAAAGAGGATCACCAGCAAACCACCGGCCATGCGCACACTGCGTTTGCGCAAAATGGCGGTGACGCGTTCTGCCGCAAGCCCCGTGGCGAGCAATACCGGCCAGGTGCCGAGGCCAAACGCAAGCATCAACAATGCACTGTCCAGCGCATTGCCCTGACTCGCCGACCACAACAACGTGCTGTAAACCAGTCCGCACGGCAGCCAGCCCCACAGCGCGCCAAGCAGCAGCGCGCGGGGCAGACTCGACACCGGCAACAAGCGGTTGGCCACTGGCTGAATGTAGCGCCACAAACCGCGTCCGAGACTTTCAATGCGCGTCAGTCCGCTCCACCAACCGGCCAGATACAAACCCATGGCGATCAGTAACAATCCGGCCAATACACGCATGAACAACGCGGCAGGACTGTTGGCCACCGCCCAGCCCGCCAGGCCGATCAGCAATCCTGCGGTGGCATAACTGAGGATTCGTCCAAGGTTGTACGCCAGCAGCAAACGAAAGCGCCGGCTGCGCTGTTCCTTGGGAATCGCCAGGGTCAGCGCGCCCATCAAACCGCCGCACATGCCCAGACAATGCCCGCCACCGAGCAAACCAAGAATCAGTGCAGACACCAACAGCGGCGCCAGTTCAAGCATGGGGTGGGGCCTTGTCGTCCGGTTTGTTGGAATTGGCTTCGTCCACGGCAGCGGTGTGGTTCGGATCCTGATCATCGAAGAGGATGCTGTGCGCCGGGCCGTCGAGGTCGTCGTACTGACCGCTGTCCACCGCCCAGAAAAAGATGTACACGGCGATGGCCACGATCAGCAGGGCGGCCGGGATCATCACGTAGAGAGCTGGCATCGGTACTCCATGCGCCCGCGCGGCTCAGGCCGGCAGCGGGCGGGTTTCTGACCGGGTGCTGACGGGCGACGAACTCGGCAGGCGAGTCAGGCGCAGCGCGTTGAGCACCACGGTCAACGAACTGATCGACATGCCGACGGCGGCCCACACCGGAGTGATCCAGCCGAGGGCGGCGAACGGCAACATGAGGCCATTGTACAGCGCCGCCCACAGCAGGTTCTCGATGATTACCCGGCGGGTGCGCCGCGCCAAGGTGAAGGCTTGGACCAAGGCGTCGAGGCGGTTGGACAGCAGCACGGCGTCGGCGCTGGTTTTCGCCAGATCGGTGGCCGAACCCATGGCGACACTGATGTCGGCCGCCGCGAGCACCGGCACATCGTTGACGCCGTCGCCGAGCATCAGCACCTTGCGACCTTCCTTGTGCAACTGTTGCAGGACTTGAAGTTTGTCGTCCGGGCGCAGACCGCCGCGAGCCTCATCGATGTCCAGTTCCGCCGCCACACTGGCGACCATCGGCGAGCTGTCTCCGGACAACAACAGCGTACGCCAGCCACGGGCCTTGCACGCAGCGAGCAGGGCGGGGGCGTCATCACGCAAGCGATCGTCGAGGACGAACCATGCCAGTGGCCCTTGAGTGTCGCCGAGCAGCAACCATTGGCCCGCCTCGTCCGGCATTGACGGTGTTGCAGTGCCGCTGAGGGCGCAAACAAATTCTGCCTGACCGATGCGCAAACGCTGTCCGCCCACCAAGCCTTCGAGGCCAAGCCCCGGCGTGCTGTGGACTTCTTCAGCGGCCAGCGGCGCACGGCCGAACGCGCGAGCAATCGGATGCTCCGATCGGTTCTCCAGCGCGGCTGCAAGGCCCAGGCATTGATCGCTGTCGTGCGCACCGAGTGGGCGAATCGAGCGCAGCACCAGTCGGCCCTCGGTGAGGGTGCCGGTCTTGTCGAAGATCACCGTGTCAATCTGATTCAAGCCTTCCAGCACATGCCCGCGCGTCAACAGCAAACCGAGTTTGTGCAGGGTGCCGGTGGCGGCGGTGAGCGCGGTCGGCGTTGCCAGCGACAGCGCGCACGGGCAAGTAGCAACCAGCATGGCCAGGACAATCCAGAACGCCCGCGACGAATCCAGTTCCCACCAGAGCAGGCCGATGGCCGCTGCGGCGATCAGCGATAGCAGCAAAAACCATTGCGCGGCACGGTCGGCGATTTCCGCCAGTCGCGGTTTTTCCGCCTGGGCGCGATCGAGCAGACGGACGATGGCCGACAGGCGCGTGTCCTGTCCCAGCGCCTGCACCTCCACGGTCAACGCGCCTTCGACGTTGAGTGTGCCGGCGGTGACCGCATCGCCCGGTACGCGCGGTTGCGGCAGGTATTCGCCGGTGAGCAGCGATTCGTCGATGCTCGATTGGCCGTCGATGATCTTGCCGTCCGCTGGCAGAATCGAGCCGGCCTGCACCAGAATCCGCTCGCCGAGACGCAGTTCGCTGAGCAGGATGCGCTCGCTCTGGCCGTTGTTGTCCAGCCGCAGACACGAGGCCGGCAATAGATTCACAAGTTGCGCCGTCGCGGCGGCGGTGCGCTCGCGGGCACGGCGTTCGAGATAGCGGCCGGCGAGCAGGAACAGCGCAAACATCCCCACCGCATCGAAATACAACTCGCCGACGCCGGTGATCGAGGTCCAGATCCCGGCAATGTAGGCACTGCCGATTGCCAGCGACACCGAGACATCCATGGTCAGGTGGCGCGTGCGCAGATCGCGCATCGCCCCTTTGAAGAAAGGCGCGCAGCTGTAGAACACGATCGGTGTGGTCAGGAACAGCGCGACCCAGCGCAGGATCGTGTGCAGCTCGGGGCTGAGGTCGATGTTGAATTCCGGCCAGGTGGCCATGGTCGCCATCATCGCCTGGAACCACAGCAGTCCAGCCACGCCGAGTTGACGCAGAGCGAGGCGGTTTTCGCTGGCCAGTTGTTCGCTGGCGCGGTCGGCCTGATACGGGTGGGCGGCGTAACCGATGTGGCGCAGTTCGGCGAGGATCTGGCTGAGCGGCAATTGCGCGTCGGCCCAGCGCACATGCAAGCGATGGTTGGACAGGTTCAGCCGTGCTTCGGCCACCGCGGGCAGCGTGCGCAGGTGTTTTTCGATCAGCCAGCCACACGCGGCGCAACTGATGCCTTCCATCAACAGCGTGGTTTCGGCCAGATCGCCTTCATGGCGAACGAAGGGTTGCTGCACATCGGCGCGGTCGTACAGGGCCAGTTCATCGACCAATTGCACCGGCAATGCTTCGGGGTTGGCCGAGGCTTCGCTGCGGTGTTGGTAATAGCTTTCCAGGCCTCCGGCGACGATGGCTTCGGCCACGGCCTGACAGCCCGGGCAGCAGAACTCGCGGGACTCCCCGAGCACGACAGCGGTGAAGCGGCTGCCAGACGGAACGGGCAGGGCGCAGTGGTAGCAGGGCAGTGGGCTGGTCATGGCATCGTTGAGGGGGTAAGCCCTTGCATTGGAGTTGTCCGCTTGCCCTCACCCCAGCCCTCTCCCGGATGGAGAGGGAGCCGATCGGTGTGAGCCTGAAAACAGGCTCAGTCGCCTGGATTCTCACTGTCATACACAAAACGTGCAAACGCTCGAGATCAGTCCCCTCTCCCGGGGGAGAGGGTTAGGGTGAGGGGGCTTTTGAAGTTGTTTACTTCTTCAGGTCTTCCGCGCCTTGCAGCGGTTCATCACCGAGTAGCAGATCCTTGTCATGGCTGACCAGTTCTTCCTCGAACATGCGCCACACATGGTCATCCTGACTGCCGAGCAATTCAACAAAGCGACGACCCTCAACCTTGTCACCCAATTGACCAATATAACGCCCGGTTTCAGTCTCGCTGCGAGTCAGGACAATCTTGCGATCTTTCTCCGGCTGAGTCGGTGAGATCAGATTCAGTTCCAGAGTCTTCGGCTGACTGTCACCGCTCAAGCGCAGATCAACCTCACCGGTCACGTCATCCAGATGCACCGCCGCACGCATCTTCAGATTCTGCGCCAACAGTTCACGATCCAGCGAACGGTTGATGCCTTTGCCGGCCTCGTAATAGTTGTCGTTGACGAGGTTGTCCGGGTTGTTCACCGCGATGGTCACCATCGACAGGGTCAGGGTCACCGAACAGGCCAGAATCCCGATGATGATCCATGGCCAAAGGTGCTTGTACCAGGGACTTGCGGCGTTTGCTGCGGGCATGTTCAGTTCTCTCAACGGATTTGTGGGCCGATGAATCGGCTCTTGGCTTCAACGTGGACGCTGTCGTCATCGGCATCCTTGAGGAGGAATTTCACCTCGTTGGTGCTCGACGGCAGTTGTTCCGGTGCGCTCGACAACTCGACCGGCATGCTGACGATGTCGCCGGCCGCGACTTTGATCTCGCGCTTGCCTTGCAGGCGCAGGTCGGGCAGGCCGGCGGCTTCCAGCACGTAGGTGTGGTCGCGCTGGTCCTTGTTCATGATCTTCAGGCTGTAGACGTTTTCGATCCGGCCTTCGGCGTTCTCGCGGTACAACACGCGGTCCTTGCTGACGTCGAAACCGACCAGCGAGCGCATGAAGAACGCGGTCACCAGCAGGCTGATCATCGCCAGCAGCACCACGGCATAACCGATCAGGCGTGGTCGCAGTTTATTGGTTTTCTGCCCGGACAGGTTGTGCTCGGTGGTGTAGCTGATCAGCCCGCGCGGGTAATCCATCTTGTCCATGATGCTGTCGCAGGCATCGATGCACGCGGCGCAGCCGATGCACTCGATCTGCAGGCCGTCGCGGATGTCGATGCCGGTCGGGCAGACTTGCACGCACATCGTGCAATCGATGCAATCGCCCAGGCCTTGGGCCTTGTAATCAATACCTTTCTTGCGCGGGCCACGGCTTTCACCGCGACGCGGGTCGTAGGAAACAATCAGCGTGTCCTTGTCGAACATCACGCTCTGGAAGCGCGCATACGGACACATGTAGATGCACACCTGCTCGCGCAGCCAGCCGGCGTTGCCGTAGGTGGCAAGGGTGAAGAAACCGACCCAGAAGTACGACCAGCCATCGGCCTGGCCGGTGAAGAATTCGAAGACCAGTTCACGGATCGGCGAGAAGTAGCCGACGAAGGTCATGCCAGTGACGAAACCGATCAACAGCCACATCACGTGTTTGGCGGCTTTGCGCAGGAACTTGTTGGCGCTCATCGGCGCCTTGTCGAGCTTGATGCGCTGATTGCGGTCGCCTTCGGTGACCTTCTCGCACCACATGAATATCCACGTCCACACGCTTTGCGGACAGGTGTAACCGCACCAGACGCGCCCGGCATAGACCGTGATGAAGAACAGGCCGAACGCGGCAATGATCAACAGGCCCGAGAGCAGAATGAAGTCCTGCGGCCAGAAGGTGGCGCCGAAAATGAAGAACTTGCGCTCCGGCAAATTCCACCACACGGCCTGATGACCGCCCCAGTTCAGCCACACCGTGCCGAAATACAGGAGGAACAATGCGGCGCCGCCCATCATCCGCAAATTGCGGAACAGGCCGGTGAACGCGCGGGTGTAGATTTTTTCTCGAGAGGCGTAAAGGTCAACGCTGTTGTTCGCGTTTTTGCTCGGTGGTGTGACGTCGTGTACCGGAATCTGGTTGCTCATCATTGCATCCCACGGCAGTGGAAAAATGCCTCGGTCGATACGTGCCAACCAAGGTCAAAAAGGGGCGAAGCAGTGGCGCAATGATACGCCGGTCGCTCTGGCTCAAGGGTGCGACCTTTGGTCGCGTTGGGTAAAAAACATGAATGGTGTAGCGAATGCAGAAAAGCCTGATGCAGATCAATTGACTTGTTGAGTATGGCTGAGTTTTCGGTGGATGCAGACAAAACTGTGGATAGGCTTTCGCAACAATTCGGAAAAGGCATTACATAAGTGTGATGTCTTTTGTATGTATGAGCGAGTTGTTGTAAGTCTGGGTTAATTAATTTGCAATGGAATAGCGGTTTTATTGTTTTGAGTTTTCAAATAACTTTTGCCTGCGGTTGTCTTGGTTGCCGCTATTTTAATAATGGGTAAAAGGAATTGTATGAAAGGCTTATTTAAGTTTTGGCGTGTTTGTGCGCTTGTGTGGGTGTTCGGTTTTATTCCGTCGCTGGTGCTGGCTGAGCAAAATCCAAACCATTTGATATTTGCGTCCGACCCACAATATCCATGGACTGACAAAACGGACAGTGGTGAGGATGAGTCCCAGTCGGTAAAAGAAGAGCGCTCCCGCACGTTGATCGAGCGCCAGTTTTCCGATATTGCAAGTTTTCGGAAAAATTTCAGCACCTCTCCGGAACATATTCCGATCATGATCAATGGGGATGTAACGGCCTATGGTCATGGTTGGCAGCGTAGTTGGTTAAGGCCGGTGCTGAATAAATACTTTGGTGATCACGTGTTCTACGGTCTGGGTAACCATGATTACGAGAAGAATGACTGTTTTTCCGAAAGTTGTGCTGCCGGTAGTATTACCGACTTTGAAGAACATCATCGTGACAAGGTCCAGAATCTGGATCTGACAGTCACTGGCACTGCGGTTAACAGACTGTATTCTGGCAGTCTGGCTTATTCCAGGGATGTTGGAGATGTGCACCTTGTCCAGTTGCACAACGAGCCGACGTATTCAGTACGGATTTCACATTTCTTGAATCCGACGACGTTCGACATCAAGAACTCCCTGGACTGGCTGGAAGAGGACTTGAAGGCAGCTCGGAAGAAAGGTCAAATCATTATCCTCAATATGCACAAACCTTCCCGCTGGCAGGGCAGTGATGAGCAGGTCAAGCGATTCACAAAAATCATTGAGGATTACAATGTTACTGCGGTGTTTGCAGGCCATTTACATACAAGGGCCGGACGCTTTTGGTCGGCCGATAATTTCGGCAGCGTGCCAGTTTATCTGAGCGGTGCCGCTTCTCAGCAAACTTACCTGATTGCCAGTTTTTCCAAAGACAGGAAGACTCTGGACATCAGCAAGGTTGAGAATAATAACTGGCCGAGTCGGCGAGTGGTGGAGACGATTCCCGTCAATTAAGTATGGCAGGCTAACGCGCAAACGCCCCGCGATGGAATGGGGTGTCATAAAGTCTATTGAGCAAATGTCTTGAGGCACGCCCATGAAAAAAGCCCTGCCAGTGATGTGGCGGGGCTTTTTATGATCAGTTATTGGCAGCGACCCATGGGTTGATCAGATGAACGCCGCTGAGTTGAAAGTCCGCAATATTACGAGTGACCAAAGTCAGCCCGTGTACCAGTGCGGTAGCCGCGATCAAAGCGTCGCACTCATTGCTGCGGTCAGGCACATGCAACTGTGCGCATCGGGTGGCGACGGCGGTATCGACCGCCAGGATTCTTCCGCTGAAGGCTGGCTTGACGTGACATTCGAGCCAGTTACGCAGCGTCCTTCCTTGTGGCGGGTCGCGGCGTTCAATACGCAGAATGCCGGTTTCCAGCTCCAGCACGGTGATGGCCGATAGATACAGGCTGGCTGGGACGACGCTGTTTGCCCAGGTCACCACCTGCTTGTCGGCCTGGGGTTTTCGCAGTTCGGACACCACATTTGTATCAAGTAGAAACATCAAGTCAGGTCCACGCTACGAGAGGGGATGACGGCGCGCTCTGGTTCGAATTCGATGTCAGACGTATTCGGCATGACCAGCAGATCGACGATGCTGGACTGGCTACCGGTCAGTTTCTGGTACTCCTCAATGCTCAGCAGTACATGGGCGGGCCTGCCCCGGTCGGTAATGATAACCGGGCCTTGATGCGTGGCTTTTTTCGCAGCACTGGTGTCCTGGTTGAATTCGCGACTGGAAATGGTCTTGATGGCCATCATGTTCGGCCTCCAGAAATTCTGATGTAGAAACGTTACTACTTTGGAGTTTGCCCGACAACCGGAAAGGTGGGTTGCGGACGATCGGTTTGTCACGGTCATAACGGTACCGGCGAATGCACCCCGCGAAAGGCCGGGGCGCTGGAGGTTGGACGAATATTCGTGGTGCGTTGCTGCCTGCTGTCAGGGCAATCTGCCGCCGCCGAGGCCGTCAAGGCCGCTACCGTCAACCGGACTGGTCAAGGTGTTTTGCGCTGTTGAACTTGCGGGTTGCTCAGGCGTTTGTGCCGGGATTTTTTCATGCTCAGGGCTGGGCTGAGACTGATTTCGCGGGGTACTGTCGTCATTCTTCGACATCTGGGCTTCATCCTTGAAGTTTGCCCCGATGCTGATCATCGGGGTGGAAAAAACCTACAGGGCAGCGTTGCCCAGGTCTATTGAGCAAACGTTTCAAGTCATGAACACAGCATGAAAAAAGGCCCCGCCAATCAACCTTGGCGGGGCCTTTTTTGTTTCAAGCGCTGGCCTTACTCGGCGTTCGCTTCCGGTGCTTTTTCACCGTGGGACAGGCTGTAAACATACGCCGCCAGCAGGTGCACCTTGTCGTTGCCTTGCAGTTGTTCCTGCGCAGGCATCTGGCCCTGACGGCCGTAACGGATGGTCTGCTGCAGTTGCGCAAAGCTCGAACCGTAGATGAACGCGCCCGGGTGGGTCAAATTCGGCGCGCCCATGGCGGGAGTGCCTTTGCCTTCCGGACCGTGGCAGGCCACGCAGTTGGCGGCGAACAGTTTGCCGCCGTTTTCCGGGTCAGCCTTGGTGTCTTCCGGCAGTTTGCGGCCATCGAGTTTGGTTACGACGAAGGCCGCGACATCGGCAACGCCTTGCTCGCCAATGACTTCAGCCCAGGCCGGCATCACCGCGTGACGACCGCCCATGATGGTGGTCTTGATGGTTTCCGGCTCGCCGCCCCAGCGCCAGTCGGCGTCGGTCAGGTTAGGGAAACCGTAGGCGCCCTTGGCGTCGGAACCGTGGCACACCGAGCAGTTGGAGGCGAACAGACGGCCACCCATTTTCAGTGCTTGCGGATCCTTGGCCACTTCTTCGATCGGCATGGCGGCGAACTTGGCGAAGATCGGACCGAACTTGGCGTCCGAGCGGGCCATTTCCTTTTCCCACTCGTGCACGCCGGTCCAGCCGGTCTGGCCGTTGGCGAACGCGGTCTGCTTGTCGTTATCGAGGTAGTTGTAGCCTGGCAGCAGGCCTTTCCAGTTGCCCAGGCCCGGGTACAGCACCAGGTAGCCCAAGGCGAAAACGATGGTGCCGACAAACAGCATGAACCACCATTTCGGCAATGGGTTGTCGTACTCCTCGATCCCGTCGAAGGAGTGCCCGACCGTCTCGTCCGTCTGTTCGCTGCGCTGGCCCTTGCGGGTCGACAGCAGCAGCCAGGTCAGGGCGAAGATCGTACCGAGACTGAGGACTGTGACGTACAGACTCCAGAATGTAGTCATTCTTTGTTACTCCTAGAAGCTTGCTCGACGTGCTTGATGGCTTCGGGATCATCCGCAAAAGGCAACAAGGTCGCGTCTTCAAACTCCGACTTGCGCTTGGGGCTGAACACCCACAACGCCAGACCGATGAAGGCCACCATCACGACAACGGTGCCCAGGCCACGAATCATCCCGATATCCATCTAATTCACCGTTTGCTTTTGATGATGGTGCCCAGGCCTTGCAGGTAGGCCACCAGCGCGTCCATTTCGGTTTTGCCCTTCACGGCATCCTGTGCACCGGCGATGTCTTCGTCGGTGTAAGGGACGCCGAGCGTGCGCAAGACTTCCATTTTTTTGGCCGTCTCTTTGCCGTCGAGCTTGTTTTCCACGAGGAACGGGTAAGCCGGCATTTTCGACTCAGGGACCACGTTGCGCGGGTTGTACAAGTGCGCACGTTGCCAGTCATCGGAGTAACGACCGCCGACACGGGCCAGATCCGGACCGGTACGTTTGGAACCCCACAGGAACGGGTGATCCCAGACGCTTTCACCGGCGACCGAGTAGTGGCCGTAACGTTCGGTTTCAGCACGGAACGGACGGATCATCTGCGAGTGGCAGCCGACACAGCCGTTGGCGATATAAACGTCGCGGCCTTCCAGTTCCAGCGCCGAACGCGGCTTCATGCCTTCGACCGGTTTGTTGGTGACGTCCTGGAAAAACAGCGGAACGATTTGGGTCAGGCCGCCAACGCTGACGGCGATGACCATGAAGAAGGCCAGCAGGCCAATATTCTTCTCGACAGCTTCATGCTTCATCAGTGAGCTCCAACGACAGCGATCTGGGCAGCGGCTTCAGCTTCAACCGGGTTCGAGGCGCACACGGTGCGCCAGACGTTGTAAGCCATCAGGAACATGCCGCTGGCGAAGAACGCACCGCCCAGCGCACGGACGATGTAGCCCGGGTGGCTGGCTTGCAGCGCTTCAACGAACGAGTAGGTGAGGGTGCCGTCGTCGTTGATCGCACGCCACATCAGGCCCTGAGTAATGCCGTTGACCCACATCGAAGCGATGTACAGCACGGTGCCGATGGTCGCGAGCCAGAAGTGCGCGTTGATCAGGCCGACGCTGTGCATCTGCGCACGGCCGAACAGGCGCGGAATCATGTGGTAGATCGCGCCAATCGAGATCATCGCCACCCAGCCCAGCGCGCCGGCGTGTACGTGGCCGATGGTCCAGTCGGTGTAGTGCGAGAGCGAGTTGACGGTCTTGATCGCCATCATCGGCCCTTCGAAGGTCGACATGCCGTAGAACGCCAGCGATACCACGAGGAAACGCAGGATCGGGTCGGTGCGCAGCTTATGCCAGGCGCCCGACAGGGTCATCATGCCGTTGATCATGCCGCCCCAACTTGGCGCCAGCAGAATGATCGACATGGCCATGCCCAAAGATTGTGCCCAATCCGGCAGGGCGGTGTAGTGCAAGTGGTGCGGGCCGGCCCAGATGTACAGGGTGATCAGTGCCCAGAAGTGCACGATCGACAGGCGATAGGAGTAGATCGGACGTTCGGCCTGTTTCGGCACGAAGTAATACATCATCCCGAGGAAACCGGTGGTCAGGAAGAAGCCCACCGCGTTGTGGCCGTACCACCACTGGATCATCGCATCTGTCGCGCCCGAGTAGGCGGAGTAGGACTTGAACAGGTTCACTGGCAGCGACATGTGGTTGACGATGTGCAGCATCGCGGTCACGACGATGAACGCGCCGTAGAACCAGTTACCGACATAGATGTGCTTGGTTTTGCGCTTGGTGATGGTGCCGAAGAACACCAGACCGTAGGTGACCCAGACAATGGCCAGCAAAATGGCGATCGGCCATTCCAGTTCCGCGTATTCCTTGGTGGTGGTGTAACCCAGCGGCAAGGTAATGATCGCGCCGACGATGACCGCTTGCCAGCCCCAGAAGGTGAAGGCCGCGAGGCTGTCGGAGATCAGTCGCGTCTGGCAGGTTCGCTGCACGACATAGTAGGAAGTGGCAAATAGTGCACAACCACCGAAGGCGAAAATCACCAGGTTTGTGTGCAACGGGCGCAGGCGTCCAAAGCTCGTCCACGGCAGACCGAAGTTCAACTCCGGCCAGACCAGTTGCGAGGCGATGAAGACACCGAGCCCCATGCCAAGGATCCCCCAGACCACCGTCATGATGGCGAACTGGCGGACTACCTTATAGTTATAAGCAGTCGGACTGATTGCTGTGCTCATTCTAAGGTTCCACGGTTTGGGTGTTTTATTAGGATTAAAATCGGCCGCAAGTATGCAGAGAGCAGGGGGTCATTGCAACGCGCCATGACCTGGGTCAATGCTTTCCAACGCTGATTCTGCGGCCTTTCCATGCGCCGCGTAAGGACAAAATCAGCCTCGGACAAAATGTCGCAGCGGACGAAAAAAGCGAGGGGTTCAGGTCACTTGTAACGAGGTATGTTCGAACGGCCAGTTCGGCTGATGAATGGCAATCGGCGCGACAGCCGGTATCTACCGGCCTTTGCGGCGAGTCTGTCAGCCAATTCATCGAACACATCGCTCGGGGTCGACCTGGAACCGGCACGGGCCAGTCCGCATCGAGCAAGCGTAGACCCGAATCCGGGGAACCGAAAGGTGAGGGTGTGAAGGGGTGCGACAATGCGTCGCAAAGGGGCAGGATGCTGCCGCACCGAGAAAGGTGCGGCAGAGGTGTACGCAATGCTTGCTATTTGTTGTCTTCGGTAATCAGTTTTTCTGTATTCAATCTGTGCGACAAGCTGTACACATAAGCGGCGAGCAATTGCACTTTATCGTTGCCCAACAGCTCGTTCTGCGCCGGCATGTGGCCCTGGCGACCATGGCGAATGGTCTGCTCGAGTTGAGTCAGGCTGGTGCCATAGATAAACCCGGCCGGGTGCGTCAGATTCGGCGCGCCCATGGCTTCAGTGCCGTGGCCGGTTGCCCCATGACAGGCTACGCACGTGGTGCTGAACGCTTGCTGTCCGGCTTGCAGGTCAGCCTTGTTGTCGGCGGGCAATGGCAGGCCGGCCAGTTCATGACGCACATAAGCGGCCACGTTCTTCACCCCGGCCTCGCCCAACACTTCGCCCCAGGCCGGCATCGCCGCCATCCGGCCACCCATGATGGTGGTCTTGATGGTGTCGGCGTCGCCGCCCCAGCGCCAGTCACTGTCGGCGAGGTTAGGGAAACCGAACGCACCTTTGGCGTCTGAGCCATGGCACACCGAACAGTTGGAGGCGAACAAGCGGCCACCCATTTTCAGCGCCTGCGGATCCTTCGCCACTTCTTCCACCGGCATGGCGGCGAACTTGGCGAAGATCGGCCCGAATTTGGCGTCGGCCTTGTTCATTTCCTTTTCCCACTCGTGCACGCCGGTCCAGCCATCCTCGTATCCCGGCAGGATGCCTTTCCAGTTGCCCAGGCCCGGATAGAGGATCAGATAGCCCACGGAAAACACCAGCGTGCCGGCGAACAGCATGAACCACCACTGCGGCAGCGGGTTGTCGTACTCCTCGATGCCGTCGAAGCTGTGGCCCATGGTCTGGTCGACGCTGCCCTTGGTCTCGCCCCGGCGGGTGCCGATCAGCAGCCATGTCAGGCCGATCAGGCTGCCGATGGTCAGTACGCAGATCCACGTACTCCAGAAGGTGGTCATGGCCGGGTACTCCTTGTCTCATTTACTGGGGTTGTGTCGGGTTGCGGCTCGTCGGCGAACGGCAGCAGACGCGCTTCGGCGAACTCCGGGGTGCGCTTGCGGTTGAACACCCACAAAGTCAAACCGACGAAAGCTACAAACACGACAACGGTGCCTAAACCACGGATCAGCCCTGTGCTCATTTCAATGACCATGGCTCACCTCTTGCTCTTGATCGCAGTGCCGAGCACTTGCAGGTAGGAGACGAGGGCGTCCATTTCGGTCTTGCCCTTGAGGCTGGCCACCGCGCCGCTGATGTCGTCGTCGGTGTACGGCACGCCGAGGGTGCGCATGGTCTTGAGCTTGGTTTCGGTGTGGCTGCTGTCGACCGCTTGCGTGACCAGCCACGGGTAGGCCGGCATTTTCGATTCCGGTACGACGTTGCGCGGGTTGTACAAGTGCGCGCGGTGCCAGTCATCCGAGTAACGCGCGCCGACCCGGGCCAGATCCGGACCGGTACGCTTCGAACCCCACAGGAACGGGTGATCCCAAACGCTTTCGCCCGCTACCGAGTAGTGCCCGTAGCGTTCGGTTTCGGCGCGGAACGGGCGGATCATCTGCGAGTGGCAACCGACGCAGCCTTCGCGGATATAGATGTCGCGACCTTCCAGTTGCAGCGCGGTGTAGGGCTTCATGCCTTCCACCGGCTTGTTGGTGACGTCCTGGAAGAACAGCGGGACGATCTGGGTCAGGCCGCCGATGCTCACGGCAAAGACCATGAGCAACATCAACAGGCCGACGTTCTTTTCAATCGTTTCGTGTTTCATGGCGGACTCCTCAGGCCATCTGCGCGGCAGCGACGACGTCAGCAGGCTGCGAGGCCCGCACGGTGCGCCAGGTGTTGTAAGCCATCAGGAACATGCCGCTGAGGAAGATCGCCCCACCGATCAGCCGCACGACGAAGCCTGGGTGGCTGGCCACCAGGGTTTCGACGAAGGAATAGGTCAACGTGCCGTCCTCGTTCACCGCGCGCCACATCAGGCCCTGGGCGATGCCGTTGACCCACATCGACGCGATGTAGAGCACGGTGCCGATGGTCGCGAGCCAGAAGTGCGCGTTGATCAAACCGACGCTGTGCATCTGCGCCTTGCCGAAGATTTTCGGGATCATGTGGTACAGCGCGCCGATGGAAATCATCGCCACCCAACCGAGGGCGCCAGCGTGAACGTGGCCGATGGTCCAGTCGGTGTAGTGGGAGAGGGCGTTGACGGTCTTGATCGCCATCATCGGACCTTCGAACGTCGACATGCCGTAGAACGCCAGCGAGACCACGAGGAAACGCAGGATCGGGTCGCTGCGCAACTTATGCCACGCGCCCGAGAGGGTCATCATGCCGTTGATCATGCCGCCCCAGCTCGGTGCCAGCAGAATCAGCGACATCACCATGCCCAGCGACTGCGCCCAGTCCGGCAGCGCGGTGTAGTGCAAGTGGTGCGGGCCGGCCCAGATGTACAAGGTGATCAGCGCCCAGAAGTGCACGATCGACAGGCGATACGAGTACACCGGACGTTCTGCCTGTTTCGGCACGAAGTAGTACATCATCCCGAGGAAACCGGCGGTGAGGAAAAAGCCTACGGCATTGTGGCCGTACCACCATTGCACCATCGCGTCGGTTGCACCGGCGTACACCGAGTACGACTTGGTGAAACTCACCGGCAACTCAAGGTTATTGACGATGTGCAGAATCGCCACGGTGATGATGAACGCGCCGAAGAACCAGTTGCCCACATAAATGTGCTTGGTTTTGCGCTGCATGATCGTGCCGAAGAACACGATGGCGTAGGCGACCCAGACGATGGTGATCAGGATGTCGATCGGCCATTCCAGCTCGGCGTATTCCTTGGAGCTGGTGTAACCCAGTGGCAGGCTGATGGCTGCCAATAGAATTACAAGCTGCCAGCCCCAGAAGCAGAACGCGGCGATTTTTGGTGCAAACAATTGGGTCTGGCAGGTGCGTTGCACCGAGTAGAACGAACTGGCGAACAGCGCACAGCCACCGAACGCGAAGATCACCGCGTTGGTGTGCAGCGGGCGCAGACGGCCGAAACTGGTCCAGGGCAAATTGAAGTTGAGTTCGGGCCAGACCAATTGGGCCGCGAGAAAAACCCCGAGGCCCATGCCGACGATGCCCCACACCACCGTCATAATGGCGAATTGGCGGACCACCTTGTAGTTGTAGGCGGTACTGATAGAAGTGTTCATGGTTCCCCATCCACGGTTCAGCCGAAGTGAGCGCGCGCAAAAGACGCGGCGAATCCTTCGTCTGGAGTTATAGGCAGACTAAAAGCGAGGCAAGCATGGACAAACAGCACAAGGCCAGTATTGACGGGGATCAATGGGCGCAGTGCGTGCTCGATCATGGATGGCTTTGGAACGCCGCCAGTGGTGAGGTTTCGGCGACGTTGATCCTGGCCCACGGCGCTGGTGCGCCGATGGACAGTGACTGGATGAACGATATGGCTGGGCGCCTTGCCGGGCTTGGGGTGAATGTGTTGCGGTTTGAGTTTCCTTATATGGCGCAGCGGCGGGTGGATGGGGTGAAGCGGCCGCCGAATCCTGCGGGGAAATTGCAGGAGTGTTGGCGTGAGGTGTATGCCGAGGTGCGGCGTCATGTCGCTGGGGTTTTGGCCATTGGCGGGAAGTCGATGGGTGGGCGGATGGCGAGTCTTTTGGCTGACGGATTGGGTGCCGATGCGTTGGTGTGTTTGGGCTATCCGTTTTATGCGGTGGGGAAGCCGGAGAAGCCTCGGGTTGAGCATTTGGCTTCTTTGCAGACGCGGACTTTGGTTGTGCAAGGCGAGCGGGATGCGCTGGGCAATCGTGAGGCGGTTGAGGGTTATACCTTGTCACCGAGTATTGAGGTGGCGTGGTTAGCGGCCGGGGATCATGACCTCAAGCCATTAAAGGTTTCCGGGTTTACCCATGAACAGCATTTGGCCAGCGCCGCGCAGAAAGTAGCCGAGTTTCTCAGCAAGTGACCGAGCCGGGCTGAGATTTTGAACTGCATGAAGATCTGCTCCCTTTCCCCTCGCCCCCATGGGGGCGGTCCGACGTTTCGGGAGGGCTGGGGTGAGGGGGATCGATTTCAGCTACGACATATTTTTTGGGTACATATCCATTGCTGCGGTAACGGCCACTTAGGGTTCCGCCCTTACGGCGGGTCACTTTTTACAAACGCCCTCCGTGTCAGGCTACCTGTCGCCCTTGTTGATTGACTCAACTACTCAAGAGGGCGAAGGTGCATAACCATGTCCAAAATGGGCAAACGCTACGACAACGACTTCAAAGATTGGGTCGTTCTGCAAATGATGCCGCCACTCAATCGATCAGTGGCGGAACTTGCCTCTGCACTCAATCTCACGCCACAGTCACTGCGAAACTGGAGACAAATGGCTAGAGACAAAGGCTTAATTGTTCCGGGAAACGGCAAGACCAGTGACCAATGGTCTAGCGCCGATAAATTCAATGCCGTCATGGAAACCGCGCCGTTGAGCGAGGTCGAGATCTCTCAATATTGCCGAATCAAAGGCATTTACCCTGAGCAAATCCAACAGTGGCGAGTGGCATGCCAAAACGCTAATCCCGTTGTTGATCTCTCCTCTCGAACTTCAAAAACGGCCGAGCAACGGCGCATCAAAATACTTGAGCGCCAACTGATTCAGTCTGATGCCAGTCGTGCAGAGGCGGTGGCGTTGCTGGAGCTCAGAAAAAAAGCCAATGCGATCTGGGGCAAGGACAAGGAAGACTGATCAACGCCTCTGATCGTACGCAAGCCATGAAGTTGATTGCCGACGCAGTGCTGAATGGCGCTCGTCGATACCGCGCTTGCAATGAACTGGGTCTGAGCCTGCGCACAGTTCAACGCTGGCAACACTCGTCGTGTGACGGACGACAGTTGGCTCAACGTGCAGCTCCGGCTAACAAGCTCAGTGATACGGAGCGTCAAGCGGTGCTGGATGCTGCCAATCAGGCTGGCTACGCCAGCCTGACCCCACACCAAATCGTGCCTAAGCTGGCCGATGAAGGCATTTATCTGGCTTCGGAGTCGACGTTTTATCGTGTGTTGAAAGCCGTCAATCAAAACGTCCGTCGCGGCCGGGCCAAAGCCCCAAAACGCAGAGTACTGACGACGCATCGCGCTGATGGCCCCAATCAGGTGTGGTGCTGGGACATCACCTGGTTGCCGAGCACAGTGAAGGGCCGTTTTTTCTACTGGTACATGGTCAAGGACGTCTACAGCCGCAAACTGGTCGCCAATGAAGTCCACGAGGTGGAGAGCGCCGAACACGCCTGTGAACTGCTCACAAAGGGATGTTTACGGGAACATACTGCAGGTCGTCCGCTGGTGTTGCACTCAGATAATGGACACGTGATGAGAGGTTCTTTGTTGCGTGAAAGCATGGTCGCGCTGGGTGTAGAACCTTCTTTTAGCCGGCCAAGAGTGAGCAATGACAACGCTTACGCCGAAGCACTTTTTCGCACTGCAAAGTACTGCCCGCTTTGGCCCGATCAACCATTTGATACGGTCACTGATGCAAGGCTTTGGGTGCAGACGTTCATCGAGTGGTACAACGAAGATCACCGCCACAGCGCCTTGAAATACGTCACGCCAAACCAACGGCACGAGGGCAAAGCAACCGCCCTATTACAAGCTAGAACAGAGCTTTATGAGGATGCCAGGGAAGCTAATCCAAGCCGCTGGAGTACTCGAACACGAAACTGGAAACTGGCAGACGCAGTTTATTTAAACCCAGAACGCCCTGAAATTAAGGGCGTAATGGGCTAGCAGTTGTAGGACCAAGGCGACAGGTACCTTGACACGTACCGAACGCCTAAAAAGTAACCAAAAACGCTTGCTCCTACGTACGGCCCGCTCGCTGGGGCTCGGGGTTCCTTCGCTGCGGGATCGATCCGGGCGCAGCGTCTCCGGTTTGCTTCGCTGCACCTACTCCCGCTGTGTTTGGCTGCGCCAAACGGTCGCTGCGCTCCCACGCCCGGATCAATCCCTCCACTCAGCCTTCCGACGTCGCCCGTGGATCAAGATCAAGAGCAGGCGAGCTGACACTCGGCCTATTGAGTGGTTAAGGGCCAAGCGGTGTTCGGCTATTAATTTGTGTTGTGACTGCCCCTCACCCCAGCCCTCTCCCGAGGGAGAGGGAGCCGATTTGTGAGCTTTTCAAAGCCTGAGTTCAACGCGCTATCGCACGTCGGCGTACCTCTCCCAAACACCGCGATCAGTCCCCTCTCCCTCTGGGAGAGGGCTAGGGTGAGGGGCTTTTGATCTGTTTCAGAATCTGAACTCGACTCGGTATTTCACGTCGGCGTACTTTGCCCAAACGCCTCGGTCAGTCACCTCTCTCTGGGAAGGAGAAGAGCCGATTTGTGTGCTTTTCAGTGCTTGAGTTCAACGCGGTATTGCACGTCGGTTTACCTTGCCCAAACACCTCGGTCAGTCCCCTCTCCCTCTGGGAGAGGGTTAGGGTGAGGGGCGATTTCGCTGACACGATAAAAAACTGGAAGCGCTCTCTGTCCAGCATTTCCTGTGCGTAAACATGATTCCGTGAGCGCGTTTAAAGTACACGAACCGTTACGCCATCGGGCCTACAACACCTTGCGCCGTTACCTACGCGTACGCCAGAATCCGCCGGCTTACACGACCATGGCGCGGGCTATATCGTTTGCCTGCCACTGCCCATCAGTGGTCGGGTTTAGTAGCCCGTATGGTTTTAGTAAGTGCATAGGTCCCATTAAGTCAGGCGTATTTGCCTGCACTCAATGGTGGCTGTGCTCAGGGCGCTTTCGAGCGCGCCGGTCTTGCTAATTCCTCCGGTCTACTAACCTGCGCACAGCCGCCACCCTTCTTTTAGTAGAGAACGGTCGCGGCCCTTGATCAGGAATTAGATATTTATGTTCAAAGCCACGCCAAACCCTCCGGGCATCGACCCAACCCCTCACGACCCAGCGCTTGAGTCTCAAAAGACAAAAGAAGCGACGGATCGCGCCCTCGACTACTACCTCCGACCCGAAGCCCTGGCGGCCCCGCCAAACTCGCCCAAGTTTCGCCCCGTCTATCTCGTCGACCCCACGCTGGACGACGAAACCCTGCTGGTCGAGGCGAGCGAGTCGCTTTCATACGCCCATGCCATGGCCGGCAATATCGCCAACTCAATCGGTGGCCCGGAGCGCAAACCGCTGCTGGCGCTGCAACAGGTGATCATGCTCAACGAGCTGTTGGTCAATCGACTATTGGATAAGCTGAAGTTGCCTCAGTAATTTCGCTGGCTGTTATGGCCTCATCGCGAGCAGGCTCACTCCTACATTGGATCTGCGGTGATCACTGATTGAGTGCCCGACAACGACCCCTGTAGGAGTGAGCCTGCTCGCGATGGCGGCCTGCCAAGCACCATCGATTTCAAACAGGCAATAAAAAACCGGAAGCTTTCGCCGTCCGGGCTTTCAGAATTAAAAGATCGCAGCCTGCGGCAGCTCCTACACAATGGCTTTTTAGGAGCTGTGGCAGGCTGCGATTTTTTTGATTTACTTTGTAATGGGGAGCCTGCCAGTGATCACAAATTTATCGAGCACTTTCTGCCCATCACGGGCGGCTTGTCGAACATCAAGGAATGTCAGTTCATCGCGAACTTTCTGTTTTGCGGGTTTTCGAGCAGGGGTTGTATTCATGCTGGCCGGTCTGCGTGATTGAGTAGCGACCGACAAACGATAGAACCTGGCTTCATCGAGCACCAGTCGGCTCATTCTGGGCGAGTTGTAGGCAGTGTCTGCATTGCTTGAGTGAGATCTTCGCCGGCAGAGAAGGCCTCTTCGCGAGCAAGCTCGCTCCCACAGGAGATTGTCGTCGGACACAGAACTGTGGTTCCGAGCAGTTCCAATGTGGGAGCGAGCTTGCTCGCGAAAGCGGTCTGCCAAACAACATCCTTTTCAGACAGGCAACAAAAAACCCGGAAGCTCGCGCCCTCCGGGTTTTTTTAGTTACCGCCAGTTCAATCAGCGGTTAAACCGCTCCACCAACGAGTACTGCGTATTCGCCGTCTTCGTCAGCTCTTCACTCAGCAACGCCGAGTTATGCGCCTGTTCCGAGGTCTGATCCGCCAGTTCCGAAATATTGCTGATGTTGCGGCTGATCTCTTCAGCCACCGCACTTTGCTCTTCCGTTGCCGCAGCAATCTGCGTGGTCATGTCGGTGATGTTGGCCACCGCTTCACTGATGCCGACCAATGCCTGATCCGCTTCCAGCACCCGAGCCACACCTTCTTCGGCCTGACGATGCCCGGCTTCCATGGTCTGCACGGCGCTCGAAGCCGTTTGCTGCAACTTGGCGATCAGGGCGTGAATCTGTCCGGTCGATTCGCTGGTGCGTTGCGCCAGTTGACGCACTTCGTCAGCCACCACGGCAAAACCACGACCCATCTCACCGGCACGCGCGGCTTCAATCGCAGCGTTGAGCGCGAGCAGGTTGGTCTGGTCGGCGATGCCTTTGATCACATCAACCACGCCGCCGATTTCGTCGCTGTCCTTGGCCAGTTGGGTCACGGTCAGACCGGTTTCGCCAACGACGACCGACAAACGCTGAATGGCTTCGCGGGTTTCACCGGCGATGTCACGGCCGCGACCGGTCAGGCGATTGGCTTCCTGAGTGGCGTCAGCAGTGCGCTGTACGTGGCTCGCCACTTCCTGAGTCGTCGCGGCCATCTGGTTGACGGCGGTGGCGACCTGTTCGGTTTCCACGCGCTGACGTTCCAGGCCGGTGGAGCTGTTGTGCGCCAGGGCGTCGGACTGCTTGGCCTGATCGGTCAGGTGTTCGGCGGTGTCCTGCAGACGGGTCAGGCAGGTTTTCAGGCGTGCTTCCTGGCTGAGGATCGACATTTCCAGACGCGCCTGGGCGCCACGGCTGTCGGTGTACATCTGCGCGATCAGCGGGTCGGAGGTGGTCTGCTCGGCCAGGCGCAGCAGGCGCTTGAGCCCGCGTTGCTGCCATTGCAGGCCCATCAGGCCCAGTGGCACCGACAGACCGGCGGCGAGGGCGAAGCCCCACTGCGAGTTCAGGGTGGCGCCGATCACGAAGCTCAGTTGGCTGACCAGAATGAACGGCAGCCAGTCTTGCAGCACCGGCAGCCATTTATCGCTGGAAGGGATCGCCGACTTGCCCTGGTTGATGCGTTGGTAAAGCGCTTCGGCACGGCGGATCTGCTCGGCGGTGGGTTTGATCCGCACCGACTCGTAACCGACCACCTGATTGCCGTCGAACACCGGCGTGACATAGGCGTTAACCCAGTAATGGTCACCGGTCTTGCAGCGATTCTTGACAATGCCCATCCATGGCAAGCCTTGTTTCAGTGTGCCCCACATGTGCGAAAACACCGCAGCCGGGACGTCGGGGTGACGGACCAGGTTGTGCGGCGCACGGATCAGCTCTTCACGCGAAAACCCGCTGATCTCGACGAACGCATCGTTGCAGTAGGTGATCACGCCCTTGGCGTCGGTTGTGGAAATCAACCGCTGCTGAGCCGGGAAAGTCCGTTCGCGTTGTGTAATGGGCTGGTTGTTACGCATGGTTTTTCAATCCGCAAGGCTTTGAAAGGTTGTCGGCGGTGACAGCTTTTTATTGAAATTTTTTTTCAATAATCAGCACGGCGTCGCAAAACGGCGCTTGCTTCAGCCGGCGAGCATCGGATAAGTGAACAGGCCGAAGTGCAGCAGGTTCAGGCCGAAGTGCGTGGCTATCGCTGCGCCGAGTCCGCCAAAACGGTAGGCCAGACCATAGCCGACACCCGCCAGGCCTGCCAGCAACACCCAGGTCCAGCCAGCACCGACATGCACCAGGCCGAACAGCAACGAGGCCAGCAGCAGGGCAAGGTTTTCACCGTAAGGCAGGTGTTTGAAACGCTGACTGAGACCGCCCTGTATATAGCCGCGAAACAGTGCTTCCTCGACCAAGGTCACCAGCAGCAGGTTGTTCAGCACCCACAGCCATGCCTGATCCGGCCACTTCGGCGCCCAGGCAATCACACCCAGCAACAGCGCACCGCCGAGGGCCAGAATCGCACTGAGCGCCAAGGCGAGGGCGGTGGCGTAGACGCTCAGGCGCAACGAGCGGCGCCCGACAATCCACGGGCAGACCAGCAGCAGCCAGAAGCCAATCAGTGGTTTGTCGAGATTCAGGTACATCGAAAACGGCACGGCGTTGTCGGTGAAGCGCTGCGGGTCAATGGCGCGACCGTTGGCGAAACCCGGCAGCCAGTGCAGGGCCAGCGCCAAAGCCAGCACGATAAACAGGCCATGACCGAGAAACCGCGCGACCGGCACCTGTTGTTGGCGCACGGCAAAGCCTGCGAACACCAGCAGCCCAACGGAAAGCAAAGCGAGCCAGCCGAGGTGGCCGAAACTCAGCGCCCATCCATAACCGACGCTGAGAAGTGCCAGATAGAGCCATGGCAAAGCCTTCATCGAAAGTCCCTGTGCAAATTTGTGGAAGGGCTTTCTACACGGGTGGGGGCGTGGGGACAAGTGAAGGTGGAGGGGGAAACGGGGGCATCACACAAACCTGTGGCCAACCCCGTTACCTGTGGGAGCTGGCTTGCCAGCGATGAGGCCTGTTCAGCCGACATCTTTATCGACTGGTCCACCGCTATCGCTGGCAAGCCAGCTCCCACAGGGTTTTGTGTTTGCCTGGGAATCAGTGCAGGTTGAGTTTCGCGGCCGCGCGCTCGGTAATTTCCGTGCGCAGCTTCAGCGATGGCGCGGCGCGCAGGCGGGCCTCATCGACAATCGCACCCGGCGCAGTCTCCGGGCTGCCGGAATTGAACGGCGGTGCCGGGGCATATTCCAATTGCAACTGGATCAGTTGCGCCGCGTCGGCACTCACCAACTCTTCAGCCAACACCAAGGCAAAATCAATCCCCGCCGTAATCCCGCCACCCGTAAACAGATTGCCGTCACGCACCACCCGATCCTTCACCGCGATCGCCCCCAGCGTCGGCAGCAGATCGTGATACGCCCAATGCGTGGTCGCGCGTTTGCCTTGCAGCAGGCCCGCCGCGCCGAGCACCAGCGAACCGGTACATACCGATGTCACGTATTTCGCCTGAGCAGCCTGACGCTTGATGAAGGTCAGCGTCACCTCATCTTCCATCAAAGCGCCGACACCGCCGCCACCGGGCACACAGATCACATCCAGATCCGGACAGTCCTCGAACGTGGTGGTGGGTTTCAGTAGCAGACCGGTGCTGGCGGTCACCGGCATCAGATCCTTCCAGATCAGATGCACCTGCACGCCCGGCAGCGAGGCGAGCACGTCATAGGGCCCGGTCAAGTCAAGTTGCTGAACTTGCGGAAACAACAGAAAACCGATCTGCAACGTCATCGTGCTTACTCCATGAAAAGGGGTGGACGGCTTCACTGTAGGCGCGTAGGTTCTGGCGCATACGCCAATAACCCCACGAATTACGCCAAATGCCCAAAGCCATTCACGTACTCGCGTTTGCCAACATGCAGATCCTCGATGTCACCGGGCCGTTGCAGGTGTTCGCCTCGGCCAACGACATCGCCCGCCAGCGCGGATTGCCAGTCCCGTATGCGCCGAGCGTGATTGCCAGCGGCGGCGGGGCGGTGATGTCATCGGCGGGTTTGGCGGTGTTGGCCGAGCCGTTGCCCGAAGCGCCCAGCGACACGTTGATCATTGCCGGTGGCTGGGGCATTTATCCGGCGGCTGAAGATGTGTTTTTGGTGGATTGGGTGCGCGAACACGCGGCGAAATGTCGGCGCGTGGCTTCGGTATGTACCGGCGCATTTCTGTTGGCCGCCAGTGGCTGGCTCGATGGTCGCCGTGTGGTTACACACTGGACGCGATGCGAACAACTGGCGCAGCAGCACCCGAATTTGCACGTCGAGGCCAATCCGATTTTCATCAATGACGGCCCGGTGTGGACCTCGGCAGGCGTTACGGCCGGTATCGATCTGGCACTGGCAATGGTCGAAGAGGACCTGGGCAGCGATATCGCGCTGGACGTCGCCCGCCATCTGGTGGTGTTCCTCAAGCGTCCCGGCGGGCAATCGCAATTCAGCGTGACCTTGTCCTTGCAGAATCAGGGCAATCGCTTCGATGAACTGCACGCGTGGATCGCCGAGAACCTCACCTGCGACCTCGGCTCCCGACCCTGGCCGAACAGGCGGGCATGAGCGAACGCAGTTTCGTCCGCCATTACCGCGCCGACACTGGCCAGACCCCGGCGCGGGCGATCGAATTGATCCGCGTCGAAACCGCCCGGCGATTGCTCAGTGACACCGGTTTGCCGGTCAAACGCATCGCCGCCAATTGCGGGTTTGGCAGTGAAGAGACATTGCGACGAAGTTTCCTGCGGGCTATCGGCGTGACGCCGCAAGCCTATCGCGAGCGATTTTCGGTCAGTGCTGCAACAGATCCAGTAATGCCTTGAGGGTTTGTTCGGGGGCTTCTTCGGGAATGTTATGCCCGACACCGGACAACACACGCCGCTCATAAAAACCAGTGAAATGCTCGGCGTCTTCATCCTCTTGTGGTGCAGGGCCGACACCGTCGTCGGCACCGCACAAAGAAATGGTCGGCACGCCAATGGTCGGTTGCCGAGTCAGCAAATCTTCCATCAACTCAAACGCCGGATCTCCCGCGACATACATGAAGCGGTGGCGATAGGAGTGGATCACCACGTCAACGAAATCAGGGTTGTCGAAGGCAGGCGCAGTCAGGGGAAAGCGCTTGGCTGCGTGCGACCAGGTCGGAGACCAAAGCCTCCAGAGCAGCTCACAAAACTCCCGACGATTGTGCTTCAGGCCCTCAACGCCACGTGGCGTGTGGAAGTAATACTGATACCAGAACCGATGCTCGGTCTCGGGATCCAGCGGTTGAATCGAGTTGGGGATGTCCTGCAGGTTGTAGCCATCACCGGTCACCAAGCCGCGCACTCGTTCCGGAAACAACGCCGCGACGATGCACGCCGCGCGACCGCCCCAGTCGTAACCGCAGAGGGTGGCCTGTTCGATGGAGAGTGCATCCATCAAGTCCAGCAGATCCTGGGCCAACGCCGCTTGCTGGCCAGATCGCAATGTTTGTGGGTGGTTGAACCGGGTCGGCCCGTAGCCGCGCAAGTACGGCACGATGACGTGGTAACCCTCTGCGGCGAGCGCCGGGGCGATCTCGTCATACGCGCGAGGGGAATAGGGAAAGCCGTGGAGCAAAATCACCGAACCGCCGCTGGCCGGGCCGTGTTGTTCGTAGGCAATGGTCAGACTGGCAGTTTTGCAGGACAGAATCGCTTTATCGCTCATACCGGGTTCCTCTTATCCGAACAGCACCTTCTGCCGTGATCTTCACTGATGGCAATCGGCACGCCGCTTAAGCCTCGGCTTCCGCCAACTGATTGAAATACTTAGTACGGTCCGGGGTAAACGTCACCCGCATCTTCGTCCGCGAGCAGGTCAGCGAACGCTCTTCACTCAAATCAATATCCAGATCCTCACCGCGCAAGCCTTGCCACTGCGCCAGGTATTTCAGCGAGCCATATTTTTCGTTTTTCTTCAGGCTGCGGCTCACGCCACCTTTCCAGCCGAGCACCGGCAATTCGCCGTCGAGGCATTGTTGGGCGATGTGGGGAAAGCGTGCGGCGCGCTGGCGGCCGATTTCCCAGCATTTGATCAGGCCTTTGTCCGCGGCTTCCCAGAGCTGGGTGCGGGTCAGGCCCGTGCGAAGAGGGGAGTCGATGCTGCGCTGGACGTGCTGGGACATTCTGGTTCCTTGAATTCGGGTTTTATTGGACAGCTCCGCTGTGCCCGTTGCGGTGGATGGTAGGGGCGGATGTAACCGCTGGCAACAAGGTATTTCGGGGTGTAAGTGCAAGTTACGAGGGTGGCGTTGCGTGGCGTTTGTGAGTTTTTTGCAGGCATGGATTTACACAAAGTGTCGCCGCAGGTAACGGGTGCAGGGGGCAGCGCCGAAACTCGGCGCTGGGTGATGTGTGTGGCGTGTAGTCCGGTTTCCCACAAACGGCGTTTAAAATGCGATTTGTCTGACAGACACTGACGAAGAACCGGACGATCTCAAGGCTGCCACTCACTCTTTTCCCCGCTCAAACGTCGATCCAGAAAACTCGCCGCGCTGATCAACGCCAGATGTGTCAGCGCTTGCGGCGTATTACCCAAATGCCGGCCATGGCTGTCGAATTCTTCGGCATACAACCCGAGCGGGTTGGCGTAACGCAGCAGTTGCTCAAACTCCAGATGCGCTTTTTCCACCTGCCCCGCGCGGGCCAGACATTCGACGTACCAGAACGAGCACGCGGCAAAGGCGCCTTCGGTGCCGGCCAGGCCATCAATATTGCTGTCGTCATTGCGATAGCGATAAACCATGCCGTCGCGCACCAGATGCTTCTCGATGGCTTCAAGGGTCGACAGCCAGCGCGGATCCTTGGCGCTGACGAAACGCACCAACGGCATCAACAGCATCGAACCATCCAGCGCCGTGCCGTCCTTGTACTGAACGAAATGCCCGCGCTCTTCGTTCCAGAAGTTGTCCCAGATATCGGCGTAGATCGCCTGCCGGGTCTGGTCCCACTGCGCGAACGGTGCGGGCAGCGAGCGTTTCGAGGCCAGTCGGATGGCCCGGTCCAGCGCTACCCAGCACATCAACCGCGAGTGCAGAAAGTGGTGCTGTTCACCGCGCATCTCCCAAATGCCTACATCCTTGGTCTGCCACGTCTCACAAACTTGATCGACGACTTCGCGCACGTGTTTCCAGCCCTCGTGGGAAATCGCATCACCATATTTGTTGACCAGATACACCGCGTCCATCAGCTCGCCGAAGATGTCGAGCTGGATCTGGTCGTACGCGCCATTGCCGATGCGCACCGGTTTCGCGCCGCCGTGTCCCGACAGGTGATCAAGTTCGGTTTCCGGCAATTCCTGTTGTCCGTCGATGGCGTACAGAATATTCAGTTTCATCGGTTGCCCGTGGCAATCGCTGACCCGTCCGCGCAGCCAGCCCATATAGGCGTTGGCTTCGCCGACGAAACCCAGACGCATGAACGCGTACACCGTGAACGAGGCATCGCGGATCCAGGTGTAGCGATAATCCCAGTTGCGCTCGCCGCCCGGTGTTTCCGGGAGCCCGAAGGTAGCGGCGGCGAGAATCGCGCCGTGTTTGCGCGAGGTCAGCAGCTTGAGCGCCAGTGCCGAGCGGTTGACCATTTCGCGCCAGCGTCCGCGGTAAATCGACTGACCGATCCAGTCGCGCCAGAACTTCAGGGTGCGTTCCATGCACAAGTGTCCGGCGCCTTCGGCGAATCGTGGATCATCGGTGGCACCGAGCATGAACGCTGCCGTTTCATCTTGTTTGAGCGTGAATTGCGCCACCGCCGCTTGCCCGTCGATCTGCATCGGCTGGTCCGAAGCCAGGCGCAATGACGGTTGGCCAGCAGCGCTGAACGTCACGTCTTGTTGATCCATCTCTGCTCGGGTGTCGGCTCGGGCGTAATCGTGGCGCACGGCGCAGCGCATCGTGAAAGTCGCCGAGCCGCTCACTACACGAACCCGGCGCATCAGCAGCGGCAGGGCATCGTCACTGTCGCCGATAGGCAGCAGGTCGGTCACTTCCACCACCGCATGCTCACTCAACCAACGGGTTTGCAGGACATTGGTGTCAGGCAGATAGATCTGTTCACGGCGTGCGTCGGGCAAGTCCGGCGCCAACTGAAAAATCCCCGCGTCGGGGGTGTCGAGCAACGAACAGAAAATCGATGGGCTGTCGAACTCCGGCCAGCAGAAAAAATCCACACTGCCGCGATCATTGACCAGCGCTGCACTGCGCATATCGCCGATGATGCCGTGGGCGTCGATCGGGCTTTGTCGTTCCAGGTGATGCTCAGCCATTGCCGCGAAACTCCGGATAGAGGCTCATGCCGCCGTCGATGAACAGGGTGGTGCCAACGATGTAATCGGAGGCATCCGAGGCGAGAAAGACCACCGCGTTGGCGACGTCTTCGACATCGCCGATGCGGCCGTAAGGAATCAGATCCAGCAGCTTTTCGCCGGCAGCGCCTTCGGTGGCGTCCTTGTTGATTGCGGTGCGACTCGCTCCCGGCGCGATACCGTTGATGCGGATGCGTTGATGGCTGACTTCCTGCGCGAGGGTTTGCATCAACTGATCGACGCCGCCCTTGGACGCTGAATAGTTGACGTGCCCGGCCCAAGGGATGCGTTGGTGCACCGAGCTCATGTGGATGATCTTGCCGGCGGCGCGGGACACGCCTTCGCGAACGCCCTGACGAGTGAAAATCCGCAGGGCGGCACGGGCGCAGAGGAACTGGCCGGTGAGGTTGACACCGATCACCGCGTTCCAGTCGTCCAGGGTCATGTCCACGGCGGCGGCGTCTTTTTGCATCCCGGAATTGGCGATCAGAATGTCCAGCGAGCCGAAGGCGTCGAGGGTCTGGGCGAATAATCGCTCGACCTCGTCTTCTTTCGACACATCCGCGCCGATGGCGATGGCCTGACCACCGCCAGCAATGATCTGTCGGGCCAGTGCTTCGGCCGGTTCCGCCTGGCGGTTGTAGTTGATGACAACCGCGGCGCCGGCCGCGGCGAGGGCTTTGGCGGCGGCGTGCCCGATGCCGGAGCTGGCACCGGTGATCAGGGCTGTTTGTCCGGTGAGGGAAATATGCATGCAGCGTCGCGCCTTGGGTCGGTGGGCTTATTTAGCTGACTGACGAGCGGCGGCGAGAGTTCATCTCGCGATCATGAAAAGATCGATAGCTTTAGACCTGATAGCGCCCGCTGGTGCGATGCCACTCCACGCTGCCGGCCAGCCAGCACTTGAGGCCTGTCAGATAGCATTTGAGTAACGGCGAGGCCTGCGGCAGTACGCTGCTTTCTGCCGCCTCGTACAAATGCATGATTTCGTCGTGAATGGCGGCACTTTGCGCCATCGCTTGTTCAGGCGAGCATTGCTGTTCGCGGATCAACAGCAAGGGCAGGTTGAAATCACCGATCCCGGCTTGCTGCTCCTTCAGCGCCGAAAAAAGATCATTGGCAATGATCGTCGCGCTGGCAGCCAGTGTCGTGACGCGCCGCACATCGGGTGCGCTATACACATTCGCGGGCAGTTCATAGCCTCCGATGATGTCGATCAACGACAGGCACGGCAGGAAACTGTTGACCTGACGGTGGGCCAGATATTCCCAAAGTGCTGGCGTGAGACCTTCGGTGCGCCAGGTCGCTTCGGCGCTCATGGTCACGAACATGGCGATGATTTCATGGCGTACGCGTGCGACCTGTGCTGGTGTGGCGAGGGCCTCCACCCGCGCCAGATAGCCGCGCAGAGCGACCATTACCGGATCGCTGCTCAATGCCTGCTCAAGACCGGGCCGGAACCGTTCGCTCAAGTACACCGGTTCCAGCGCCGCCAGCGCCACGGACAGGCGCGGGCCGACCATTTTCGGTTCAGATCCCGTTCTCTCATCATCACAGTAGTAATCATCGACAGCGAAGAGGGCGGCAAAACATTGCGCCGCCAGTAGAAGACGATCGGGATCATCGGTGTCGGTATGGCACAGCATGGCGAAGCGGCCGAAGCCCATGGCGCGCACTTTTGCATGGTGTCCTGGAAAAATTCCGACCTGCTCAATCCACGGCATGAGGCGATCATCCACTTCTGCCGCCAGAGCGAGGTCGACTCTAAAGGGCGCAAGTCCATACAGCGGCGGGACGGTCCAAGGCGATTTCATTGACGATTCCTTCGCGGTTGAGCGCAGGGTCATCAGAGCCCTATTGGCCAAAAAAGGCACCTGTCATACCTGACAGGTCTGTGCGTTTTGCGACGGATGGTCAACGTCGATCCAGCATCCGACGGAGGTTTCCATCGGTCTGGTCAGTTGACACCGGCAGGCTCGCCGGGGCGGCTGAGTCATCTGTTTATCAAAAGGCCCTTGGACTTCACTCCTTCACATTCCACCAACAATTCCCCGCTTCCACGCCATCTGACCCTATGGCAACTTGGCGGCCCTTGATGAGGCTGCAGTCCATGGCAAACCCCTACCGCGAATTGTTCAACGCCCCCGGCGCACGAAACTTTGTGCTGGCCGGGATGATCGCGCGCATGCCGATCTCCATGACCGGCATCGGCGTGATCACCATGCTCTCGCAACTCAAGGGCGGCTACGCTTTGGCTGGTGGCGTGGCGGCGACGTTTGCCCTCGCCACGGCGTTTTGCGCGCCGCAGGTTTCAAGGCTGGTGGACCGCTTCGGTCAGGGGCGGATTCTGCCGATATCGGCGTTGATCGGCGGCGGCGCATTGCTGATGTTGCTGCTGTGCACGCGGTTACAGGCGCCGGACTGGACGCTGTTCATCTTCGCCGCACTGGCCGGTTGCATGCCGAGCATGTCGGCGATGGTGCGCGCACGCTGGACCGAGATCTATCGTGGCCAGCCGCAATTACAGACCGCGTATGCGCTGGAATCGGTGCTTGATGAGGTCTGTTTTATTGTCGGTCCGCCGCTGTCGGTGGGGTTGTGTGTGGCAGTGTTCCCCGAGGCCGGGCCGTTGGCGGCTTTGCTGGCGCTGGCGATCGGCGTGACGGCGTTCGTCGCCCAGCGCAGCACCGAGCCGGCGGTGCATCCGCAGGAGTTGCATCATCAGGGGTCGATCATTGCATCGACGGACATTCAGCTACTGCTGGCGCTGATGATTGCCATGGGCATCATCGTCGGTGTGATTGATGTGGTCAGCGTCGCGTTTGCCCAGCAACAAGGGCAGCCGGCGGCGGCGAGCATCGTCTTGTCGGTTTACGCCATCGGCTCGTGCCTGGCCGGTATCGCCTTCGGCGCCATGCGTTCGAAACTGCCGTTGCCGCGATTGTTTTTGTACGGCGGCGTGGCGACAGCGGTGACGACGTTGCCGCTGTTATTGGCGAGCAATATTTTCGGCTTGTCGGTGGCGGTATTCATCGCCGGGCTGTTCTTCGCGCCGACGCTGATTGTGGCGATGGCGTTGATCGAACGCATCGTGCCGCCGGCCAAACTGACGGAAGGCCTGACCTGGCTGGTGACCGGTTTGAGTATCGGCGTGGCGATGGGGGCTGCCGGTTCCGGCTGGCTGGTGGATGCCTTCGGCGCACGTAGCGGTTTCTGGCTGGCGATTGCGGCAGGGGCGGTGGTGCTGGGCTCGGCAATACAGAGTTACCGCCATCTGAAATGAAATTTCCATTGTGGGAGCGAGCCTGCTCGCGAAAGCGGTGTGTCAGTCAACATTCCTATTGAATGTGAAATGGCTTTCGCGAGCAGGCTCGCTCCCACAGGATTTGCAGTGTTACCAGCCTCGTCCCGAGTTGACCCAGAAATTCACTGACAGCGAAGTCGACACCGACTCCACCTGATGGAACCAGCCCTCCGGCAGAAACAGCAAATCCCCAGCCTCCAGCGTTACGCGCAGGAAGGTCACGTCCCGAGCGGCGGGAAAGCGCTCGTAGTCCGGCGCATCGGGGTTGAAATCACAACCATCCAGGCCACCCTTCGGCGCTGTCGACCAGGTGCCCAGCGCTTCGCGGTGATGCGGGGCGGCGAGGGTGAATTTCTTCTGCCCCCAGACCTGCGCGAAGAGGTTGTCGGTGTCGTCGCGATGCAACGGCGTCAACGTGCCTTTCGGCCCGATCCAGATACGCGGCGGGATGAATAACGAGGCGTCGAAGTAGGCCGGGTATTTGATCTGTTGCATCAGCTGCGCTGGCAGGATGTTGTTGCCCATATACGCTGGCGGCTCGCCATCGGCGCCCTTGACCGCCGGTTGGTCCAGCGAGGCGATGAAGTCGGCCATCGAGGTGGAGCGAAAATCACGTTCGGTGGAGAAAGTTTTCTTCACGTAGTCGCCATGGCGGGTGATGCCTTGCAGTTCGGCGAAATGCACCAGCGATTCTTCACGGCTGAGCTTGAACAGTGGCCAGTCCTGCAGCGCATTGCTGATCACCACGGGAATGCCGTTGGGCAGATAGCGGCTTTTGAACTCGGTGACCGACAGTTCACTGCGCGCAAGGCGTTCGATGCTGCTTTGGGTCGGCAGGCTGGCGGTGAGTTTTTCACTGAAGCGCGGCGGGGTCGGGTAGCGCTTGTTCATGTCGACTTTTTCCGCCACGGCGCGGCCGTGTATCGCATGCTCGATGATCTGCGGCAGCATCGTTGCCAGGCCCATGTTGCCGCCGATTTTCAGGCGCCCGCTGGCGAACAGTTCCTCGACGTTGGCCATGCCGCCCATGATCCCGAGAAAGTCGCGCTCGGCGACTTCAATGGTAACGTCCGGGCTGGCGTGGCGTCCGGGCACCGTGCGGCTGCTGGCCTTGACCTCGGACCAGTAGGCTTGCTGCGGACCGAACACGAATTGAAAAACGCCTTCGATGCCGACGGCGCCGGCGTTGGCGAACAGTTTGCCCAGGATGCTCTGCAGGTCCACGGTGGTGCCCTCGTTATTGGTTTTGGCCTGAACAGTTAACGAGCGCCTGTTGGGGGAATTTACTGGTCGCTGACTAATTTGCCCGGTGCGGGATCCGTCTATCTCTACAGATGAATTTTTCGAGGAAAGCGTGGTGACCAAGCTGACCCTGCTGTGCCTGCCGTACTCCGGCGCCAGTGCCATGGTCTACAGCCGCTGGCGGCCGAAGCTGCCGCAATGGCTGCACTTGCAACCGGTTGAGCTGCCGGGGCGTGGCGCACGTTTTGGTGAGCCGCTGCACACCGACATGCGTGGGCTGGCAATGCAGTTGGCCAAGGAATTGCGACCGACACTCAACCCCCCTTATGCGCTGTTCGGCCACAGTCTGGGCGCGTTGCTGGCCTGCGAAATGGCGCACGCCCTGCGTGCGCTGGGTTGTCCGGAGCCGGTGGCGATGTTCGCTTCCGGCACAGCGGCGCCGACCCTGCGTGCCGATTACGATCGCGGCTTCGCTGAGCCCAAGACTGACGCCGAGTTGATCGAGCAACTGCGCACGCTCAGTGGCACCAGCGAGGAAGTGCTGGCCAACGAAGAGCTGATGAGTCTGACCCTGCCGATCCTGCGCGCGGATTTTCAACTGTGCGGCAAGTTCGAGCCGCTGGCGCGACCGCTGCTCAACTGCCCGGTGCATGTGCTCGGCGGCAAGGCTGATCGCGCCACCACCGAGCAATTGATCGGCTGGAGCAAGGAAACCCGCGGCAGTTTCTCGGTGGACATGTTCGCCGGCGGGCACTTCTTTATCCATGAGCATGAAGCGAAGGTATTGAAGGTGATCAAGGATCAGCTCGACGTGCACCATCGCCGCCATGCCATGGCTGCAATCGCCTGAACACTACGCGGTGCCCTCCTGTAGGAGCTGCCGCAGGCTGCGATCCTTTGATCCTGAGCTTTAAAACAGGATCAAAAGATCGCAGCCTCGTTTCACTCGTCAGCTCCTACAGGGGTTGTGTTGACGACAGATAACCTTCGTTATACCTCCCGCCTGACAGTTGTTCTCATTCGCTAATTTTTCCGGTCTGCATTCGTTTTATAGGGATGACGTGCCTTTGTGCTTCCTGCCTACTGATCCGGATGCTGAGAAATGAATGCTGAAGACTCCTTGAAACTTGCTCGCCGGTTTATCGGGTTGCCCCTGGAAAAGCGCCAGATGTTCCTCGCGGCCCTGCAAAAGGAGGGCGTGGATTTTGCCCGGTTTCCGATCCCGGCCGGGATCGAAGCCGAGGATCGCCAGGCGTTGTCCTACGCGCAGCGGCGCATGTGGTTTCTCTGGCAACTCGATCCGCAGAGCGGCGCCTATAACCTGCCGGGCGCGGTGCGCCTGAGCGGTCGCCTCAACCTCGGCGCGCTGGAGCAAGCCTTCGCCAGCCTGGTCGAGCGCCATGAAACCCTGCGCACGGTGTTCCAGCGCCAGGCTGACGACAGTCTGTTGCAAGTGCCGGCCAGCGCGCCGTTGCTGATCAATCATGAAGATTTCAGCGCGCTGCCGGCCCTCGAGCGTGAGCAGGCCGTCGTCCGCGCCGCCGAGCTGCAATCGGTATTGCCGTTCGATCTGGCCGTCGGCCCGCTGCTGCGGGTGACTTTGCTCAAGCTCGCCGAGCAGGAACATGTCCTGCTGCTGACCCTGCACCACATCGTTTCCGATGGCTGGTCGATGAACGTGCTGATCGACGAGTTCATTCGTTGCTACGACGCTTTCGATGCCGGCCAGCCACCACAGCTGAGCGCGTTGCCGATCCAGTACAGCGACTATGCGTTGTGGCAGCGCCGTTGGCTGGAGGCGGGCGAGCAGGCGCGGCAACTCGATTACTGGCAAGCACAACTGGGCGACGAACACCCGGTGCTGGAGCTGCCGCTGGATCATGCCCGCCCGGCGATGCCGAGCTATCGCGGCACCCGTTACGAGTTCGCCATTGATGAGCAACTGGCCGAACAGCTGCGCAATACCGCGCAGCAGCATCAGGTCACCCTGTTCATGTTGTTGCTTGGTGCTTTCAACGCGTTGCTGCATCGTTATACCGGTCAGACCGACATCCGTGTCGGCGTGCCGATTGCCAACCGCAACCGTGGCGAAATCGAAGGGCTGATCGGCTTCTTCGTCAACACTCAGGTGTTGCGTACCCGACTGGACGGACAGACGCGGGTCGATGACCTGCTGCGCGCGATCAAGGAAACCGCGCTTGGCGCTCAGGCGCATCAGGATCTGCCGTTCGAGCAACTGGTCGAAGCACTGAAACTGGAACGCAGCCTCAGTCACACGCCACTGTTCCAGGTGATGTACAACCACCAGCCGCAAGTGGCCGATATTGCCGTCCTCAGCACGGCGTCCGGTCTGGTGCTCGACAGCCTCGACTGGCAGAGCCGTACCACCCAGTTCGACCTGACGCTCGATACCTACGAGAAGGGCGGCAAGTTGCACGCCGCGCTGACGTACGCCAGCGACTTGTTCGAGCCCGCGACCATCGAGCGCATGGCGCGCCACTGGTTGCGCTTGCTCTCGGCCATGGTCGCCGATCCGGCGCAACGCGTCGGCGAATTGCCGTTGCTCGAAGCGGATGAACAACACACGCTGGTGCATGACTGGAACAACGCTCACGCGGTTTATCCGACCGAAACACCGATCCATCAACTGATCGAAGCGCAGGTCGCGCGCACGCCGAATGCGCCGGCGCTGCTGTTCGGCGAACAGACCCTGAGCTACGCCGAACTGGATGCCCGCGCCAACCGCCTGGCGCATCTGCTGCGTGAGCAAGGTGTGCGGGCCGACAGTCTGGTCGGTGTGTGCGCCCTGCGTTCGGTGGAAATGGTTGTCGCGCTGCTGGCGATTCTCAAGGCTGGCGGCGCTTATGTGCCGCTGGATCCGGAGTACCCGCAGGAACGTCTGGCCTACATGATCGAGGACAGCGGCATCACCTTGCTGCTGACCCAGGATGCTTTGCGGGCATCGCTGCCGACTGACGGCGTGCAGGTCATCACGCTGGATCAAGCGGGCCTGCTCGACGGCTACAGCGACAGCCGCCCGGACGTCAGCGTCGATCCGCTGAACCTGGCCTATGTGATTTACACCTCGGGTTCTACCGGTAAACCGAAAGGCGCCGGCAACAGCCACGCGGCGCTGGTCAACCGCTTGTGCTGGATGCAGGAAGCGTACGGCCTCGACGCCAGCGATTCGGTGCTGCAGAAAACCCCGTTCAGTTTCGACGTGTCGGTCTGGGAATTCTTCTGGCCGCTGCTGACCGGCGCACGCCTGGTGGTTGCTGCGCCAGGTGCACATCGCGATCCGCTGCAACTGATCGACATCATCAACCGCCACGGCATCAGCACACTGCACTTTGTGCCGTCGATGTTGCAGGCGTTCATCCACGAGGCGGGCGTTGAAAGCTGCGTGGGCCTCAAGCGCATCGTCTGCAGCGGTGAAGCGCTGCCGCTGGACGCGCAATTGCAAGTCTTCGCCAAACTGCCGAACGCCGGCCTCTACAACCTCTACGGCCCGACCGAAGCGGCGATCGATGTGACCCACTGGACCTGCGTTGACGAAGGCGCCGACAGCGTGCCGATCGGCCGGCCGATCGCCAACCTGCGCACCCACGTCCTCGATGCCGAGCTGCTGCCGGTACCGAGCGGCGTGGCCGGCGAGCTGTACCTGGGTGGCGCCGGGCTGGCGCGCAGTTATCACCAGCGTCCGGCGCTGACCGCCGAGCGTTTTGTACCGTGCCCGTTCCATGATGGCGCGCGCCTGTACCGCACCGGTGACCGTGTGCGCCAGCGTGCCGACGGCGTGATCGAATACCTTGGTCGTCTCGACCATCAAGTGAAACTGCGCGGTCTGCGCATCGAGCTGGGCGAAATCGAAACCCGCCTGATGCAGCACCCGCTGGTGCGCGAAGCGGTGGTGCTGGTGCAGGGCGGCAAACACCTGGTGGCTTACCTTGTGCTGGAACAGGCTCAGGCGGACGAGCAGTGGCAGCAGGACGTCAAGGCGTGGCTGCTCGGCAGTCTGCCGGAATTCATGGTGCCGACCTACCTGATGACGCTGGCGAAACTGCCGGTCACCGCCAACGGCAAACTCGACCGTAAAGCCTTGCCGCAACCGGACGCCGCGCCACAACAAGCATTCGTTGCCCCGCAAGATGCGCTGCAAAAAGCCTTGGCGGCGATCTGGGAAGACGTGCTCGGCCTTGAGCGTGTCGGTCTCGAAGACAACTTCTTCGAACTGGGCGGCGACTCGATCATCTCGATTCAAGTGGTCAGCCGTGCGCGGCAGGCCGGGATTCGTATCAGCCCGCGCGACCTGTTCCAGTACCAGACCGTGCGCAGCCTCGCGCTGGTGGCGACGCTGGATAATCAGACCTTGGTAGATCAAGGACCGGTGACCGGCGCCGCCGTGCTCGGGCCGATCCAGCAGCATTTCTTCAGCCGCGCAATGCCGCTGCGTGAACACTGGAACCAGTCGTTGCTGCTGACCCCACGCGACACCTTGAACGCGCAGTGGCTGGATGCCGCGCTGACGCAGGTGATCAATCATCACGACGCCTTGCGCCTGCGCTTTGGCGAAAGCGCCGACGGCTGGCAGCAAAGCCACGGCCCGTTGGTTGACAGTGCTGAGCTGTGGCTGCGCGACGCCGAGACTGCTGAGCAATTGCAGGCGCTGTGCAACGAAGCCCAGCGCAGCCTTGATCTGCAGAACGGTCCGCTGCTGCGTGCAATGCTGGTGACCCTGGCCGATGGCTCTCAGCGCCTGGCGTTGATTATTCACCACTTGGCGGTGGACGGCGTTTCCTGGCGGGTGTTGCTGGAAGATCTTCAGCAGGCGTATGAGCAATTGGCGGCGGGCGGCGGCATTCAGTTGCCGGCCAAGACCAATGCCATGCAGAACTGGACCGCGCGCCTCGAAGGCGCCGCTTCACGCTTCGATGAACAACTGGGTTACTGGAAAGCCCAGCATCAGGGCGCGACGGACCTGCCGTGCGAACGTCCCGATGGCAGTCTGCAAAACCTGCACGGCGAGAAAATCGAATGGCGCCTTGATGCCGAGCGCACCCGTCAGTTGCTGCAGCAGGCCCCGGCCGCGTATCGCACGCAGGTCAATGATCTGCTGCTCACCGCACTGGCGCGCACCATCAGCCGCTGGACCCGGCAGCCGGGCACGCTGATCGAACTGGAAGGGCATGGTCGCGAAGACCTGTTCGATGACATCGACCTGACCCGCACCGTGGGCTGGTTCACCAGTTTGTTCGCGGTCAAGCTGACGGCCGCCGACGATCTCGACGGGTCGATCAAGTCGACCAAGGAGCAACTGCGCGCCGTGCCGGACAAAGGTCTGGGCTACGGCGTGCTGCGTTATCTGGCTGCGCCGTCGGTGCGCGCCGAATTGGCCGGGCTGACGCCGCCACGGATTACCTTCAACTACCTCGGCCAGTTCGATCGTCAGTTCGACGACGCCGCGCTGTTCGTGCCGTCCGCTGAAACCAGCGGCGTTGCGCAGGATCCTGCGGCGCCACTGGCCAACTGGTTGACCGTGGAAGGTCAGGTGTATGGCGGTGAACTGTCGATGAGCTGGGGTTTCAGCCGCGAAATGTTCGACAGCGCGACCGTGCAGCATCTGGTCGATCAATACGCGCTGGAACTGCATGCGCTGATCGAGCATTGCTGCACGTTGCAAGCCGCGCAAGCGACGCCGTCGGACTTCCCGCTGGCCCGTGTGACGCAGGCACAACTGGATGCGTTGCCGGTCCCGGCAGGTTTGCTCGACGATGTTTATCCACTGTCGCCGATGCAGCAGGGTCTGCTGTTTCACACCCTCTACGAACAAGCGGCGGGCGAGTACATCAACCAGTTGCGCGTTGACGTACAAGGTCTCGATCCCGAGCGGTTCCGCGCTGCGTGGCAGGCCACCGTCGATGCGCAGGACATTCTGCGCAGCGGTTTCGTCTGGCAGGGTGAGCTGGCGCAGCCGCTGCAGATCGTCCACAAGCAGGTGCAACTGCCATTCAGCACGCTGGACTGGCGCGACCGCGATGATCAGCCAGCGGCGCTCGCGGCGTTGGCCGATGCCGAGCGTCAGCAAGGTTTCGATCTGAGCAGCGCACCATTGCTGCGACTGCTGCTGGTGCAAACCGGCGCCAAGCAATGGCACCTGATTTACACCCATCACCACATCCTCATGGACGGCTGGAGCAACTCGCAGTTGCTCGGCGAAGTCTTGCAGCGCTACAGCGGGCGCACGCCGGCGAATGGTGGCGGGCGTTATCGCGACTACATCGCGTGGCTGCAACGCCAGGATGGTCAACTGAGTCAGGCATTCTGGAGCGGTCAATTGGCCGCGTTGCAAGAGCCGACGCGACTGGCGCGCGCAGCCACTGGCGGCGAGAACCTCAGCGGCCACGGCGATCACTACCTGACCCTGGACGTGCAGCGCACTCAAGCACTGGAGGCCTTCGCCCGTCAGCAAAAAGTCACCGTCAACACCTTGGTGCAAGCGGCGTGGCTGCTGTTGCTGCAACGCTATACCGGTCACGAAGCCGTGGCGTTCGGTGCGACCGTGGCCGGGCGGCCGGCGGATCTGCCGGGCATCGAGCAACAGGTCGGTCTGTTCATCAACACCTTGCCGGTGATTGGCGCGCCGCGTCCGGATCAGAGCGTTGGCAGCTGGCTGCAAGCGGTACAGGCGCAAAACCTCAGCCTGCGCGACTTCGAACACACGCCACTGGCAGATATCCAGCGTTGGGCCGGGCAGGGCGGTGAAGCGCTGTTCGACAACATTCTGGTGTTCGAAAACTACCCGATTGCCCAGGCGCTGAGTCAGGCCGGGCAAGGGCTGACATTCGGCGAGGTCGGCAACCTCGAGCAGACGCACTATGCGCTGAGCGTGGCCGTTACGCTCGGCCAACAACTGGCGTTGCACTACAGCTTCGATCGCGGCCAGTTCGCCAGCGATGTCATCGCCGGCATCAGTGCGCACCTGCTGCAATTGCTTGAGCAGTTCGCCGTGTCGGCGGAGCGCAACCTCGGTGAAATCGCCTTGGCAGATGCTCAAGAGCAGGCGCGCCAGCAAGCCGAAAACCAGCCGCAGCCGTACCCGCTGGACATCGGCGTGCATCAGCGCATTGCTGCATTGGCCGCGCAGAATCCGCAGCGCACGGCGGTGATTTTCAATGATCAGCATTTCAGCTACGGCGAAATCGACCAGCGCGCCAACCAACTGGCACACGCGCTGATCGCCCGTGGCGTCGGTGCGGAAACCCGTGTCGGCGTAGCGCTGCCGCGCAGTGAGTCGGTGATCGTCGCGCTGCTGGCCGTGCTCAAGGCGGGCGGCGCTTATGTGCCGCTGGACACCAGCTACCCACGCGAACGTCTGGCCTATCTGATCGAAGATTCCGGGCTGGCGCTGCTGATCAGCGACTCGTCGGTGTCGGCGCAATTGCCGGTCGATGAGTCGGTGCCGCTGCTGGAACTGGATCGTCTCGAATTGCGCGAGCTGCCGATCAAGGCACCGCACGTGCAACTCGATCCGCACAACCTCGCCTACGTGATTTATACCTCTGGTTCCACCGGCAACCCGAAAGGCGTCAGCGTCGCCCACGGCCCGCTGGCCATGCACTGTCAGGCCATTGGTCAGCGCTATGAGATGCGTGACAGCGACTGCGAATTCCACTTCATGTCGTTCGCCTTCGACGGTGCCCACGAGCGCTGGCTGACCAGCCTGACCCACGGCGCGTCGCTGCTGATTCGCGACGACACGTTGTGGACGCCGGAGCAGACCTACAACGCGATGATCGAACACGGCGTGACCGTGGTCGCATTTCCGCCGGTTTACCTGCAACAACTGGCCGAACACGCCGAACGCGTTGGCAATCCGCCGAAAGTACGCATCTATTGCTTCGGTGGTGATGCGGTGCCGAACGCGAGTTTCGAGCGGGTTAAACGCGCGCTCGATCCGGACTACATCATCAACGGTTACGGCCCGACCGAAACCGTGGTCACGCCGCTGATCTGGAAGGCCGGGCGCGAGGTGCCATGCGGCGCTGCGTACGCGCCAATCGGCAGCCGCATTGGTGACCGTAGCGCTTATGTGCTCGACGCCGATCTGAACCTGCTGCCGCAAGGCATGGCCGGCGAGTTGTACCTTGGTGGTACAGGGCTGGCGCGGGGTTATCTGAACCGTCCGGGGCTGACCGCCGAGCGCTTTGTGGCTGATCCGTTCAGCACCAGCGGCGGTTTGCTTTATCGCACTGGCGACCTGGTGCGTCAGCGTGTCGACGGCACGTTCGATTATCTGGACCGCATCGACAATCAGGTGAAAATTCGCGGTTTCCGTATCGAGTTGGGCGAAGTCGAAGCGGCGCTGCAAGCCCTCGACGGCGTGCGTGAAGCGGTGGTCGTCGCGCAGGAAGGCAGCGCCGGCAGTGGCAAGCGTCTGGTGGCCTACGTGGTCGGCGATTCCAGCCGTACCGACTTCACCGACGATCTGCGCGCGCAACTCAAGACGACGTTGCCAGCGCATATGGTGCCGGCGTACGTCTTGCGTCTGGAGCGCATGCCGCTGACACCGAACGGCAAACTCGATCGCAAGAACCTGCCGAAACCGGACGTCAGCCAACTGCAACACACTTACGTTGCACCGCAAACGGCGCTGGAGCAGCAACTGGCTGCGATCTGGCAGGACGTGCTCAAGCTTGAGCAAGTGGGCGTCAGCGATAACTTCTTCGAGCTGGGCGGCGACTCGATCATTTCGATCCAGGTGGTCAGCCGCGCGCGGCAGGCCGGGATTCGCTTCACACCGAAAGACCTGTTCCAGCACCAGACCATCGCGGCGTTGGCCGTTGTGGCGCAGACCGGCGAAGCGCTGCAATTGATCGATCAGCAACCGGTGACGGGCAGCACAGCGTTGCTGCCGATTCATCAGGAGTTCTTCGCGCAGGCGATTCCTGACCGTCATCACTGGAATCAGTCGGTGATGCTCAAACCCAATCAACCCCTGAGTGCTCACGTGCTCGAGCAGGCGCTGGATGCCTTGGTGCTGCATCACGACAGCTTGCGTCTGGACTTTGTCGAGCAGGCTGAAGGCTGGGTTGCGCAATACCGCGACGTTGCAGCGCAAGCCGGCGAGACCATCCTTTGGCAAGTCGAGGTGGCTGATCTCGCGGTGCTTGAAGCCTTGGGTGAAAAGGCCCAGCGCAGCTTGCAATTGAGCGGCGGTTCGCTGATTCGCGCGGTGCTGGCAAACCTGGCCGACGGCAGTCAGCGTCTACTGCTGATCGTGCATCACCTGGTGGTCGACGGCGTGTCGTGGCGGATTCTGTTCGAAGACCTGCAGAACGCTTATCGGCAGATCCTTGCCGGTAATCCGGTGCAACTACCGGCCAAGACCAGCGCAGTCAAAGCCTGGGCAGCGGCGTTGCAGGATTATGCGGCAACCCCGGCGCTGCAAACCGAACTGGGCTTCTGGCAGCAGCAGTTGCAGGGCGTTTCGGCTGCCTTGCCTTACGACCATCCAAGCGGCGGGCAGCAACACGATCAGGCGCTGACGATCCGCCGCAACCTCGACAAAAACCTCACCCGCCAGTTGCTGCAGGATGCGCCGGCCGCCTATCGCACGCAGGTCAACGATCTGCTGCTGACGGCATTGGCGCGAGTGATGGTGCGCTGGACTGGTGACGAACATGCGCTGGTTCTGCTGGAGGGCCACGGTCGCGAAGACCTCTTCGACAACATCGATCTGACCCGCACGGTCGGCTGGTTCACCAGTGTGTTCCCGGCGCGTCTGTCGCCAGTGGCTGAGCTGGGCGCTTCGCTGAAACAGATCAAGGAGCAACTGCGAGCGATTCCGCACAAAGGCATCGGTTTCGGAGCGCTGGCGCATCTGGGCGATGAACAGGCTCGCGAAACCCTGCAGGCTTTGCCGGCGCCACGCCTGACTTTCAACTATCTGGGCCAGTTTGACGGCAGTTTTGCCGAGGCGGATGAGGCTTTGTTCGCACCGACCAGCGAATCCGGCGGCGCAGAAGTCAATATGCAAGGTCCGCTGGGCAATCCGCTGGCGCTGAACGGCAAAGTCTTCGGCGGTGAACTGGACCTGAGCTGGACCTACAGCGGCGCGATGTTCGACGCGGCGACCATCCAGCGTCTGGCCGATGACTATGTGCAGGAACTGACGGCGCTGATCGGCCATTGCTGTGACAACGACAACCGTGGCGTGACGCCGTCGGACTTCCCGCTGGCGCAACTGTCGCAAGCGCAACTGGACGCGCTGGTGCTGGAGCCGCAAGGCATCGATGACATCTACCCGCTGTCGCCGATGCAGCAAGGCATGTTGTTCCACACCCTGCTCGAACAGGGCAGTGGCGACTATATCAACCAGATGCGCCTGGACGTCGATGGCGTCGACCCGCAACGTTTCCGCGCTGCCTGGCAAGCCGTGGTGGATGCCCACGACATTCTGCGCAGCGGGTTCTTCTGGCAGGGCGACTTGCCGCAACCGGTGCAAGTGGTGCATCGGCAGGTGGACGTGCCGTTCAGCGTGCTCGACTGGAGCGGCAAGGCTGATCTGGAAACGGCGCTGCAAACCCTCGCTGACGAGGAGCGCGCACTGGGGCTGGACCTGACCTGTGCGCCGTTGCTGCGTCTGGTGCTGGTGCGCACCGCGACCGATCGTCATCACCTGATCTACACCAACCACCACATCCTGATGGACGGCTGGAGCAGCGCGCAGTTGCTCGGCGAAGTGCTGCAGCATTATCGCGGCGAAGCGGTGCCGCGTCCGGCGGGTCGCTATCGCGATTACATCGGTTGGCTGCAACGTCAGGATGCAACGGCGGCTGAAGCCTACTGGCTGGCGACGCTGGGCAATCTGCACGAGCCGACGCGTCTGGCCAACGCCATCGCGCGGCCCATCGACGGTTTGCCAAGTGTCGGTTACGACGACCATTACCAAGTGCTGGACGCTGATCTGAGCGTGCGTCTGGGTGAATTTGCCCGGGCCTCGAAAGTCACCGTCAACACACTGGTGCAAGCTGCATGGCTGCTGCTGTTGCAGCGCTACACCGGCAAGGATTGTGTGGCGTTCGGTGCGACCGTGGCCGGGCGTCCGGCGGATCTGCCGGGAGCCGAAGAACAGATCGGGCTGTTCATCAACACCTTGCCAGTGGTGGCCGCGCCGCAAGCGCAGCAAAGTCTGGCCAGTTGGCTGCAAGCCGTGCAGGCGCAGAACCTCGCTTCACGTGAGTTCGAACACACGCCGCTGGCGGACATTCAGCGCTGGGCCGGGCAGGGCGGTGACGCGTTGTTCGACAGCCTGATGGTGTTCGAGAACTACCCGATTGGCGAAGCGCTGGAGCGCGGTGCGCCGCAGGGTTTGTGTTTCGGTGCAGTGGTCAATCAGGAGCAAACCAACTATCCGCTGACCCTGCTGGTGAGCATGGGCGCGCAACTGTCGGTGCATTTCAGCTATCAGCGCGACAGTTTTGCGGCGGCCAGCGTGGTGCAGTTGGGCGCCCATTTGCAGCGTCTGCTCAGCCAGATGAGCGGCGCGGGCGAACGCTTGCTCAGCGAGTTGAACCTGATCGATAGCGGCCCGAGTGTCGGCACCGATTTCGTCACTGAACAGTGCGTTCATCAGGGCATTGCCCGCCAAGTGGCAGCAACCCCGGATGCGCTGGCGGTGACCTTCGCCGATACACAACTGACCTACGCCGAACTGGACGCGCAGGCCAATCGTCTCGCGCACAAACTGATCGAGTTGGGTGTCGGCCCGGAAGTGCGTGTGGGTGTGGCGATGCCGCGTTCCGAGCAATTGTTGATTGCCTTGCTGGCGGTGCTCAAGGCCGGTGGCGCGTATGTGCCGCTGGACCCGGATTATCCGGCTGATCGCGTTGCCTACATGCTCGAAGACAGCCGTGCGCGGGTGTTGCTCACTGAGCAAGCGGTCGCCGCAAACCTGAGCGTTCCGGGCGATACCCAAGTGGTGCTGATGGATCAGGTTTCGTTGAGCGGTTATTCCGCCTTCGCACCTGAAACGAAGGTGCAGCCGGACAACCTCGCCTATGTGATCTACACCTCCGGTTCCACCGGCAAACCGAAAGGCGTCGCGATTGCTCACCGCAATGTCATGGCGCTGATCGCTTGGTCGGCCAAGGTCTACAGCCGCGACGATATTCAAGGCGTGCTGGCCTCGACTTCGGTGTGCTTCGACCTGTCGGTATGGGAGCTGTTTGTCACATTGGCCAACGGCGGTTCGCTGATCATCGCGCGCAACGCGCTGGAGTTGCCGAACCTGCCGGCGCGCGATCAGGTACGCCTGATCAACACTGTGCCGTCGGCCATCGCTGCACTGCAACGCGCCGGGCAGATTCCAGCGAGCGTGCGCATTATCAATCTCGCGGGTGAGCCGCTCAAACAAGGGCTGGTCGATGCGTTGTATCAGCAGCCGACAGTCGAGCATGTCTACGACCTGTACGGCCCGTCGGAAGACACCACCTATTCGACGTGGACTCGTCGCACCGCCGGTGGCCTGCCGCGTATCGGTCGTGCTCTCGATCACAGCGCCAGCCATTTGCTCGACGCCGATCTGCAAGCGGTGCCGCAAGGGATTTCCGCCGAGCTGTACATGTCCGGCGCCGGCATCACCCGCGGTTATCTGGGGCGCGCGGCGATGACCGCCGAGCGTTTTGTGCCAAACCCGTTCGTCGGCAATGGCGAGCGCATGTACCGCACCGGCGACCTGATTCGTGAACGCGAAGAGGGCGAGCTGGAGTACATGGGGCGGATCGACCATCAGGTGAAAATTCGTGGATTCCGCATCGAACTGGGGGAGATCGAGGCGCGATTGCTCGCGCAACCGGCGGTCACCGAAGCGGCGGTGCTGGCCATCGAAAGCGAGGCGGGCGCGCAACTGGTGGCCTATGTGGTCGCCCCGCAGCTGGATCTGTACGACGGCGAAGCGCAGCGGCAACTGCGCGACGGACTAAAGACTGGCCTCAAGTCTTCGTTACCTGACTACATGATTCCCGCGCACCTGCTGTTCCTTGAGCAGTTGCCACTGACCCCCAACGGCAAACTCGACCGCAAGGCCCTGCCAGCGGTGGATGCCAGCCAGATGCAGGCCGCGTATGTCGCGCCGCAGAGTGAGCTTGAGCAGCAGGTCGCGGCGATCTGGCAGCAAGTGCTCGAGGTTGAACGCATTGGTCTGAACGATCACTTCTTCGAACTGGGCGGGCACTCGCTGCTGGCGGTCAACGTGGTGTCGCGCATGGCTCTTGAACTGGGCCTGACGCTGACCCCGCAACTGTTATTCCAGCACCCCGTCCTGAGCGACTTTGTCGCTCGACTCGATACAGGAGGCGGGGCAATCAACGAACAGAAACTGAGCAAGCTGGAAGCCCTGCTTGACGATATGGAGGAAGTCTGATGGACAAGAGTGTTGCTTTGAGGGTAGCCAAGCGCTTTATCACTCTGCCGCTGGACAAACGTAAGCTGTACCTGGAAAAGATGCTCGAAGAGGGCGTCTCTCCGGCCAACCTGCCGATCCCGGAAACACGTTCCGGGTTTGCAGCGATTCCTCTGTCGTACGCTCAGGAACGTCAACTGTTCCTCTGGCAAATGGATCCGCACAGCACCGCGTATCACATTCCCAGCGCCTTGCGCCTCAAGGGGCAACTGGACGTCGCGGCGCTGGAGCGCAGCTTCAATGCCGTGGCCGCGCGTCACGAAAGTCTGCGCACCACGTTTGCCGAGCACGGCGAAACCTTCTGCCAGGTGATTCACCCGCAGTTGCCGCTGAGCATCACCCTCGCACCGTTGTCGGCAGGCCTCGACGCTGCTGGCGCAGAGGCGGCGATCAAGGCGTTCGTCGAAAGCGAAACCGCGCGCCCGTTCAATCTGCAACAAGGCCCGCTGCTGCGCGTGGCATTGCTCAAAGTCGCCGATGACGATCATGTGCTGGTGTTGATCCAGCACCACATCATCGCCGATGGCTGGTCGATCAAAGTGCTGGTCAACGAGTTGATCCAGCATTACGCCGCCGACACCGCCGGGCAGCCACTGGCATTGCCGGAACTGGAGGTGCAATACGCCGACTACGCGATCTGGCAGCGTCACTGGCTGGAAGCGGGCGAGCGTGAGCGGCAACTGGCTTACTGGATCAAGACGCTGGACGGCGAGCAGCCGGTGCTGGAACTGCCGATCGATTTCCCGCGTCCGGCAGTGCAAAGTTTGCGCGGTGCGCGCCTGCAACTGGACCTGCCAGCCGCCCTCGGTGATGCACTCAAGCAACTGGCCCAGCGCGAAGGTGCCAGTCTGTTCATGGTGTTGCTGGCGTCGTTTCAGGCGTTGCTGCATCGCTATAGCGGCCAGGCGCAGATTCGTGTCGGCGTGCCGACCGCCAACCGCAACCGGGTCGAGACTGAAGGCCTGATCGGCTTCTTCGTCAACACTCAGGTGTTGAATGCCGAGGTCAACGGCCAGTTGCCGTTCAACCAGTTGCTGGCGCAGGTCAAGCAAGCGGCGCTGGCCGCGCAGGCGCATCAGGATCTGCCGTTCGAGCAGTTGATCGAAGCGCTGCAACCGGAACGCAGCCTGAGCCACAGCCCGGTGTTCCAGGTGATGTTCAACCATCAGACCAGCCGTGATCAGGGCCGTGGCGCGGTGCAACTGCCGCAGCTGAGCGTCGAGGATGTGCAGTGGGAGGGGCGCACCGCGCAGTTCGACCTGACCCTCAATACCTATGAATCGAATGACGGTTTCGCCGCCGAACTGACCTACGCCACCGATCTGTTCAAGCCGGAAACGGTCGAGCGTCTGGCGCGTCACTGGCAGAACCTGTTGCAAGGCATCATCGCCGAGCCAACCCGGCGTGTCGGCGAACTGCCGCTGCTGGACAGCGCTGAACACGGCGTGTTGTTGCAGGACTGGTTGCGCGTGGCGGATCACAGCGCACAGGCCGAGTGCGTGCAACAGGGCTTTGCCTTGCAGGCGCAGCGTAACCCGCAGGCGACGGCGCTGATCATCGGCGACGACGTACTGACGTATGGCGAACTGGATGCCCGGGCCAATCAACTGGCGCATTACCTGATCGAGGCTGGCGTCGGCCCGGATCAATTGGTCGGCATCGCGGTCGAGCGCAGTGTCGAAATGATCGTCGGCCTGTTGGCGATCCTCAAGGCCGGCGGCGCATATGTGCCGCTGGACCCGGCGTATCCCGAGGATCGTCTGGCCTACATGATCGAAGACAGCGGCCTGCAATTGCTGCTGACCCAAACGCATTTGCAAGCGCAGTTGCCGATCCCGGCGGGTGTGCAAACCCTGTTGCTCGATCAGCCAGGTGCCTGGCTGGCGGCTTATCCAAAGACCGCGCCGAGCGTCGCCGTCAATGGCGAGCACTTGGCCTACACGATCTACACCTCCGGCTCCACCGGCAAACCGAAAGGCGTGATGGTTCGCCACGCGGCGCTGCGCAACTTTGTCGCGAGCATGATCAAGCAGCCGGGGATTGCCGCTGCGGATCGCATGCTGTCGCTGACCACGTTCTCGTTCGATATTTTCGGCCTGGAAATCTATGGCCCGCTGCTCGCCGGCGCCTGTGTGGTGCTGACCGGCAAGGACGTGCATCAAGACCCGCAAGCGGTGCTCGAGCTGATCGAACGTCACGCCGTCAGCGTGCTGCAAGCCACGCCATCGACCTGGCGCATGCTGCTCGACAACGAGAACGCCACGATTCTTAAAGGCCGCACATTCCTCTGCGGCGGTGAAGCACTGCCGCAGGAACTGGCCAATCGCATGCTGGCGCTGACGCCGAGCGTGTGGAACCTCTATGGCCCAACCGAAACCACGATCTGGTCGGCGCAACATGCGCTGAGCGTGGACAACAGTCGTCCATTCCTTGGCACGCCGATCGACAACACTGCGCTGTACATCCTCGGCAGCGACCTTGAGCTGAATCCGCTCGGCGCACCCGGTGAATTGCTGATCGGTGGTGATGGTCTGGCGCGTGGTTATTTCCAGCGTCCGAGCCTGACCGCTGAACGTTTCGTACCGGATCCGTTCGCGAAAAACGGCGCACGTCTGTACCGCACCGGCGACCTGACCCGTTATCGCGCAGAAGGCGTGATCGAGTACATCGGGCGCATCGACCATCAAGTGAAAATCCGTGGTTTCCGTATCGAACTCGGCGAGATCGAAGCGCGTTTGCTTGCGTTGGACAGCGTGCGAGAAACCGTCGTCGTCGCTCAGGACGGCCCGACCGGTCCGCAACTGGTCGGCTATGTGGTGCCGTCCGCCAGTGCTGTTGACGAAGTCGAACTGCGCTCCGCACTGAAAGCCAGCCTCAAGGCCGAACTGCCGGAATACATGGTGCCGGCGCACCTGCTGTTTCTCGCGCAACTGCCGCTGACGCCCAATGGCAAAGTCGACCGCAAAGCCTTGCCGGCACCCGACGCCAGCCAGTTGCAATCAACTTACAGCGCGCCGCAAACCGCGACTCAACACGCCGTCGCCGAGATCTGGCAAGCGGTGCTCAAGCTTGAACGTGTCGGCCTGAGTGACAACTTCTTCGAGCTTGGCGGCCACTCCTTGCTGGTGACCCAAGTGGTCTCGCGAGTGCGTCAGACGCTGAACGTTCAGGTGCCGCTGCGCACGCTGTTCGAACACAGCACGCTGGAAGATTTCGTTGCCGCGCTGGGTGTCGATCAGGCCACTCAGGAACCGGCGATTGTCGCGCAGCCGCGTACGCAATCGATGGCACTTTCCTATGCGCAGGAGCGTCAGTGGTTCCTCTGGCAGCTGGAACCGACCAGCAGCGCTTACCACGTTCCGGCGGCGCTGCGTCTGCGCGGTGAACTAGATCTGTCGGCGTTGCAGCACAGCTTCAATGCGCTGATCGCGCGCCACGAATCCCTGCGCACCTGCTTTGTCGAAGAGTCGGGCCAGACCCTGCAAGTGATCCAGGCCCACGGCACGCTGGATCTGCAAGTGCAGGACGTGGCGGGGCTGGACGATACGGCGCTGCAAGCGCTGGTCGCCGCAGAAACACTGCACCTGTTCAACCTGCAGCAAGGCCCGTTGCTGCGAGTGAAGCTGCTGCGTCTGGCCGCCGATGATCACGCGCTGGTGATCACCTTGCACCACATCGTCTCTGACGGTTGGTCGATGAACATCATGGTCGATGAACTGGTGGCGCTCTATGCCGCGTACAGCCAGGGCCAGACCGCGACATTGCCAACGCTGCCAGTGCAATACGCCGACTATGCCGTATGGCAGAAACAGTGGATGGACGCCGGTGAACGCGAGCGTCAGTTGAGCTACTGGACCGCGCAACTCGGCGATGGCGATCAACCGTTGCTGGAGCTGCCGACCGACCGTCCGCGTCCGCCCGAGCAAAGCTATCGCGGCGCGCGTCGCGACATACCGCTGAGCCTCGAACTGGCCGCCGCCCTCAAGCAAGTCGCGCAGCGTGAAAACGTCACCCTGTTCGCGCTGTTGCTGGCGTCGTTCCAGACCTTGCTGCACCGCTACAGCGGTCAGGCCGACATCCGCGTCGGTGTGCCCGTGGCCAACCGTAACCGGGTCGAGACCGAAGGGCTGATCGGCTTCTTCGTCAACACGCAGGTGCTCAAGGCCGAGTTCGACAGCCAGCAGACGTTCCGCAGCCTGTTGCAACAAGTGAAGAACACCGTGCTCGGCGCTCAGGCCCACCAGGATCTGCCATTCGAGCAACTGGTCGATGCGCTGCAACCGGAACGCAGCCTCAGCCACAGCCCGCTGTTCCAGGTGATGCACAACCACCAGAGCCAGGCGCGTCAGGCGCAGGGCGCGACACGCCTGCCGCAACTGCACATCGAAGGCTTGCCTTGGGCGTCGAATACCGCGCAGTTCGACCTGACCCTGAACACCTTCGAATCGACCGACAACGTCTGGGCCGAGCTGACCTACGCCACCGACCTGTTCGACGTCGAGACCATCGAGCGCCTGTCGCAACACTGGACGAATCTGCTGCAAGGCATCGTCACCGACAGTGGCCAGCGTATCGCTGAACTGCCGCTGCACGACGCCGCCGAGCGCGCGGCGACCCTGCTGCAATGGAACCCGGCCGTGGCCGATTTCCCCAACGAGCAGTGCCTGCATCACTTGATCGAAGCCCAGGCTGCCCGCGCACCGCAAGCGATTGCCGTGACGTATGCCGAGCAGTGCCTGAGCTACGGTGAACTCAACAGCCGCGCCAACCAGTTGGCTCACAAGCTGATTGCCAGTGGTGTCGGCCCTGACGTGCGCGTCGGTCTGGCGGCCGAACGCAGTCTCGACATGCTGGTCGGTCTGGTGGCGATTCTCAAGGCAGGCGGCGCGTATGTGCCGCTGGACCCGAGCTATCCGGAAGAGCGTCTGGCCTACATGATCGGCGACAGCGGCATCGGCCTGCTGTTGACCCAGAGCCATTTGCTCGCACGTCTGCCGGTGCCGGATTCGGTGCGCAGCCTGATGCTCGATCAGGATCGCGAAGACCTAGAAGGTTACAGCGACAGCAATCCGCACGTGAGCATGAGCGCGGACAACCTGGCGTACGTAATCTACACCTCGGGTTCGACCGGCCAGCCCAAGGGCACCTTGCTCGCCCATCGCAACGTGCTGCGCCTGTTCGAGGCCAGCGCAGCGTGGTTCGATTTCGGCGCGCAGGATGTCTGGAGCCTGTTCCACTCCTATGCGTTCGACTTCTCCGTGTGGGAGATTTTCGGTGCGCTGCTGTACGGCGGCAAACTGGTGGTGGTGCCTTACGAGGTCAGCCGTGCGCCGGAAGATTTCTTTGCCTTGCTCTGTCGCGAAGGCATCACCGTGCTCAACCAGACGCCGTCGGCGTTCAAGCAACTGATGCAAGTCGCCTGCGCCCCGGAACATGCCGCGCAACAGCTGGCGCTGCGTTACGTGGTGTTTGGCGGTGAAGCACTGGAAGTGAAGAGCCTGCGTCCATGGTTCGAGCGTTTCGGCGATCAGACGCCGCAACTGATCAACATGTACGGCATCACCGAAACCACCGTGCACGTGACCTACCGGCCGTTGTCGATGGCCGATTTGCAGCGTGACGCGAGCAGCCCGATCGGCGAGCCGATTCCTGACCTGTCGTGGTACCTGCTCGACGGCGACCTGAACCCGGTCGCCAAGGGCTGCATCGGTGAGCTGTACGTCGGCCGCGCCGGTCTGGCGCGCGGTTATCTGAACCGTGCCGACCTGACCACATTGCGCTTCATTCCCGATCCGTTCGCCGCTGACGGCGGCCGTCTGTACCGTACCGGTGACCTGGCGCGCTATCGCGCTGACGGCGTGATCGAATACATCGGGCGGATCGACCATCAGGTGAAGATTCGCGGTTTCCGTATCGAACTCGGTGAGATCGAAGCGCAACTGCTCGAACAGACTGCCGTGCGTCAGGCGGTGGTGCTGGCGCAACCGGGTCTCAGCGGTCAGCAACTGGTCGCCTGGCTGGTGCCGAGCGATGCCACGCTGCACGACGCCAGCCCAGCGGAACAGGCGCAGTGGCGTGACCGCGTGCGTGCCGAGCTCAAGGAAAACCTGCCGGATCACATGATCCCGGCGCACCTGTTGCTGCTCACGCAATTGCCGCTGACCGCCAACGGCAAGCTCAATCGCAGCGCGTTGCCGTCGCCGGATGTGAGTCAGGCGCAGCAGGCCTATCAGGCGCCGCAAAGCGAGCTGGAACAGCGCTTGGCCGCGATCTGGCAAGACGTGCTGAAACTGCCGCAAGTCGGCCTCAACGACAACTTCTTCGAACTGGGTGGCGATTCGATCATTTCGATTCAGGTGGTCAGCCGCGCGCGACAGGCCGGCATTCGCCTGAATCCCAAAGACCTGTTCCAGCACCAGACTATTCAGCGACTGGCCCTGGTCGCGCAATTGGGTGACGACGAATCGAGCATCGACCAACAAGCGGTCACCGGCCCTGCGTTGTTGTTGCCGATCCAGCAGCAGTTTTTCGAAGACGATATCCCTGAGCGTCATCACTGGAACCAGTCGGTGTTGCTCAAACCGCGTCAGCCGCTGGACGCGGAGAAAATCGAGCAAGTATTGCGCGCGCTGGTCGCGCATCACGATGCCTTGCGCCTGAGCTTCACTCAGCACAACGGCGGGTGGCAGGCCGAGCACCGCGCGGTTGAAGATCAGCCGCACAACCTGCTGTGGCAGGAGGACGTCGCCGATGCCGCCGCGCTGGAGGCTTTGGGCAACCGCGCGCAGCGCAGCCTCGACCTGCAGAACGGGCCGTTGCTACGGGCGGTGCTGGCGAATCTGGCCGATGGCACGCAGCGCTTGCAGTTGGTGATTCATCACCTGGCTGTCGACGGTGTGTCATGGCGGATTCTGCTGGAAGACCTGCAAAACGCTTATCAGCAATTGCTCGACGGTCAGCCCCTGAAACTGCCGTCCAAGACCAGTGCCTTCAAGGACTGGAGTGAACACTTGCAGCGCTACGCCAACAGCGCGGCGTTGCAACAGGAACTGGCTTACTGGCAGGCATGCCTGAGCGATGTCGGCAGCGATCTGCCGTGCAAGCGGATGGACGCCGGTCAGCAGAACAGACTGGCGCAGACGGTACAGACCAGACTGGGCGCGGAGCTGACCCGACAACTGCTGCAAGAAGCGCCGGCGGCGTATCGCACCCAGGTCAACGACCTGTTGTTGGCGGCACTGGCGCGGGTGATCGGGCGCTGGAGCGGGCAGTCATCAACGCTGATTCAGCTCGAAGGCCATGGCCGTGAAGAGCTGTTCGACGGTGTCGATCTGACCCGCACCGTGGGCTGGTTCACCAGTCTGTTCCCGGTGCGTCTGACCCCGGCGGCTACGCCGGGCGAGTCGATCAAGCAGATCAAGGAACAACTGCGCTCGATCCCCAACAAGGGCATCGGTTTCGGTGCATTGCGTCACCTTGGCGATGCTCAGGCACAACAGCGCCTGCGCGCCTTGCCGACGCCGCGCATCACCTTCAACTACCTCGGTCAGTTCGACGGCAGTTTCGAGGGCGATGACGGCGCGCTGTTTGCGCCGGCGCCGGACAATGCCGGTCTCGATCAGAGCCCGGACGCGCCAATGGGCAACTGGCTGACCCTCAACGGTCAGGTGTATGGCGGCGAATTGCGCGTGGGCTGGACGTTCAGCGGCGAGCGTTTCGACAACGCCGTGATCGAAGCACTGGCGGCGGATTACGCCGAAGAACTGGCCGCTTTGATCGAGCATTGCCTGACCCCGGGCGTCGAAGGCCTGACGCCATCGGACTTCCCGCTGGCCGGCCTGACCCAGACGCAACTCGACGGCTTGCCTTTGCCGGCCCAGCAGATTGCCGATGTCTATCCACTGTCGGCGATGCAGCAGGGCATGCTGTTCCACAGTCTCTACGAACAGGCCACCGGTGATTACATCAACCAGGTCCGCCTCGACGTCGAAGGCCTTGATCCGCAGCGCTTCCAGCAGGCCTGGCAAGCGGCGGTGGATAACCACGACATCCTGCGCACCAGTTTCGTCTGGCAAGGTGAACTGGCGCGCCCGGTGCAGGTGGTGCACAAGCAACTGGACATGCCGTTCAGTGTGGTTGACTGGCGTGAGCGCAGCGATTGCCTGGGCGAGTTGAACGCGCTGGCCGCCGCCGAGCAGGCACAAGGTTTCGACCTGAGCCAGGGGCCGCTGCTGCGTATGGTTGTGGTGCGCCTGGACGATCAGCGCTGCCATTTGATCTACACCAACCACCACATCCTGATGGATGGCTGGAGCAACTCGCAGTTGCTCGGCGAAGTGCTGCAGCGCTACAGCGGCATTGCCCAGCCGACGCTGGCCGGGCGTTATCGCGATTACATCGAATGGCTGCAGCGTCAGGACGTGCAGGCCAGCGAACATTACTGGACCGCGCAACTGGCTGACCTGGAAGCGCCAACCCTGTTGGCGCAAGCATTTCAGGCGCAGCGTGGCGATGCTCCAAGGGACGGCCATGGCGAGCACTTCTGCGTGCTCGACGCGGCGCAAACCCGGCAGTTGGGCGAGTTTGCCCGGCAGCAGAAAGTCACCCTCAACACGCTGATTCAAGCGGCCTGGTTGCTACTGTTGCAGCGCTTGACCGGCCAACAGAGCGTCGCGTTCGGCGCTACGGTGGCGGGGCGTCCGGCGGAACTCAAAGGTGTCGAGCAGCAGATCGGTCTGTTCATCAACACCTTGCCGGTGATCGCCAGCCCACGTTCGCAATCGAGCGTAGGTGAGTGGCTGCAGAACGTGCAGGCGCAGAATCTGACGCTGCGTGAGCATGAGCACACGCCGTTGTTCGACATTCAGCGTTGGGCGGCGCGCAACGGTGAAGCGTTGTTCGACAACATTCTGGTGTTTGAAAACTACCCGGTGTCCGAGGCGCTGGAGCAGGGCGCGCCGCAGGAATTGCGCTTCGGCGAGATCAACAACCATGAACAGACCAACTATCCGCTGACGCTGCTGGTGCATTTGAGCGACGAGTTGTCGATGCACTTCAGCTACCAGTGCGACAGCTTTGCGGCGCACAGCATTGTCCAGCTCTGCGGGTTCTTGCAGCGCTTGCTCGGGCAGATGAGCGAATCGGGCGAGCGTACGCTCGGCGAGTTGAACCTGATCGACAACGTCACCAGCGCCGACACCGACTTCATCACCGAGCAGTGCATTCATCAAGCCATTGCCCGTCAGGTGGCGACGACGCCGGATGCGCTGGCGGTGACCTTTGCCGATACACAACTGACCTACGCCGAACTGGACGCGCAGGCCAATCGTCTGGCGCACAAGCTGATCGAGCTCGGTGTCGGTCCTGAAGTGCGCGTGGGCGTGGCGATGCCGCGTTCCGAGCAGTTGCTGATTGCCCTGCTGGCGGTGCTCAAATCCGGTGGCGCGTATGTGCCGCTGGATCCGGATTACCCGGCCGATCGCGTTGCTTACATGCTGGAAGACAGCCGTGCGCGGGTGTTGCTCACTGAGCAAGCGGTCGCCGCAACCCTGAGTGTGCCGGGCGATACGCAAGTGCTGCTGATGGATCAGGTTTCGCTGAACGGTTATCCGGCTAGCGCACCTCAAACATCGGTCACACCGGACAACCTGGCCTACGTGATCTACACCTCCGGTTCCACCGGCAAACCGAAAGGCGTGGCCATCGCCCATCGCAACGTCATGGCCCTGATCGACTGGTCGGCCAAGGTCTACAGCCGCGACGACATCCAAGGCGTGCTGGCGTCGACTTCGGTGTGCTTCGACCTGTCGGTGTGGGAGCTGTTTGTCACGTTGGTCAATGGCGGTTCGCTGATCATCGCGCGCAATGCCCTGGAGTTGCCGCAGTTGCCGGCTCGAGATCAGGTACGCCTGATCAACACCGTGCCGTCGGCCATCGCTGCGCTGCAACGTGCCGGGCAGATTCCGTCGAGCGTGCGCATCATCAATCTCGCTGGGGAACCGCTCAAGCAAGGCCTGGTCGACGCGCTGTATCAACAGCCCACCGTTGAGCATGTCTACGACCTGTACGGCCCATCGGAAGACACCACCTATTCGACGTGGACCCGCCGCGTTGCCGGTGGTCAGGCGCGCATTGGTCGTGCCCTGAACTACACCGCCAGCCATTTGCTCGACGCCGATCTGCACGTCGTGCCCCAAGGCGTTTCGGCCGAGCTGTACTTGTCCGGCGCTGGCATCACCCGCGGTTATCTGGGGCGTGCGGCGATGACTGCCGAACGCTTTGTGCCTAATCCACTCGCCAGCAACGGTGAGCGCATGTACCGCACCGGCGACCTGATTCGTGAACGCGAAGAGGGTGAGCTGGAATACATGGGCCGAATCGACCATCAGGTGAAGATTCGCGGTTTGCGTATCGAACTCGGCGAAATCGAAGCGCGACTGGTGGCGCATGCCGCCGTACGCGAAGCTGTCGTGGTGGCCAGTGAAGTGCAGGGCAGCCAGCAGTTGATCGCCTACCTTGCGCCGAGTGATCCGGCGACGGTCGACGCCAGCGCCGAGCAGCAACGTGACTTGCATGACAGTCTCAGCGCCTGGCTGGGCGCCACCCTGCCGGATTACATGGTGCCGACCCATCGGCTGTGGCTGGCGCAGATGCCGCTGACCCCCAACGGCAAGATCGATCGCAAGCGCTTGCCGGCACTGGAACTGACGGCGGCGCAACAACACGTCGAACCGGTCAATGCCACCGAGCAGGCGTTGGTGGACATCTGGAAAGATGTCCTGGGACTGGCGCAGGTCAGCACCAGCGACAGCTTCTTTGCCTTGGGCGGCGATTCGATCATCTCGATTCAAGTGGTCAGCCGTGCCCGTCAGCAAGGCCTGGAACTGAGTCCGAAGGACCTGTTCCAGCACCCGACCATTGCGCAGTTGGCCCAGCGTGTCGGGGTCAGTTCGGACGCACCGGTGGCCACGCTGGTCGATATGCCGTTGCACGGTTTGAGTGACGCGCAAGTGGCCGAACTGCCGTTGGCGCAGGATCAACTGGCCGGGCTCTATCGTCTGTCGCCGATGCAGCAGGGCATGCTGTTCCTCGGCCTGAACGCGCCGGAGTCGGATCTCTACATCAACCAATTGTGCATTCCGGTGCAGGGCCTTGACCCGGCGCGGTTGAAAGACGCTTGGGCAACCGTAAGCCGACGCCACGATATCTTGCGCACCGGGTTTCTCTGGCAGGACATGGCCGAGCCACTGCAATTTGTACTCGCCGATCCGCAACTGCCGATCAGCCTGCTCGACTGGCGCGAGCAGGATCACTCGGCCGAAGCGCTGCAAGCGTTGGCCGATGCCGAGCGGGCCAAGGGCTTCGATCTCGATCAGCCGCCGCTGCAACGCCTGACCCTGGTGCAGGTGGGCGAGGACAGCTATCAACTGATCTGGACCTACCACCATATCCTGATCGACGGCTGGAGCAGTTCGCAGTTGATCGGTGAGGTGCTGAGCCAGTATTCCGGCAAGCCGCTGGCCGACGCTGTGCCGTACCGTCGCTATATCAACTGGCTGCAACAGCAGGATGGCAACGCCAGTGAAGGGTTCTGGCGTCAGCACCTGAGTCAGCTCGACGAGCCGACTTATCTGGCCGACGCCGTGGCGCGCACCGGCAGCGGTCGTGGCCACGAGGCGTTGTACAGCCGCTTGGGCGAAGAACATACCGAACAACTCAAAGCCTTCGCGCAAGCACAGCAAGTCACCCTCAACACCTTGGTGCAGGGCGCGTGGCTGATGCTGCTCAGCCGTTACAGCGGCCAGCGCTGTGTGGCGTTCGGCGCGACGGTGGCGGGGCGCCCGGCGAGTCTGCCGGCGTCGGAATCGATCCTCGGTCTGTTCATCAATACCTTGCCGGTGATCAAAGACGTTCCGGCCGAGCAGTCGGTCGGCGAGTGGCTGCGCGACTTGCAGGACTTCAACCTGGAAATGCGTGAGCGCGAATACACTCCGCTCACCGACGTGCAGCGCTGGGCCGGACGGGCCGGGCAATCGCTGTTCGACAGCATCATCGTGTTCGAGAACCACCCAATCGACCAGGCGCTGCGCGAGTGGCGCGATGACTCGCTGAAGTTTGGCGAGATCAGCAACGCCGGCCTGACCAACTTCCCGATGGACTTGATGGTTACCCTCGAGGAGGGGCTGGTGATCGAGTACATGTTCCTGCGTGAGCATTTCGACCGGGCGACCGTCGAAGGCATCCGCAGCAACATGGAAGGTTTGCTTGCGGCGTTGGCACAGGATGCGGCGCAACCGCTGGGGCGCATTGGACTGCCAAGCGGTCAGGCGGCTACCGCACAGGTTGTGCCGGCCGCTTCGCAAGCACCGGCCGTGCATCAGCGTATCGCTCAATGGGCGGCGCAGCGTGGCGAGCAGACGGCGCTGGTCTTCAATGGCCAGACCTTCAGTTACGGCCAGATCGACGCCCGCGCCAACCGTCTGGCCCATGCGTTGATCGCTGAAGGCGTCGGTCCGGAAGTGCGCGTCGGCGTGGCACTGCCACGCAGCGAAAACATGATCGTGGCGCTGCTCGCGGTGCTCAAGGCCGGTGGCGCCTATGTGCCGCTGGATGCGACCTATCCGCGTGAGCGCCTGAGCTATCTGATGCGTGATTCCGGGATTGCCCTGCTGCTCAGTGATTCGAGTCTGCGTCAGGTGATGCCGGCGCAGGACAACTTGCATGTGCTGGAGCTCGATCAACTGGATCTGAGCGCGCAATCCGCCAGCGCACCGGATGTCGCCGTGCAGCCGGGCAACCTCGCTTACGTGATCTACACCTCCGGTTCGACCGGTCAGCCGAAAGGCGTCGGTGTCGCTCACGGCCCGTTGGCGATGCACTGCGAGGCGATCGGTCAGCGTTATGAAATGAGTGAAGCCGATTGCGAACTGCACTTCATGTCGTTCGCCTTCGACGGCGCGCATGAGCGCTGGCTGACCACCTTGACCCACGGTGCGCGTCTGCTGATCCGTGACGACAGCCTGTGGACTGCCGAGCAGACCTACAACGCTCTGCATCAATACGGCGTAACCGTGGCCGCGTTCCCGCCAGTGTATTTGCAGCAACTGGCCGAACACGCGGAACAGCACGGCAATCCGCCGGCGGTGCGCATCTACTGCTTCGGTGGTGATGCCGTGCCGGTGGCGAGTTTCGAACTGGCCAAACGCGCGCTCAAGCCGCAATACATCATCAACGGTTACGGGCCGACGGAAACCGTGGTCACGCCGCTGATCTGGAAGGCCGGCACTGATGATCAGTGCGGTGCAGCCTATGCGCCAATCGGCAGTGTGGTCGGCGAGCGCAGCGGTTACGTGCTCGACGCTGACCTCAATCCATTGCCCGCGGGCGTTGCCGGTGAACTGTACCTGGGCGGCGCGCTGGCCCGGGGTTATCTGGGCCGTGCCGGCGGCACCGCCGAGCGTTTCGTCGCTGACCCGTTCAGCACCGATGGCAGTCGTCTGTATCGCACCGGCGACCTGGTGCGCCAGCGCGAGGACGGCACTGTCGACTACCTGGGGCGGATCGATCATCAAGTGAAGATTCGTGGTTTCCGTATCGAGCTGGGCGAAGTCGAAGCGCGACTCAAGCAACAGCCGGGTGTGCGCGACGCTGCCGTGGTGGCGCGCGAGGGCGTCAGCGGCAAGCAGTTGCTCGGTTATGTGCTGGCGAATGCCGATACGCAAACCGACGGTTTGTGCGAACGCCTGCGCGAGCAACTCAAGGCCAGCCTGCCGGACTACATGGTGCCTGCGCACCTGATGTTGCTCGAACGTATGCCGCTGACGCCGAACGGCAAGCTTGACCGCAAGGCGCTGCCAAACCCGGATGCTCAACAGCGTCAGGATTACCTGGCGCCGCGCACCGAGCTGGAAAGGGCCTTGGCGAAGATCTGGCAGGACGTGCTGAAAATCGAACGCGTCGGCCTCACCGACAACTTCTTCGAACTGGGCGGTGATTCGATTCTCAGCCTGCAAGTGGTGGCCCGCAGTCGTGTGCTCAAGGCTCAGGGTCTGAGCCTGAAACTGCGCGACCTGATGCAGAAACCGAGCATCGCCGAACTGGTCGCCAGTGTGCAGGGCAGCGCCGAAACAGCGTCTGGGCTGTTAGCGATGAACGCAGAGGTCAAGGGCGTTGCGCCGCTGTTCTGCATCCATGCAGGCTTCGGCACGGTGTTCGACTATGAGCCGTTGGCGCGCCGTTTGAGCGGTCGTCGTCAGGTGTTGGCGATTCAGTCGCGGATGCTCCTGGACCCGGCGTTCAACGATGTCTCGCTGCAAAGCATGGCCAGCGCCTACGTAGCGCAGATTCGCGAGAAGCAGCCACACGGGCCGTATCACCTGTTGGGTTGGTCGCTGGGCGGTACGTTGGCGATGCTGATGGCCGCGCAACTGGAACAGGCTGGCCAGACCGTGAAATTCGTCGGCCTGGTGGACAGCTTCGTGCCGTCGGCGAAGGTCAACGAAGGCGCAGTGGATGACTGGCAGGCCGATCTGCGCGACTTCCTGCGGGTGACCCTGCCAGAGTCCGCGCCTGGTTTGACCATCGACGGCGAGGAAACCGCGCAGAACCTGAGGGCGCTGTTCGCCCGCGCCATGAGTGCCGAACGCGGGGCGTCGACCTACGTTGCACTGGGCGCCGATGAACTGGCCCATGTGTTCAGCGTGGCGCGCCGGCTCAAGCAATTGTCGTTGCGGCTCGATGGCTGTGCAGCGCTGACGGTCAAGCCGATCTGCTGGTGGACACTGGGTCGCGAAGAAGAGGCCGGGGAACTGGCGGCGCAACTCGCGCAGCCGGGCATGGGCGGCGAATGGCTCGATTGTGGGCACTTCCAGATCCCGCGCGATGAAACTTTCCTGTCCGAGGCTGAAGAAATGCTCGGCGAGATCGTTGAACCAGTAGCCATGTCCTGAACCTGAACAGCGCTCGGGCGCCTGCTGGCGCTCGAACGCTCTGGAGATTTGAATGTCGTTGAACCCTGATATCGCCGCGTTCCTGCAACTGGTCGGCAACGGCCGGGCCAGTGGCAAGCGCGTTGGCATGCATGAGCTGAGCCCGGCAGAGGCTCGCGAACAGTTTGATCAGTCGTCGTTGTTGATGGATGCCGGCGGCGAAGAGCTGGAAGTGGTGGATGAGTTGCAATTGCCGGTGCGCGATGGCACGCGTCTGAACGCACGTGTCTACAGCAATCAGCCTTTGAATAGCGGTGCCGGGCGTCCGGCGCTGTTGTATTTCCATGGTGGCGGGTATGTGGTCGGCAGCCTTGATTCCCATGACTCTCTGTGCCGCGCACTGGCTGCGATGGCCGACTGTGTGGTGCTTTCCGTCGCGTATCGACTAGCGCCGGAGTTTCGTTTTCCGACCGCAGCCGATGATGCCCGGGATGCCTGGGACTGGCTGGTGGCGAGTGCTGCGCATCTGGGTATCGATGCCGCGCGCCTGGCGATTGCGGGTGATAGCGTCGGTGGCAGCCTGACCACGGTGCTTGCTGCGCAACTGACGGATGCGGCTGTGCAACCGCGTCTGCAAGTGCTGATCTATCCGGTTACCGATGCCAGTCGCGGCACACCTTCGATCGAGGAGTTTGGCGAAGGGTATCTGTTGGAGAAGGCTTCGCTGCAGTGGTTTTATGAGCACTATCAGCGTGATGCCAGTGATCGTCTCGATCCACGTTTTTCGCCGTTGCTGGCTGAGGTCAGCGCGAACGTCGCGCCGGTGCTGTTGGTCTTGGCCGAGTGTGATCCGTTGCATGATGAGGGCGTGGCGTATGCGCGTCATTTGCAGGCGGCGGGGGTGGCGGTGGAGCTGAAGGTTTATGAGGGGATGACCCATGACTTTATGCGCATGGGGGCGATTATTGATGAGGCTGAAGAGGCGCAGGGGCATATTGCTCGGCGCTTGGTAGAGGTGTTTGCTTTGGCTTGACGGGGTGGGTGAATATCCGTTGCTGCGGGTGTTGCTGATTAGGGTTTCGCCCTTACGGCGACTCACTTTTTTTACAAACCCCTCCGTGTCAGGCTACCTGTCGCCCTTGTTGATTGACTCAACTACTCAAGAGGGCGAAGGTGCATAACCATGTCCAAAATGGGCAAACGCTACGACAACGACTTCAAAGATTGGGTCGTTCTGCAAATGATGCCGCCACTCAATCGATCAGTGGCGGAACTTGCCTCTGCACTCAATCTCACGCCACAGTCACTGCGAAACTGGAGACAAATGGCTAGAGACAAAGGCTTAATTGTTCCGGGAAACGGCAAGACCAGTGACCAATGGTCTAGCGCCGATAAATTCAATGCCGTCATGGAAACCGCGCCGTTGAGCGAGGTCGAGATCTCTCAATATTGCCGAATCAAAGGCATTTACCCTGAGCAAATCCAACAGTGGCGAGTGGCATGCCAAAACGCTAATCCCGTTGTTGATCTCTCCTCTCGAACTTCAAAAACGGCCGAGCAACGGCGCATCAAAATACTTGAGCGCCAACTGATTCAGTCTGATGCCAGTCGTGCAGAGGCGGTGGCGTTGCTGGAGCTCAGAAAAAAAGCCAATGCGATCTGGGGCAAGGACAAGGAAGACTGATCAACGCCTCTGATCGTACGCAAGCCATGAAGTTGATTGCCGACGCAGTGCTGAATGGCGCTCGTCGATACCGCGCTTGCAATGAACTGGGTCTGAGCCTGCGCACAGTTCAACGCTGGCAACACTCGTCGTGTGACGGACGACAGTTGGCTCAACGTGCAGCTCCGGCTAACAAGCTCAGTGATACGGAGCGTCAAGCGGTGCTGGATGCTGCCAATCAGGCTGGCTACGCCAGCCTGACCCCACACCAAATCGTGCCTAAGCTGGCCGATGAAGGCATTTATCTGGCTTCGGAGTCGACGTTTTATCGTGTGTTGAAAGCCGTCAATCAAAACGTCCGTCGCGGCCGGGCCAAAGCCCCAAAACGCAGAGTACTGACGACGCATCGCGCTGATGGCCCCAATCAGGTGTGGTGCTGGGACATCACCTGGTTGCCGAGCACAGTGAAGGGCCGTTTTTTCTACTGGTACATGGTCAAGGACGTCTACAGCCGCAAACTGGTCGCCAATGAAGTCCACGAGGTGGAGAGCGCCGAACACGCCTGTGAACTGCTCACAAAGGGATGTTTACGGGAACATACTGCAGGTCGTCCGCTGGTGTTGCACTCAGATAATGGACACGTGATGAGAGGTTCTTTGTTGCGTGAAAGCATGGTCGCGCTGGGTGTAGAACCTTCTTTTAGCCGGCCAAGAGTGAGCAATGACAACGCTTACGCCGAAGCACTTTTTCGCACTGCAAAGTACTGCCCGCTTTGGCCCGATCAACCATTTGATACGGTCACTGATGCAAGGCTTTGGGTGCAGACGTTCATCGAGTGGTACAACGAAGATCACCGCCACAGCGCCTTGAAATACGTCACGCCAAACCAACGGCACGAGGGCAAAGCAACCGCCCTATTACAAGCTAGAACAGAGCTTTATGAGGATGCCAGGGAAGCTAATCCAAGCCGCTGGAGTACTCGAACACGAAACTGGAAACTGGCAGACGCAGTTTATTTAAACCCAGAACGCCCTGAAATTAAGGGCGTAATGGGCTAGCAGTTGTAGGACCAAGGCGACAGGTACCTTGACACGTACCGAAACGCCTAAAAAAAGTAAGCAAAAAAACGCTTGCTCCTACGTACGGCCCGCTCGCTTGGGCTCGGGGTCCCTTCGCTCCGGGCTCCATCCGGGCGCAGCGCCTCCGGTTTGCTTCGCTGCACCTCCTCTCGCTGTGTTTGGCTGCGCCAAACGGTCGCTGCGCTCCCACGCCCGGATGAAACCCTCCACTCAGCCTTCTGACGTCGCCTTACAGATCAAGATCAAAAGCAGGCGAGCTGACACTCGGCCTATTGAGTGGTGAGGAGCGGGGCGCGTTCGGCTTTTGATTTGCGTTGTTGCTGCCCCTCACCAGCCCTCTCCCTAAGGAGAGGGAGCCGATTTGGGTGTTTTTCAAGATCTGAGTTCAACTCGGTATTTCACGTCGGCGTAACTCTCCCAAACACCACCGTCAGTCCCCTCTCCCTCAGGGAGAGGGCTAGGGTGAGGGGCTTTTGATCTGGCTTTTGATCTGGCTTGTGATCTTGCTTTGGCTTTGGCTTTTTTGCCCCATCGGCAGGCCGAGCGGAGGTGTTCATCCGGGGGTAGGCGCGCAGCGCCGTGCGGCGTAGCCGCATACATCGAGAGGAGGTGCAGCGAAGCAAACCGTAGGCGATGCCCCCGGATGGACACCGTAGCGAGGGAACACTGAGCCTCAGCGAAGTGCCGTACGCCAGGGGCAAAGCCTTTTGCTTACTTTTCGGCGTCTGGAAAAGTGAGTCGCTGTAAGAGCGAAACCGCCAGCGGCAGCACCCGCAGCAACGGATATACACCCAAAACCCAAGATCCCAACAGCCTGGTCGGCCCACAGGCCGCCAAGCCCAAATCAGCCCCAAAAAAAAACGCCAGCAAATGCCGGCGTTTCAGTGAGCGCAAAACGTATTACCAGTTATAGGTCACGTCAGCAGTCATGGTACGACCTTCACCGTAGTAGCAGTCGAGCGTACCGTTGCACGCGGCAACGTACTTCTCGTCGGTGAGGTTCTGCAAGTTAGCCTGCAGCTTCACACCTTTGACATGCAGCGGCGATTTTTCCAGATCGTAGGAAACCATCGCGTCATACACAGTGTACGACGGCACCTGGAAGGAATCCGACTCGTAGTCCGAGCCGTAGCTTTGTTGTACGTAACGAGCACCCAGGCCCATGCCGAAACCGGCCAGAGCAGTGGAGATGTCGAAGTCGTAGTTGATCCACGCCGATGCGGTCAGCGGTGGAGCCATGGCCACCGTGCGACCTTCGCGACCATCGTTGGCGCTGTGCCACTTGGTCTGGTTACGCGACACGGCGGCCAGTACGCGCAGGTTCTGCGTGACATTGACCTTGCCTTCCAGCTCTACGCCACGCGAACGCACCGTACCGCTCTGCACGCTGAACCCCGGGTTGTTGAGGTCGGTGGTCAGCATGTTGTCCTGGTCGATCTGGTAAGCCGACAGCTGAATGAAACCGTCGACGAAGGTCGGTTCGTACTTGATGCCGACTTCGTACTGCTTGCCGGTGGTCGGTTCGAACGCACCGCCGCTCATGTCGGTACCGGTTTGCGGCAGGAACGATTCGGCGTAGCTCACGTAAGGCGTGATGCCGTTCTCGAACTCGTAGCCCAGGCCGGCGCGACCGGTAAACTTCTCGTCTTTCTGGTTGCTGTGGCCACCGGACAGCGGTTGCTTGTTGTCGGTTTCGGCAAAGTCATAACGACCGCCGAGGGTCAGGAACCACTGGTTCCAGCGCAGTTGGTCCTGAGCGTACAGGCCGGTCTGGGTGATGGTGTTGTCCCACTTGTAAGGCTGGCGGAAGTTGATTGCACTGCCATACACCGGGTTGTACAGGTCGATACCCGGAGCGGTGCGGTCATACAGGCCGAGGAACTTCGAGTTGAAGTGGTAGTAATCCACGCCCAACAGCACGGTGTGGTCGATATCGGCGGTCTTGAACTTGGCCTGGGCAATGTTATCGAGGCCGTAGACCTTGTTGTGCTGCGACCAGTCCACGGCGTAGCGGCTCTGGAAGCTGCTGTCGTTGAGGCCGGTGACCGGGTTGGTCGGGAACGAATAGCCGTGCAGCGGCGCGACGTACTGGTCGTTGACGTCGGCGTAACGGGCATTCTGCTTGAAGGTCCAGACGTCGTTGAGTTCGTGAGCGATTTCGTAACCGACCACAAACTGCTCGCGATGGTACTTGTTCACGTCCGGCTCGCCGATGAAGCGGCTGCGGCTGATGCGACCGTTGGAAGTGCTCTTGACCGTGCCGAACGCTGGCAGGCCCTGGGCTTCCGGTACGTCGTGGTCTTTCTGGTACTGACCGAACACGGTGATGGTCGTGCGGTCGTTCGGCAGCCAGGTCAGGCTTGGCGCCAGCATCATGCGGTTCTGGCTGGCGTAGTCGATGGCCGAGTTGCTGTCGTTGACCACACCGGTCAGGCGATAGAGGAATTCACCCTGATCGTCAATCGGGCCGCCGAGGTCAAAGGCACCATAGGCGCGGTCATAGCTGCCGCCACCGATTTTCACTTCGTGCAGCGGGGTGGCGGTCGGACGCTTGCTGACCATGTTGACGATGCCACCAGGCTGGTTCTGCCCGTAGAGCACCGAGGCCGGGCCCTTGAGTACTTCGATGCGCTCGAGGGTGTACGGGTCGATCTGCAGCGAACCGCCGGTGCTGCCGCCGCCATAAGGCATGTGCAGGCCATCGAGGTACAGCGGAGTAGGGGAGAAGCCGCGCGAGGTCGGCTCATCGAAAATCTTCACCCGGTCGGCGAAACCGCCGCCGGTAATGCCCGGGGTGTAACGCAGGGCTTCGGTGACCGATTGCGAACCGCGCATCTTGATTTCGTCTTGGGTGACGACGTTGATCGTCTGCGGGATAACCTTGATCGCCGTATCGGTCTTCGAACCCGTGGCGCTGCGTTTGGCGACGATCCCGTCGACCGGACCCCAGGCCGATTCCGCAGTGGCGGAGATGTTGGTCGGTGCCAGATCCAGGCTGGCGCCGCTGTTGCTGCGAGAGCTCAACGCGACGTTATTACCTTCCACGCTGTAGGCGATGCCGGTGCCTTTGAGCAACTGTGCGATCGCTGCAGTCGGCTCCAGGTTGCCGCTGACGGCGCTGCTGCGCAGACCACTCACTTCATCCGGGCTGTAAAGCACTTGAAGGTTGGTCTGGCGACCGAATTCCTGCAAAGCGCTCCCCAGCGACTGGGCAGGAATATCGATCGCCACGGCTGCGGCCTGCGCCTGGCCCATCATCGGCAAGGTCAGGGCCATGGCGCACAGCGCTGGCAGTGTGGAACGCAAGGAGCGGCGGATCAGCAGAGCCTTGGCGAGCGGGTGGAGTCCGTGCGGTGCGGGCATTATTCTTCTACTCTTCAAAGTATTGACTGAGAACGATTTCTATTAACTGTAAATAAGACGTTGACCCTTCCGAAAACCGGAAAGGCTCAACGCACTTTTTTTACAAATTTTTCACAATCAGGCGGATTGAAGCTCGGTGACCACTTTGCCGGCGCTCATGCGCACCAATTGGTCGGCGACATCGAAGTAACGATCGTCGTGGGAAATGACGATGATGGTTTTGCCCAGACGCTTCAGATCAGGCAGCAACTCGGTGTAGAAAATGCGGCGGAAGGTCGGGTCCTGGTCGGCGGCCCATTCATCGAACACCAGCACCGGGCGCTCTTCCAGCCACGCGTTGATCAGCGCCAGGCGCTTGCGCTGGCCAGTGGACAGGTCGGTGGTGGTGAACGAGCCATCACGCACGCTGACCTTGTGCGCGATCTCCAGACGCTGCAGATATTTGTTGGCGTCTTCCGGGATATGCGTATCGCCCTGGACCACATCGTCGAACAGGTAATAGTCGGCGAAGATCGTCGTGAACAACTGGCGGTAATCGTCGCGGCTCGCGGCGTCGATGATCTGCTCGTTGAGGCGGATCTGACCTTGTTGCGGCGCATAGAGGCCCAGCAACAGTTTGATCAGGGTGGTCTTGCCGCAACCGTTTTCACCGACGATGAAAATGATATCGCCCTGTTCTATTTTCAGATTCACCGGGCCCAGACGAAACGGTGCTGCACCTTCCACGGTCGGGAAGCTGTACGACACGTCGGTCAGTTCCAGACTATGCACGACTTTGCTTTTCGGGCCTTGCTCGCTGAGCAGCAGGTGCGGTTCGGGCGAGGAGAATTGTTCGGACAGATCAGCGATGCGGCGGAAAGCGATCTGCGCGCGGCTGACAATCGGCAAGGTGCTGATCAGGTGTTCCAGCGGACCTTTCATGTACAGCAGCACGAGCACGAAGCCGCTGATCACCGCTTTGTCGGCGCTTGGCCACAGCGATTGCAGACCCAGCGCCAAACCGATGACCACGAAAAACAGCATGGAACCGAGGGTTTTGGCGATGACGAAAATATTCACCGAACGCACCTGGGTGTCGCAGATCTTGTTCGCCGTGCCTTCGATGCCGGAAACGAACATGCGGTGCCGGCGCGGGCGGTGGATGCGCAGTTCTTTCGCGCCCTCAGCGACGGCGTGGTAGTTCTTCTGCAACTCGTCTTCGTAGTCGCGGGCTTTCATGAAGCCTTGCATGCCGCGCCCGCGAGCGATGTATTGAATGATCGTGCTGAGCAGGATCGCGACCACCACCATCAGGAACATCGGCCATGACAACATCGCCAGATAGCCCATGCAGCCGAGGGTGACGGTCATGGAAATCGCCAGCGGGGCGAAAGCGAAAGCGAAGTCGCTGATGGTGTCGACGTCGTGGGTCAGCACCGGGATCAGACGATGGCTGCGATAGCGCTCGATCTGCTCGATCGGTGCCGAGAGGACTTTTTCGCCCAGTTCTTTACGCAGTTTGGCAATGATGTGCTGACCGACATAGTTGGTGCCGATGTCGGAGAAAATCGAACTGGTCAGGGCCAGCAGGCACAACCCGGCGAAGAGCGCGACCATGGTGTTGCTCAGGTCGCCCTCGGTGTGCAGCACGCTGTTGATGGTCGCCAGCAACGCGGTGACACTCAGACCGCCGACCATGCCGAGCAGGGTCGAGACGGTCACGATCAGCCGAAAGGGTTTGAGCAGGGCGAACAATTCATTGATCACCCCGCGTGTTGGTTTGCTCATGGAGGTTCCCTGCTGGAAGAAGCGGCGAAGGCCGGCATGGTTCGCGGACTTCGCCTGGATGACATTGAGGGCGGTGGCGCACCGTGTCGGTTCGCGCTCACCTGTAAAACGACTGGCAGGACGGCTAATTTAGCCGGACGAGGGCGTTACAGATCGCGGGCGACGCGAAAGCCGATCCAGTCACCGCGCGTGTCGGTATAGGTGGCATTGCGGTTGCCGGAGCGGGAGAACACCGGCGCTTCGCCCCAGTCGTTGCCACGGATACGGCGGATCTCACATTTGCCGCTCAGCCAGGCACTGCCGTCGCTCGGTGCGCCGACGTAGTTTTCGTTGTAGCAGTCGGCGGTCCATTCATAGATGTTGCCGTGCATGTCGTACACGCCGAAGGCATTGGCTGGAAAGCTGCCGGCCGGCGCGGTGAAGTTGTAGCCATCGGCGGCGCCATAGGTGTTGGCGTGTTTGGCGATGCTGTATTCCTTGCCTTCATCGAACGGGAAGGGGAACGGTCCGCTGCTGCCGCCACGAGCGGCGTATTCACGCAGGGATTCGCTGACCAGTCGATATTGCTTGCCGGTCTTTTTCGACAGCCACGCCACGTACGCCTCGACTTCAGGGAAGTCCATGCACACGGCTGGATGCTTGTCGGTGTACTGCTTGCGCGGGTCGCTGCCCTGATAGTCGGGGATGCCGGCCTTGCAGGCACGACCTGGACGCGTGTCACCGTCAGGCATTGTGTAGCCGCTGTCCTTGAGGTAGGCATCCCACTCGCCGCGTAGCACCTGAAAGCGGCTGATCGCCAGCGGCTGGGCAAACGTCACCGGGTGCATCGGGCCTTCATCAGGCTCACGGCCGACCTCGTCATCCGGGGTGCCCATGGTGAAGGTGCCGGTGGGCAGCACGACCATTTCCGGGCAGTCCTTGCAGTCCTTGAACACCTTGCCGGGTGCCGGCGGCGTGGCGGCCTGGGCAGCGCCCGGCAGCAGGCCGGCGGCGAGGGCGGTGAGCACCAGCGCCGGCAGGGTCTTGAGGGGGAAACGACGCAGTTCACTGTTCATGGCGGGTCTCGCTAAAAGAAAAAGGGATCGCTCAGAGGGCTTGGTCGAGCACGGCCAGCAGACGGTCGATTTGTGCTTCGTCGTTGAGCAGCCCGGGGGCGGTGCGGATCACCGGGCCGACATCGCGGTGAACGGCATCGGCGATCACGCGGTTGGCCATCAGGTGCGCAGCGATCTTGTCGCTGTCCTTGTCCTTGACCCGGAAGAACGTGAAGCCGGCGGACAGCGCTGGACTCAATGGTGTGACGAGCTCGATTTGCGGACGTTGTTGCAGGCGCTGTTTCAAGTAACTGTTGAGCGCGTGAATGCGCGCTTCGACATCAGCCTTGCCCAGTTGCAGGTGCAACTTGAACGCCTCGTCCAGTGCCCAGCGATGCTCGAACGCGTGGTAGCCACCCGGGGTCATGGTGGTGGAAAACGCTGTGGCTTCGGAGAATGTCGGAATGATCGGCGTGACGTATCTGACCTCTTCAAAACGGCTGCAAATGATCCCGGTGCCGCGCGGGCCGAACATCCATTTGTGCGTGCCGGCAATGAAGAAGTCGCAGTTCATTTGCGCGAAGTTCAGGTTGTCGACGCCGAAACCATGCACGCCGTCGACCACGTAGACGATGCGATCAGCATCACTACGGCCGCGATTGTGCTTGTCGACGATTGCGCCGATCTCGCCGATTGGCAGTTTCAGGCCGCTGCCCGAGTGCACCCAGCACATGCCCAGCACGCGGGTTTCGGGGCGGATGGCGTTGTCGATGTTGGCGAGGATTTCGGCTTTGCTGGCGCTGTACACATCCTTGAATAACGGGATCTTGCGCACTCGCGTGCCATCGCGCTCGGTGCGCAGGGCGAGGATGGTGTGGGTGGCGTAATGTTCGTGGGTGGTGGTGAGGATTTCCTGATCGGGACGCACATGCACGCCGCCATAGATCGTCGCCAGGCCTTCGGTGGTGCTGCTGGTCAGTGCAATTTGCCTGGCGTTGGCTTGCAGGTAGCGAGCGGCCCAGACCCGCACGTTTTCCTCGCGCTGTTCGATCACGCCCAGATCCCAATCCATCGCCAGGCCGGGATTTTTGTCGAGGGCCGCGCGATGCTGTTCAATCGCTTCGCGCACCGGCCTGGGGTGCGAGGTGATCAGAAAATTGGAGAAGTGCAGGTAGTCCGGATCCTGATCGAACAGCTGTTGCAGTTGCGCCCACTTGTTGCGCGACAGCGGCGCAACGGCTGAAGCACTGGCGAGCGTGGGCAGGCTCGCACCCAGTGGCAGCGCCGCAGCCAGTATCCCGGCCTGCTTGAGAAAATCGCGACGATTGCTCATGGCTTGGCGGTTCCCGGCGCGGTGGCCAGTGCCGGTTTCGCGGCTTTCTCGACCTGATCCCAGACCCGCAGGAAGTTGCCGCCCCACAGTTTGGCGATATCCGCCTCGGAGTAGCCGCGCGAGATCAACTCGGCCGTGACGTTGCGGATCTCACCGACGTTCTCGAAACCTTTGACGCCACCGCCCTCGTTGAAGTCGGAACTGATGCCGACATGGTCGATGCCGATCTTGCGCACCGCGTAATCGATGGCGTCGCCCAGATCCTTGAGGCTGGCTTTCGGTTCTTCTTCGAGGATGCCGTAGAGGCGACTGGCGTACTGGCCGAACTTCTGTTCGGACCACGCCGCAATGATCGGATCACCGGGCATCAAGGCCATGGCCAGGTTTGGCAGGGGCGGCAGATCGAAGTCCTTGCGCATCTCATTGAGTTTGTCCTGCGTGGTCTGCGTCAGTGGGCGCAGGTATTGCGAGAACGCGACAATCTGCACCACGCCGCCGCTGTTCTTGATCAGCTGCATTTCCTTGTCGCTGAGGTTGCGCGGGATGTCGACCATCGCGCGTGGCGCCGAGTGCGAGGCGATCAGTGGTGTACGGCTCAGTTGCGCGACTTGCTCGAGGGCCTTGGTCGACATTTGCGAGACGTCGATGATCACGCCCAGATCGTTCAGGCGCTTGACCGCTTGCCTGCCCAGATCCGAGAGGCCGTCGAGGGCATCCGGTGAGTCGTTGAGGAACGGCAACGGACGCGAGGAATCAGCCCAGTCGTTATTGCCGATGTAGCTGAAACCGAACATACGCATGCCGCGCGCCGTCCACATGTCCAGCAGGCTCAGGTCGTGGCCCAGCGGGTAGGCGTTAAGCATGCTGATGAAAATCGCGAATTTGCCTTCGCCGTGCAGACGACGGAAATCGTCCGGGGTGTAGGCGATGGCAACCTGATTGGGATAGTCGCGGACCATCCCGGAAATGATCTTGAAGCGAATTTCCTGCTGGTTGCGTGCCTCATCAACGAAGCCGGGTGTTGGCTTGTGCGGTGCGTTCGGGCCGTTCCACATTTCCGGCCAGCCGAAGATGGTCAGCGCCGCGCCGGACAGGCGACCGCGATTGGCCTTGGCCAGATCGAACTGGCCGTCACCGTCCTTGTCGGCTTCGTGGCCGTCGGTGCCGAAGTTCTGCGTCAGGCTGACATGGCTGTCGAAAGAGAGCATGCGTTCGTGCAGCTCATCCGCCTGTTTCATGATTTTGACCGGGTAGCCGAGGTCGTCCTTGAACCAGTGCTGCCAGACGGCAAAGCCTGCGCCTGCGCTGATCGCCAAGGCTAAAGGGAGGCCGATGAATAGAGCCTTTTTCGAACGTGGTTTTGTCATTGCCATCTCGGTCGGGTTCGCCATTGAGGTGCAGGCGCGGGGGCCTTTGCTATCTGGGAAGAACGAGTGGATGGCCGTGGAATTTAGGTTGCCAGGTTAAAAGATCGCAGCCTTCGGCAGCTCCTGCAGGGGTATTCATTCCATGTAGGAGCTGGCGAAGGCTGCGATCTTTTCAAACCCACATAAATTTACCTGCGCAGCAAACGTTCTAGCTTGGATAAAGCCTGCTTCATGGCTGACACAGGTAGGGCAATGAAGATTTCTCGACGATGGTTCATGGCAGGCCTGGCGCTGACGGGCGCTGCCGTGCCTGCGGCTTATTTTGGGCATCGTGAATGGACGAAGCCGGATCCGACGATCACGCCGGGCGAGGCGTCATTTGATGTGGCGGACATGGCCGGTCAGCGCTTGGCAAACGCCTTGCGCGGGGTCTGGGATATCCGTTTCGAAGGGGCGGACGCGGGCCTCGAAGGCTTGCCGCAGAAAGGTCTGCAAGTGTTTCTCGACATCGGTCATAAAGGCCGGGGCGTGTGCGGTTTTCTCGATACGCCGGAGCGTTTGCGCTCTGGCGAAATACCTCGTTACCGAATACTCGGTGATCTGGCCAAGGCCGATGCGGCGAAATTGAGTTGGCGGCTGATCGGCGCCGACGGTCAGCTCAGTTACGAGCTGGACATGATCCTCGATGAGGTCTGGGCCGACTTCGGCAATGCCGGCAGTGGCACCCTCAGTGGTAAGGCGCTGCGACTGGACCGACCGTTGAATCTGCCTGCGCAGGACAATCGCTTCGTCGCGGTCAAGCAGCTGTTTCCCGAAGCCCGCGAGCGCACGCCGCTGAACCCGACGCTGCTGGCGTGGCTGATTTCCCCCGAGCATCGCCTGTTCCACCAGTTGTGGCATGCGACGCGGGACAAGTGGCACAAACTGCCTGAGGACAAACGCGAGGCGCTACGGGGCATCGGCTGGCAGCCCGGGCCGCGTGACAAGGAGCGTGATGCCCGTGGCCCGCGCAAAGATCGCAATGGCTCCGGCGTGGACTTCTTTTTCATGCACCGGCACATGCTCGGTACGGCGCGTTCCATGCAGGACCTGCCGTCCTGGGAGTACTTCCCGCTGCCGCAGCCGGAGTTGATCCGCGACCGCATCGGTTTTGCCCGCTACTTCGACAACCACGACGGCACGGCGTTGCCGCCAACGTGGACGGCGGCGGGCGACGATGAGTTCAGTCAGTGGGTCAGCGACATCAAGACCGCCGAAACCTATGAAAGCAACTTCCAGGTCTGGGAGTCGCAATACCGCGATCCGGCGTATCTGGCCAAACTCACGTTGGGGCAGTTCGGCTCCGAAGTGGAGCTGGGGCTGCACGACTGGCTGCACATGCGCTGGGCCTCGGTGCCGCGCGATCCTTCCAATGGTCAGCCGGTGCCGTTTGCACGGGATCCGGCGGACTTCGCCGCGCGCTGGTACAACGCTGAAAACGACTTCCTCGGTGACCCGTTCTCATCCCACGTCAACCCGGCGTTCTGGCATTTCCATGGCTGGATCGATGACCGCATCGAAGACTGGTTCCGCGCCCATGAGCGTTTTCATCCGGGCGAAGTCAGCCGCCTGCAGGTCAATGGCGTGCAGTGGTTTGCACCGGGGCGTTGGGTCGAGGTCGATGATCCGTGGCTGGGACCGATCACCCATGGCTGCAGCACCACCCCGGGCCTGCAGGTCGGCAAGTCGGTGGAGATGGATCCGGAAACCATGAAACTGGCTTTGCGCATCACCTTCATCACTGACGAAGATAAACTCGCCGGTCTGTTCCGCCGCGTACCGCAACGGCCGTGGTATGCGCGCAATCTGAAGGCTAAAACCAGCCCGGCTTGAGGGCTGCGTCATCGATCATTCGCGAGCAGGCTCGCTCCCACAGGATCAGGTGTTGCTCGCAGATTGCGCAAACACCGCCATTCATTGTGGGAGCGAGCCTGCTCGCGAAAGCGGTCTGTCAGGCAAAGCTATTGCCGCGCCTGCCACCCACCGCCCAGTGCCTTGTACAGCGCAATGCTCGCCTGCACTCGTGACAGCCGCAGTTGTGCATTCTGATCCTGCGCGGCGTACAGCGTGCGCTGGGTTTCCAGCACCGTCAGCAAGTCTTCGGCGCCGGCCTGGTAGCGGCTTTGGGCAATGTTGAAAGCGGTCTGCGCCTGATTCAATTCTTCGTTCTGCCACAACCGCTGCTCATCCAGGCGACGAATGCTGTTGAGGGCTTTTTCCACATCGGCGAAACCGTTGATGATCGCGCCACGGTAGGTTTCCAGCAGCTCTTGCTGGCGCGCCGTGGCCTTGTCGCGTTCAGCGCCGAGGCGACCGTTATTGAAAATCGGTGCGACCAGCCCGGCGGTCAGGTTGTAGAACGGGCTGCGAATCAAATCGTCGAACTGATTGGCGCCTGAGCCAAGCTGGGCGGTCAGGGTCAGTGCCGGCAACATCGCCGCTCGGGCGACTTTGACGTCAGCTTCGGCGGCGGCCAGTTGTGCTTCGGCGCGCGCGATGTCCGGACGATGAGTGAGCAACTCGCTGGGCACGCCGGCGGCGATGTCTGGCCATTGCAGGTGATCGAAGGACTCTGTCGGCGACAGCTGCTGCACCGGTCGGCCGAGCAGGGCGGCGAGGCTGATCAACGCTTCCTGGGCTGCCTGTTGCACGCGCGGCAATTGCCATTGCTGGGCGGCGACCAGGCTCTTCTGTTGCGCCAGTTCCAGCGCCGTTGCCGAGCCAGAATCAAACCGCGTCTGTACCAGTTTCAGCACGCTTTGTGCGTTGGCCAGATTGAGTTCGGCGATGCGGCTCTGCTCGCGTAGCGACAAGGTTTGCGCATACGTGCTGGCAACGCCGCTGAGCAATGTCAGCTCAACCGTTGCGCGGTCGAATTCGCTGGCCTGCAAGGCGAACTGCGCACTGTCGCGCGACGCACGTTTGCCGCCCCAGAAATCGATTTCGTAAGTGGCGCTCAGGTTGGTGTCGAAGTAGTCCACAGCCTTGTTGCTGCTGTCGGCATCGAGTTGGCTGTAGCCATTGCCACGCAGCAGTTTCTGCCGATTGGCATTCAGTCCGGCCTTGACCTCCGGCAACTGTGAGCCGCCGGCGATGACGGTGCCGGCCTGCGCCTGCCGCACTCGAGCAACAGCGGCCGCGAGGTCGAAACTGCCGACGCGAGCCTGTTCGATCAGGCGATCCAGTTCCGAGCTGGCAAATTGCGTCCACCACTGCGGGTTGTTGCGGGCAACGCTGGCGCTATGGGGCGACTGCCAGGCTGCGGGCGCTTGTACGCCACTGTCGGGTCGCTGAACGGGACTGCCGCAGGCGCTGAGGATCAGGCACACGGTCAACAAACTGAGGCGCGGTTTCATAGATCGATCATTCACTGGTAAGGGCCGTGACCGGGTCGAGCCGGGCAGCTTTGCGGGCCGGCATGAAGCCGAAGACAACACCGGTGACAAGGGCGCAGCCGAAAGCGCCGAGCACTGCCATCAACGAGAACGCGACGGCGACTTCGCTCAGAATCAGCACGCCGCCAACGATCAACGCCAGGGCGATGCCGGCGATGCCGCCGACCACCGAGAGCATCACCGCCTCGGTGAGGAACTGGCGCAGAATGTCACGCTGGCGGGCGCCGGTGGCCATGCGAATGCCGATCTCGCGGGTACGTTCGCGCACGGTCATGAGCATGATGTTCATCACGCCGATGCCGCCGACCAGCAGGGAAATCGCGGCAATCGAGCCGAGCATCAGCGACAGGGTATTTTGCGTGCGTGCCTCGGCCTGGATCATCGCGGCGTTGTTGGTCAGTTCGAAATCCTTTTTGCCGTTGTGCAGACGCAGCATCAGTTGCTCGATGGCTTCTTCGGCGTCCTTGACCTTACGGGCGTCGGTGGCGGCGATGGCCACGTATTCCGGATCGCGTGTGCCGAACAGCCTGACGCTGGCGGCCGAGTAGGGGATGGCGATGCGGTTGTCGCTGTCGGAGTCGCCAGAGCTGGCGCCTTTTTCGGCGAGCACGCCGACGACCTGGAACGGAACGTTCTCGATCAGGATGAACTGGCCGATGGGGTCGATAACATCCTTGAGCAGTTTGCTCCGCACTTTGTGGCCGATCACTGCCACTGCGGCGGCATTCGCCTCGTCGGCCTCGGTGAAGTAGCTGCCTTGTACGACGGGCCAGTTGAAGATCGCCGGAAAATTGGTGTCATTGCCGCCGACGTAACTCAAATGGTCGGCATTGCCGAACCGCACGCCAGCCTCGGCGCCGTTGACCGGCATGATCCGTTGTACTTGCGGCAGGCTCGTCAGTGCGCGGACGTCGTCGAGGGTAATGATCCCTGGTGGCGTGCGCGGGTTGGGCGCCGAGCCGCTGAGGTAAATGATGTTCGAACCGAACGCGCCCATCTGCGCCATGACCTGGCGCTTGCTGCCTTCGCCGACCGCAAGCATCACCACCACCGAGGCCACGCCGATGATGATGCCGAGCAGGGTCAGCGCGGTACGGAAGCGATTGATCCACATGACCCGCCAGGCAGCGTGCAAGGCGTCGACCAGTTCACCTTTCCAGGCGCCGGTGGCTTCGGCGCCCTCGGCCAGGCGTTTGCGCAGGTCGACGGCTTGCAAGGCGCCGGGGTTGGCGCTGGTCTGGGCCTCGGGGTTGTCTCGGGCGCTGTCGCTGATGATCAGGCCGTCGCGGATTTCGATGATGCGTTTAGCCCGCGCCGCTACTTCGCGATCGTGGGTGATGAGAATGACGACGTGGCCCTGACTCGCCAGTTCGTCGAGCAGCGCCATGACTTCTTTGCCGCTGTGGCTGTCGAGGGCGCCGGTCGGTTCGTCGGCGAGAATGATATGGCCGCCGTTCATCAAGGCGCGGGCAATCGACACCCGTTGTTGCTGTCCGCCGGAGAGCTGATGCGGGCGGTTGCCGGTGCGTGAGGCCAGGCCGAGGCGGTCGAGCAGGGCGGCGGCGCGGGCGTGGCGCTCGGCGGCCGGAGTGCCAGCATAGATCGCCGGCATCTCGACGTTTTCCTGGGCCGAACCGGACGGGATCAGGTGATAACCCTGAAAGACAAAACCAAAGGCTTCGCGGCGCAGCCACGCCAACTCATCGCTGTCGAGGCCGGCGACGTTTTCGCCGGCGAAGCGGTATTCGCCGGCGGTGGGGCGGTCGAGGCAGCCGAGGATGTTCATCAGCGTCGATTTGCCAGAGCCCGAAGCGCCGACAATCGCCACGAATTCGCCGGCGTGGATCGACAGGTCGATGCCGCGCAGTACGTGAACTTCAGGCGCGTCGCCGCCACCGTAGGATTTGCGGATGTCCTGCAGGTCGATCAGAGGCGTTTGCATTTAACCCCCGTTGCCGTCAGCCGGGCCGATCAGCAGGTGATCGCCTTCACTCAGGCCATCGAGAATCTGCACCTTCAGCCGATCGCTGATACCGGTGCGCACTTCGCGGGATTCGATTTTGCCGTTGACGGCAACCACCTGCGCGGTCTGCAGGTTGGCCTTGTCGCTGCCCTGCAGGGCAGCCACCGGGGCGGTGAGGACATCCTTGGCCTGATTGGCGACGAAGAATACCTGGGTGGTCATCTCAGCCATCAGTGCGTTGTCGGCGTTATCGACGTCGAGCAAAACCGTGTACAGCACGACGCGGGCGCTGCCGCTTTTGCTGCTGCTGGCCGGGCTGCCGCCGCCCTGGTTGGTCTGATCGAGCGGTTTGGGCGGCACCGGCAGAATCTGCCGCACGGTGCTGCTCCAGCGCCGATTGCCGCCGCTGAGGGTGGTGAAGTAAGCGGTCATGCCGGGTTTGACATGACCGATATCCGCCTCGGAAACCTCGGCCCACACGGTCATCGGCGACAGCTTGGCGATGCGCAGAATCAGCGGCGTCTGCTGTTGCGCGTTGAGGGTCTGGCCTTCGCGGGCATCGAGGGCGACCACGGTGCCGGCCATTGGCGCATAGATTCGCGTGTAGCCAAGTTCGGCCTGATCGCTGCGCAGGCTGGCTTCGGCCTGACGGATCTGCGCCTGGAACATGTCGATGCGCGCTTGCGTCGCCTTCAGTTCGGCACGGGCGGTCTGTACGTCCTCTTCGCGAGTCGCGCCGCCGGCCGCCAGATTCTGCTGGCGCTGATATTTCTGTTGCGCCAGCTCATGCTGGGCGCGTTGTTCCTGCAATTGCGCCTTGAGGTTCTCGATCGAGAAGCGCCCGGCGTCGAGCTTGGCTCTTTGTGTCGATGGGTCGATTTCCACCAGCAGTTGGCCTTCCTTGACCACATCGCCGACTTCCACATGGATTTTCTGGATCTGCCCGGAAGCCTGCGCACCGACGTCCACGTAACGACGTGGTTGCAAGGTGCCGAGCGCGGTGACGCTGCTTTCGATATCGCCGCGCGACACTGGCACGGTGGCGAATTTATCCCGGCCCGGCGGCATGATTTGCCACGCGGCGTAAGCGACAACGGGGATCAGGCAAAGCACTACGAGCAGGGCGCGTCGGGCGGGGCGGGGACGTTTCATGCAGGGTTCCGGCCAGTGAAAATCGGCCCGTCGTTCGGCTGGCACACGGATTGGGGCAGCGCTGAACGCTGTCGCAGGGCGCGACAGACACGGGGAGCTGTCCTGTAAACGATGAATGCGTGGGGGAATTTAAGCGCGGACACATGAAGTAACAGCTATAGAGCAGCACTATTTACCGGTCAACGACAAACACCACTTTAAATCTATATGAGAATTACTATAAATTACGCACCTCAAGTTGCCACTATCTTGCTACTGCGTTTTGCGTAGGGGTCAATCAGTGAGCTCAAGGACAGAACCCGCAGGTTTGCGGCCGGGAGTCATGTTGGAAAACTACTATCGCGAGCTGGTGTGTTTCCTGAACGCCAAGCTCGGCAACCGTCAGGTTGCCGAAGATGTGGTGCATGACGCCTATCTGCGAGTGCTGGAACGTTCCAGCGACACACCGATCGAGCAACCCCGGGCGTTTCTCTACCGGACCGCGCTGAATCTGGTCATCGACGACCATCGCCGCAATGCTTTGCGCCAGGTCGAATCGCTGGACGTGCTCGACAGTGAAGAGCGCTATTTCACCCCGTCTCCCCACAGCAGCCTCGATCATGGTCAGCGGCTGGGTATGCTTCAGCGTGCGCTGGCAGAGCTGCCACCACTGTGTCGCGAAAGTTTTCTGCTGCGCAAGATCGAAGGCCTGTCCCATCCGGAAATCGCCCGGCAGCTGGGCATTTCCAAGGCTCTGGTGGAAAAACACATCGTCAATGCCATGAAGCATTGCCGGCTGCGCATCAAACAATGGGATGCCCATTGAGCCATCGCCGTTAAATTTTATTTCTCTGTCCTCGTTCCTACTCAACAGACGACCTGCTGTCCTGCTCAAGGCCGGTCAGGTCACTTAGGCTCTCCTTGCCCCTTGTTGAGGGGTTCATCCAGAGGACACTGGAAATGACTCAGGCAATTGCATCGCCCATCGTTCACGACCTGATCGGCGTCGGTTTCGGCCCTTCGAACCTGGCGCTGGCCATCGCTCTGCAAGAGCGTGGCCCGACCCAGGGCGAGCTGGATGTGCTGTTCCTCGACAAACAGGCCGACTACAGCTGGCATGGCAACACCCTGTCGACGCAGAGCGAGTTGCAGATTTCCTTCCTCAAGGATCTGGTGACCCTGCGCAACCCGACCAGCCCTTACTCGTTCGTCAATTACCTCAAATACCACCGCCGTCTGGTCGACTTCATCAACCTCGGCACCTTTTACCCGTGCCGCATGGAGTACAACGACTACCTGCGCTGGGTCGCCGGACAGTTCACCGAGCAGAGCCGTTACGGCGAAGAAGTGCTGACCATCGAGCCGGTGCTGCACAACCATCAGGTTGAAGCACTGCGGGTGATTTCCCGTGGCAGCGATGGCCAGCAGCATGTGCGGACCACCCGTTCGGTGGTGGTCAGCGCCGGCGGCACGCCGCGCATTCCGGAGGCGTTCAAGGCGCTGAAGGGCGACACCCGCGTGTTCCACCATTCGCAGTATCTGTCGCAAATGGCCAAGCAGCCGTGCGTGAACAATCAGCCGATGAGCATCGCGATCATCGGTGGTGGGCAGAGCGCGGCGGAAGCCTTCATTGATTTGAACGATTCGTTCCCGTCGGTACAGGTCGACATGATCCTGCGCGGCTCGGCCCTGAAGCCTGCCGACGACAGTCCGTTCGTCAACGAAGTGTTCTCGCCGGAGTTCACCGACCTGGTGTTCCAGCAGAACAGCGCCGAGCGTGAGCGTCTGGTCAACGAGTACCACAACACCAACTACTCGGTGGTCGACATCGACCTGATCGAACGCATCTACGGCATCTTCTATCGCCAGAAGGTTTCCGGGATCGCCCGTCACGCCTTCCGCACCCTGACCACCGTCGAAAGCGCGACCGCCACCGATAACGGTATCGAACTGGCCGTGCGCAACAACGCCACCGGCGAAGTCACTGTGCGCAACTACGATGCCGTGGTACTGGCCACCGGTTACGAGCGGCAGATGCACCGCAAACTGCTGGCGCCGCTGGAAGAGTACCTGGGCGATTTCGAGGTCGATCGCAACTACAAACTGATCACCGACGAGCGCTGCAAGGCCGGCCTCTACATGCAGGGCTTCTGCCAGGCCAGCCATGGTCTGAGCGACACGCTGCTGTCGGTGCTGCCGATTCGTGCGGACGAGATTGCCGGTTCTTTGTATGAGCATGGCAAGAACCGTGGGCATCGTTCGATGGCGGATCTGCTGTTGGCGACTGCCAGCTGATTTTTTAGCGCCTCACATACCGCTTTCGCGAGCAGGCTCGCTCCCACAGGGGATTTTCAGTGAACACAGATTTTGTGTCAGATGAAGATCCAATGTGGGAGCGAGCCTGCTCGCGAAGGGGTCATCAAAATCACCGCAAAATCCGAATCCTGAACCCTTCCTGAACATCCCCCACATTCCCCGACACACTGCCTTTTGCCGGTTTACTCTCCCATCATCGGGGCGTAAGCTTCGCGCGTTTTCATCAATAGCGGAGACCCACAGTGGGTACTTGTTCGAGTGACAGTTGTCGGCCGGTCTCGGTAACCGGCAGATTCTCGGCAAGATAACGCGCAGACTTTCTCTGTCGTTGTCTCGCCGTAAAAGCGAGCAGCGGCATCCCGTGCATGGCCCGTCCGTGGTCATGTCTAGACGTCCTTCTCATCGACGCTGAACAGAGCGTGATTTCGACTTTATCGTCGTGATCGCAGCCCTATCGACACGCCTGTCGTTTCTGACCGGCGCGCCAGGCCTTGCCGTGCCGGTTTTTCCGGCGGACGAGGCGCGGCCGTACCTGCTTGACGGTTTCCCGGCTGACCATAGGGGCAACAGCCATGAAACTTACGCTCAAGGAATTTTTCGCAGGTTTTCTGCGGACCCGCCACATCGCCCGACACTTTCGTCGCCTGGCGCTGCTGGAATCGATCAACGACACCACGGTCAGCCGTGAAGTCCCGCCGACTTTGGCCAACACCCTGGTCGATGCCGCGCATTGCGACAGCGGTGTATTGCTGTCGTCACTCGGCACGCATTCCGATGGGCTCACTGATTTCGAAGTCGATGCGCTGCGTGCGCAATATGGCCTCAACGAAGTCGAACACGAGCAGCCGCTGCCATGGTGGATTCACCTGTGGCACTGCTACAAAAACCCGTTCAACTTGCTGCTGACCTTGTTGGCGGTGATCTCGTGGCTGACCGAAGACCTCAAGGCCGCCGTGGTGATTTTTTCCATGGTGGTGCTGTCGACGCTGTTGCGCTTCTGGCAGGAAAGCAAATCCAACCAGGCCGCTGACGCGCTGAAAGCCATGGTCAGCAACACCGCGACGGTAATGCGCCGTGACGCGCCGCGCAGCGAATTGCCGATCAAACAATTGGTGCCGGGCGATCTGATCGTGCTCTCGGCCGGCGACATGATTCCGGCCGATTGCCGGGTGCTCAGCGCCAAGGATCTGTTCGTCAGCCAAGCGGCGATGACCGGCGAATCGATGCCGGTGGAGAAGTTTCCACGTCAGGCTGACCGCGATACACGCAATCCGCTAGAGCTGGACAACATCCTGTTCATGGGCACCAACGTCGTGTCCGGTACCGCTGTGGCAGTCATCCTGACCACCGGCAACAGCACCTATTTCGGTGCGCTGGCCCAGCGTGTTGGCGCAACCGATCGCGCGGTGACTTCGTTCCAGCAAGGCGTCAACAAAGTCAGCTGGCTGTTGATCCGTTTCATGTTCGTGATGGCGCCGCTGGTGCTGTTCATCAACGGCTTCACCAAGGGCGACTGGACTGAAGCACTGCTGTTCGCGCTGTCGATTGCCGTCGGCCTGACCCCGGAAATGCTGCCGATGATCGTCACCTCGACGCTGGCCAAAGGCGCGGTGTTTCTGTCACGGAAAAAAGTCATCGTCAAACGTCTCGACGCGATCCAGAACTTCGGCGCCATGGACGTACTGTGCACCGACAAGACCGGCACGCTGACCCAGGACAAGATCTTCCTCGCGCGCAATGTCGATGTCTGGGGCGCCGATTCCGATGACGTGCTGGAAATGGCCTACCTCAACAGCTACTACCAGACCGGCCTGAAAAACCTGCTCGACGTCGCGGTGCTTGAACACGTGGAAATCCACCGTGAACTGAAAGTCGGTACGGCGTTTCGCAAGGTCGATGAGATCCCGTTCGACTTCAATCGTCGGCGCATGTCGGTGGTGGTCGAAGGGCGTGGCCAGCCACATCAACTGATCTGCAAAGGTGCGGTCGAAGAAGTCTTGGCGGTGTGCAGCCGCGTGCGTCACGGCGAGGTCGATGAAGCCTTGAGCGATGAATTGCTGACCCGGATTCGTCAGGTCACCGCAGCATTCAACGCTGAAGGCTTGCGCGTGGTGGCCGTGGCCGCCCGCTCGATGCCGGAAGGTCGCGAGATTTACAGCCTGGCCGATGAGCAGGAACTGACGCTGATCGGTTACGTGGCGTTCCTCGATCCACCGAAGGAAAGCACCGCGCCAGCGCTCAAGGCCTTGGCCGAACATGGCGTGGCGGTAAAAGTGCTGACCGGCGACAACGAACTGGTCACCGCGAAGATCTGCCGCGAAGTCGGCCTCGCGCAACAAGGCCTGCTGCTGGGCAACGACGTCGAGCGCATGAGTGATGCCGAACTGGCTGTGGCCGTGGAGAAGACCAACGTCTTCGCCAAACTGACGCCGTCGCACAAGGAGCGCATCGTGCGCATCCTCAAAGGTAACGGCCATGTGGTCGGCTTCATGGGTGACGGCATCAACGACGCACCCGCGCTGCGCACCGCCGACATCGGTATTTCCGTGGACAGTGCGGTGGACATCGCCAAGGAAGCCGCCGACATCATCCTGTTGGAAAAGAGCCTGATGGTGCTGGAGGAGGGCGTACTCGAAGGGCGGCGCACCTTCGCCAACATGCTCAAGTACATCAAGATGACCGCCAGCTCCAACTTCGGCAACGTGTTCTCGGTGCTGGTCGCCAGTGCGTTCATTCCGTTCCTGCCGATGCTGCCGATGCACCTGCTGGTGCAGAACCTGCTCTACGACATTTCGCAGATTGCGATTCCGTTCGATAACGTCGATGAGGAAATGCTGAAAAAACCACAACGCTGGCAGCCGGGCGATGTCGGGCGCTTCATGCTGTTCTTCGGCCCGATCAGCTCGATCTTTGACATCACCACGTTCGCCTTGATGTGGTACGTGTTCGATGCCAACACCCCGGATCACCAGACGCTGTTCCAGTCCGGCTGGTTCGTGGTCGGGTTGCTGACCCAGACGCTGATCGTGCACATGATCCGCACGCCGAAGATTCCGTTCCTGCAAAGTCGCGCCGCCATGCCGTTGTTGGTGATGACCGGGATCATCATGGCGGTCGGCATCTTCCTGCCAATGGGCCCGCTGGCGCACTACTTCAAACTGCAGGCGCTGCCGTCGCTGTACTTCGTGTTCCTGCCGGTGATTCTGCTGGCATACATGGCGCTGACCCAGGCAGTGAAAGGTTTCTACATCCGCCGGTTCGGCTGGCAATAATGCTGCCCCTGTAGGAGCTGCCGCAGGCTGCGATCTTTTGATCTTGTTTTTACAAGGCAAAAGCAAAAGATCGCAGCCTTCGGCAGCTCCTACAGGGGCTCGTTTCAAGCAGGCCCCACAAGGGGGTTTGTGTTTTTTCAGGGAGATGACTATGCAAGCCATCAACAACCTCAACCTCGATTCGCTGCTCGACACCCTCGTCAGCCTCAGCGCTGCGTTCATCCTCGGCGGTCTGATCGGCTTCGAGCGCCAGTACCGGCAACGCACCGCCGGCCTGCGCACCAACGTACTGGTCGCGGTCGGCGCGGCGATATTCGTCGATATGGCCAACCGTCTCGCCGGCGCAGAAGGCGCGGTGCGCGTGGTCGCTTACGTGGTCTCCGGCATCGGTTTTCTCGGCGCCGGGGTGATCATGCGCGAAGAGGGCAATGTGCGCGGTCTCAATACCGCCGCGACCCTGTGGACCTCCGCAGCGGTGGGCGCCTGTGCCGGTGCCGACCTGCTCGCCGAAGCCGTGCTCGGCACACTGTTCATCCTCGCCGCCAACACCTTGCTGCGGCCGATCGTCAACAACATCAACCGCCAGCCACTGGACGTGGTCTCGGCGGAAGTCACCAACATCGTCTACGTCATCGCCCGACGCTCCCAGCAAACCGCCGTGTTCGCCTTGCTTGAGGCCGAGCTTGAACGCAGCAATTACCCCGCCAGCGACGTCGATGTGCATGCGTTCGGCGCCGATGAAATAGAGATCGAAGCGACACTGGCGACGACGTCGGTCGATGGTGATGAACTGGATGCCCTGGTCGCAAGAATCTCGACGTCGGCATTGGTGGTGCAGGCGTTCTGGAGTCCGAGTACTACGGAATAATTCGCTCTCCCCGTGTCAGCAAGATGGCTCCGCCAAGTCCAGGCCAGTGATGAATGACCGTGTTTTTCGGAATATTCCTACAGAACCTGCCGCGGAGCTTGCGTAGTCTTGCCGCACCCAGAAATCGTGACACCGGGAGATTGACCATGATCAATAAAGCCCTGCGCATCCTGATTGCCGACTCGCAGCATTTCCACCGGATGAAAATCGAGCGTCTGTTCAACAGCCTCGATTACTACCGCGTGGCCCCGGCGCAAAGCCTCGCTGAGCTGTTGACGCTGGTGGACTACGGTTGCGAGCCGTTCGATGTGGTGGTCATCAATGCCGAGCTGGCGGCGGGTTCGCTGGATCTGCTGGGGTTTTTCCTCGATAACCCGCAGGTTCGTCAGGCGTTGATCTACAACGAAGGCACGGCGCCGTTGCAACCGGCCTTGGGATTCGCCCAGGAGAATGTGCAGATCAGCCATTTGCTGCTGCCTTCCAAACAATCGATCAGTCAGTTGATGGCGCTGGTCGATGCACCCGCCAGACGGCAGGGTCCGGCCGTGAGCAAGTACTACCCGCTAGTGCAAAACGCTGCACATGCATAAAAAATTACCGGCCGCAACTGTCAGGTCTGACAGGTGATTTGCTCCCCGTTCCATGCAACAGTCCCGGTACAGCCACTGAGTCTGGATCAACCCGTGTCGGTGACCGTTTCGTCAGACTTTGCACCTGGAGTGGCCATGAAGTCAGCGTTGATCGTCGACGATCATCCGGTAGTGCGCGCCGCCATCCGCATCGTATTGCTCGCCGAAGGATTCAAACTCATATATGAGGCGTCCCATGGCAACGAGGTGATGTCGCTCATTCGTGAATACAAGCCGCAACTGGTGATACTCGATCTGAATCTGCCAGCACTCGGCGGGCTGGAAGTTCTGGCGCGGATCAAGGCCAATGATTTTCGTTGCCGAGTGCTGGTGTTCAGCACGCACGAGCCAATGTTCTATCAGGAGCGCTGTTTACGTGCCGGGGCAATGGCCTATGTGACCAAAACCAATCAACTGGAGCAGTTGCACAATGCTATTCGGGCGGTGGTGTCGGGACATACCTTTTTCTCCGCGCTCCCGGACAGTTTCAGCACGCTGAATGCCGTGCAAACCACGGAAAAACAGATGATCGATCAGCTCTCCGACCGTGAGTTGAGCATTTTCGAGCAATTGGGACAGGGCAAGTCCAACAAGGCGATTGCCGAGGACATGCACCTGAGCCACAAAACCGTCAGCACCTATAAAACCCGTCTGATGAAAAAGCTCGGGGTAGGCTCCGCGGTGCACTTGCGCGATTTCGCCAAGCGCAATCATGTGATCTGAGCGATCGCACATGAAGCAGGGACGCTGGATTGTCTGGTTGTGGATGAACCTGATGGCGACCTGCTGGGCGAATGATGCGCCGCAGGTGCTGCAAGTGCTGATCCGCACCGCGCCGGAAAACGTGCAGTTGCGCCTGGACGAACAGGACCGGCAATGGCTGCGTCAGCATCCAGTGTTACGCATGGGGATTTCCGGGCCGGATTACCCGCCGTTCGAGATCTCCCGCAATCAACAGGAACTTGAGGGCCTGACCGCCGATTACGCTGATCTGCTCGCGCAGTTGCTGGGTGTGCGCATCGAAGTGCGGCGCTTTGCCAACCGCGATGCCGTGATGGCGGCGCTCAAGCGCGGCGATCTCGATCTGTTGGGGACCTCCAACCAGTTTGAAGCCGCCGACCCGGACTTCATTCTGTCCCGTGCCTACGCCGAAGATCAGCCGATGCTGGTAACCCGACTCGAAGAACAGTTGCCGACGGATCTTGCCGGCAAGCGTCTGGCCATGGTCGAGGACTATCTGCCGCTGGCGAGTGTGCAAGCGTTCTATCCTCAGGCAAGCGTGCAGCGCTACCCGTCAGCGATGGATGCGCTGGGTGCCGTGGCTTTCGGCGCGGATGACGTTTATCTGGGCGACTTCATCAGTGCCAACTACCTGATCAACACCAATTATCGCAATGACCTGCAATTGGCCGGTCCTGCGGGGCTGGACGCCAATTCGTTCGGCTTTGCCCTGTTGCGCAGCGATGTGCGCCTCAAACGCATCGTTGACAAGGCACTGGTGGCCATTCCCATGGAGCGTCGCCAGCGCATCGAGCAACGCTGGAGCGTAGGCCAGGCCGAGATGGCCGAGCAGACCCGGGTGCAACTCAGTGCCAATGAACAGGAGTGGCTGGACCAGCATCCGGTGGTCCGGGTCGGCGCCATCGAAGATTTCGCACCGCTGACGTTTTTCGATGCCGACGGCCGTTTCAGCGGGCTGACGGCGCAATTACTGAGTTTGATCAGCCAGCGCAGCGGGTTGAATTTCGAGATCGTGCGCGGGGCGTCGCTGGATCGTCAGATCGAACAGCTCAAGGCCGGGGAACTCGACGTGTTGCCGGTGGTGACACCGAGCAGCGAGCGTGAAATCGAACTGCAATTTACCCGCGCCTACCTGAACAATCCGTTTGTGCTGGTCAGTGCGATCACTGTTCAGGGACCACTCAACCTTGATGACCTGGCCGGTAAACGGCTGGCCATTTATCGCGGCCATCCTTTGCGCGGTTATCTATTGGGCCGCGTGCCGCGTCTGCGTCTGGTCGAGGTCAAAAGTCCCGCGGAGGGCATGGCATTGATTGCCAAAGGCCAAGTCGATGCCACGGTAAGCTCGCTGTTGGTGGCGCGCTTTCTGATCGCGCGCCATTACCGTGAACGTCTGCGCATCACCGGCACGGTCGGTGATCAACCGGCGCGCATTGCGCTGGCGACATCCCCGCAAATGCCAGCATTGCATTCGATCCTGAACAAGGCGCTGTTGAGCATCGCCCCGCAGCAGATGGACGAGTTGGTTGAGCGCTGGAGCCACGATGTGGTGGTGGATGACAGCTACTGGTTGCAGCATCGTCAGGAAATCCTGCTTGGTTTTACCGGGGCGGCAGTCTTGCTGGCACTCGCGCTGGCCTGGATCGTGTTTCAGCGTCAACAGATTCGCCGGCGTCAGCAATGGTTGCAGCAATTGCAGGAAGCCAAGGACGCCGCAGACGACGCCAATCGGGCGAAAACCACGTTTCTGGCGACCATGAGCCATGAAATCCGTACGCCGATGAATGCCTTGATCGGCATGCTCGAACTGGCCCTGAAACGTGCCGAGGAAGGCGTGACCGACCGCTTGGCGATTCAGGTGGCGTCCAATGCCGGGCAACAATTGCTGGCCTTGATCGGTGACATTCTCGACATCGCGCGAATCGAGACCGGGCATTTGTCCCTCACGCCCGAACGCGCCAACCTGCGTGAACTGGTGGTGTCGGTGTGCCGGGTGTTTGAAGGGCTGGCACGGCAGAAGCGTTTGTTGTGGCACATCGAACTCGATGCCCGGAGCAACGTTGACGTGCTGATTGATCCGACGCGCTTCAAGCAAGTGCTGTCGAATCTGCTGAGCAATTCGATCAAGTTCACCGAGGAGGGCGAGGTTAGTCTGCGCCTGGTGGTGACCTTTGCGACGGAGGAGCGTCTGGCCCTGAAAGTATTGATTGAAGACAGTGGGGTGGGCATCAGCCCGGACGATCGGCAACGGCTATTCAGCCCGTTCGTGCAGGCCAGCAATCACCTGCAGTCGGCACGCAGCGGCTCCGGACTGGGTCTGGTGATCAGTCGCAGCCTCTGCGAAATGATGGGCGGCACGCTGCGGCTCGACAGTGCACCGGGCGAAGGCACACGAGTCGAAGTCAGTCTCGAACTGCCGTTGCTGGTTGCCCTCGCTCAGGCGCCAACCCCGGCAACAAAAGTCGCCGCAACCTGTTCACTGAGTGTTCTCGTGGTGGACGATCATCCGGTGAACCGCTTGCTGTTGTGCTGGCAATTGAGTGAACTCGGCCATCAAACGGTCGACACCGAGAACGGCGATGAGGGCCTGCAACGCTGGCGAACCCAGGCGTTCGATGTGGTGATCACTGACTGCAACATGCCGCGGCGCAACGGTTACCAACTGGCGCGGGCGATCCGCGAAGAGGAAGTGCTTAGCGGCCGCCAAGCGTGTCTGATTCTCGGTTTTACTGCCAATGCGCAATCCGAGGAGCGCACGCGTTGCCTGAACGCCGGTATGGACGGGTGCCTGTTCAAACCGATCCGCTTGCACGACCTGGCGCAGGCATTGGCGGCAGCCAGTCATTGCGATGAGCCGGCGGACCCCGGCGAGGTTCCGGCGCTGGCGGAAATCGACCTGAGCACGCTGGAACAAATGGCCGGCGATAATCGTGCGCTGATCGAACAGTTGCGCAAGGAGGTGTTGAACAGCTTGCACCTCGATCTGCAACGTCTGGAGGCGTTGCAGCAGGAGCAGGATCGGGGAGGGCTGCGTGAACTGGCGCATCACATCAAGGGCGGGGCGCAGATGGTCGGCGCGGCGCGGGTGGTGGCGGCGTGTATTGCGCTGGAGCAGGCGTGTCGCAAGACGCACGCGGCGCCGCTGGGCACGGCGTGCGATACGTTGCGCGAGGCCATGGCCGGCCTCGCACAACGTCTGCAAATCTGACGGTCGCCGGTCAGTCCCAGTTCGGCGCGATACCTTTCGGGCTGGTCAGGCGATGGCCGCGATCGAGCGTGGCAATCAGCGCCATGTCGGCGTCGCTCAACGTCAGCGCGGTGGCGGCGAGGTTGCTTTGCAGGTTGTCACGTTTGGTCGACGACGGGATCACCGCGTAACCCGACTGCATGGCCCAGGCCAGAGTGATTTGCGCCGGAGTGGCCTGCAAGCGCTTGGCGATCTGCTGGATCAGCGGATCTTGCAGCACTTCGCCGTAGGCGAGGGTCATGTACGAGGTGATGTGGATGCCTTGGCTGCGGGCGAACTCGACCACCTTGCGGTTCTGCAGGTACGGGTGCAGTTCAATCTGGTTGGTCGCGATGTTTTCTGCACCGACCGCTGCAATCGCCTGCTTCATCAAATCGATGGTGAAGTTGGACACACCGATCTGCCGGGTCAGGCCCAGACGCTTGGCTTCGAGCAGGGCGCCCATGAACTCTTCGACCGGCACCTGGTTCTCCGGCGACGGCCAGTGAATCAACGTCAGGTCGAGGTAGTCGGTCTGCAGTTTTTGCAGGCTTTCCTTGAGGCTGTCGATCAAGCGATCCTGGGCGAAGTTGGCGACCCAGATCTTGCTGGTGATGAACAGCTCTTCGCGCGGGATGCCGCTGGCTGCGATGGCCTCGCCGACGTCGGCTTCGTTTTCGTAGATTTGCGCGGTGTCGATGACCCGGTAGCCGAGTTCGAGGGCGGTGCTCACCGAGTCGATGACGACTTGGCCTTGCAAACGAAACGTGCCAAGACCGAAAGCGGGAACAGACATGAGGGACTCCAGGGGTTGCAGTGGGAATGGGCAGGAGTATCCGCATCCGGATGGTTGAGAAAAACCGCTGGCGGGACAAAGCACTGTTGATCAGAAGTCATGAATCAAATGTTCATTTTGTGTTGTCCGGGCTGGCCCCATCGCTGGCAAGCCAGCTCCCACAGAGATTTGTGTGAGTGATGAATCATGTGTACTCCCCGAAACCTGTGGGAGCTGGCTTGCCAGCGATGGGCGCACCGCCGATTCACGCAATATCGCTACGCGCAAATTCCTCGCCCAAAAAATCAATCAACGTGCGCACCGACGGCAACAACCCGCGCCGCGACGGAAAGATCGCATGCACCAACCCGCACTTCGGTGCCCAGCCCGGAATCAGCTCCACGACGCGCCCGGCGGCAATGTCCTCACGCACCACCACACTTGGTAAATGCGCTACGCCAACGCCGGCAATCACCGCCTGGCGCAAGGCGATCAGATCATCGGTGACCATTCGCGGCGTATGGCGAATCAGCGCCGTGTTGTCATTCGGCCCGAGCAGCTCCCACTGATATTCGCGCTGCGCCGCGCCCCAATGCAGGCTCGGCAAACCATTAAGGTCAGCAGGTGAGGGCGGTGACGACAGACGTTCGACGAACTGCGGGCTGCCGACCACTGATTGCGTGCTGTTGCCCAGCACCTTCATGACCATGTCAGTGTTCTCCAGCGGTGGAAAACGCACGCGCAAGGCAATGTCGAAGCCTTCGTGCAGCAGATCGACGCGGCGATTGGTGCTCTCGATAAACAACTCCACCAGCGGGTACTTGAGCATGTAGCGGGTGAGCATCGGCCCGACCCAAGAGTTGAGCAGTGCTGTCGGGCAACTCAGGCGCACCAGGCCTTGCGGTTCGGAGCGGTTGCGTTCGATCAGTTCGGCGGCGCTTTCAGCCTCTACGCGCATGGCCAGGCAGCGCTGGTAATAGGCCTGACCGATTTCAGTCAACGAGCAATGGCGACTGGTGCGGTGCAGCAGGCGCACGCCGAGGCGTTCTTCCAGTTCGGAAATCCGTCGGCTGAGCTTCGATTTCGGCATATCCAGTGCGCGCCCGGCGGCGGCGAAACCATGATGTTCGACCACTTGGGTGAAGTAGTAGAGGGTGTTGAGGTCTTCCACCATCGTTCTCCATATAGAACGCTAAGGCTGATTTTTGCAGTCTAGTGCATTAATGGCTACGGATTTAAGCTTGATCCATCGCATCACTCACCCTATTGGAGACGACCATGAAAAACATCATCGGTATCTACACCAGCCCGCGCGGCCATTGGGTCGGCGATGGTTTCCCGGTTCGCACGCTGTTTTCCTACGACAATCTGGGCAAACACATCAGCCCGTTCCTGCTGCTCGATCACGCCGGCCCTGCCGATTTCACCCCGACCACCGAACGGCGTGGCGTTGGTCAGCATCCGCACCGTGGTTTCGAAACCGTGACTATCGTTTATGAAGGCGAAGTGCAGCACCGCGACTCGACCGGCAGTGGCGGCGTGATCGGCCCGGGCGATGTGCAATGGATGACCGCCGCTTCCGGGATCCTCCACGAGGAGTTCCATTCGGAAAACTTCGCCAAAACCGGCGGCAAACTGGAAATGGTCCAGCTGTGGGTCAACCTGCCGGCCAAGGACAAAATGGCCGCGCCGGGCTACCAGACCATTCTTGACAGCGACATCCCGAGCATTGCGCTCAAGGACAACGCCGGCAGCCTGCGCCTGATCGCCGGTGAGTTCGAGGGCCACAAAGGCCCGTCGCGCACCTTCACACCGATCGACGTGTGGGACTTGCGCCTGAACGCCGGCAAGTTGCTGACGCTCGATCTGCATGAAGGCCGCAACACCGCGCTGGTGATGTTGAAAGGCTCGGTGCAGGTCAATGGTGTGGAATCGGTGCGCGAAGGGCAGTTGGCCCTGTTCGAACGTGACGGCCATCAGATGACGCTCGAAGCCAGCCAGGACGCGGTGGTGTTGCTGCTCAGCGGCGAGCCGATCGACGAACCGATCGTCGGCCACGGCCCGTTCGTGATGAACACCGAGCAGGAAATCCACCAGGCGTTCGCCGACTTCCAGTCCGGCCGCTTCGGCCAGATGCACGCTTAACGCACCACCACTCCGCTCTACACAGGACGCGTAGGCCGGTTCGCAGGCCAGGGATGGCTGTTGCCTATAGAAAAGAGGAAACGCACATGAACACTGTCAATGCAGCGAATTTCGACGGCCAGAAACCGACCATCGATGCCAGCGACGCAGCGATGCTGCTGATCGACCACCAGAGCGGTCTGTTCCAGATCGTCAAGGACATCGACGTGCCGCAATTGCGCGCCAACGCCATCGCACTGGCCAAGGCCGCAACCCTGTTGAAGATGCCGGTGATCACCACCGCCTCCGTGCCGCAAGGGCCGAACGGGCCGTTGATCCCGGAGATTCACGAAGCCGCACCGCATGCGCAATACGTGGCGCGCAAGGGCGAGATCAATGCCTGGGACAACCCGGAGTTTCATGCGGCGGTCAAAGCCACCGGCAAGAAAACCCTGGTGATTGCCGGGACCCTGACCAGCGTCTGCCTGGCCTTCCCGTCCATCGCCGCTGTGCATGAAGGCTACAAGGTGTTTGCCGTGGTCGACGCGTCCGGTAATCACTCAAAGCTGGCCACTGATCTGACAGTGGCCCGTTTGGCCCAGGCCGGGGTGGTGCCGATCGACATCATGGCTACGCTTTCCGAGCTGCAAGGCTCGTGGAACCGTCCCGATGCCGAGCAGTGGGCGGCGGTCTACGCCCAGGCCATGCCGCATTATCAATTGCTGATCGAGAGCTACCTCAAGGCTCAGCAAGTCGCGAACGAACACGAAGTGCTGGATTCCCAGCGCTGATCGAGTCCCCTGAGGCCGACCCCCCGTCGGCCTCTACCACCCGCGAGGATTACTGCAATGACCACTCAATACAAACGTCTGGATAAAAACAACGCTGCGGTGCTGCTGGTCGATCATCAGGCCGGACTGCTGTCGCTGGTACGCGATATTGATCCGGACAAGTTCAAGAACAACGTGCTGGCGCTGGCCGATCTGGCCAAGTACTTCAAACTGCCGACAATCCTCACCACCAGTTTCGAAACCGGCCCCAATGGCCCGCTGGTGCCTGAGCTGAAAACACTGTTTCCGGACGCGCCGTACATCGCCCGCCCTGGCCAGATCAACGCCTGGGACAACGAAGATTTCGTCAAGGCGATCAAGGCGACTGGCAAGAAGCAGTTGATCATTGCTGGTGTGGTGACGGAAGTTTGCGTGGCGTTCCCGGCGCTGTCGGCGCTGGAAGAGGGCTTCGATGTGTTCGTGGTGACCGATGCGTCCGGCACGTTCAACGAACTGACCCGTGAATCGGCGTGGAACCGTATGTCCACGGCAGGTGCGCAATTGATGACCTGGTTCGGTCTGGCCTGCGAGCTGCACCGCGACTGGCGCAACGACATCGAAGGGTTGGGCACGCTGTTCTCCAACCACATTCCGGACTACCGCAACCTGTTCACCAGCTACAACAGCCTGACCAACGGTAAGTAATCTGTCACCCCGTAAACCTGTGTAGGAGCTGCCGCAGGCTGCGATCTTTTGATGTTGTTTTTTAAAGATCAAAAGATCGCAGCCTGCGGCAGCTCCTACAGGGGTTTTGCGGTGTTTTTGCGCGGGCGTTCATGCTCTGAAATCAATTGCTCCTACACTTGCTCAATCTGTGCGATCTTCTCGCGATTGGCCCCCGTCGGAGTTGTTTGATGCTGTCTCTGCTCACCGAACATCCGTTGTTTTGCGCGTTGATCCTGATCCTTCTCGATCTCGGTCTGTGGCGTCTTATCAGTTCCCATGGCAGTGAGTGGAAACTGCTGGTGCGGGTGCTGATTTTCAGTCTGTTCAGCGTGCTGCTGTTCAACGAAGGCCTCAACCCGATGGAGCCTGCACCGTGGGCCGACAACGTGCCGCTGCACCTGGCGGCGACCGGCCTGCAGATTGGCTGGTGGCTATTCGGCGCACGCACCCTGACGGTATTGATCGGCGCGGTGATGATGCAGCGGGTCGGCCACACCGGGCGACTGCTGCAGGATTTGCTCGGCGCGGTGATTTTCCTTATCGCAATCATCGCGGCGCTGGCCTATGTGCTGGATCTGCCGGTCAAAGGTGTGCTGGCCACCTCTGGCGCGTTGGCGATCATCGTCGGTCTGGCCTTGCAGAGCACGCTCAGCGACGTGTTTTCCGGGATCGTCCTCAACACCACCAAGCCTTATCAACTCGATGACTGGATCTCCATCGACGGCACCGAAGGCCGGGTCACCGATATCGATTGGCGCGCCACGCGCCTGCAAACCAGTCAGGGCAGCATGGCGGTGATCCCCAACTCGCTGGCGGCCAAGGCGAAGATCATCAATTTCAGCCGTCCGAGCAATATGTTTGGCGTCGCGGTCAGCGTGCAGGTCAGCCAGCATGCGCGGCCCAATGCGGTGATCGATGCGCTGGAGCGGGCCATGCAGGGCTGTCGGCAATTGCTCGACACGCCTGCGCCGAACGTGGCGCTGAAAAGCTCCGGCAGCAGTGGCGCTGAATACGAGATCAGCGGTTTCGTTGCGTCGATGGGCGAGAAGCGCGTGGTGCGCAATCAGTTGTTCGATCTGGCGTATCGGCACTTGCAGGCATCCGGGGTCAATCTGCTGTCGAGCGATGAAAGCAGTGCGCCGACCAACCTGTCGCGGCCCCGCGCGCTGCTCGACAGTTCGCCGATCTTCTCGACCCTGCGCCAGGAAGAGAAAGACACCTTCAGCCAGAACATGAGCCTGCAAACCTTCCGTACCGGCGAGACGATCCTTGAGGCGGGGGAGGTCAGCGATCATTTGTTCATTATCGAGTCGGGTGTGGTCACGGTGACCTTGACCCGCCATGGCACGCCGTTTGAGTCCGGACGCATGGGCCCCGGCGAGGTCATCGGTGAGGCGGGCATTCTTTCCGATTCCTCGGTGCCGGCGAAGTTTGCCGCGAAGACCTATTGCGCCCTGTACCGCATTGAAAAGTCGTACCTCAAGCCATGCCTCGACGCCCGTCACGACATCAACGACGCGATGAAAGCCTTGCTCGATTACCGCCTGCACAAGGCGCAATCGCTGACCGAGGACGCGCCAGTGGTCGCACCGAAAAAAGGCTTCCTGCAATGGCTGCGCAATCGCGCCTGAGCATTACCGGTAGCCGGCGAGTTTCTGTTCCAGGTGCAGACGCACCTGCGGCCACTCGTCGTCGATGATGCTGAAGCGCACCGAGTTGCGCTTGCGCCCGTCCGGCATGATTCGCTCGTGGCGGACTATGCCTTCCTGTTGCGCGCCAAGGCGCAGGATCGCGTGACGTGATTTCTGATTGTTCTCGTCGGTGGTGAACTGCACGCGTACGCAGTCGAGCACTTCGAAGGCGTGACGCAGCATCAGGTACTTGGCTTCGGTGTTGACGAAGGATTTCTGCCAACTCGCGGAGATCCAGCTGCTGCCGATTTCCAGCTTGCGATTGAGCGGGTCGATCTTCCAGAAGCGTGTCGAGCCGATGACTTGGCCGCTATCTTTCAACACGATCACGAACGGCATCACCGTGCCGGCGTCCCGGCCATCGAGTGCCTTTTTCAGATAACTGTCGACAGTGCTGGGCGAAGGCACCACGGTGACGGTGAGGTTCCACAACTCGCCGTCGGCGGCAGCGTGGAGCAGGGCGGCGGCATCTGAATACTCAAGCGGGCGCAGAAGGATGCGCTGACCTTGCAGCGTGGTTGGCATGGGATTCGGGTCTCGGCAGTGCGGGCGAAGGTCGAGCGCTTATTACGCCGCAGCAGGCCGATCCGATGCAACCGGCGCGATGATCACGGGGTCAGATTTTTTACAGCCCACGGGCAGGAGCCTCAGCCGATGAAAAACCTGCGGATCGCCACTTACAACGTCAACGGTTTACGCGCACGTTTGCCGAACCTGCTGGATTGGCTCAAGCGCGAGCAACCGGATATCGCCTGCCTGCAAGAACTCAAATCCGTCGACACGGCATTCCCCGTCGCTGAACTGGAAGCCGCCGGTTACGGCGCGATCTGGCAGGGTCAGGCTTCGTGGAACGGCGTGGCGATTCTCGCCCGCGATGCGCAGCCGCTGGAGAGCCGACGCGGTCTGCCGGGCGATCCGGATGACAAGCACAGTCGTTATCTGGAGGCAGCGGTGCACGGCGTGCTGGTCGGGTGCCTGTACCTGCCCAATGGCAACCCGCAACCGGGACCGAAATTCGATTACAAACTGGCCTGGTTCGAACGGCTCATCGCGTATGCGAAGGATTTGCAAAGCAGCGATCACCCGGTGGTGCTGGCCGGTGACTACAACGTCGTGCCCACCGACATGGACATCTACAACACCCGTTCCTGGCTCAAGGACGCGCTGCTGCAACCTGAGAGTCGCGAGTGTTATCAGCGCTTGCTCGATCAGGGCTGGACCGATTCGCTACGGCATCTGTATCCCGAGGATCGGCTCTATACGTTTTGGGATTACTTCCGCCAGCATTGGCAAACCAACTCCGGTCTGCGCATCGATCATCTGCTGCTCAACCCGGCGCTGAGTCCCTATCTGCACGAGGCCGGGGTAGACGCCTGGGTGCGCAACGAATCCCACGCCAGCGACCATGCGCCCACGTGGATTCGTATCGGTTCACGCAAGAAACGTTAGCAGGCGATTGGCGAAATCAATTGTCGAAAACAGGACCTGATCCCGTATACATGGCGACCATCAACGCAGTGACCTGCGGCCCCATGCATAAGGATCGAGCAATGAGTGAGCCACGCCTGACGAATCTGAAGCTGTACCTGCAACGTCTGGGTTTTGAAACGCCACCGGAACCGACACTGGCGACCCTGCGCCTGCTGCAACTGCGCCATACCGACGTGTTCCCTTTCGAGAATCTGGCGACAATCACCGGGGCTCCGGTGTTGATCGATCTGCCGTCCATCGAGGAAAAAGTCCTGCTCGGGGGGCGCGGTGGTTACTGCTATGAGCTGAACAACCTGTTTTTTGCCTTGTTGCTGGAGTTGGGTTTCGACGCTCGCGCCATCAGCGGGCGGGTGGTGATGAATCAGCCCGAAGGCAGCTGGACAGCGCGCACACACCGTTTGAGTCTGGTGACCATCGACGACGTGCGCTACATCACAGATGTCGGCTTCGGCGGCATGGTGCCGACCGCGCCGCTGCTCCTCGACACCGAGACCGAGCAAGCGACCCCTCACGAACCTTATCGCATTGAAAAACAGGCCGACGGCTACATGCTACGTGCCAATGTGGCGGGTGAATGGCGGCCGATGTACCTGTTCGATCTGCAACGCCAGGAAGACATCGATTACACCATTGGCAACTGGTATGTCTCGACTCACCCTGAGTCACCGTTTACCCAGCGTCTGATGGTCGCGCGCACGGGTAATGGCTGGCGCAAGACGCTGAACAACGGCAGTTTCGCTGTTCATCGCATGGGCGCCAGCAGTGAGCGACGCGAGGTTACTCGGGTCGATGAGCTGATTGAATTGCTGGCGCGCGAGTTTGCTCTGCACCTGCCGGATCTGCCCCACATACGGCAGGCTCTGGCGCGGATGATCGTACCGGTTTCCGTTTAGGGCTTGGCGTCGGGCTCGAGCACTCGGCGAATTTCTCCGACCGCTGCCGACAGTTTTTTCTCGAGACTCTTGAGGTCTGCAGCGGTGATGCCTTTCTTGAATTGCCCGCTCGATTCGGCTTGTTCCGGTTTGGCAACGGCATCGAGCAGGGCATGACGCAGGGTGTTATTGATCACCGTCTGATAACCGAACCCTTCGTTTTCCGCGACCGTTCGCGCCGCTTCGATGACGGCGTCATCCAGCATGATGGTGATGCGGGTTTTGCCCTTGTTTGAAGCCAACGCACCGCGTTTGCCCTGAGAAAAGTCATATTCGTCTTGCATCGATCAAGCCTCCAGAAAATAAGCGCTACGTTCGCTGGGTGTGGCGACACGCGCAGAAATGATTCGAACGACATTTGCATCCCGGTAACTGTAAGCAACGACCAACAAGCGCCCTTTGCCGTTGGCGCCAATAGTGATCCAGCGCTGTTCGTCATGGTCGTTGTCCTCGATCGTCAGTGCTCGTTCGTCGTGAAAGACCGGTTCGGTCTCGGCGAGGCTGACGCCCTTGTGCTTGAGTTTGTTGGCTGCGTTCTTGCTTTTGTCGTACTGAATTTCAATTGACTTCATTATGCATACTTTATATGTATAAAAAAGAGCGCGACCGCACCGTCGGTCGCCGTGAACACTTCAGCGTAGTGGCGGCAGGCGAGGGCACTGGAGAGGAAGTGTTGCCGGATTTGTGGGGGATGGGAGCAGCGGGCTAGAAGCTTGGGTGGCTACCTATCCATTATGTGACTGATAAGTTGTATACAACTCTATGGACATTTGTCACGAGTATTGAATACAGTGTGCGCATAACAAAAACCAGGGAACCCCCCACCATGAAAACGCCCCATGTTTCACACCAACGGCCCGAGGACGAAAATCTCGGGGTCGGCGCGAATATGGCTTACGGCCTGCAACATGTTCTGACCATGTACGGCGGTATCGTTGCGGTGCCACTGATCATCGGCCAGGCGGCCGGCCTGTCGCCGGCGGACATTGGTTTGCTGATTGCTGCTTCATTGTTTGCGGGGGGGCTGGCGACGCTGCTGCAAACCCTGGGTCTACCGTTTTTTGGTTGTCAGTTGCCGCTGGTGCAGGGCGTGTCGTTCTCCGGTGTGGCGACCATGGTCGCGATCGTCAGCAGTGGCGGGGAGGGCGGCTTCCAGTCCGTGCTTGGCGCAGTGATTGCGGCTTCCTTGATAGGCTTGTTGATCACACCGGTGTTCTCGCGCATCACCAAGTTCTTCCCGCCGCTGGTCACCGGCATCGTGATCACCACCATCGGCTTGACGCTGATGCCGGTGGCCGCACGCTGGGCCATGGGCGGCAACAGCCATGCGCCGGACTTCGGCAGCATGCAGAACATCGGTCTGGCGGCAGTCACGCTGGTGCTGGTGTTGTTGCTGAGCAAGGTCGGCAGCTCGACTATCTCGCGTCTGTCGATCCTGTTGGCCATGGTGATCGGCACGGTGCTGGCGGTGTTCCTTGGCATGGCGGATTTCTCCAGCGTCACCACGGGGCCGATGTTTGGCTTCCCGACGCCGTTCCATTTCGGCATGCCGACTTTCCACTTCGCCGCGATCCTGTCCATGTGCATCGTGGTCATGGTGACCCTGGTGGAAACTTCGGCGGACATCCTTGCGGTCGGTGAAATCATCGGCACCAAGGTTGATTCCAAGCGTCTGGGCAATGGCCTGCGGGCGGACATGCTGTCGAGCATGTTTGCGCCAATCTTCGGTTCGTTCACCCAGAGCGCCTTCGCCCAGAACGTCGGTCTGGTGGCGGTGACCGGGATCAAGAGCCGTTACGTGGTCGCTACTGGCGGCATCTTCCTGGTGATCCTTGGCCTGCTGCCGTTCATGGGCCGGGTCATCGCGGCGGTACCGACCTCGGTACTCGGCGGCGCCGGTATCGTGCTGTTCGGTACGGTGGCGGCGAGTGGTATCCGCACGCTGTCCAAGGTGGATTATCGCAACAACGTCAACCTGATCATCGTCGCTACCTCGATCGGTTTCGGCATGATCCCGATTGCCGCACCGAACTTCTACGATCACTTCCCGAGCTGGTTCGCGACCATTTTCCACTCGGGCATCAGCTCGTCGGCGATCATGGCGATCCTGCTCAATCTGGCGTTCAATCACTTCACCGCCGGTAACTCGGATCAACAGTCGGTGTTTGCCGCGGCGGAAGAGCGGACTTTGCGTTACCGCGATCTGGCAGCGCTGCGTGAAGGCGACTACTTCAGCGACGGCAAGCTGCATGACTGCGACGGCAAGGAAGTGCCAGTGATCGAGCCGGATGATCACGATCATGGGCACGGTGCGCCGAAGGTGCAGGTGAAGAGCAGCGAACACGTCTGACCGCTGTCTCTAACAAAAAGGGCCGATCTGTTAAACACAGATCGGCCCTTTTTCATTTCAAGATCAAAAGATCGCAGCCTTCGGCAGCTCCTACACAGATCTCATACTCCGCCGATTCTGCGGATGAACGCTGAATCTGTAGGAGCTGCCGAAGGCTGCGATCTTCTGATCTTTTCCATCGCCCACAAAAAAGCCCCTGAATCTTTCGATTCAGGGGCTTTGCTATTTGGCTCCACAACCTGGACTCGAACCAGGGACCCAATGATTAACAGTCATTTGCTCTACCAACTGAGCTATTGCGGAATTGGTGCGTATGTTACTGATTCAAAAAGAGAAGTCAAGCATCGGCTGCAAAAATGAGTGAATTCTCGGGACGGACGGTGATTTGTCAGCGATTGGCGGTTACCAGAACCGCAGCAGAGGTCTACCATGGCCGCCCGGAAGTGGTCACACGCGCTGCCGGCCATTCGCCGAAAAAGGTCCGCGTCATGAACCATTTGTCCCGCAACAGCGAGGTGTTCGCATGAGCATCGCGCAAATCAGCCTGCCCAAGGGCGTCGGCCCACACGCCGAAAAACTCTTCGACGCGATCACTCAGGCCAGCACAGCTGAAGAGCTGAATCGTGCCGGTGGCAAGGCTGAAGGTTTTGTCCTGGGGCTGGAAAGCACCAAGGCGATCAAAAGCCAGATCGCCGAATCGCTGTACGTCGTTTATGACGACGCCGCGACTCAGCGCGCGACTGAACTGGCTTAACTGCCGAAGGTGATGGTGCCCAGCATCAGTTTGGCGTAGGCCGCGGTGGCTGCCAGTTGCACCAGCCATAGCGCCAGGCCGCCGAGAAACACCCCAGCGGCGACTTGCAGCACCAGGCTTTTTTCGCGTTTGGCTGAGGCGCGGGGAATGAAATCATCCAGGTCGTCACGGTCGGCACGCAGGTTGTCGTTTTTCATGTGTTTTCTCTCAAAAATCTCGGGTGTACACAAAACCTGTGGGAGCGAGCCTGCTCCGGGCGGCGTTCCGACGAATGCGGTGGGTCAGTCGCCATCGTTGTTGGCTAACAGACCATATTCGCGAGCAGGCTCGCTCCCACAATTTTGATTTGTGTGCAGTCTAGAGGGTGTGGGGCGTTATCCGGGACAAATAAAAACGGGAAGCACCAAGGCTTCCCGTTTTTCATCACGCGCTGAAATCAGATGACCTGAACAATCGCATCCGTCACAGCCTTGATGTTGCTCTGGTTCAGCGCTGCCACACAGATACGACCGGTATCCAGTGCGTAGATGCCGAACTCGTTACGCAGGCGATGCACTTGCTCAGTGGTCAGGCCCGAGTAGGAGAACATGCCGCGCTGACGACCGACGAAGCTGAAGTCGCGACCCGGGGCTTTCTCTGCCAGCAGATCAACCATCTGGGTGCGCATGCCGCGAATACGCAGGCGCATTTCGGCCAGTTCGGCTTCCCACTGAGCGCGCAGTTCCGGGCTGTTCAACACCGCAGCCACGATGCTCGCACCGTGAGTCGGCGGGTTGGAGTAGTTGGTGCGGATCACGCGTTTGACCTGCGACAGCACGCGCGCGCTTTCTTCTTTCGATTCGCTGATGATCGACAGGGCGCCAACGCGCTCGCCGTACAGCGAGAACGACTTGGAGAACGAGCTCGAAACGAAGAACGTCAGACCGGACTCAGCGAACAGGCGCACGGCAGCGGCGTCTTCGTCGATACCGTCGCCAAAACCCTGGTAGGCCATGTCGAGGAACGGCACGTGACCTTTGGCTTTAACCACTTCCAGCACGTTGTTCCAGTCCGCCGGGGTCAGGTCGACGCCGGTCGGGTTGTGGCAGCACGCGTGGAGGATAACGATCGAGCCGTTCGGCAGGGCATTGAGGTCTTCGAGCATGCCGGCACGGTTAACGTCGTGGGTGGCAGCGTCGTAGTAACGGTAGTTCTGCACCGGGAAACCGGCGGTTTCGAACAGCGCGCGGTGGTTTTCCCAGCTCGGGTCGCTGATCGCCACAACGGCGTTCGGCAGCAGTTGCTTGAGGAAGTCGGCACCGATTTTCAGTGCGCCGGTCCCGCCGACGGCTTGAGTGGTGATGACGCGACCGGCGCTGATCAGCGGCGAGTCGTTGCCGAACAGCAGCTTCTGCACGGCCTGGTCGTAGGCGGCGATGCCATCGATCGGCAGGTAACCGCGCGAAGCGTGTTGAGCGGCGCGAACGGTTTCGGCTTCGATCACGGCGCGCAGAAGTGGAATTCGCCCCTCTTCGTTGCAGTACACGCCAACGCCCAGGTTGACCTTGGTGGTCCGGGTATCGGCGTTGAATGCTTCGTTGAGGCCCAGGATTGGATCGCGGGGTGCCATTTCGACAGCGGAGAACAGGCTCATTATTGCGGCGGCTCTGAATGGAGTATGGAGGGACGTGTCGCGCTCCAGCCGGATGCACTAGAGCGGTGCACAAACGGGGAGCTAGTATAGAGGCCATTACTGAACAATGGCGACAGGCGATTCTGCTTTTCGGGTAAGTTTTTCCGATTATTTCTTGACCGTTAGTCGACTGCGCGTGTCAGAGTCTTTACCGGATGTAGGACGTTTGCCTTGAAAGGTGAGGCAATCGCCACCACATTGAGCACAATCCAGCTTTTTTCTTGCGCGACACCGGTCGTTTGCGGTCGTCCCCGTGGTGCTCCGCTTTGCTCGGAATGCCGCGATTCAGAGGTGTATATGTCCGAATTCCAGCTCGTCACCCGCTTTGAGCCCGCCGGCGATCAGCCGGAAGCCATTCGCCAACTGGTCGAGGGCATCGAGGCCGGGCTGGCGCACCAGACGCTGCTCGGTGTGACCGGCTCGGGCAAGACTTTCAGCATCGCCAATGTCATCTCGCAGATTCAACGGCCGACGTTGGTGTTGGCGCCGAACAAGACGCTGGCCGCGCAGTTGTACGGTGAATTCAAGGCGTTCTTCCCGAATAACGCCGTCGAATACTTCGTTTCCTACTACGACTACTACCAGCCCGAAGCCTATGTGCCGTCGTCCGACACCTTCATCGAGAAGGATGCGTCGATCAACGACCACATTGAGCAGATGCGTCTGTCCGCAACCAAAGCGCTGTTGGAGCGCAAAGACGCGATCATCGTCACCACGGTGTCGTGCATCTACGGTCTGGGTAGCCCGGAAACCTATTTGAAAATGGTCTTGCACGTTGATCGCGGCGACAAACTCGATCAGCGCGCACTGCTGCGGCGCTTGGCCGACCTGCAATACACCCGCAACGACATGGATTTTGCCCGGGCAACATTCCGTGTGCGTGGCGATGTCATCGACATTTACCCGGCGGAATCCGATCTGGAAGCGATCCGCATCGAGCTGTTCGATGACGAAGTCGAAAGCATTTCCGCATTCGACCCGCTGACCGGCGAAGTCATCCGCAAGATGCCGCGCTTCACCTTCTACCCGAAGAGCCACTATGTAACACCACGGGAAACCCTGCTTGACGCCATCGAGCACATCAAAGTCGAATTGCAGGAACGCCTCGAGTATCTGCGCAGCAACAACAAACTGGTCGAAGCCCAGCGGCTTGAACAGCGCACCCGTTTCGACCTGGAAATGATCCTCGAACTGGGTTACTGCAACGGCATCGAAAACTACTCGCGCTATCTGTCCGGGCGTCCGGCCGGTGCCGCGCCGCCAACCCTTTACGATTATTTGCCGGCCGATGCCTTGCTGGTGATCGACGAATCCCACGTCAGCGTGCCGCAGGTCGGTGCGATGTATAAGGGCGACCGTTCGCGTAAGGAAACCCTCGTCGAATACGGCTTCCGTCTGCCGTCGGCGCTGGATAACCGGCCGATGCGTTTTGACGAGTGGGAAGGGGTCAGCCCGCAGACCATTTTCGTTTCGGCGACGCCGGGCAATTACGAAGCCGAACACGCCGGGCGTGTGGTCGAACAAGTGGTGCGGCCGACAGGTCTGGTCGATCCGCAGGTTGAAGTACGTCCGGCGCTGACTCAGGTCGACGATCTGCTCTCGGAAATCAGCAAGCGTGTCGCGGTCGAAGAGCGGGTGCTGGTCACCACGCTGACCAAGCGCATGGCCGAAGACCTCACCGATTACCTTGCTGATCACGGCGTGCGTGTGCGTTATCTGCACTCGGACATCGACACCGTTGAGCGGGTCGAGATCATCCGCGACCTGCGCCTCGGTACATTCGATGTGCTGGTCGGGATCAACCTGCTGCGTGAAGGCCTGGACATGCCGGAAGTGTCGCTGGTGGCGATTCTCGACGCGGACAAGGAAGGCTTCCTGCGTTCCGAGCGCTCGCTGATTCAGACCATTGGCCGGGCGGCGCGGAACCTCAATGGTCGAGCGATTCTCTACGCCGATCGCATGACCGGTTCGATGGAGCGGGCGATTGGCGAGACCGAGCGGCGTCGCGACAAGCAGATCGCCTTCAACCTGGAAAACGGCATCACCCCGCGCGGGGTGATCAAGGACGTCGCCGACATCATGGAAGGCGCCACCGTGCCGGGCTCGCGCAGCAAGAAGCGCAAAGGCATGGCCAAGGCCGCCGAAGAAAACGCCAAGTACGAAGCCGAACTGCGCTCGCCGAGCGAGATCACCAAACGTATTCGTGCGCTGGAAGAGAAGATGTATCAGCTGGCGCGGGATCTGGAGTTCGAAGCGGCGGCGCAGATGCGTGATGAGATTGCCAAACTGCGCGAGCGGCTTTTGGCTGTTTGATCTTCATTGCCTGAGCGGGCCTCTTCGCGAGCAGGCTCGCTCCCACTTTGGATCTGTGTCGTTCACAAACCCCCTGTGGGAGCGAGCCTGCTCGCGAATGGGGCGACTCGGTCTTAATGAGACTCCCCAGCCTTCAACCCTTGTGGCAATTTCTTGGTCAACAAAATCGCCAACATACTGATCCCCAACGCAATCCCGACAAAGTGAAACGCATCGTTGTAAGCCATGATCGCCGCCTGTTGATGGACGATCTCACTCAGCTTGCCCAACGCCGCCGTGTCACTGCCAAACCGATCGGTCATCGACGCCAGTCGCTCCGCCACCTGCGGATTTGTCGGCACTACCGCCTCACGCAAATAATCGAAGTAAGTCTTGGTGCGCGCATCCAGCAATGTCGCGAGCAGGGCAATACCAATCGCGCCGCCCAGATTTCGCAGGATATTGAACAGACTCGACGCCGACCCCGCGTCCTGCGGAAGGATATACGCCGTGGCGATCAGCGAAATGGTCACCATGATCAACGGCTGCCCCAGCGCGCGAATAATCTGGATCTGATTGAACTGCGGCCCGGCAAAGTCCGGGTTGAGCACCCCCGAAGAAAAACTCGCCAGCCCGAACAACCCGAAACCAATCGTGCACAGCCATTTCGGCGAAACAAACTTCATCAGCTTCGGCACCAGCGGAATCAGAAACAGCTGTGGCACGCCCATCCACATGATCACTTCGCCGATTTGCAGGGCGTTGTAGTTCTGGATCTGCGCCAGGTACAGCGGCAACAGATAGATCGAACCGTACAACCCGACACCCATGCCCAGGCTGGAAATACTCGACAAGCCAAAATTGCGATTACGCAGAATCCCGAGGTTGATCAGCGGATTCGGTTTGGAAATCTGCACGATCACAAAGGTGATCAGGCTCACCAGGGCAATGCTGCCCAGTGTCACGATCAGGCTTGATTCCAGCCAGTCCTTGCGATGGCCTTCTTCAAGAAACACTTGCAAACAACCCAGGCCAATCCCTAACGTGAGGATGCCGGTGTAGTCGGTGCTTTTCAGCAGTTCCCAGTGCGCTTCTTTCTTCTCTAGCCCGTACATCAGGCCGGCGATCATGATCAGGCCCGGCGGAATGTTGATATAGAAAATGTACTCCCAGCCCCAGTTTTCCGTGAGCCAGCCGCCCAGCGTCGGGCCGATGGACGGCGCGAACGTCGCGGTCATGGCGAACATCGCCATGCCTTTCGCACGGTGGTGTTCGGGTAGTTTGATCAGGGTCAGGGTGAACGCCAACGGGATCAGCGCGCCCCCAGTGAAACCTTGCATGGCGCGAAACACGATCATGCTTTCCAGGCTCCAGGCCATCGAGCACAGCAGCGAGGAAACCAGAAAACCCAGCGACACCCACACCGCCAGACGTCGCGCCGACAGCAGTTGCACCAGCCACGCGGTCAGCGGGATCATGATGATTTCCGCGACCAGATAAGAGGTGGAAATCCACGAGCCTTCTTCCAGCGTCGCCGACAACGCACCCTGAATATCTTTCAGCGACGAGTTGGTGATCTGGATGTCGAGCACCGCCATAAAGGCGCCGAGCATCACGCTCATCACCGCAATCCAATCGCGCCGGGTCGGTTCGCCGACCGGGCGGATCAGTGAATCACCGGCCATTGTCCGGGGCGTCTTTGATGTTCACGGTGGCGGTGGCGGACATGCCCGGGCGGATTTTGCCGTGCAGCGGGTTGTCAGCCTTGAAGGTCAGTTTCACTGGAATCCGTTGCACGACTTTGGTGAAGTTGCCGGTGGCGTTGTCCGGTGGCAGCAGGCTGAACTGCGCGCCGGAGGCGGCGAACAGGCTGTCGACCCGTGCTTCGATCGGTGTGTCGCCATACGCGTCGAACGTCAGCTCGGCTTTTTGTCCGGGTTGCATGCGACCGATCTGGGTTTCCTTGAAGTTGGCCTGCACCCAGATGTCTTCGTCCGGGACGATCGACAGCAGATAGGCACCGGCCTGCACCACTTGACCATTGCGCGCGGCGCGCTGTCCGACCAGGCCACTGATTGGCGCGTGGATTTCGCTGCGGGTCAGGTTGAGTTCGGCTTGCGCCAGATCGGCGCGGGCGTTGGCGATCTGTGCGTCGAGGCGTTTGATTTCTGCGTTCAGGGCGTTGACCTGTTGGCGCTGGCCCTGTGCGTCGGCTTGCGCCTTGGCCACTTGCGAACGGGCGATATGCGCGTCAGCGGAGAGGGTGGTCACGCGTTCTTCGGAAACATAACCGGGTTTGCGCAGGGTTTCGGCACGCGACAAATCCATTTGCGAACGGCCGAGCGTCGCTTGGGTGGTCGCCACCTGCGCGTCGCTGGCGGCGATCAAGCTCGATTGCTGAGTCAGTTTGCTCTGCGCTTGCAGGCGTTCGGCTTCGCGGGTGGCGAGGGCGGCGTTGGCGCGGTCGATGGCCAGACGAAAATCATTCGGTTCGAGGCGCACCAGCAACTGGCCTTTTTCCACGTGTTGATTGTCCTGCACCAGCACTTCGTCGATGCGCGCGCTCAACTGGCTCGACACACGGGTGATTTCGCCCTGGACATAAGCGTTGTCAGTGCTTTCATAAAAGCGTCCCTTGAAAAACCAATGGGCGAAAAAGCCCCCGGCGATCAGCAGGACGAGCAGCAGGAAAATCAACAGGCGACGCTTGAGTTGGGCAGGCATGGGCAAACTGTAGTCGATGATTTGTAAGGAAAGTTATCAGCAGGCGAATCTGGCATACAGCCGATCAACGGTAAATGCCATCCGTTGATATTTGCCCATTCACCACGGCTTACGGGCGTTCCAGACGCAAACTTGGCTTAAATGCCCTGCCTGCTGGAGCGGGGCGGGTGTCGCCTGTTACCATTCGCCGCTTGATTGTTTTGCTTTTCATTCTTTTCGAGACATGCCATGACCACCGTCCGCACTCGCATCGCGCCATCGCCTACCGGGGATCCCCACGTAGGTACCGCTTACATCGCATTGTTCAACTACTGCTTTGCCAAGCAGCATGGCGGTGAGTTCATCCTGCGGATCGAAGACACCGACCAGTTGCGTTCGACCCGCGAGTCCGAACAGCAGATCTTCGACGCCCTGCGCTGGTTGGGTATCGACTGGAGCGAAGGCCCGGACGTCGGCGGCCCGCACGGCCCGTATCGCCAGAGCGAGCGCGGCGACATCTATCAGAAGTACTGCCAGCAACTGGTCGACATGGGCCACGCGTTCCCATGCTTCTGCACCGCTGAAGAACTCGATCAGATGCGCGCCGAGCAAATGGCCCGCGGCGAAACCCCACGCTACGATGGCCGCGCGCTGCTGCTGTCGAAGGAAGAAGTCGCCGCCCGTCTGGCCGCCGGCGAACCGCACGTGATCCGCATGAAAGTGCCGAGCGAAGGCGTTTGCGTGGTGCCGGACATGCTCCGTGGCGATGTCGAGATCCCGTGGGATCGCATGGACATGCAAGTGCTGATGAAGACCGACGGCCTGCCGACGTACTTCCTCGCCAACGTCGTCGATGATCACCTGATGGGCATCACCCACGTGCTGCGTGGCGAAGAGTGGCTGCCATCGGCGCCGAAACTGATTCTGTTGTACGAATACTTCGGCTGGGAGCAGCCGGAACTGTGCTACATGCCGCTGCTGCGTAACCCGGACAAGAGCAAGCTGTCCAAGCGCAAGAACCCGACCTCGGTGACGTTCTACGAGCGCATGGGCTTCATGCCGGAAGCGATGCTCAACTACCTCGGCCGCATGGGCTGGTCGATGCCGGACGAGCGCGAGAAGTTCTCGCTGCAGGAAATGGTCGACAACTTTGATCTCAAGCGTGTTTCGCTGGGTGGGCCGATCTTCGACATCGAAAAGCTGTCGTGGCTCAACGGCCAATGGCTGCGTGACCTGCCGGTGGAAGAGTTTGCCAGCCGTCTGCAGACCTGGGCATTGAACCCGGAATACATGATGAAGATCGCGCCGCTGGTTCAGGGCCGCGTTGAAACCTTCAGCCAGGTTGCACCGCTGGGCGGGTTCTTCTTCGCCGGTGGCGTCAATCCGGATGCCAAGCTGTTTGAATCGAAAAAGCTCTCGGGCGATCAGGTTCGGCAGTTGATGCAGTTGATCCTGTGGAAGCTGGAAAGCCTGCGTCAGTGGGAGAAGGACAGCATCACCGCGACGATTCAGGCTGTGGTCGAATCGCTGGAGTTGAAACTGCGCGATGCTATGCCGCTGATGTTTGCGGCGATCACCGGGCAGGCGAGTTCGGTGTCGGTGCTTGATGCAATGGAAATCATTGGCCCGGACCTGACCCGTTATCGTCTGCGTCAGGCGATTGACCTGCTGGGCGGCGTGTCGAAGAAAGAAAACAAAGAGTGGGAAAAGCTGCTGGGCGCTATCGCCTGATTGCTTTTGCTTCTCTGTAGGAGCTGCCGAAGGCTGCGATCTTTTGATCCTGCCTTCGGCGCTTCTCCCGAATTTACGGGGGGAGGGCGGTAAGTGATTGTTATGCCGACGAAAAACTTTGAAAAATTTCAAAAATAAGTTTGACAGACTTTCGATACGCCCTTAAGATTCGCCCCGTCCTCAGCGATGACATTAACGATGAGGGGCTATAGCTCAGCTGGGAGAGCGCCTGCATGGCATGCAGGAGGTCAACGGTTCGATCCCGTTTAGCTCCACCAATTTACACTTCGAAGCTTGGCCACACCGGCTTCGAAGCGATCAACACTCAGCGTTGATCAGTTGTATAGAAGGGTTTACGTCCCCTTCGTCTAGTGGCCTAGGACACCGCCCTTTCACGGCGGTAACAGGGGTTCGAGTCCCCTAGGGGACGCCAGTTTTACAGAAGCGATGTTGCAAAATGTCGCTCCGCCGCGAGGCGAAAAATCCGGGGCTTTAGCTCAGCTGGGAGAGCGCCTGCATGGCATGCAGGAGGTCAGCGGTTCGATCCCGCTAAGCTCCACCAATTTTACAAGTTCAAGGTCTGGCCACACCGACCTTGAATCGATCAGTTCTCAGCGCTGATCAGTTGTATAGAAGGTTTGTGTCCCCTTCGTCTAGTGGCCTAGGACACCGCCCTTTCACGGCGGTAACAGGGGTTCGAGTCCCCTAGGGGACGCCACGATTACCCGCTCTGCGGGATTTTATAAGGGTCATTCAATTATTGAATGGCCCTTTTGTTTGTCTGGCGTTTGGCCAATTCTCCTTTTTCCTTACACTGTGCTTCAGACCAGCGGTCATATCCTTGACTTGCAGAATATTATTATGCGAATAATATTCTAGTCGTAATATTCGGAGGCAACGATGAACGATAAAAAAGCTCAAACCCGCGAACGCATCCTCAAGGCTGCCAGCGCCGCACTGATTCAGCGCGGCCCGGCTGACCCTAGCGTGGGCGAAGTGATGGGCGCAGCCGGCCTCACTGTCGGCGGCTTCTATGCGCACTTCGAAAGCAAGGACGCAATGATGCTCGAAGCGTTCAAGCAACTGCTCGGTCGCCGCCGCGACCTGATTGCCGACATGGATGCCGAGTTGACCGGTGAAGAGCGCCGCGCCCTGGTCGCAGCGTTCTACCTGTCGCGCAAGCACCGTGATTCCAGTGACGCGGCGTGTCCGATTCCAGCTTCGATTGGCGAGTTGGGTCGTTTGCCGGAATCGTTCCGCATCGCGCTGAACGAACACCTGGAGTTGATGATTGCGCAGTTGGCGTCCAGCCCCGAGGACACCGACAAAGCTCTGGCCGACGTGGCCTTGATGGTGGGTGGTCTGGCCCTCGCAAGGGCGCTGGGCCCGGGAGATTTATCCGATCGATTGCTGCGCGCTGCCAAGTCGGCGGTGCGTTGACCTGAAGGCAACAGGCCTGAGGAGAGAGCGATGAACACGTTGAAGTGGATTCGTGGCGTTAATGGCACCTTGGGCTGGATTGCACCGAAGCAGGTAGCGAGCAAAATGCGTCTGGCGTTCATGACGCCGCGGGCGCTGCCTCTACGGGATTGGGAATTGCCACTGCTGGCCAGTTCCGAGCGCATCACTTTGCGCTTTGGCCTCTCGGCGCTGCGCTGGGGTCAGGGCCCGACCGTGCTGCTGATGCACGGTTGGGAAGGGCGGCCCACTCAGTTCGCCGCACTGATTACCGCGCTGGTCGAGGCCGGTTATACCGTCGTCGCGCTCGATGGTCCGGCCCACGGTCGCTCGCCGGGGCGTGAAGCCAATGTGGTGTTGTTCGCTCGGGCGATGCTCGAAGCCGCTGCCGAGTTGCCGCCGCTGCAAGCGGTGATCGGTCACTCCATGGGCGGCGCCAGCGCCATGCTCGCCGTGCAATTGGGCTTGCGCACTGAAACGCTGGTCAGCATTGCTGCGCCGGCTCGAATACTCGGCGTACTGCGCGGTTTCGCCCGCTACGTTGGCATGCCACCCCGTGCCCGTTCCGCCTTCATTCGCCAGGTTGAGCAAGATGTCGGGATGCGCGCCGCCACGCTCGACGTTGCCCACTATCAACTGGATATGCCCGGCCTGATCGTGCATGCCGAGGACGATAATTTCGTCTCGGTCAAGGAATCGCAACTGATCCACGAATCCTGGTTCGACAGTCGCCTGTTGCGCCTTGAAGGCGGCGGGCACCAGCGCGTGCTGGCCGACCCTCGGGTGATTGATGGCGTGTTATCACTGCTGGCCGGCCGCAGCCTTCAGGCGCGCCAATCGGCCTGAGCTCCGTTACACTGCCCCGGTTGAATACATTGACCGGGAGTGGGGCATGGGCTGGGATCGGGCAACGCCGTTTACCATTGATCTGCAAGTAGGCGCCGAGGACATCGACGGGTTGGGCCACGCGAACAACGCGGTGTACGTGACCTGGCTGGAACGTTGCGCCTGGCGCCACTCGCAGCGTCTGGGTCTGGATCTGGTCGAGTATCGGCGACTGGATCGGGCGATGGCCGTGGTCCGTCACGAAATCGATTATCTGGCGGCGGCCTATGAAGGCGATGAACTGCAATTGGCGACGTGGATTGTCGATTGGGATCAACGCTTGAAGATGACCCGGCATTTCCAACTCAAGCGCCCGAGTGACAACACCACGCTGTTGCGTGCGCAAACCACGTTTGTCTGCATCGAACTGTCCACGGGCAAGCCGAAGCGCATGCCGGCTGAGTTCATCGAAGGCTACGGCCCGGCGATCCTTGCCTCAGCCTGACCCGATCCCTGTAGGAGCTGCCGAAGGCTGCGATCTTTTGATTTTGCTGTTTGCAGATCAAAATCAAGATCAAAAGATCGCAGCCTTCGGCAGCTCCTACAAGGGATCTGCGGTTTTTCTCGATATCCAGTAAACTGCCGCACGTTTTTCTTCAAGTAGTGTTTTCCCATGCAAATTGCTCTGGCGCCCATGGAGGGGTTGGTCGACGACATCCTTCGCGACGTGCTGACCCGCGTTGGCGGCATCGACTGGTGCGTCACCGAATTCATTCGCGTCAACGACCAGTTGCTCACGCCGGCCTATTTCCACAAGTTCGGCCCGGAGCTGCTCAACGGTGCCCGCACCGCGTCCGGTGTGCCATTGCGCGTGCAATTGCTCGGTTCCGACCCGGTGTGCCTGGCGGAAAACGCTGCACTGGCCTGCGAACTCGGCTCCGAGGTGATCGACCTCAACTTCGGCTGCCCGGCCAAGACCGTGAACAAATCCCGTGGCGGCGCCGTGCTGCTGAAAGAGCCTGAACTGCTCAATCAGATCGTCGAACACGTGCGCCGCGCCGTACCCGCGCATATTCCTGTGACTGCGAAAATGCGCCTGGGCTTCGATAGCCCCGACGGTTCGCTGGTCTGCGCCACGGCATTGGCTGAGGGCGGCGCCGAGCACATCGTGGTTCACGCCCGAACCAAGATGGACGGCTACAAACCGCCAGCGCACTGGGAGTGGATTCCGCGCGTGCAGGACGTGGTCAAAGTTCCGGTGTTTGCCAACGGCGATATCTGGAGCGTTGAAGACTGGCGGCGTTGCCGCGAAATCAGTGGCGTGGAAGACATCATGCTCGGTCGCGGTCTGGTGTCGCGCCCGGATCTGGCCAGGCAGATCGCCGCCGCTCGTGCCGGTGAGGAAGTCGTCGAGATGACCTGGGCCGAGCTGATGCCGCTGATTCAGGACTTCTGGCTGCAGGCCAAAGCGCAGATGACCGCACGCCAGTCGCCGGGCCGCTTGAAGCAATGGCTGGCCATGCTGACGCGCAATTATCCCGAGGCTACCGAGCTGTTCACCGTGCTGCGCCGTGAGACCGAGCCGGATCATGTCTCGCGTTTGCTCGGTCTGCCGGTCGCCGAAGCAGCCTGAAAAAAATCTGCAAATAATCTCTTGAAATCAAATCAGCGGTCCCTATCTAAGGGTTACGCGATGCCGAATTCGGGTCGCGGAGTCAAAAAACCTTGCTGATTTTTTTCAGGAGATTTGAACCATGAGTACTGCATTTTCCCTCGCGCCACTGTTCCGTTCCTCGGTGGGTTTCGACCGTTTCAACGACCTGTTCGAAACCGCCCTGCGCAACGAGCCAGGCAGCAGCTATCCACCTTACAACGTGGAAAAACACGGTGATGACCAATACCGCATCGTCGTTGCGGCAGCCGGTTTCCAGGAAGAAGACCTGGAGCTGCAAGTCGAGAAAGGCGTGCTGACCATCAGTGGCGGCAAGCGTGATGCCGACGAAGGCGTGACCTTCCTGCACCAAGGCATCGCCCAGCGTGCGTTCAAGCTGTCCTTCCGTCTGGCCGATCACATCGAGATCAAGGCGGCAGATCTGAAAAACGGTCTGTTGAGCATCGACCTGTTGCGAGTGATCCCGGAAGAAGCGAAAGCCAAACGCATCCCGATCAACGGGACGCAGAAGCCGGCGTTGCAGCACTGAGTCATGTGCCGCAACACAATCGTCTGAACGGACGATGAGCCGCTGAATGAAGGCCCCGATACGTCGGGGCCTTTTTTGTGCGCGCAAGAAAAGCGCTGTACGACTTTGCCGCTGGCGGCGGTTTCTCTACAATCCGCGGCAGTTTTGCCGACCCCCATTCCTCACCGGTCGGCCTGGAGCCTTTTTTCATGGACGAGATTCAACAGCGCTGGCTGTGCGCTTTGTCTGCGCCAATGGCAGCGATCAATACCGGCGCCAGCTACGACGACCCCGCGTTCTGCGACGATCGCTACATCGACCTGAAAGACAGCTGGGGTATCGACGACCGTGGGCAATTGTTCGAAATGCTCGAACGGATGACCGACGACGGCCATGCCAAGCACCTGAGTGCAGCCTATCTGGCGTGGCAGCGCTGTCTGCCGAGTGAATGGCAGGCCTTGCTCGACGACCTGAGTCCCCGCGAACGCATCCTGCATGAGTTTGCCAGTCGCACTTTTGGCAGTTGTGGGCCGGGCGGGATTCTGTCCTGGGACTATGGCCGCATGGGTTTTCTGTTGCGCTGCGCGGTGCGCAACCAGTGGGTCGATCTGGATGAAAGCAACTGGCTGCACAGTCGTTTAGCCCTCAGAGCGCAATTTCACTACGGTAGCTGGATGGCTTACTTCGATGGCTTTGTCGTGGGCCGGACCTTCTGGTCCTGCCTGAGCGCCAGCGACGATGAGCTGGCGCGCGAACTCGATCGACAAGGCGCCAACGCCCTTAATGTGCGGATTGCCCGTGGGCTTGCGGAGAACATTCCTCGGTTCCTTGCTGATTTGCCGTGGCATATGGAAATCGATTTGCCGCCACGCCCGGCATCGCTCAAGGAGTTCGACTGGTCATGAGTTGCTGGATCCGCCTGGGCATCGAGCCTACTAACGACGAAACCCTGATTCGCAACGCCTACCGCGCACGCTTGCCGGCGCATCACCCGGAGACTGACCCGCAAGGTTTCCAGGCGCTGCGCATGGCCTACGAAAACGCCCTGCGTCTGGCGCGTGAAGAAGAGGATGAGGAAGAAGAGTACGAGGAACAGCCCGCAGCGTCAGAGCAGGAGGTCGTTGAGGTCCCACGGGCATTCATGGATTTCTGCGAGCTGCTGGATGATCCCGCTCGCCGCTTCAATTTCGCCGCTTGGCAGGCATTTGTCCGGGGGCTGGATGAACTGTCACTGGACGTGCTCGATGACCTCAGTTGGGGCTTGTACCACCGGATGGCCGACGCCGGTCCGTTGTCGTACCGCTGCGCGAATCTGTTGGCTAAACGTATGGCCTGGGATCAGCAGTTGCTGGATCTGGGCTTCGACGACGCGCATCAGGTGGGCTTCTTTCTCCAGCGAATCGAAACGCCGGACCCGTTCGACACGGATCTGATGGGAACCTGGTCAGAGGCTGCACAGACCGAATCACTCTGGTACGCCCGCAGCCTCGATTTCATCTTCACCCAGCGCCCACTCCATGAGTTCGCCGACTTTGCCGGTCGCCACACGTGCCTGCCGTTGCCCAATGATGCCGCGTTCCTCAAACGGCTGTTGGTGCAGTTCACTCAGGCGGGCATCGGCGTGCCGATATTTTTGCAGTGCTGCGTCGAACAGCAGGCTGCAGCCCCGGATGATGTCGACTGGCTTTACCTGTTGGCCTGTCAAAGCAGTCTGCTGGGGCGCGACGATCAGGCGTTGCCTTGCTGGATCCGGCTGTGGAACGAGCATCGCCATCCGATGGCGGAAAGTCGTTTGCTGGAACTGTGCGCCAAGCGCCAGCCGGCTTTTCTGCCGCTGTTGATTCAGGCATTCGATCGCTTGCAGGGCATCTCTGACTGGTCAGGGGATCTTGCCGATGACTGCCAGGTGTTTGGCAGCCCGTCACAACACCCCGAAACACTGAACCGTTGGCTGGGTGTCGGCAGGCTGAAGCTTGACGGCCTTGCGCAAAGCTTTGTCGATTGGCGTATCACGGGTGATGAGCTGCCATTGCTCGCGCAATTGCTGGGCGAACATGCCGACAGCCGATTGCTGCATCTGTACCGCCACGCCTGGGTGCTGCATCGGGGTGATGCGGCGTTGTTGCAGCAGATTGTGGATGCACCGCTGCCGATCGATGCCCTCGAAAGCCTGGTGATGAGCGGACTCAAATATCAGGCTGCGCAACACTTGCGCTGGCTGAGCGAGGCACCGATAGCGCTGGCCATGAGTGCTTTCTGCGATGCGCATCCAAGTCCCCAGCCATTGCCGCAGGTGCTGACAAAAGGTGAGCCGCACAAAGTCTGTCGTCTGTGGTTGCGCCGCCTGCGGCCCTATAACGATGCTGCACTGGAACGAATCGCCGAAGCGTTCAAGCTGGCTGCTGTCAAAGACGACTGTGACTTGTCCGAGCTCGACTTGATGCTTCAGTTGAGCCGTCGCGGGATTCAGTTGCCGCCGGTCGGGCTGGGTGAGGCCACCTGGGAGTGGCACGCGCAGACCTTGTTCTTGCTGGCATTGCTGGAACAGCCCGAACGCTGGCTGCAAATGATGAATGCGCAGTGCGTGGAGCGCCTGCCATTCAACCCGGCCCATCCCTTGAGTCGCCTGCAACCTCTGTTGCGGCGCTTGCAGCGTGAGCAAGGCCATTGCGCCGGTTTGCTCGGATGGCTGCAAGGCAGTGATCCGGTACACGGCTTGTTGGTGCAGCAATTGTTCAGCGTACAGCAGGCACTCGACAGCGCGCGGTTGCCGGCCAATACCCTGCTTTACACCTGCCTCGAAAGCGATCGTGCTGCCTGCGGCGATGATTTGCTGGGGTTGATGATGTTCTGGGGCGTGCTCTATCACGACCCGAGTCTGAGTGCCGAACAGCACCGCGCATTGTTGCAGTCGATCGCGGCGATCAGCTGCGAGGACGATTGGTTCGAAGGCTTCCGCGACGGCTTGATCAAAGGCGAGCCGGTGTGGCCGCCGCGCAAAGTGCTGACCGATTTTGGCGTCGACAAACTGTTGGCGTATGAAACGCTGGATGCGCTCAAGGGCTTGATTCGCTATGGCGCTGCTGGCGTGCCGAAAACACGCGTCCTGCGCCAACTGCAACAGGGCAAGGACGATGTGCAGAACAGCATCGGGCTGCGCCTGGCCCTGTGCGCGTTATTGTCCTGGTCAGAACGTTTGCTGCTGGCGAAAAGCGATGTACAGCCGGTTGCGGCGAGAGCGATCTGGCGTCTGGGATCGCGGTTGGGCCGCAAGGCGTTTATCGCTCAGGTCCTGGCCTGCTTGGTGATTGCGCCGGTGGCCGGGCTGATCAGCGGCACCACGGGCGCTGGCATTCTTATCCTGTTGCTCGGTGTTTTGCTGCTGCTGGGTGCGATTCTGCGTCGCTTGCACGACATGGGCCGGGGCATCCCGACATTGTTGATTTTCATGGCGCTGGCACCGATGTTGCCATTCCTGCCGTTGCTGCTGTTCGGCTTTCCCGGTGACAAGTTGCCCAACCGCTATGGTGTGCCGCCGGACAGCGGCGATAGCGAGGTGCTGTCCGGCGGTCTGCAGGCTGCCTTGCGGCGGCTCAACGGCTAGAGGCGCAGTTGATCCAGTGCCTTGTTCAGCTCTGTGCGATGGCTGGCGATCTCCACTGATTGCTGGCCGCCGAGCACTGTGGTGAAACTGTGCAGCCACTCGGCAATGTGCTCGCGTTGCGCACCGAGGCTCTGCATCCATGCCCGCTCCAGACGGGCCAGCAATGTGCGGTTGGGCAGTGCATCGCGTGGATGGACCTTCAGCGTCGACAGCCGGTTATGGCTGTCTCGGCGCGCTTGCTCATCCAGGCCCGTGGGGCTGCGGTCAATGCTGTGACTGTGACGCTCGCCGGTTTCGAGCAGGGTGACGTCCACCTCGAGCAAACCGTTGATGTCATAACTGAAACGTACATCCAGCGCCTGGATGTGCGCGGTGGGCGTCAAGGTGACATCGAAAGCGTCAATGAGAATGTTGTCGCACACCCACGGCCGCTCACCCTGATAGACCGCGATGCGCAGCACCGACTGCTGAGGATGGGTGGTGTAATAGCGTTCCACCCGTGACGTCGGGATGATGGTGTTACGTTCGATGATCGGCGAAAACGCGCCGTCGATGTCTTTGCCACGGATGGTCTCGATACCCAGCGTATACGGGCAGACATCCGTCAGAATCAACTCTTCAACCGCCCCGTCACGCGCCTTGCACGCCGCTTGCGTCGCTGCCCCCAGCGCAACAATGGTATCCGGATCAAGATGCCGGTAAGGCAGACGTCCGAACAGCGTGGCGACCATCTGCTGCACCGCCGGCATGCGCGTGGCGCCGCCGACCAGCACCAGGCTGTCGAGGTCGCGCGGCTTCAGTCGGGCATCGCGCAGGGCCTGTTCTATCGGAGCGCGCAAACGCGCCAGCAGAGGCTCCCAGATTTTTACCGCAGCCGCTTCATCCAGTGACCATTCGAACGTCTTGTCGGCGTGGCGCCAGCTCAGGTGTTGAATGCCTTCGCCGAGTTTGCATTTCAGTTGCTCAAGCGCATCACCGAGGCTGGCCATGCTTTGCGCATCGACCATGGCCGGGGTCAGTTGCCAGTGTTTCAGGCAGGCCTGCAACAGCGCAGCGGTGAAGTCTTCGCCGCCGAGAAAGTTGTCGCCGGTGGAGGCGTGTACTTCGATCAGAGGCAAAGCGTATTCCAGCACCGTAACGTCGAAGGTGCCGCCGCCCAGATCGAAGATCAGCGTGCGTTCGAACTTCTGCTCATGCAGCCCGTAAGCCATGGCAGCGGCGGTCGGCTCGTTGATCAGACGCGTCACCGAGAGCCCGGCCAGTTCGGCGGCGAACAGCGTGCGTTTGCGTTGTTCATCGCTGAAATACGCCGGCACGGAAATCACCGCTTCCGACACGGCGTGGCCGAGAAAGGCTTCGGCGTCCTGCTTGAGTGAGCCGAGCACCAGCGCCGACAACTCTTCGGGGCTGAACTGACGTGTGCCGAGCTGGACTTGTTTATCGCTGCCCATGAAACGCTTGAACGCCGCAGCGGTTCGCTCCGGGTGCGTGGTCAGGCGGGCGCGGGCGGCTTTACCGACCAGAATCGTGTCGTCTTCATCGAGGCTGACCACCGAGGGCGTCAGCACATCGCCCAGAGCATTGGGAATCAGGCGGGCCTGACCGTCCTGCCAGACGGCGATCAGACTGTTGGTGGTGCCAAGGTCGATGCCCAGCAGAGCCGGGCGGGGGAGGGTTGCATCCTGCATGACAGATCTCGAAACGGCGCAAAAAACGCGACCCTACAGGTTGCCGCAAACCGTGGCAATTGCGCGTCTGTTGCAACGTGCACCGGTTATGGCAGGAGCTTTTTCAGATCATCGAGCGCAACCGGTCGGCTATGCAGATAGCCCTGATACAAATGGCAGCCCAGACCTTGCAGGAACGCCAGTTGTTCGGGGGTCTCCACACCTTCTGCAATCACCTCCAGCTCGAGGCTGCGCGCCATGGCGACGATCGCGCGGATGATCTCGGCATCGTTCGGATCGGTCGTCGCATCGCGGATAAACGATTGATCGATTTTCAGCGTGTCCACCGGCAGGCGCTTGAGGTAAGTCAGCGACGAATAACCGGTGCCGAAATCATCCATGGCGAAACTTACGCCGAGCTTTTTCAGCCGGCGCATTTTGCTGATGGTGTCTTCCAGATTCTGGATGACGATACCTTCGGTGATTTCCAGTTTCAGCAGCGAGCAGGGCAAGCCATGGCTGCTCATGCTGTGCTCGATGCGTTCGACGAAGTCGTTCTGGCGGAACTGCCGTGGACTGATGTTCACGCACAGGCTGAAATTCAGCGGATCGACCAGCTTCAGCACAATAAGTTGTTTGAAGGCGTTGCAGGCTTCGTCGAGGATCCATGTACCAACTTCGAGAATCAGGCCGCTGTCCTCCAGCACTTTGATGAACTCGGTGGGTGACTGTGCGCCCAGTTCCGGGTGATTCCAGCGCACCAGGGCTTCGGCGCCAATGATGCGGTTGTCGCGGGCGTCGACCTGCGGCTGAAAGTGCACGTTGAATTCACCGCGCGACAGCGCCAGACGCAAGTCAGTCTCCATGCGTAGCCGTTCGCTGGCGGCTTTCTGCATGGTGTTGTGATACATCTGCGTGGTGTTGCGCCCGGAATCCTTGGCCCGGTACAGGGCAATGTCGGCGCGTTTGAGCAGGTCGGTCGGCGTCGAGCCATGATCGGGGATCAGCGCCACGCCGATGCTCGGCGTCACTTGCAGGCGCTGGCCGTCGAGGAACATCGGTTCCGAGAGCAGTTCACGCAGGGTGTCGGCCAGATTGCGCACTTGCGCGCTGACTTCATTGCGCGAGCCTTCGAGGCCGCTGAGCAGCACGACAAACTCGTCGCCACCGAGGCGCGCGACCGTGTCTTCCATGCGCACACTGGCTTCGAGCCGCGCGGTGATGATCTTCAGCACCGTGTCGCCGACCGGATGGCCGAGGGAATCGTTGATGTGCTTGAAGTGATCGAGATCGAGGAAAAGTAGCGCGCCACGCAGGTTGTGGCGCTTGAGCAGGGCGATCTGCTGGCTCAGGCGATCCATCAGCAAGGCGCGATTGGGCAGGTTGGTCAGCGGGTCGTGATAGGCCAGATGGCGAATCTGCGCTTCGGCGTTTTTCAGCAGGCTGACGTCCCGCGCGGTCAGCAGCAGGCACGCGGTTTCATTGAGAGTGATCGGCTCGACCGAGACCTCCACGGTCAGCATTTCCCCGCGTTTGTTGCGCCCGAGCATTTCCTGATGGTGCACGCGGCCCTTGATCTGCAACTCGGCGAGTAACGCCGAACGCTGTTTCTCTTCAGCCCAAATACCCACCTGATAAACCGTTTTGCCCACGACCTCTTCGGCACGATAGCCAGTGAGACGGCAAAAACCGTCGTTGACCTCCAGATAACGCCCGGTGTCGCGTTCGGTGATGGTGATTGCGTCGGGACTGGAGTGGAATGCCTTGGCGAATTTCTCCTCACTGGCTTTCAGCGCCGCTTCCGAGCGCTGCTGCTGGGTGATGTCGCGCAGAGTGGTGACGATACACGGCTGATCGCCGACGCTGATCTGTCGGCTGGAGATCACACAGGTCAGCGACTGGCCGTCCTTGTGCTGGACGATGATCGCGACATTGCTCAAACCCTGTTCGCGGATGACCCGTTCGATGCGTTGCAGGCTTTTTGCCGAGGCGTCCCACAGGCCGATTTCTTCGGCGGTGTGACCGATGACGTCGGCGGCGCTCCAGCCGAACGTCTGGGTAAAACTGTTATTGATTTCGATGAACTCGCCACTGTCCTGGCGGGTGACGCAGATCGGGTCCGGGCTGACCTGGAACAGCGTGGCGAATTTCTCTTCCGAGGCCACCAACCGCTGTTCACGTTCGACCTGATCGGTGATGTCGAGCAACGTCCCGGCCATGCGCAGCGGCGCGCCATTATCGTCACGGTAGAGGCGGGCACGGCTTTCCAGATAGCGCGAGCTGCCGTCCGGCAGTTGCACGCGATAGGTCAGTTGATAATTGCCCGCCGGGCCTTCGCGCAGGCTGCGGTAGGCGTCGCGCATGCTGTCGCGCTCTTCGCCGGGCACGCCTTCGAAAAACTCTTCGAACGATTCATGAAACGGTTTCGGTTCCAGACCGTGCAATTGCGCGGCCCGCGCCGAGCCGTAGAGCATGCCGCTGGGAATGTGCCAGTCCCAGGTGCCGAGTTGCGCCGAGTCCAGCGCCAGATCGAGACGTTCCTGGCTGTCCTTCAAGGCGTGTTCGGCGGCTTTGCGTTCGGTGGTGTCGAGGAAGGTGCTGAGCAGATAGGGCTGGCCTTCGAGTTCGACTTTCTGCGCACTGAGAATGCCGTCGTGGATCTGCCCGTTGCTGGCGCGAAACTGCACTTCCATGCTGATCAATTCGCCCTTGGTGTTGGTCTTCTTGACCAGTTCGGCGCGCTGCTCAGGATGTACCCACAGGCCCAGTTCCAGCGTGGTACGACCGATGGCGCTCTGCACCGGCCAGCCGAACAGGCTTTCGAAATACTGATTGGCCTCGCTGATCAGGCCGTCTTCCTGGCGGGTCAGCAGGACCATGTTCGGGCACAGGTGAAAAAGTGTCGCGAAACGTTTCTCCGAGCTGCTCAGGGCCTGTTCGCGTTGGCGCTGGTGGGTGATTTCACGAATCACCCCGATCATTCGGGGACGGCCGTTTTTATCCGGCAACAGGCTGCCGCTGATCTCCAGCCAGTGCAGGCTGCCGTCGGGCCAGCGGATGCGGTGGTGCATCGCCTGTTCCAGCGGCGCCCCGGCAATCACCGCGTGGAAGGCGCGGACGGTTTTCGCCCGGTCTTCCGGCGGCAGCAAGTCGAGGTATTCCAGATCTTTGGGCAGCGGTTGCCGAGGATCGAAGCCGAATAAGGCCTGGGTACCACGCGACCAACTGATCTGCCCGCGCTCGATGTCCCAATACCAGGCGCCGAGCCGCGCACCGTTGAGCGCCGCCAGCAATTGCGGCGCGCTTTCCCAGCTCTGCTCGGAATGACGCGGGTCAATCGCCTGAATACGCGGCATCGGCGGAATTCGGTCAACAGATTTCGGCATCGTGGACAAGCCTTGAGCTGATGGTGGCGTTAGGCACAGGGGCGGCGGCTCTATAGGAGTAGCACAAGTTGGCCTCAAGTCCCTGGCAGATCGATTTGTGCGTCCAGCAGTGCCATAAAGGCTTTTGCCGCATTCGATAGCGTCCGTTCGGTGTGCAGGATATAGCCTAGCTGGCGAGTGAGCTGTATGCCCGGTAAAGCGATGCTCGCCACTTGATCATCGAGCATGGTGCGCGGCAAAACGCTCCAGGCCAGGCCAATCGACACCATCATCTTGATGGTTTCCAGGTAGTTGGTGCTCATGGCGATGTTCGGCGTCAGCCCTTGGGCCTCGAACAAGCGTTGGACAATATGGTGGGTAAAGGTGTTGCCGCCGGGGAAAACCGCCGGATGACCGGCAATGTCCGCCAGATTGACCGGGCCATTGCTGATCAGCGAATGCTCCGGGGCGACCACGAAATCCAGCGGGTCGTCCCAGACAGGTGTGGCTTTGACCAGTGCGTGAGGTTCCGGCGCCAGGGTGATGACTGCCAGTTCAGCGCGGCCATGGAGAATTTCCTCGTAGGCCACTTCCGAATCGAGGAACTGAATATCCAGCGCCACCTGTGGGTAACGGCGGGTGAATTCCCTTAGGAGTGGCGGCAAACGGTGCAAACCGATGTGGTGACTGGTGGCCAGGGTCAGGCGACCGCTGACTTCGCCGGTGAGGTTGGTCAGGGCGCGACGGGTATCGTCCAGCACGTTGAGAATCTGATACGCCCGTGGCAGCAGGGCGCGGCCGGCCTCGGTCAGGCCGACTTCACGGCCCAGCCGATCAAACAGGCGCACCTTCAATTGCTGCTCCAGCCCGGCGATGCGTTTGCTGATCGCCGGCTGCGTCAGGTGCAGCCGTTCGCCGGCGCCGGAGAAGCTGCCGGTCTCGGCAATCGCGATAAAAGCGTTGAGGTTGGCCAGATCCATGTTCGTATTCCAGTTGGTTATCCAAAGCATAAAAAATATGAATTTGAGTTATTTAATCTAACCCCATAGGATCGGCCTCACAAGCCAAAGGGTTATTGATAAGCCCAAGGCATAGAAACAAGCTGATGAGGAACCGTCTGATGGCCGGCAAAACGCTCTACGACAAGCTCTGGGATTCGCATTTGGTCAAGCAGCGCGACGATGGCTCGGCGCTGATCTATATCGATCGTCACATCATTCACGAAGTGACTTCGCCGCAAGCCTTTGAAGGCCTGCGTCTGGCCGGGCGCAAGCCTTGGCGCATCGATGCCAACATCGCGACCCCGGACCACAACGTACCAACGACGCCAGAGCGCAAGGGCGGCATCGAAGCCATTGCCGATCAGGTTTCGCGTTTGCAGGTTCAGACCCTCGATGACAACTGCGATGAATACGGCATCGTCGAATTCAAGATGAACGACGTCCGCCAAGGCATCGTCCACGTCATCAGCCCGGAGCAGGGCGCGACCTTGCCGGGCATGACCGTGGTCTGCGGCGACTCGCACACCTCGACTCACGGCGCCTTCGGCGCTCTGGCGCACGGTATCGGCACTTCCGAGGTCGAGCATGTGCTCGCCACCCAGTGTCTGGTCGCGAAGAAAATGAAAAACATGCTGGTGCGCGTTGAAGGGCAATTGCCGTTCGGCGTGACCGCCAAGGACATCGTCCTCGCGGTCATCGGCAAGATCGGCACCGCCGGCGGTAACGGCCACGCCATCGAATTCGCTGGCAGCGCGATCCGCGACTTGTCCGTCGAAGGCCGCATGACCATCTGCAACATGTCCATCGAAGCCGGCGCCCGCGTTGGCTTGGTGGCAGCGGATCAAAAGACCGTCGATTACGTGAAGGGCCGTCCATTCGCTCCGAAAGGCGCGGAATGGGACATGGCCGTCGAAGCCTGGAAAGATCTGGTCTCCGACGCCGACGCCAAGTTCGACACCGTGGTCGAACTCGACGCTGCGCAGATCAAGCCGCAAGTCAGCTGGGGCACTTCGCCGGAAATGGTTCTGGCCGTTGATCAGAACGTGCCGGACCCGGCCAAAGAGATGGATCTGGTCAAGCGCGACTCGATCGTCCGCGCCTTGAAATACATGGGTTTGACCGCCAATCAGGCGATCACCGACATTCAGCTGGATCGCGTGTTTATCGGTTCCTGCACCAACTCGCGGATCGAAGACTTGCGCGCTGCAGCGGTGATCGCCAAGGGCCGCAAGGTCGCTTCGACCATCAAGCAAGCGATCGTGGTGCCGGGCTCGGGTCTGGTCAAAGCGCAGGCTGAAGCCGAAGGTCTCGACAAGATTTTCCTCGAAGCCGGTTTTGAATGGCGTGAGCCGGGTTGCTCGATGTGCCTGGCGATGAACCCGGACCGTTTGGAGTCCGGCGAGCATTGCGCCTCGACTTCCAACCGTAACTTCGAGGGCCGTCAGGGCGCCGGTGGCCGGACCCACCTCGTCAGCCCGGCCATGGCGGCTGCGGCAGCGGTGAACGGTCGTTTCATCGACGTTCGTGAATTGATTTAAAGGAGCGCAGCATGAAAGCTTTTACCCAGCACACTGGTCTTGTTGCGCCTTTGGATCGTGCCAACGTCGACACCGACCAGATCATTCCGAAGCAGTTCTTGAAGTCGATCAAACGCACCGGTTTCGGTCCGAACCTGTTCGACGAATGGCGTTACCTTGATGTCGGCCAGCCGTATCAGGACAACTCCAAACGCCCGCTGAACAAGGACTTCGTCCTTAACGCCGAGCGTTATCAAGGCGCCAGCGTCTTGCTGGCCCGTGAGAACTTCGGTTGCGGTTCCAGCCGTGAACACGCGCCGTGGGCGCTGGAAGAATACGGTTTCCGCAGCATCATCGCGCCGAGCTACGCCGACATCTTCTTCAACAACAGCTTCAAGAACGGCTTGCTGCCGATCATCTTGAGCGACGCTGAAGTGGATGAGTTGTTCAAGCAGGTCGAGGCCGAGCCGGGTTATCAGTTGCAGGTCGATCTGCAGGCGCAGACCGTGACCCGTCCGGATGGCAAGGTGTACAGCTTTGAGATCGATGCGTTCCGCAAGCACTGCCTGTTGAATGGTCTGGACGATATCGGCCTGACCTTGCAGGACGGTGATGCGATTGCGACGTTTGAGGCCAAGCATCGTGTGAGCCAACCGTGGTTGTTCCGCGACGCGTGATTGATTCGAGATTGATGTAGTCAGGGCCGGCCCCTTCGCGAGCAGGCTCGCTCCCACACTTGAAATGCATTCCCCTGTGGGAGCGAGCCTGCTCGCGAAGGGGCCAGCCCAAACAACACAAATACAGGATGTGGCCATGACCAGCACCGCCCAGCACACCCAGGTCGTACAAAAGCAATTCGGTGAACAGGCCGCCGCCTACCTGAGCAGCGCCGTTCACGCGCAAGGCACCGAATTCGCCCTGCTACAAGCTGAGCTGGCCGGGCAGGGCGAAGCGCGGGTGCTGGACTTGGGCTGCGGCGCCGGTCACGTCAGTTTCCACGTCGCACCGCTGGTCAGGGAAGTGGTCGCCTACGACCTGTCGCAGCAAATGCTCGACGTGGTCGCCGCCGCTGCCGTTGAACGCGGCATGAGCAACATTGCCACGGTCAACGGCGCCGCCGAGCGTCTGCCGTTTGCCGATGGCGAGTTCGACTTCGTGTTCAGCCGGTATTCGGCGCATCACTGGAGCGATCTCGGTGTGGCTCTGCGTGAAGTGCGCCGGGTGCTGAAACCGGGCGGTGTGGCGGCGTTCGTTGATGTGTTGTCACCGGGCAGTCCGTTGTTCGACACTTACCTGCAAAGCGTCGAGGTACTGCGCGACACCAGTCATGTGCGCGATTATTCCGCCGCCGAATGGTTGCGGCAGGTCAGCGAGGCCGGTTTGCATGTGCGCAGTACCACGCGTCAGCGCCTGCGTCTGGAGTACACCAGTTGGGTTGAACGCATGCGTACACCCGAAGTGATGCGCGCAGCGATCCGCCAGTTGCAGCAGTCGATGGGCAACGAAGTGCGCGAATATTTCGAGATTGATGCCGACGGCTCGTTCAGTACCGATGTGATCGTACTGATGGCCGAGCGATAAGAATTTTTCCGGGCGCGCCGGTAAAGGCGCACCGACTGAAGACACGAGGAAAGCATGAGCAAGCAGATTCTGATTCTCCCAGGTGACGGTATTGGTCCGGAAATCATGGCCGAAGCGGTCAAGGTGCTGGAGCTGGCCAACGACAAATACAGCCTGGGCTTCGAGCTGAGCCATGACGTGATCGGTGGCGCCGCCATCGACAAGCACGGCGTGCCGCTGGCCGACGAAACCCTCGACCGCGCCCGCGCTGCTGACGCTGTGCTGCTGGGCGCCGTTGGCGGCCCGAAATGGGACGCCATCGAGCGTGACATCCGCCCTGAACGCGGCCTGCTGAAAATCCGTGCGCAATTGGGCCTGTTCGGCAACCTGCGTCCGGCGATCCTTTATCCGCAACTGGCTGACGCGTCTAGCCTGAAGCCGGAAATCGTTGCCGGTCTGGACATCCTCATCGTCCGTGAGCTGACCGGTGGCATCTACTTCGGCGCGCCGCGCGGCACCCGTACTCTGGAAAACGGCGAGCGTCAGTCCTACGACACGCTGCCGTACAGCGAGAGCGAAATCCGCCGCATCGCCCGTGTCGGTTTCGACATGGCCATGGTCCGTGGCAAGAAGCTCTGCTCGGTGGACAAGGCCAACGTGCTGGCGTCCAGCCAACTGTGGCGTGAAGTGGTCGAGCAAGTGGCCAAGGATTACCCGGAAGTCGAACTGAGCCACATGTACGTCGACAACGCTGCGATGCAACTGGTGCGCGCGCCGAAGCAGTTCGACGTGATCGTCACCGACAACCTGTTCGGCGACATCCTGTCCGACGAAGCGTCGATGCTCACCGGCTCCATCGGCATGTTGCCGTCGGCCTCGCTGGATTCGAACAACAAGGGCATGTACGAGCCTTGCCACGGTTCCGCTCCGGACATCGCTGGCAAAGGCATCGCCAACCCGTTGGCGACCATTCTGTCGGTGTCGATGATGCTGCGTTACAGCTTCAATCTGCATGACGCGGCCGATGCCATCGAGAAAGCCGTGAGCGTGGTGCTGGATCAAGGCCTGCGCACCGGTGACATCTATTCGGCCGGTTGCAGCAAAGTCGGTACGCAGGAAATGGGCGACGCAGTAGTCGCCGCGCTGCGGAATCTGTAATCTCTCGGGCCCGCTGCGAAATTCAATACAAAGCAGCGGCCCACTTTTCAAGAAGGTGTAGTTGCGATGAAACGTGTAGGTCTGATCGGTTGGCGCGGGATGGTCGGTTCCGTGCTCATGCAGCGGATGCTGGAAGAGCAGGATTTCGATCTAATCGAGCCGGTGTTTTTCACCACGTCCAACGTCGGTGGCCAAGGCCCGTCCGTGGGCAAGGACATTGCTCCGCTCAAGGATGCTTACAGCATTGACGAGCTGAAGACCCTCGACGTGATTCTGACCTGCCAGGGCGGCGACTACACCAGCGAAGTGTTCCCCAAGCTGCGCGAAGCCGGCTGGCAGGGTTACTGGATCGACGCGGCCTCGAGCCTGCGCATGAACGATGACGCGGTGATCATTCTTGATCCGGTCAACCGCAAGGTCATCGACCAGCAGCTCGACGCGGGCACCAAGAACTACATCGGCGGCAACTGCACCGTCAGCCTGATGCTGATGGGTCTGGGCGGTCTGTTCGAGGCCGGTCTGGTCGAGTGGATGAGCGCCATGACCTATCAGGCGGCCTCCGGTGCCGGCGCGCAGAACATGCGTGAACTGATCAAGCAAATGGGCGCGACCCACGCCGCTGTCGCCGATCAACTGGCCGATCCTGCCAGTGCGATCCTCGACATCGACCGTCGCGTTGCCGACGCCATGCGCAGCGAAGCGTATCCGACCGAAAACTTCGGCGTACCTTTGGCCGGCAGCCTGATCCCGTGGATCGACAAGGAACTGCCGAACGGCCAGAGCCGTGAAGAGTGGAAAGCCCAGGCCGAGACCAACAAGATTCTCGGTCGCTTCAAGAGCCCGATCCCGGTCGACGGCATCTGCGTGCGCATCGGCGCGATGCGTTGCCACAGCCAGGCGCTGACCATCAAGCTGAACAAAGACGTACCGATCGCCGATATCGAAGGGCTGATCAGCCAGCACAACCCTTGGGTCAAACTGGTGCCGAACCAGCGCGAAATCAGCATGCAGGAGCTGAGTCCGACCAAGGTCACCGGCACCCTGAATGTTCCGGTGGGTCGTCTGCGCAAGCTGAACATGGGTTCGCAATTCGTCGGTGCCTTCACCGTCGGCGACCAACTGCTGTGGGGCGCGGCCGAACCGCTGCGTCGCATGCTGCGGATTTTGCTTGAGCGTTGATCGCTTGAAGTAATGAAAGAACCCGTGCCTTGTGAGAGGTGCGGGTTTTTTTATGCCTGGAGTTTCTAGGGTGTCTGGACTGGCCTCATCGCTGGCAAGCCAGCTCCCACAGTGTTCAGTGTTGTACACAAGATTCATGCACAACACAGAAACCTGTGGGAGCTGGCTTGCCAGCGATGAGGCCGGTTGAGGCACCGCAAATCCCCGGCAGAAATTGCCTGGGCGCCAGTCACCCGGTAAAGTGCCGCTCCCCCCGTTTCGCCAGAGGCTCGCACCATGACCCAGACCCTAGATATTGCCGTGATCGGCGCCACCGGTACTGTCGGCGAAACCCTCGTACAGATTCTCGAAGAGCGCAGCTTCCCGGTTGCTAACCTGCACCTGCTGGCGAGCAGCGAATCCGCCGGCAGTTCGGTGCTGTTCCGCAACAAGAACGTGCGCGTTCGCGAAGTCGACGAGTTCGATTTCAGCAAGGTCAAACTGGTGTTCTTCGCCGCCGGCCCGGCCATCACCTTGAGTTACGCCGCCCGTGCCCACGCCGCCGGCTGCTCGCTGATCGACCTGTCCGGCGCCTTGCCGGCCGATCAGGCGCCGCAGGTGGTACCGGAAGCCAACGCCGATGTGCTCGCCGGTTTGAAAGCACCGTTCCAGGTCAGCAGCCCAAGCCCGTCGGCTACTTCGCTGGCCGTGGTGCTGGCGCCGCTGCTTGATCTGATCGATCTGCAATACGTCAATGTCACCGCCAATCTGGCTGTTTCCGCGCAGGGTCGCGAAGCCGTTTCCGAGCTCGCGCGACAGACCGCCGAGCTGCTGAACATGCGCCCGCTGGAACCGACCTTCTTTGATCGGCAGATGGCCTTCAACCTGCTGGCGCAGGTCGGCACGCCCGACGCGCAGGGCCATACGTTGCTGGAAAAACGTCTGGTGCGCGAGTTGCGTCAGGTGCTGGCCAAGCCTTTATTAAAGATTTCCGCAACTTGCGTTCAAGCCCCGGTGTTTTTTGGCGATAGCTTTAGCGTGACCTTGCAGTCAACGTCGGCTGTCGACCTGGCGAAAGTCAACGCTGCACTCGAAGACGCGGCCGGTATCGAGCTGGTCGAAGCCGGTGATTACCCGACTGCAGTCGGTGACGCGGTAGGGCAGGATGTTGTCTATGTTGGTCGCGTGCGCAGCGGTGTCGACGACCCGGCGGAACTAAATCTGTGGCTGACGTCAGATAACGTACGCAAAGGCGCGGCCCTTAACGCTGTGCAGGTGGCTGAATTGTTGATAAAAGACCTGCTGTAAAAGATACTTGGCAACAATTTGTCGACTGATTCTAGGTGAGCGCTATGCTTGCCCGGATTGCTTGATAACGTGTCACCCTCCGGGACATTCCGGGGCATCAAAGAAATAATCGCGCGCGACATCTGTCGTCGTCGCGCGCAATGCCTTACGGCAGCGGTATTCAACATCTTCTCGCTGGCCGAGGAACGTTCAAACAAAGGATGAGGCTATGGTTCAAGTTCGCAAACTGGTGTTAGCAATAGCGGCCGCCTCGGCGCTGTCCTCCGGTATGGCGCATGCCCTCGGGCTCGGGGAGCTGACCCTGAAGTCGACCCTGAACCAGCCGCTGGTGGCTGAAATCGAGCTGCTCGACGTCAAGGATCTCACCGCTGCCGAAGTGGTGCCGAGCCTGGCTTCACCCGAAGATTTTGCCAAGGCCGGCGTCGACCGCCAGGCCTTTCTCAACGATCTGACCTTCACGCCGGTACTCAACGCCAGCGGCAAAAGCGTGCTGCGCGTCACCTCGAGCAAGCCACTGTCGGAACCGATGGTCAAATTCCTCGTGCAGGTGATGTGGCCGAACGGCCGTCTGCTGCGCGACTACAGCGTGCTGCTCGATCCGTCGAAGTTCTCGCCGCAGACCGCTGACGCCGCCGCGCAACCGGCGCCGTCGCAGACCATCGCTGCGCCGACTACTGGCGCCACGCACCCGACGCAGTACACCACCACGCCGCGCGATACCCTGTGGGAAATCGCCGCGAAGGCGCGTACCGGCGGCTCGGTGCAGCAAACCATGCTGGCCATTCAAGCCTTGAACCCGGATGCGTTCATCGGCGGCAACATCAACCGCCTGAAAACCGGTCAGGTGCTGCGCCTGCCGGATTCGGTACAAAGCACGGCATTGCCGCAATCCAAAGCGATTGCCGAAGTGGCAGCGCAGAACGAAGCCTGGCGTCAGGGCCGTCGTTATGTGGCCAAGCCGGGCACTGGTCAGCAGCAGCTCGATGCGACCAACCGTGGTCGTGGCAATACCGGTGCAGCACAGAACGCCCAGGACAATCTGAGCCTGGTTTCCGCCGAAAGCGCCAAGGCGCGCGGCAAAGGCCCGGCGGGTGACGCCAAGGCGCTGAGCAACAAGCTTGCGGTCACTCAGGAAAGCCTCGACACGACCCGTCGTGACAATGAGGAACTGAAAAGCCGCGTGTCCGATTTGCAAAGCCAGATGGACAAGCTGCAAAAACTCATCGAGCTGAAAAACAATCAATTGGCGAAACTGCAGGCTGAAGGGGCGGGCGCAGCGCCAGCCGCCAACGCTGCTGCACCGGCAGTGCCTGCGATCACGGCTGAACTGGCTGCCACCCCGCCGGCCACCCCGGCAGAAGCGGCGCCGACGCCAGAGTCTGCCATTGCGCCGCCGGCTGAAACGCCAGTTGAGCCAGTGGTCGCACCAAAGCCGCCTGTCGATGAAGAGAAAACCTTCAACGAGCTGCTGACCAACCCGATTCTGCTGGGGCTGATCGGTGGCGGTGCGGTGGTTCTGCTGCTCCTGCTGCTGTTGCTGGCACGTCGCCGCAAAGCTCAGCAGGAAGCCGAGAAACATCTGCGCATGGCCCGTGCCCTGTCGGAGGAACAAGAGTTCTCCGCTGAGCAGGATCTGCCGGAAAGCAGCTTCGAAGGTCTGGAAACCCCGGCGGCGAGCGTCAAGCTCAACACCCCGGCACCAGCACCTGCTCCGGCAGCCGTAGTGGCTCCGGTAGTCGCCCCGATCGTGATGGCTGAGCCGATCGCCGCGCCGCTGGTGGCACCGGCCGCCGAGCGCTCCGATGACGTGCTCGACAAGGCGCAGTCGCACATCAACGCCGGTCGCCTGAATCAGGCTGCCGCGCTGCTGGAAGAGGGCGTCAGCCTGGAGCCGCAGCGCAGTGATCTGCGTCTGAAGCTGATGGAGGTCTACGGTCAGCAGGGCGACCGTGATGCGTTCGTCGGTCAGGAGCGTCAACTGGTGGCCAATGGCGACAACTTCGCCAAGGTCGAAGAGCTGAAAAGCCGCTTCCCAGCCATGGCCGTCGTCGCTGCGGCGGGTCTGGCCGCTGCTGCCGTGGCTGCCGAGCTGGACGCGCAATACGTCAAGGATCTGCTGCTGGATGAGCCTGAAGCACCGGCGCCGGCTGCTGTTGAAGATGATCTGGACAGTGCGTTTGACCTGAGCCTGGACGATCTCGACAACATCACGCCGGTTGAGCCTGCGCCTGTGGTTGAGCCCGAAGCGCCGGTGGAGCTGGACGAGTTCCCGTCCGACGACGACCTGAGCTTCGAATCGGTGCTGCAACAGCAGACTGATATCAAAGAGAATCTGGACGACCTGTCGGACTTCGACCTCGATCTGGACCTCGGTGCCGAGCCGGCTCCAGCGGTTGACCTGGCGGACGATGACTTCCTGCTGGACCTGGACGAAGGCGTGAAAGATCTGCCGCCGGTCGAGGCGCCGGTGGTGGCTGACGTGCCGCAGGATGATCTGGAGCTGCCGGCTGATTTCGATCTGTCGCTGGCCGATGAAATGGACAGCAACCCAGCGGCTGAACCTGATACGTTCGCGGCCGAGCTCGATGACGTCAACGCCGAGCTGGATCGCCTGTCGCAAAGCATTGCCGAACCGACTTTCACCGAAGCTGATGCGGCAATCGGTGGTGATCTGGGCGAAGATGATTTCGACTTCCTTGCCGGCACTGATGAAGCCGCTACCAAGCTCGATCTGGCCCAAGCCTACATCGACATGGGCGACAGCGACGGTGCACGCGACATCCTCAACGAAGTGTTGACCGAGGGTGACGAGAAGCAGCGGGGCGAGGCCAAGGACATGCTCTCGAGCCTGTAGTAAGTCCAGCGGTAAACGAAAACGGCAGCCCGGTGAGGCTGCCGTTTTTGTTTGTGCCGGAATGTGTGTCGTCTTGGCTATTGTCATCGTTGGCAAGCCAGCTCCCACAGGGTTTGTGTGCGCGGCAGAAACTGTGGGAGCTGGCTTGCCAGCGATGGGGGCCGCTCAGGCGACAGAGAACCCTCTGGCATCCCTGAACCACAGCCTTATAATGCCCGCCTTTGCACAAACAGCAGGCTGTCCCACCTTGGCAAACATAGATAACCCGGTCGCCGAAATGGCCCCCGACGGCTTTTACCGCGTCGCGCTGGGCGTTGAGTACAAAGGCTCGCGCTACAGCGGCTGGCAGCGTCAGTTGACGGGTGTGGCGACGGTGCAGGAAGAACTCGAAAAAGCCCTGTCGAAAGTCGCCAATTCGCCGGTTTCGCTACAGTGCGCCGGGCGCACCGACGCCGGCGTGCATGCCTGCGGGCAAGTGGTGCATTTCGATACGACGGTCGATCGTTCGCTGAAAGCCTGGGTCATGGGCGCCAACATCAATCTGCCGCATGACATCAGCGTGAGTTGGGCGCGGGTGATGCCGGCGCATTTTCATGCGCGGTTCAAAGCTATCGCGCGGCGCTATCGCTACGTGATCTACAACGATCAGATTCGCCCGGCGCATCTCAACGAAGAGATCACCTGGAACCACCGTCCGCTGGACGTCGAGCGCATGGCTGAGGCCGCGCAGTACCTGATTGGCACCCACGATTTCAGTGCCTTCCGTGCCGGCCAGTGCCAGGCCAAGTCGCCGATCAAGAAGATGCATCACCTGCGCGTGACCCGTCACGGCAAGATGATCGTGCTCGACATCCGCGCCAATGCGTTTCTGCATCATATGGTGCGCAACATCGCCGGTGTGTTGATGACCATTGGTGCCGGCGAGCGCCCGGTCGAGTGGATGAAGGAAGTGCTGGAAAGCCGCGAGCGCCGTTCCGGCGGCGTCACGGCGCATCCGTACGGCTTGTATCTGGTGCAGGTCGAGTACCACGACGAATTCCCGTTGCCCGAGCGTTTTATCGGGCCACATTTCCTTACGGGTTTCTCCGAACTTGACGGCTGACGCCCTCGAACGCTTTTGTTACCATCCGGGACTTTCCCGGATTTTGCCTCGGAGTTTTTCTCGATATGCCAGCCGTTCGCAGCAAGATCTGCGGGATTACCCGCATAGAAGATGCGCTGGCCGCCGTTGAGGCCGGGGCGGATGCGATCGGGTTCGTGTTCTACGCCAAGAGTCCCCGCGCGGTGACGGTGCAGCAGGCGCGAGCGATTATTCAGGCATTGCCGCCGTTCGTGACCACCGTGGGCCTGTTCGTCAACGCCAGCCGCTGCGAGTTGGGGGAAATCCTCGATGCCGTGCCGCTGGATCTGTTGCAGTTCCATGGTGATGAAGTCGCGGAAGATTGCGAAGGTTGGCATCGTCCGTACATCAAGGCGTTGCGGGTCAAGGCTGGTGATGACATTGCGGCGGCGGTCGATGCCTATCCGAGCGCCAGTGGCGTGCTGCTCGACACCTATGTCGAAGGCGTGCCCGGCGGAACCGGTGAGGCGTTCGACTGGTCTTTGATTCCGCGGGGTTTGAGCAAGCCATTGATTCTGGCGGGTGGTTTGACCCCTGATAATGTCGCGGATGCCGTGGCCCGGGTAAAACCCTACGCGGTGGATGTCAGCGGTGGGGTAGAGGCGAGCAAGGGCATCAAGGATCACGCAAAGATTCACGCGTTCATCAACGCGGTACGCAAAGCGCCATATTGATGTGACGGCTGGCAGTCTGCCGCCGTCCATCAATGCACTTGCACAAAGCAGGCGCGGCTGAGGGTTGCTGGATAGCACGCAGGTCATGTTTCGCGCTGATCGTGGCAGTCCGGCAACCATCGCCACACACATGAATTTAGCTGAAGGGCATACGCGGGGCTGCGAACCAGAGCGTTCGGGCCGCCGGTACTGGAGAAAGAAAGCATGAGCAACTGGTTAGTAGACAAACTGATCCCTTCGATCATGCGTTCCGAGGTCAAGAAGAGCTCGGTCCCTGAAGGTCTGTGGCACAAATGCCCGTCTTGCGAGGCGGTGTTGTATCGTCCAGAGCTGGAAAAGACCCTGGACGTTTGCCCTAAATGCAACCACCACATGCGCATCGGCGCACGTGCGCGCATCGACATCTTCCTCGATGCCGAAGGTCGCAACGAACTGGGCGCCGATCTGGAGCCGGTTGACCGTCTGAAATTCCGCGACGGCAAAAAGTACAAGGATCGCCTGACCGCTGCCCAAAAGCAGACTGGCGAAAAAGACGCGCTGATCTCCGTCAGCGGCACCTTGCTGGGCATGCCCGTTGTGGTTTCGGCCTTTGAATTCGCCTTCATGGGCGGTTCCATGGGCGCCATCGTCGGTGAGCGCTTCGTGCGCGCGGCCAACTACGCGCTGGAAAACCGCTGCCCGATGATCTGTTTCGCCGCCTCCGGTGGTGCGCGCATGCAGGAAGCGCTGATCTCGCTGATGCAGATGGCCAAGACCTCGGCGGTACTGGCGCGTCTGCGTGAAGAAGGCATTCCGTTCATCTCCGTACTGACCGACCCGGTCTACGGCGGTGTTTCCGCGAGTCTGGCGATGCTTGGCGACGTGATCGTCGGTGAGCCTAAAGCCCTGATCGGCTTCGCCGGTCCGCGTGTTATCGAGCAAACCGTGCGTGAAAAACTGCCGGAAGGTTTCCAGCGCAGCGAATTCCTGCTGGAACACGGCGCGATCGACATGATCATCCACCGTCAGGAACTGCGCCCACGCCTGGGTAACCTGCTGGCACAAATGACTGGCAAGCCGACGCCGAAATTCGTCGCCGCGCCAATCGAGCCGATTGTGGTTCCTCCGGTCCCTGCTGGCCTATGACCGAGCGCACCCTTGGCGAATGGCTCGCCTACCTTGAGCAGTTGCACCCGTCGGCCATAGACATGGGTCTGGAGCGTTCGCAACAGGTAGCGTCCCGCATGGGGCTGGGCCAGCCGGCGCCTCGGGTGATTACGGTCACTGGCACCAATGGCAAGGGTTCGACCTGCGCTTTCGTGGCTTCATTGCTGCGCGCGCAGGGCCTGAGCGTTGGTGTCTACAATTCTCCGCACCTGCTGCGTTACAACGAGCGGGTGCAGCTCAATGGCGTCGAAGCCACTGACGCGCAGCTGTGCGCAGCCTTTGCAGCAGTCGAGGCCGGGCGCGGCGACACTTCCCTGACTTACTTCGAAATGGGCACCCTCGCGGCGTTCTGGCTTTTTCAGCAGGCCGGGCTTGATGCGGTGGTGCTGGAAGTCGGGCTGGGCGGGCGTCTGGACACGGTTAACGTGGTCGATGCCGACATTGCGCTGGTCACCAGCATTGGCGTCGATCACGCCGATTATCTGGGCGATACCCGCGAATCCGTGGCTTTCGAAAAGGCTGGAATTTTCCGTCAGGGCAAACCTGCCTTGTGCGGCGATCTGAACCCTCCGCAACCGTTGCTCGACAAGGCGCGTGAACTGGCTTGTCCGTTCTTCCTGCGGGGGCGCGATTTCGATCTCGGCATCACCGATCAGCACTGGCAATGGCGTGGCACCGATGCGCAGGGCCGGGTTGTCGAATTGCGTGACTTGCCGCTGCTCGATCTGCCGATGGAAAACGCCGCGCTGGCGTTGCAGGCGTATCTGCTGCTCGGCTTGCCGTGGAATGCGTCGCAGATTGTCGCGGCGTTGCAGGCCACTCGCGTGGTCGGGCGACTGGATCGCCGCTCGTTCGAGTGGAACGGCAAGCGCCTGAATCTGTTGCTGGATGTTGGTCACAACCCGCATGCCGCCGAGTATCTGGCCCGTCGTCTGGCCTCGCAGCCACCGGTCGGCAAGCGCCTGGCGGTTTTCGGCCTGTTGGCCGACAAGGATCTGGATGGTGTTGTCAGCGAATTGAATGCTAGTGTCGAGCATTGGGCCGTTGCGCCGCTGGATTCACCGCGCGCACGTCCTGTGGCTGAATTAAACGCTGTATTGCAGAACCTTGGCGCTGCGGTCACGTCTTACGACAGTGTCGCCGCCGCCCTGGAAGGGCAGTGCGCGGTGGCAACCAGCGACGACGAGATTCTGTTGTTCGGATCATTTTATTGTGTTGCCGAGGCCCTTGAATGGCTGGCCCGGCGCTCCACGGAGGAAGCGGCAAATGGCTTTGCTGGATAAAGCGTACAAGCAACGCATGGTTGGCGCTTTGGTGCTGGTTGCGCTGGCGGTGATTTTCCTGCCGATGCTGTTTTCCCGTCAGGACGAGCAGCGTCAGGTGACTGTCGAAGCGCCCGCCGCGCCGCAAGCGCCTGTCGTACCGCAAGTGCAAATGGAAACGGTGGCTGTGCCTGAGCCGCAAACCTTGCCGCAGGAGCCGGTGCCGACGGACGAAGAAGTCGCCGAAGACACGGCGCCTGTTGCGCCCGTCGCACCGGCGCCGACGGCTCCCATCATGATCACCAAGCCTGTTGCGCCTCCCGCGGTGGCCAAGCCGATTCCGGCACCTGCTCAGCCGATCACTGCATCCTCGAGCAAGCCGGACACCACGCAAAGCCGCGTCGATGCCAACGGTCTGTCGGTGAGCTGGTCGGTGCAGCTGGCCAGTCTGTCGAGTCGTGCCAGCGCTGAGAGTCTGCAGAAAACCCTGCGCAGCCAAGGCTATAACGCCTATATCCGTTCGGCCGATGGCAAGAATCGGGTGTTTGTCGGTCCGCTGATCGAGCGTGCCGAAGCCGATCGTCTGCGTGATCTGTTGGGTCGCCAGCAGAACCTCAAGGGTTTTGTTGTGCGCTTCCAGCCTGAGCGCGGCTAAAAACTATCACCTCGATTGAAATGCACTGACAATCGCAGCTTACCGAGAGGCATGCGCTCTGCTAAAATGCGCCGCCTTATCCGTCTGTAGGCTGCACTGTGCCATTTACCTGGGTTGACTGGGCGATCGTTGCAATCATCGCCATCTCCGCTTTGATCAGTTTGAGCCGCGGCTTCGTCAAGGAAGCATTATCGCTGGTGACCTGGATCATCGCAGGAGTCGTCGCCTGGATGTTCGGTGGCTCATTGTCCGAGTACCTCGCCGGATACATCGAAACCCCATCGGCTCGCGTGATCGCGGGCTGTGCCATCATGTTTGTCGCCACACTGATCGTGGGCGCAATGATCAATTATCTTATCGGCGAGTTGGTACGCGTCACCGGGTTGTCCGGGACCGATCGATTCCTCGGCATGGCCTTCGGCGCAGCGCGTGGCGTGTTGCTGGTGGTCGTGGCGGTCGGGCTGTTGAGCCTGGGGCCGGTACAGCAGGACGGGTGGTGGAAAGAATCACAGCTCGTACCAAAATTTCTATTGGTCGCTGATTGGTCCAAAAACCTGATTCTCGGGTGGAGCAGTCAGTGGCTTGCCAGCGGAATCAGCGTACCCGCTGATATTCCGTTCAAGGAGCAACTCTTGCCGTCGGCGAAAACGCCTCAGTGAGTGTTGTTCAGTTCAGATCCATTAAGTAGGGGTTGCGTCGCATGTGTGGCATCGTCGGTATCGTCGGTAAGTCGAACGTCAATCAGGCGCTGTATGACGCGCTAACCGTGCTCCAGCACCGCGGCCAGGACGCTGCCGGTATCGTGACCAGCCATGATGGCCGGTTGTTCCTGCGCAAGGACAATGGCCTGGTGCGTGACGTGTTTCAACAGCGTCACATGCAGCGTCTGGTCGGCCACATGGGTATCGGCCACGTCCGTTATCCGACCGCGGGCAGCTCGACCTCGGCCGAAGCCCAACCGTTTTACGTCAACTCGCCTTACGGCATTACGCTGGCGCACAACGGTAACCTGACCAACGTTGAGCAGTTGGCCAAAGAGATCTACGAATCCGATCTGCGTCACGTCAACACCAGTTCCGACTCGGAAGTGCTGCTGAACGTGTTCGCCCACGAGCTGGCCCAGCGCGGCAAGCTGCAGCCGACCGAAGAAGACGTGTTTGCCGCCGTGACCGACGTGCACAACCGTTGCGTCGGTGGTTACGCAGTAGTCGCCATGGTGACCGGTTACGGCATCGTCGGTTTCCGCGACCCGCACGGCATCCGTCCGATCGTGTTCGGCCAGCGTCACACCGACGAAGGCGTCGAGTACATGATCGCCTCGGAAAGCGTTTCGCTGGACGTGCTCGGTTTCACCCTGATTCGCGACCTGGCGCCGGGCGAAGCGGTCTATATCACTGAAGACGGCAAGCTGCACACCCGTCAGTGCGCGACCAACCCGTCCCTGACTCCGTGCATCTTCGAACACGTCTACCTGGCGCGTCCGGACTCGATCATCGACGGCGTGTCGGTCTACAAGGCCCGTCTGCGCATGGGTGAGAAGCTCGCCGAGAAGATCCTGCGCGAGCGTCCGGAGCACGACATCGACGTGGTTATCCCGATCCCGGACACCAGCCGCACCGCGGCACTGGAACTGGCCAACCACCTGGGCGTGAAATTCCGCGAAGGCTTCGTCAAGAACCGTTACATCGGTCGTACCTTCATCATGCCGGGCCAGGCGGCCCGCAAGAAATCGGTGCGTCAGAAGCTCAACGCCATTGAGCTGGAATTCCGCGGCAAGAACGTGATGCTGGTTGACGACTCGATCGTACGCGGCACTACTTGCAAGCAGATCATCCAGATGGCCCGCGAAGCCGGCGCGAAAAACGTCTACTTCTGCTCGGCCGCTCCGGCGGTACGCTTCCCGAACGTCTACGGGATCGACATGCCAAGCGCGCACGAGCTGATCGCACACAACCGTTCGACTCAGGACGTGGCGGATCTGATCGGCGCTGACTGGCTGATCTATCAAGACCTGCCTGACTTGATCGAAGCAGTCGGCGGCGGCAAGATCAAGATCGAGAATTTCGATTGCGCGGTGTTCGACGGCAAGTATGTCACCGGTGACGTTGACGAGGCTTACCTGGACAAGATCGAGCAGGCACGCAACGATGCCTCGAAGGTCAAGACCCAGGCGGTCAGTGCGATCATCGATCTGTACAACAACTGAGTTTCTACCGGCCCTGAGGGGCCGGTTTTGTATCTGACTTTCAATTTTCGAGAACAGGGCAAGGAGTGACAGCATGAGTCAGGAATGGGATGCCGGTCGGCTGGACAGCGACCTCGAAGGCGTAGCGTTCGACACCCTGGCCGTACGTGCCGGTCAGCACCGTACGCCGGAAGGCGAGCACGGTGATCCGATGTTCTTCACCTCCAGCTACGTGTTCCGCACCGCTGCCGACGCGGCCGCGCGGTTTGCCGGGGAAGTGCCGGGCAACGTTTACTCGCGTTACACCAATCCGACCGTGCGTGCGTTCGAAGAGCGCATTGCTGCGCTGGAAAGCGCCGAGCAGGCCGTGGCGACCGCCACCGGCATGGCCGCGATCATGGCGGTGGTGATGAGCCTGTGCAGCGCCGGCGATCATGTGCTGGTTTCGCGCAGTGTGTTCGGTTCGACCATCAGCCTGTTCGAGAAGTACTTCAAGCGTTTCGGCGTAGAAGTCGATTACGTGCCTTTGGCTGACCTGTCAGCCTGGGATGCGGCGATCAAGCCGAACACCAGACTGCTCTTCGTCGAATCGCCATCCAACCCTCTGGCTGAGCTGGTCGACATCGCCGCGCTGGCAGAAATCGCTCACGCCAAAAGCGCGATGCTGGTGGTCGACAACTGCTTCTGCACGCCAGCGTTGCAACAGCCATTGAAAATGGGTGCAGATATCGTTGTGCACTCGGCGACCAAGTTCATCGACGGTCAAGGCCGTTGCATGGGCGGGGTGGTTGCCGGTCGCAGTGAGCAGATGAAAGAAATCGTCGGCTTCCTGCGCACCGCCGGCCCGACCCTGAGCCCGTTCAACGCGTGGATCTTCCTCAAAGGTCTGGAAACCCTGAGCCTGCGGATGAAGGCGCACTGCGCCAACGCCCAAGAGCTGGCCGAATGGCTGGAGCAGCAGGACGGCATCGAGAAAGTCCATTACGCCGGTCTCAAGAGCCATCCGCAGCACGAACTGGCCCAGCGTCAGCAGAAGGGCTTCGGTGCGGTCGTGAGTTTTGAGGTCAAGGGTGGCAAGGAGGGCGCATGGCGCTTTATCGATGCGACTCGACTGATTTCGATCACCGCCAACCTTGGCGACAGCAAAACCACCATCACGCACCCGAGCACCACCTCTCACGGCCGTCTGGCGCCGCAGGAGCGTGAGGCAGCAGGCATCCGTGACAGCCTGATCCGCATTGCGGTCGGTCTGGAAGACGTTGCTGACCTGCAAGCCGACCTGGCGCGCGGTCTGGCAGCGCTGTGATCGAGTTGTCGACCCCGAAAGCCGGTACCCATGGTCGCGTTGCGCTGGTCACGGGGGCCGCGCGCGGTATCGGTCTGGGGATCGCGGCATGGCTGATCAGCGAAGGCTGGCAAGTGGTGCTGACGGATCTGGATCGTGCGCGTGGTTCGAAAGTGGCGAAAGTACTGGGCGAAAACGCCTGGTTCATCGCCATGGATGTTGCCGATGAGGGCCAGGTCGCGCTCGGCGTTGCCGAAGTGCTGGGGCAGTTTGGTCGCCTCGATGCGCTGGTCTGCAACGCGGCGGTCGCCGATCCGCACAACATCACTCTGGAAAGCCTCGATCTGGCTTACTGGAATCGCGTGCTGGCGGTAAACCTCAGTGGGCCGATGTTGTTGGCCAAGCACTGTGCGCCGTACCTGCGCGCGCACAACGGTTCGATCGTCAATCTGGCATCGACCCGTGCACGGCAGTCGGAGGCGGACTCCGAGGCGTATGCGGCGAGCAAGGGCGGCTTGCTGGCGCTGACGCATGCGCTGGCGATCAGTCTGGGTCCGGAGATTCGTGTCAATGCGGTCAGCCCGGGCTGGATCGATGCGCGCGATCCTTCTGCGCGCCGAGCAGAGCCGCTGGCCGATGCCGATCATGCTCAGCATCCGGCGGGCAGGGTAGGGACGGTCGAAGATGTCGCGGCCATGGTTGCGTGGTTGCTGTCGAGGAATGCCGGGTTTGTCACCGGGCAGGAGTTCGTCGTCGATGGCGGTATGACGAAAAAGATGATTTACGAGCAGTGAGAGGCAGCTGCAAGCGTCGAGCTGCAAGTTGAAGCGAGATCACGGTGTGTCTGCTTTAGATGTTTATGCTTTTGCTTGCAGCTTGAGACTTGCCGCTAAAAACTGTTTTTGAAAAAAACTTCAATCCTGCTATTGACTTAGGTTCGCTACCTGCGTAAATTTCGCGGCCTCGGAGATGCAAACGGGTGATTAGCTCAGCTGGGAGAGCGTCTGCCTTACAAGCAGAATGTCGGCGGTTCGATCCCGTCATCACCCACCACTCCCCGAGAAACTTGCGTAAGCAAGAACGTAGGCTGCAAGTGCCTGCACCGACGCGCAGCGGTAGTTCAGTCGGTTAGAATACCGGCCTGTCACGCCGGGGGTCGCGGGTTCGAGTCCCGTCCGCTGCGCCATATTTTACGAATCAGGCTTGTCTGGTTCGCGATTGCAAGGCACCGAAGCCAGCAATCAAAACGAGTTACTTGAGCGCAAGCTCAAAGCGATACGCAGCGGTAGTTCAGTCGGTTAGAATACCGGCCTGTCACGCCGGGGGTCGCGGGTTCGAGTCCCGTCCGCTGCGCCATATCTGCTTCAAGGACCACTGAACGCCTTGACGCACCGAAAGCAGCCATTGGCTGGTTCGGAATCGATAGCAAAGACCCTGGTCGAAAGACCGGGGTTTTTTGTGTCTGAAATTTGCCTCCCCTTCTTTTTCTCTTCCCCCTTATCCAGCGCCCAACACGAATCCATGTAGGAGCTGCGGCACGCTGCGATCTTTTGATCTTGATCGTAAAAAACAAGATCAAAAGATCGCAGCCTCGTTTCACTCGACAGCTCCTACATGAGTATGGCGTGGGGCAATTGGCCTCATGCGGTGCCACGCCGCATTGATTTTTTGATTCTGTAGTCAAATTTTTGTAACTGGTTGTTTGCTGCGAGCGCAGAAACCTTTAAAGTTAACCTTTCGGTCAGCTTTGCACTGTCAACACGCCCTTTGTTTAGCCAAGAAGGGCTTCTGCAAGACTCGAGATTCCCCAGTAGATAACCAGAAGGGCGGACACATAACCGCCCAGAGGATGATCCATGTCCAACCGTGATATATCCCGGCGCTCGTTCCTTCAGGGCGGGCTGGTGGCGGGTGTGAGCGTCACGCTCACGCCGCTCAGCAGTCAGGCGCTGGCTGCCTTGATGGAAAACACTGTCACCGTGCCGTCCGAGAAGTGGCTCGGCAACAACGGCAAGGCGCGTCAGCGTAACGACGCACTGTCCAAAGTCTGCGGCAGCAAGGTCTTTGCCCGTGACATCCGCTCCAAGGACATGCCGGGCTGGCCAGAGCAGCAAGGCCACGCCATGTTGCTGAAAACCATCAAGGCCGATCGCATTTACGCCGGCTACGACCTGTCGTGGCTCGGCGCCGACTTGCAGCCTGACCGGATCGTCACCGCCGCTGACCTGGACAAGGACGGCATCGTCTTCCCGGAAGAGCACGCACCGGATCCGTTGCTGCCAGAAGGCAAGGTGCCGATGTTCATCGGTCACCCGGTGGCAATCCTGATCTGGAACGATTTCGAGCGTTTCCGTCAGGCCAAGAACAAGCTCAAATTCAATGACAAAGCGATTCGTTACGGTGCCAAAGTGCCGTTCTACGAAGGCGACCCCTATGGCAGCTTCCGCTACGTACGTGTGGGCGGCGCGACCTCGGCAGACGAGGACGAATTCGCCAGCCTCAAGGACTCGATCCTCTTTCCGATGCTGAAAAACCGTCGCCCGGTATGGAATTCCCAGCCCAACCTGCACGGCAACCTGACCGAGCGCGGCCTGTTCTACGCCGACCGCATGAAGAGCGAGATCGACACACCGTCGGACAATTGGCTGGTGTTCGACGAGCGCTACAAGACCCCGTCGATCGAGCCGGCCGCGATGGAGCCGGACAACGGCAACGGTTGGTACGACCCGCAAACCAAGACCCTGCATTTCGTCGTGGCCACTCAGTGCCCGCTGGAGGCAGCGACCGAGACCGCGAAAATGATCGCGCCGTCGCGCTTCGGCCTGGCCAACCTGAACATGCACCCGGGTTACACCGTGGGTTACGGTTCCAAAGACCACAACATCTTCGTCTACTACGCAGCCCTCGCTGCGCTGTACGGCGCCGGTGTGCCGGTGCGTCTGGCCAACGATCGTTACGAGCAGTTCCAGAGCGGCATCAAGCGTCACCCGTTCGACATCCGCTACCAACTGGCCGTGGACAAGAACGACTACACCTTCAAGATTTTCCGCGCCGAAATGAGCGTCGACGGTGGTGGCCGGGTCAACTACAGCCCATCGGTAGCTGCGGTTGGCGCCACGGCGGCGCAGTCGATCTACTACATGCCGCAGAACGACCTGCAAGTCACCGCTTACCACTCGCGTGGTGTCGAGGCCGGTTCGATGCGCGGTTACGGCACCCTGCAAAGCATGGCGGCGACCGAGATGATGGTCGATGAAATCGCCAACCGCCTCGGTATCGATGCCATCGACCTGCGTCGCAAGAACGCCCTGCGTTCCGGCATGAAAAATACTCAGGGTGCGATCCCGGCCGGTGCTTTGCGCCTGCACGAAATCCTCGACAAGGCCTCGGTGCACGAAGTCTGGAAAAACCGCGACGCGATCAAGAAACAGCGTGAAGCCGCAGACCCGGACAACTGGTACGGCGTCGGTTTCGCCATTTGCCAGAAAGACTTTGGCACCGGTTCTGAAGCGCCGATGGCCAGCATCGAATTCACTGCCGACGGTCGCATCACCCTGCGCCACATCGGCATTGAGATCGGCACCGGCATGTCCACCTCGCAAGCCCTGGTCGTGGCCGATTTCCTCGGCAGCCCGGCGCACGAAGTGAAGACCGGCGAAACCGAATGGAAGGAAATGCAGCTGATCACCAGCGGCAACCCTTACATCATGAGCCAGGCCGAACAGGACAACCTGCTGCGCAACCCGCGTTGGGTTGGCAAACTGGCTTCGGCCTCGTCCGCGACCAACTCGGCGTACTACTTCAGCCACGCCACCCGTGAAGCGGCGCGCGTGCTGTTCAACAACGGCTTGTGGCCAGCGGCCATGGAAATCTGGCGTCAGGGCCCTTACGGCGGTCAAGCCAACCCTTACGTCGTGCGTCGCGAAGATGCGCACTGGGTCGACGGCAAGCTCACCGCCAACGGCATGCAGCCGTTGAGCTTCGAAGAGCTGGCCAAGCATGCTCACGAGCGCGGTCTGGTGACCGGTGCCACCGTTCACGCGTTCAACCGCTGGAGCTGGGCCGAGGCCGAATACAGCATCGACGGTGTTCGCGAGCGTCTGCCGCTGGATGGTCTTGCCGTGAAATACGGTGACGGCGCGCCGAAAGCGAAGAAAGCGTTGATGAGTACTTCCGGTTTCCACCTGTTGGATCGCCAGAACATCAATTATCCGGTTGTTCAGCTGAACAACGCTGCCGTGACCTACTACAGCCCGGTCGCGACGCTGGTCGAACTGAAGGTCAACAAAGGCTCGGCAGAAGTCGAAGTGCTCAACCACCATTCGTGGGTCGAGTGCGGTCGTGTGCTGGTTGAAGAACTGGTCAAGGGCCAGCTCGAAGGCGGTATCGCCATGGGCATCGGTCACGCCTTGATGGAAGAAATGCCTCTGTATGAAGGCGGGCCGGGGGAGGGTGACTGGAACTTCAACCGTTACCGTCTGCCGATGGCGCGTCACGTTGCCGTGTGGAAGCAGACGTCGGAGATTCTCCCGGCGCTGTCGCCAAGCGACCCGTCCAAAGGCATCGCCGAAGTGGTGATGATCCCGATTGTCGGTGCCATCGGTAACGCCGTGGCGCACGCCATCGGTAAACGTGTTCGCGATCTGCCAATCACTGCTGCGCGCATCAAGGAGGCCCTCAATGGCTAACCGTCCGTTTCAACTGACCCTCAATGGTCAATCCGTCGGCCCGGTGGACATCCCTGATGACCTGCCGATGATCGACTACCTGCACGAGTACAAAAACCTTACCGGCTCGCGACTGGGCTGCGGCCAGGGCATCTGCCACGCTTGTGTGGTGATCGTCGACAATCCGGATGGCACCAGCGAAGAAGTGCGCACCTGCATCACCGGCGCGCATTACTTCGAGGGCAAGAAAGTCCGCACCATCGAAGCTCACGCCAAGCGTGATGAGGCGGGCCAGGTCACCGAACTGAACCCGATCCAGCAACGCTTCGTCGATGAGTTCGCTTTCCAGTGCAGCTACTGCGCGCCGGGCTTCGTCAATGCTGCGACCGTGCTGGTTGAAAAGCTGCAGCGCCAGCCGACCGTGCAAAGCAAGCTCGAACAAGTCATCGAGGACAGCCTCGGCCATCACGTCTGCCGTTGCACCGGGTACGTGCGTTATTACAACGCCACCCGCAACGTGCTGACCGATCTCGGCCTGGTCAAGGAGGGTTAAGCATGAAGCTTTTTCTGACCCGCCTGACCCTGGCGGTCGGCCTCGCTGCGCCGCTGTTGTTTGCCCATGCCGATGATCAGGTCAAGCGCGGCGAATATCTCGCTCGCGCGGCCGACTGCATGGCTTGCCACACCGCGCCGGGCGGCGCACCGTTTGCTGGCGGCCTGCCGATCGTCTCGCCGTTCGGCACGATCTACGGTACCAACATCACGCCGAGCAAAGAGCACGGCATCGGTTTGTACAACGATGACGAATTCTTCGCTGCGCTGACCGAAGGCAAGCGTCGCGATGGCGCGAACCTCTATCCGGCGATGCCGTACACCTCGTATCACCTGATGCCGCGTGCAGATTCGGATGCGATCTATGCCTACCTGAAAACCATCGAGCCGATCGAGCGCGCAGCACCGGTTACCAGCCTGAGCTTTCCGTTCAACGTACGTCCGGGCCTGATTGGCTGGAACATGATGTACGGCAAAGCCCTGAAACTGGAGTCAGCCGAAGGTAAAAGCGAAGCCTGGAAGCGCGGCCAGTATATGGTTGAAGTCCTCGGTCACTGCGGCGAATGCCACACGCCGCGCGGTCTGCCGGGTGCGATGCAGTTGGATAAGCGCCTGACCGGCGGCATCCTCAATGGCTACCTGGCGCCGAGCCTGCTGGCCACTGATCTGGCTGCGCGGGGCTGGAACGAGCAGGATCTGGGCACGTTCCTCAAGCATGGCATGAGTGCGCAGGGGACGATGTTCAACGAGATGTTCCCGGTGTTCCACAACAGCACGCAAGGCCTGAACGATACCGATCTGGCGGCGATGGCGACCTTCCTGCTCGGCGACAAACCGCCGGCAGCCAAAGCACTTGTTGAAGTGCCGGTAGACCAGCTCAGCGCCAGTGCCCAGCGCGGCCGTCAGGAATATCTGAACGTCTGCGCCGGCTGTCACGCGGTCGGTGGCGAAGGCAAGCCGCACATCGCGGTGGCCATGCGCGGCAACACCACGCTGCGCCTGGAAGACCCGCGCAATCTTTTGCGGGTGATCGAGGACGGTATCGGCGAGCAGAAGTTCTCCGGTTTCGAGCACATGCAACCGATGCCAGGTTTCGCCGACAAGCTCAGTCCTGAACAGCTGACCGATCTGCTCAACTACCTGCGTCAAGGGTGGGGTGGGCAGTCCGCCGAGCTGGCAGTGAGCGAAGTGCAAAAGCTGAAAGACGACGCACCGTCCATCGAGCACAAGGCGCACTGACATGCAGCATCTCGATCTACAAGTGGTGCGCCGCGCGCTGGAGTGGTCGGTGGCGGGGCAGCGCATCTGGCTTTGCACCGTGCTGACGACTTACGGTTCGGCACCGCGTGCGCCGGGTTCGCTGCTGGCGGTGAACGATGGCGGACAGTGGATTGGCTCGCTGTCGGGTGGCTGCGTCGAGGAGGATTTCCTTGAGCGCGTCGCCGAAGGTGCGTTTCTCGATGCAGTCAATGTCGTGCGTTACGGCGAGGGCGACGATCCGCGTTCGCGGGTCAGCCTGCCCTGTGGCGGCATTCTCGATGTGCTGGTTGAGAAATTTGACGCTGACTGTGAGGTGCAGGCGCATCTGCGTGAATTGGAATCGGCGCTGCTGGGTCAGCGGCGCTTGATTCGCGAGGTCGATCTGGCCAGCGGTGCGCGCAGTCTGTTCGCTGATCGCGAGCAGGGTGCGCGGATCGAGCGTGAGATTGATCGGGTGCGCATCCGTGTCGGCGCGGCACAGCGTCTGTTGCTCGCCGGCTACTCCAGCGTGGCACAGGCCTGTGCCGAGTTTGCTGTCGGCCTCGGGTTTGAGGTGATTCTCTGTGATCCGCGCGATGAAGTGCTCGAAGGCGTTGTGCTGGATGGCGTGGAAATTCGTCGGCAATTGCCATCGGTGTTTATTGCCGACGGCGGTTGCCATCGCGATACGGCGGTCGTGGCGCTAACCCACGATCCACGTATCGACGACCTGGCGATGATGGAAGCGGTGCGCACTGAAGCCTTTTACATTGGCGTGATGGGTTCGCTGCAGACTTCGCAGAAGCGCTTTGAGCGGTTGCGTCGGATTGGCGGTTTAGGGGAGGGTGAGTTGGCGCGGATCCATGCGCCGATCGGTCTTAACCTCGGCAGCAAGACGCCAGCGGAAATCGCGCTGGCGGTGCTGGCGGATATCTTGCGGATTCGTAGCGGGATTGCTCGGGATCAGCTCTGAAACCGTTCGGTGTTGAATAAAAAGGGCCGCTGTTCAGCGGCCCTTTTTTACATCCCGAATTTGTCGCGTAAGCCGTAATACCAGGCACCCAACGCAGCAAACGGTGTGCGCAACAGTTGCCCGCCGGGGAACGGGTAGTGTGGCAAGTCGGCAAACGCATCGAAGCGCTCAGCCTGACCGCGTAACGCTTCGGCGAGCACCTTGCCGGCCAGATGGGTGTAGGTCACGCCATGGCCGCTGCAACCTTGCGAATAATAGATGTTGTCGCCCAGGCGCCCAACTTGCGGCAAGCGCGACAGCGTCAGCAGGAAGTTGCCCGTCCAGGCGTAATCAATTTTCACATCCTTGAGCTGCGGAAAAGCCTTGAGCATTTTCGGGCGGATGATCGCCTCGATGTTCGCTGGATCGCGTGCGCCATATACTACGCCTCCGCCGAAGATCAGGCGCTTGTCGCCCGTGAGGCGGTAGTAGTCGAGCAGGTAATTGCAGTCTTCAACGCAGTAGTCCTGCGGCAGCAGCGCTTTCGCCAGTTCGTCTCCCAGCGGCTCGGTGGTGATTACTTGCGTGCCGCATGGCATCGATTTGGCTGCCAGTTCCGGGACCAGATTGCCGAGGTAGGCATTGCCGGCGACGATAATGAACTTGGCCCTGACCTTGCCTTGCGGCGTATGCACCACCGGATTGGCGCCGCGTTCGATGCGCACGGCAGGCGATTGCTCATAGATGATGCCGCCGAGGGACTCGACCGCCGCCGCTTCGCCGAGCGCGAGGTTCAGCGGATGAATATGCCCGCCGCTCATGTCGAGCATGCCGCCGACGTACTGATCGCACGCAACCACTTCGCGAATACGACGTTGATCGAGCAATTCCAGCTGCGTATGACCGAAGCGCTCCCAGAGGCGCTCCTGCGATTCCAGATGGCCCATCTGCTTGGTCGTCAGGGCGGCGAACACGCCGCCGTCCTTCAGGTCGCACTGGATGTTGTACTTGGCCACGCGCTCGCGAATGATCCGGCCACCCTCGAACGCCATATGTCCGAGTAGTTGCGCTTGCTTGGGGCCGACGCTGCGCTCGATCACATCGATGTCACGACTATAACTGTTAACGATCTGCCCGCCGTTGCGCCCGGAGGCGCCGAAACCGACCTTGGCCGCCTCCAGGACCGTTACGCGAAAACCATTCTCCAGCAGGAACAGAGCAGAGGACAATCCGGTATACCCGGCGCCGATTACACAGACGTCCGTCTCCACATCATCCTGCAAGGCAGGGCGGGGCGGTACGGCATTGGCCGACGCGGCGTAATAAGACTCTGGGTAAGGGGTGTTCGCCATCCTGCAGCCTCTGTTTAATATATTTTACGAGTGCGTCGATCCTACCCGAGTTGAAAAACCTCCGCCAGCCACCAGAAAATCTTCGTCGACGAGCCGAAATTAAATATTTTGCATATTCATAGGGTTAGGTGAAAAAAAGGTGTTGACACCCCTCCGGAATTCCGTAGAATGCCGCCTCACAGCAGGCACGTAGCTCAGTTGGTTAGAGCACCACCTTGACATGGTGGGGGTCGTTGGTTCGAGTCCAATCGCGCCTACCAAACAAAATCCGCTCTGCTGGGCGGTCTAGAAGGGCTCACCGAAAGGTGGGCCCTTTTTTGTCGTCTGCGATTTGCAAAACTTTTGCAAAAACCTCCTCAGGGCGCCAGCTGGACTTCGCGTTTAGTCGATCTCAGGGCATTCGAAATTCCATGCGAGGCTGTTGATTCACTGCGAGTCGAACTTCACCGTTTGCGGTCCTTGCTGAATGGCGTGCGCAAGTCTTCGTCGTGCCCCCATCCATGATCGAATTTCTGCATCGTCGGGTCAGGCAGTTGGCTGACGATTCGCCGTTCGTCGCTAGCGTCCTTTGAAAAAGTGTGGATATTGAAAGGGTTATGAGTGTTACTAACCAACCAGTTATCAAAAAACCGTTGTTACTGTTCGTGGAATTAAGTAACATTCGCCCCGCGTTCACCACCACGGTTTATGCATTTTTAAATCCCAAGCTTCCATCAGCTGCTTGGGATTTTTTTTGCCTGCGATTTGGCTTTGCCGTTTCATTTTTCCTCTCGATCTCCCGTAATTGCCTGGCGATTGCTCGCAGGCAAATCCCTGCTTTTTCGACTACTACTGACTGGCCGATTTTCAACTCTTTGCGATGAGGGTGTATCGATGCTGGTTCACTGGTTTCTAGCGGCTATTCATCTATTGGCTTTTGCCTTGGGCTTTTGGGCGGTTCTGAATCGAGGGACGGCATTCAGCCGCCTTGCTGCTGGCGCAGATGAGGTCCGGCGCGTTTTGCTCGCCGATAATCTATGGGGGATTTCTGCGTTGATTCTGCTGGTGACAGGCGGGATGCGGGCTTTTGGAGGCTTTGAAAAGGGCACTGACTATTATCTTCATCAGCCACTGTTTCATCTGAAGATGACGCTGTTTGTGCTGATCCTGATTGTCGAACTCGCCCCGATGATCACGTTGATCAAATGGCGGATCGCGTCCGCACGCGGCGCAGCAATCGATACCGGGCGCGCGAAGCTATACGCGCGAATCAGTCATGTCGAGGCGTTGTTGCTGGTGCTGATGGTGATCGCGGCCACGGGCATGGCGCGTGGTGTGACATTCGGTTAGAGGGCGAATTCTCTGTGTTCTGTCGGAAACGTCCGACAGCCAGCCTCGGTGATGGCAGGTAGTATCGGGCGGCAAGAGGGTGCGGGGGCGGAATGAAAGGGGAATCGGGATTTGCGTGTCAGGCGCCGTACCCAGCAGAGTGGGGAGCGGATGGCAAAACGGCGCGTGAATCTCTAGCCAGTCATTCCACAAGGTAAAACGGACTGGCTACTGACTGCGATGCGGCTCAGGGCGTTTGTGGCTTGTCCGGGGCGGTCAGGCCAGCCTGAATGCGCTGGTAAATCTCTTCACGGTGCACTGCAACGTTTTTCGGAGCGTTGATACCAATGCGGACCTGTTGGCCGCTAACGCCCAGAATGGTGATAGTGATGTCATCACCGATGTTTATGCTTTCACCGACTTTGCGGGTGAGTATCAGCATGGTCTTCTCCTTGATTGCTTTGTAGGGCACCTGATTCAGACAGTGCAGAGGTCGGTGGTACGTATAGATTAGTGCGAAGTCTCACGGTTTGGGTGCCTCTTTCTGACGCGCAGAAGCGGCATTAATTCCCAGGGCGTAACTATACAGAGGCTGCAAGCATCAATCTCGTTGTTTTGCGCCCATTTTGCGGGGCTCGCGAAGTATTTATGAATGATAAGATCGCGGCTTTGAGAATTTCGAGGAAAGCGTTGTGCGCAAATTGGTTTGGGTAGTCGCGGCACTGGTATTGGCAGGGTGTGGTGAAGGGAAGAATGTAGACGCACCGAAACCACAATCGGCTGCAGTTGCGGCGCCAACGGCGGCCGCAGCACCACAATGGGATCTCGAAGTCCGCGGCGAAACCCCGCAGGCTATCAGCGACCTGAGTGGCTGGTTGATCGAGCACGCTTTCGTACCTACGGTGATCAAGGACAGCAGTGGCAAAGCGCGAATTCTGATTGGTCCTTTCAACTCGCAAGCCGAAGCTGAAGCCCGAAAAGTACAAGTGGATGCCGCTCTGGTGAAAGCCAAGAAGCAGAATATTGAATCGGTGGTGATCGAGCACCCGATCACGCCGTAAACGCCGCGTTTCAGCGGAGCGACCTAAAGGACCTCGGATGTGGCTCGTCTTATACGAGTCAGTCACGATTTTCCGAAGGAGCTCCGCATGGCCTCCGCCAATCCTTACAAGCTGTTCGACGTCATCCTGCATCGCAAAACCATACTCAGCCCGCATATGATGCGAATCACGCTGGCCAGTCCTGCTGTTAAAGAAATGGCCACCTGGGCGCCGGATCAAAGGGTGAAACTGTTTTTTCCTGCGGCTGATGGTTCGCCTGCCAGGCTTGCTCAGGGAGAGGGTTGGTACGCCCGCTTCAAGGCAATGATTGCCGATCGACGTCCGGCCATGCGCACTTACACCATTCGCCATTTGCGTGCAGAACAAGGCGAAGTGGATATTGATTTCGTCCTGCATGGCGAAACCGGGCCGGCTTCGCGTTGGGCGCTTCGGGCGCAGCCCGGTGATTCGATGCAGATTCTCGCCCCGGATCGCCGCTTTTCAGCACAGGACGCCGGAGGGTTCGAATGGAAGCCGCCGCAGACCCTTAAGCAGGTTCTGCTGGTCGCCGACGGCACGGCGCTACCTGCGGCCATGGGCATTCTCGATGAGTTGGCCGCTTTGGCCGAGCCACCCCTGACGCAGGCGTTTTTCGAAGTCGACAGTGTCGAGGATATGCTGGCAGTTCCCGATTGGGTCGGGCTGACGGTGCAGTGGCTGATCCGGGACCAGGCCGGCGCCGGTACGTTGATGGCGGCGGCCGTACAGAAAGCCGTTCCACCCCTTCATGCCTCATCCATCGGCCAGGCTGTCGAGTTGGCCGAGGTCGATATCGATAAAGAGATTCTTTGGGAAATAGCCGAGGCAGCCAGTGAGGGTTTCTATGGCTGGATCGCTGGAGAAAGCGCCGCGGTGATGAGCCTGCGCAGGTACCTGATCAAAGAGTGCGGGATCCCGAGGGAGTCGCTCAACCTGATGGGGTACTGGCGCTACAACAAGGCGGGCAGCTAGCCAAAAAAAAGGCCTCGGACATGACGTTCGAGGCCTTTTCTTTCAAGTGGTCGATCACCCGCAGGCTTTCATGTTCACCGGGCCGACAAATTCATTACCGCGGCCCATCACACACGCCACGCTCTGATTGCGCTGACGCTCCCAGTCCTGCACCGGGTAAGTCTTGTCCCACGCCTCATACAATTGCCGATCCTGTTTCGACAGGCGCAAGCCGTACTGCTTGCTCATGTAGAAATAAGTGCGGGCGATCATGCCGCGAATTGACGGGCGAGGCATGACCTTCTTCGCCTTGAAGTCGACCTGGGTCAGGCACGAACCGTACTGCCCCGACTGCACGGGCAACCAACCGTAGCTGAAGTTGCTGCGATCGCCATTGACCTCGCCAATGCTCGGCACCAGGTTATGCAGGTCGGCTTCGGCCTTCTGATAGCTTGGGTCGTAACGGGTGCAATTCTTTCTGCCGCCTTCCTGCCAGCACTGACGCTGATGACCGAACTGCCAAGCCGGAACAATGTGTTCCCACTCGATGCGTGACGCACGTTTGGCATTCTTGCGCGGCACGTAACCGCAGGCTTTCAGGTCAACCTTGTTGCCGGTGTACTTGCACCCGCAATAAAACTCAGTGGACTGCGGCGCATACAGTTTCCAGGCGACCTTTTTGGCCTCGGTAAATGTGCGGGGTGCGCCAGCCTGGGCACCCATGGCGATAAACAGCAACAGCAAAGCAAAACAGCGGACACTCATCGAATCAATCTTCCTTCGGTACAACCCAAAAAATCTGCACGCCGCCGTCGTCGCGATAGGCGAGGGTGACGTTGTCGTTCTCGTCGATTTCCTCGAGCAGGCGCTCCCACTCGTCCATCGGCTCGTCCGGCAGACGGAAGATCAGTGCGGCTTTGGCTTTCTGGGCGGTAGGGGAATTGATGATTTTCTGAACGCGCATGCCCATGCGTTCGTAAGCGTCAGGAGCATCAGGGGAGGTGGCCACGAGGTTATCCTTATTAAGCTGTACGTGCATACAGTATTTAACTGTAAGCATTTTCGCAACTGCTTAAAATTCAAGAAAATCCTCTGACAGCGGTTTTCAGATTTTGGTGTAGGCCGTGTCGATTTTTTTGTGGGAAAAGTGCGAGAGCGTTGTAAGCGATGCACCACCCGCCTATTGGGCGAGTGGTGCGCAGGGTGCCCGATCGAGAATTGATCGGGCGAAGGCGAATCAGTATTCCCAGAACATCCGTTGCAGCTCTTTGCTGTCGTTGGTTTTGGTCAAAGCGACCATTGCCAGGATGCGGGCCTTTTGCGGGTTCAGGTCGTGAGCCACAACCCAGTCGTACTTGTCGTCTGGCTGCTCGGCGTTACGCAGAACGAAGCCACCAGCGTTGACGTGGGACGAACGAATGATTTGCACGCCATCCTTGCGCAGCGCTTGCAGGGCTGGAACAACGCGGGAGGAGACCGAGCCGTTACCAGTACCGGCATGGATAATTGCCTTGGCACCGGATTGGGCGAGAGCCTTGTAGGCAGTATCGCTGACGTTGCCGTAGGAATAAGCGATTTCTACGTCAGGCAGGCTCTTGATGTTTTTGATATCGAATTCCGAATCCATGGTGTGACGCTTGGCTGGCAAGCGGAACCAGTACGATTTGCCTTCAACCACCATGCCCAGTGGGCCCCAGGCACTTTTGAAGGCCTCGGTCTTGATGTTGATCATCTTGCTGACGTCGCGACCGGACTGGATTTCATCGTTCATGGTCACCAGTACGCCTTTGCCGTGCGCTTCTTTGCTGCTGGCCACTGCCACGGCGTTGTACAGGTTGAGCATGCCATCGGCGGACATGGCAGTACCTGGGCGCATCGAACCAACGACGATGATCGGCTTGTCGGTTTTTTCCACCAGATTGAGGAAGTAAGCGGTTTCTTCCAGGGTGTCAGTGCCGTGGGTGATGACGATGCCATCGACGTCTTTGCTATCGGCCAGTTCGGCCACGCGGCGACCCAGTTGCAACAGGTTTTCGTTGGTGATGCTTTCCGAGGCAATCTGCATGACTTGTTCGCCACGCACATTCGCCAGTTTGCTCAGCTCGGGAATACCGGCGATCAATTGTTCGACGCCAACCTTGGCCGCCTGATAGGTGGCACTGTTGGCGGCGCTTGCGCCAGCGCCGGCGATGGTGCCGCCCGTGGCAAGTACGACGACATTAGCGAGCTTGGTCTGGGTTTCGACTTCTTTCGCCTGAAGGGCGGTGGGCAGGAGCAGGAGAAGGGCCAAGGCGCCCGGAACCAAAGTGTTGAAAGCAGATTTCATTATTTTTCTCTCTAGTAGTGAGACGGTGCTGATGCAGGTTCATCTAGATGCACCCCAAGCCGATCTGGATGCCCGGAGTGCGGTGAAGGGAGCAGGATCTGTACCAGCCACACTTTGCGTTAGAGAAATGTTTAAGCTGATGATTTACATCAATATTTTATGGAATGACAAATCGCGGATTGAATTGTGTATCCGGGTTTCCGAACAATGGACGCTTTCGCGTTCGGCTCTCCGAAAAGGACTACCGGTTCTGTCGATTGATTGGGGTTGCCGGTTTCGGCTTTTCTGCTAAAGAAACTCTCGCGGGGGCCGATGGTTGTTCAAGGAAACAGAATCTAGGGAGTTCACATGTCACTGACGGTCGGTTTATCTAATCCTGCGGCAGTCACCATCGGCGGCAAAACCGCAGCGACCATCAATGCATTGAGTCAGGCGGAGGCGGACGCTTCCACCGAAGCGCTGGGCACTGAGAAAGAGCAGAGCAACCAAGTCAGGACCGGTGGTGCTGCCGCGCCAGAAGACAGCAAGGCTGAAAGCGGCGACAACCTGAGCGTCACGGTCAAGATGTTGCTCAAGCGAATGCAGGAACTGCAGAAGCAACTTCAGGAGCAGCAACAACAACTGGCGGCCGCACAAGCCAAGACCTATCCGACGCCTGAGGCCAAATCGCAAGCGGTGATGTCCATTCAGGGGCAAATCGCGCAAACCAGCGCTGCGATGGCAGAAGTGGCCGGTGCACTGGTCAAGGAAATGACGAAGAGTTCCACCAGCGGTAACCTGGTCAGCACCACGGTATAAGCAGCGAAGGGGCGAGTCGGACGATTCGCCCTACAACAAATGACGATTTCTGATTGTTGACAAATGTCGGCGGGATTCGCATAGTTCGGTCTACGCAAACGTTTGCGCGGCTCTCCCGGCGCTATATGGCCTGGCAGATAGCCAAGTAGCTTACGCCGGCGCAAGCGTTGCTCACAATAATCATAAGATCGGAGTGAACCCATGAAGCTGCCATTCGCTGGACGTCTTCTTGCTGTCGCTATGCTGGCTGCCACAGCCGCCGCACTACCTGTCTCTTCGGCGTTCGCCGAATCCGCCGAAAAACCCAAAGTCGCGCTGGTCATGAAATCCCTGGCCAACGAATTCTTCCTGACCATGGAAAACGGCGCCAAGGCCTACCAGAAAGAACACTCCGCCGATTTCGACCTGATCTCCAACGGCATCAAGGACGAAACCGATACGGCAGGCCAGACCCGCATCGTCGAGCAAATGATCCTGGCCAAGGTCAATGCACTGGTTATTGCGCCTTCTGATTCCAAGGCCATGGTGCCGGTGATCAAGAAAGCCGTCGACGCCGGCATTACCGTGATCAACATCGACAACCAACTCGATCCGGCCATCGTCAAAAGCAAAAACATCAGCGTGCCTTTCGTAGGCCCGGACAACCGCAAAGGCGCGCGTCTGGTCGGCGAATACCTGGCCAAGCAGCTGAAGGCCGGTGACGAAGTCGGCATCATTGAAGGCGTCTCCACAACGACCAACGCCCAGCAGCGCACCGCTGGCTTCAAGGACGCGATGGACGCTGCGCAGATAAAGATCGTTTCCCTGCAATCCGGTGACTGGGAAATCGACAAGGGCAACAAGGTTGCCGCTTCGATCCTCAGCGAATACCCGGACGTCAAAGCGCTGCTGGCCGGTAACGACAGCATGGCCGTCGGTGCCGTTTCCGCCGTACGTGCCGCGGGCAAGGCTGGTCAGGTTCAGGTCGTCGGTTACGACAACATCAACGCGATCAAGCCAATGCTCAAAGACGGTCGCGTGTTGGCCACCGCTGACCAGTTCGCTGCCCGGCAAGCGGTGTTCGGCATCGAAACCGCGCTGAAAATCATCAAGGGTGAGAAAGTGGACAGCGGCGCCAATGGCGTGATCGAAACACCGGTCGAGCTGGTCACCAAGTAAGTCTTCTGGCGACACAACGGCGCTCGTCCGTCCGGGCGAGCGCATGGAGAGTTTTTATGTCAGTTTCCGCCCCGAACGCTGTCCTCTCGGTCAGCGGTATCGGTAAGACCTATGCGCAACCGGTGCTCACCGGCATCGATCTGACGCTGATGCGCGGTGAAGTGCTGGCGCTGACCGGCGAGAATGGTGCCGGCAAAAGTACCCTGTCGAAGATCATTGGCGGACTGGTCACGCCGACGACCGGCCAGATGCAATTCCAGGGCAAGGACTATCGACCGGGCAGTCGTACCCAGGCCGAAGAACTCGGCGTGCGCATGGTCATGCAAGAACTCAATCTGTTACCGACCCTGTCGGTGGCGGAGAACCTGTTTCTCGACAACCTGCCGAGCAACGGTGGCTGGATCAGCCGCAAGCAGTTGCGCAAAGCCGCGATCGAAGCCATGGCGCAGGTCGGCCTCGACGCGATCGATCCGGATACGCTGGTCGGCGAGTTGGGGATCGGGCATCAGCAGATGGTCGAAATCGCCCGTAACCTGATCGGCGATTGCCACGTGCTGATTCTCGATGAGCCGACCGCGATGCTTACGGCGCGTGAAGTCGAAATGCTCTTTGAGCAGATCACCCGCTTGCAGGCGCGTGGCGTTTCGATCATTTATATTTCCCACCGCCTCGAAGAGCTGGCCCGCGTCGCACAGCGCATTGCCGTGCTGCGTGACGGCAATCTGGTTTGCGTCGAGCCGATGGCCAACTACAACAGCGAGCAACTGGTTACGCTGATGGTTGGTCGTGAACTCGGCGAGCATATCGACATGGGCCCGCGCAAGATTGGTGGCCCGGCGCTGACGATTAAAGGCCTGACCCGTTCCGACAAAGTGCGCGATGTCTCCTTCGAAGTCCGTGCCGGAGAGATTTTCGGGATTTCCGGGCTGATCGGGGCAGGGCGCACGGAGCTGCTGCGACTGATCTTCGGCGCAGACGTTGCCGACAGCGGCAGCATTGCCCTTGGCTCGCCAGCCAAAGTTGTCAGTGTGCGTTCGCCAGTCGATGCTGTACGCAACGGCATCGCGCTGATCACCGAAGACCGCAAGGGTGAAGGGCTGCTGCTCAGTCAGTCGATCAGCGCCAACATCGCGCTGGGCAACATGCCGGAAATTTCCAGTGGCGGTGTCGTCAACAACGCCGACGAAATCGCTTTGGCGCAGCGTCAGATCGACGCCATGCGCATCCGCAGTTCGAGTCCGACACAATTGGTCTCCGAGCTGTCCGGTGGCAACCAGCAGAAAGTCGTGATCGGCCGCTGGCTGGAGCGCGACTGTTCGGTGCTGCTGTTCGACGAGCCGACCCGTGGCATCGACGTCGGCGCCAAGTTTGACATTTATGCCTTGCTCGGCGAACTGACTCGCCAGGGCAAAGCGCTGGTGGTGGTATCCAGTGACCTGCGTGAACTGATGCTGATCTGCGACCGGATCGGCGTGTTGTCGGCCGGGCGCTTGATCGACACCTTCGAGCGCGACAGCTGGACACAGGATGACTTGCTTGCCGCCGCGTTCGCCGGCTACCAAAAACGTGATGCGTTGCTCAATGAAGCGGCGCCTAGGGATCTCCCATGAAAACTGCATCTCCTGCCGGCAAACGTAGTGGCAACTTCTATGGCCTGGGCACTTATCTGGGCCTGGCCGGTGCCTTGCTGGCGATGATTGCGCTGTTCTCGGTCTTGAGCAGCCACTTTCTGTCCTATAACACCTTCAGTACGCTGGCCAACCAGATTCCAGATCTGATGGTGCTGGCGGTCGGCATGACCTTCGTATTGATCATCGGCGGCATCGACCTTTCGGTGGGGTCGGTGCTGGCGCTCGCCGCTTCAACGGTCAGCGTCGCCATTCTCGGTTGGGGCTGGAGCGTATTGCCGTCAGCGTTGCTCGGCATGGCAGTGGCAGCACTGGCCGGTACGGTCACCGGTTCGATCACAGTGGCATGGCGGATTCCATCGTTCATCGTCTCCCTGGGCGTGCTGGAAATGGCTCGGGGTCTGGCCTATCAGATGACCGGATCGCGCACGGCGTACATCGGTGACTCGTTTGCCTGGCTGTCGAACCCGATCGCGTTCGGCATCTCGCCGTCGTTCATCATTGCCTTGCTGGTGATCATCATTGCCCAGGCCGTTCTGACCCGTACCGTGTTCGGTCGCTACCTGATCGGCATCGGCACCAACGAAGAGGCGGTGCGTCTGGCGGGGATCAATCCGAAACCCTACAAAATTCTGGTCTTCAGCCTGATGGGCCTGCTGGCCGGTATCGCCGCGCTGTTTCAGATCTCTCGTCTGGAAGCCGCTGACCCGAACGCCGGTTCCGGTCTGGAGCTGCAAGTGATCGCCGCGGTGGTGATCGGCGGCACCAGCCTGATGGGCGGGCGCGGCTCGGTGATCAGCACGTTTTTCGGCGTGCTGATCATCTCGGTGCTGGCGGCGGGGCTGGCGCAGATCGGTGCGACCGAACCGACCAAACGGATCATCACTGGCGCCGTCATCGTGATCGCGGTGGTGCTCGACACTTATCGCAGTCAGCGCGCCAGTCGCCGGGGCTAAGACATGGCAACGATCAAGGATGTGGCAGCCCTCGCGGGAATTTCCTACACGACGGTGTCGCATGTGGTGAACAACACCCGGCCGGTCAGTCAGGAAGTGCGGCTGAAAGTCGAGGCGGCGATCAAGAGCCTCGACTATGTGCCGAGCGCGGTGGCGCGCTCGCTGAAGGCCAAGACCACTGCAACCATCGGCCTGCTGGTGCCGAACAGTCTCAACCCGTACTTCGCAGAGTTGGCGCGGGGCATCGAGGATTATTGCGAACGTAACGGCTACTGCGTGATTCTCTGCAACTCCGACGACAATCCCGACAAGCAGCGCAGCTATCTGCGTGTATTGCTGGAAAAGCGCATCGACGGTTTGATCGTTGCTTCCGCCGGCGGTGACAGCGGACTGGCGCAGGGGCTGGCCGGAGTGAAAACGCCGATGGTCATCGTCGACCGTGGTCTGGACGGTGTCGATGCCGATCTGGTGCGCATCGACCACGAATACGGCGCTTACCTCGCGACCCGGCATTTGCTGGAATTGGGGCATCGCGATATCGCCACCATTGGCGGTCCGGCGAGTACCAGTGTGGCGCAGATGCGTCAGGCCGGATATTGCCGGGCGCTGAAAGAAGCGGGCATCGAAGTGCGACAAGCGCGCATGCTGGAAAGTGATTTCACCAGTACCGGCGGCTACAACGCGGCAGCGATTCTGCTTGAGAGCAATCCGCCAAGCGCGATTTTCGCCGGTAATGACATGATCGGTATCGGTGTTCTGCGCGCGGCGGCGGAGCGCAATGTTCGCGTGCCGAGCGAGCTGTCGGTGATTGGCTTTGACGATATCCAGATGAGTCGTTACGTGTATCCGGCGCTCACCACTGTGGGACAATCGATCCTGCAGCTGGGCGAGATGGCGGCCGAAGTGCTGCTGCGAAGGATTGCTACGCCGCACCTGAGCACTGATCAAAGGATCGTGACCCCGAGTATTGTGCTGCGCGAATCGACCGCACCGTTGTCCGGCGTGTTCACCGAATACCGCTGAAACCGAATTGACGAGTAATGATGTATGCCAGCAAATGTAGTGGTAATAGGCAGCCTGAACATGGATCTGGTGACTCGCGCGCCGCGACTTCCCGTCGGCGGTGAAACGCTGATCGGTCATTCGTTTGCCACGGTTTCCGGTGGCAAGGGCGCCAATCAGGCGGTGGCCGCAGCGCGTTTGGGCGCACAGGTGGCGATGGTCGGCTGTGTTGGCAATGATGACTATGGCGTGCAACTGCGTGACGCCTTGTTGGCCGAGCAGATCGATTGTCAGGCCGTCAGCACAGTCGCTGATTCCAGTGGTGTGGCATTGATTGTGGTCGATGACAACAGTCAGAACGCCATTGTCATCGTCGCCGGCGCCAATGGCGCCATGACGCCGGCAGTGATAGACCGGTTCGATGCGGTGCTGCAAGCCGCCGACGTGATCATCTGCCAGCTCGAAATTCCGGATGCCACGGTGGGGCATGCGCTCAAGCGTGCGCGCGCGCTGGGTAAAATTGTCATCCTTAATCCGGCGCCAGCCAGTCGTCCACTGCCGGCAGACTGGTTTGCCGCGATCGACTACCTGATCCCCAACGAGAGCGAAGCGACCGTGTTGAGCGGGTTGCAGGTGGACTCGCTGGAAAGCGCAGAAAGTGCCGCCAGCCAACTGATCGCCATGGGCGCGGGCAAAGTCATCATTACCCTCGGTGCTCAAGGTTCGCTGTTCGCCAACGGCCAGAGCTTTGAGCATTTCCCGGCGCCGAAAGTGAAGGCTGTCGACACCACTGCCGCCGGAGACACTTTTGTCGGTGGCTTTGCGGCGGCGCTGGCCAATGGCAAATCCGAGGCCGAGGCGATTCGCTACGGGCAGATCGCCGCCGCGCTGTCGGTAACCCGCGCCGGTGCACAACCGTCCATTCCAACCCAATCCGACGTACAGGCCTTTAAACCCGCATGAAAAAGACTCCTCTGCTTAACGTCGCACTGTCGCGGCTGATCGCATCCCTGGGCCATGGCGACATGGTGGTCATTGGTGATGCCGGGCTGCCAGTGCCGCCGGGCGTCGAGCTGATTGATCTGGCGCTGACCCACGGTGTGCCGGATTTCGTCAGCACCCTGAAGGTCGTGCTCAGCGAGATGCAGGTGGAAAGCCATGCGTTGGCCAAAGAAATCTTCGACAAGCAACCGACCGCACTGACTGCGCTGGACGCGTTGAATGAAGAGGGCGCTCTGGGGCGTCGCGATCTGCTCGGTCATGAGCAATTCAAGGTGCTCAGCCGACAGGCTCGGGCGATTGTTCGTACAGGCGAATGCCAGCCGTACTGCAACATCGTGCTGGTCGCTGGAGTCACCTTTTAACTTTTGATTTAACAAGCACAAGGAATGCGCCATGCAACGCTATGCTCAGAAACTGCACCAACTGCTCCGGAGCCTGCTGCTTTTGTCCGTTATCTCTGCGACCGGCGCTCACGCGGCGGAAAAAATCGACCTGATCATCGACACCGACCCGGGGGCCGACGATGTGGTCGCCTTGCTGTTCGCACTGGCCTCGCCGGACGAACTGAACATTCGCGCGCTGACCACCGTGGCCGGCAACGTGCGCCTCGACAAGACTTCGCGTAACGCACGACTGGCTCGTGAGTGGGCAGGGCGCGAAGATGTACCGGTTTACGCCGGTGCGCCGAAGCCGCTGATGCGCACGCCGATCTACGCCGAGAACATCCATGGCAAGGAAGGCCTGTCGGGTGTCACCGTGCACGAGCCGAAAAAGGGTCTGGCTGAAGGCAATGCGGTCAACTACCTGATCGATACCCTGAAAAAGGCCAAGCCGCACAGCATCACGATCGCCATGCTCGGTCCACAGACCAACCTGGCGCTGGCGCTGATCCAGGAGCCTGAAATCGTTCAGGGTATCAAGGAGGTGGTGATCATGGGCGGGGCGCACTTCAATGGTGGCAACATCACCCCGGTGGCCGAGTTCAACCTGTTTGCTGACCCGCAAGCGGCTGAAGTGGTCCTGAAAAGCGGCGTGAAACTGACCTACCTGCCACTGGACGTGACCCACAAGATTCTCACCAGTGACGCGCGCCTGAAGCAGATCGCTGCGCTGAACAACAACGCGAGCAAGATTGTCGGCGACATCCTCAACGAGTACATCAAAGGCGACATGGAGCACTACGGTATTCCGGGTGGCCCGGTGCATGACGCCACCGTTGTGGCTTACCTGCTCAAGCCGGAACTGTTTACCGGTCGTTCGGTGAATGTCGTGGTGGATAGCCGTGAAGGGCCGACTTTCGGTCAGACCATCGTCGATTGGTACGACGGCCTGAAGGCACCTAAAAACGCTTTCTGGGTGGAAAATGGCGATGCTCAAGGCTTCTTTGACTTGCTCACCGAGCGCCTGAAGCGCTTGAAATAAGCAACTCACCCGCAGGTGCCAGCCTGCGGGTTTATCCCTTCTCTGCGTGTTCGTGCTCGACCTGTTCGCTCGGATAGCGCTCGAAAATCTGCTTGATGAATTGCTGAGCCGCCTCGGTGCCCAGTTCCTTGACCAATAAATCGATACCAATCAGCGCCAGTTCTTCGGTGGTTCCCGGACTGTAAGAGCTGTGTCCGTCAGCCCATTTGGCATTGATGGCGGCGTCGATGCTGATTGTGGTCATGAGAGCGCTCGAAAGGTTGGAAAGTCTGAGATTCGAGTTAACCATTTTGTCGGGCATTTGGCACTGCGACTTAGGCATGAGCGGAGCGCTATGCGACACTTGGTCTTTTAAGGCTTTCCAAGGATCGTGTTGTGCAGATCGATTTGAATACCCCTGACGGCCTCACGCTCGACGCAGTGCGCCAATTGCTTGCCTCGGCCAGTGATGACGAACACACGCAACTGCGCGTGACCAAGGGCGGTATCGCTTACATTTCTTCCGGCGTTACCGGTGGGCAGGATATCGACGGTTTGCTGTTTCGCCTGGAAACCTGGGCCAAGGGTTCAGGGTACGTGGGCAATGTCGCGGCCAGCGACGAGGTGTGGGTGATGCAGATTTTCAACGCGCTGAAGGACAACTGGCCGAATCCGCCGTATGACTACATCGACATCTACTGAGTGCCGTTAATATTCAGTCACGATTCATTGATGAAGTGACGCATGCCGCTCAGGCACACTCGGCGTTTTTCTGATCGTGGGGCAGGGTGATGGCCTCGGCTGTGAAACCAAATGCCGGAACGGCGGTCGCACGATCTCAGCTTAACCATTTTGAAAACAAGGAGGCTTCATGCCTTTGAAGTTCGCGACACTGGGTGCACTTATGGCCGCTGTGATGTTGGCCGGTTGCAGCACGACCTCCAGCGAGTCGGCAAAGGAATCTGTGGCGACCGAAGCCGGTCATGGCCGCTGTGAAGCATCGGCGGCGGAGTTCGCCATTGGCAAGAAAGCTTCGCCAGAGCTGCTGGAGCAGGCGCGCAACAAAGCCGGGGCGCAAAATGCCCGCTTTCTCAAGCCGAACGACATGATCACGCTCGAGTACCGCTCTGACCGCCTGAATCTGAACACCGACAACAATCTGGTGATCACTCGCGTCAACTGCGGCTGATCACACAGCGCTTTTGTTGCAGGCATAAAAAACCCCGTCACATGGACGGGGTTTTTTTAGTGCGCCGAGAAATTACTCTGGGCGAACCTGTGCAGCTTGCATACCCTTTTGGCCTTTCTCAGCCACGAAGGAGACGGTCTGGCCTTCTTTCAGGCTTTTGAAACCGTCGGATTCGATAGCTTTGAAGTGTACGAACAGGTCGTCACCGCCACCTTGAGGAGTGATGAAGCCGAAGCCTTTTTCATCGTTGAACCACTTAACGGTGCCGGTTTGGCGATTAGACATGGTGTATCTCCAAGAAACATATATTTTTCAGTACTGTGCTGCTCAGGCCAACTGGGCACACCCGGGTATCATAGTCGAAATGTTCGCTTTGGTAGCCCCCCGGACGTGCTGTTTGCCAATCAGTCGTGTTTTCTTTACTGCCCATTTCGGCTGGAAGCCCCGGTTTGCAAGGCTTTGCGCGGAAAGTAAAGACAATAAAAAAACCTGTAAAACCTGCATAAATCGTCCGAAAAGGCTCAAATTCAGCCCTTTTTAGAGGCGCTGAGCCAACTCGGAAGACTTATTTGATCACTTTTTCGTCGGAGTATTTGCCTTGCATTTGGCGATTTGGCCCAGCGCTTTCTGCTGCAGTTCAGGGGTAGCCTTGTTGTCCATCAGCGCCTGAATGTCGGCGGCAGGATAGGACTTGATGGCATCAGCGCCACAAGCGCAGTGCGATTTGGCCGCGGCGGCACCAATTTGCGGAGTAGCCGCCTGGGTGCACTGCGCCATGTACTTGTCACGCTCGCCCTTCGGCCAGTCGGCGTGGGCGCTCAGCGGCAGCAGCATAACGATAGGGGCGACTACGGCGAACAGGGTATTCAGACGCATGCGAGGATGCTCCTTGTGGGTCAATGTCTTGTTATCTGAGGGCTGAAAGGCCTATCAAGTTCAGCACTCTGGCATAAAAACAGACGATTTGCCTTCTGATCAAACAGACGCATAAGTGACCGCTCATCTGTGCTAGCATGCCGGGCTCAAGCGTTCTCAGGCTCCGGAAGACCTTCAGTCCCGGCAGCGGTCAACGTGCGAATATTCTCGATTTGAATCCCAGTCACTCTGGTTCGATTTCCGGTTGGCCGCAAGGCTCCTGCCGCTGTAAGGCAGGCGTTCGTCATTGAATGGCCTGGATCGGATCTTGTACTGGCTCATCCCAACCCACGTGACCTTTGGTAGGGGTCACCACTAGGAGAGGAGGCGCCATGCCAACTATTACTCTTCCCGACGGCAGTCAACGTTCATTCGATCACCCGGTTTCCGTAGCCGAGGTCGCCGCATCCATTGGTGCCGGTCTGGCCAAAGCCACCCTGGCCGGCAAGGTCAATGGCCAACTGGTCGACGCCAGCGACATCATCAGCAGCGACGCGACCCTGCAAATCATTACGCCAAAGGATGAAGAGGGGCTGGAGATCATTCGCCACTCTTGCGCTCACCTGGTTGGCCACGCGGTCAAGCAGCTGTACCCGACTGCGAAAATGGTCATCGGGCCGGTCATCGATGAAGGCTTCTATTACGACATCGCCTTCGAGCGTCCTTTTACTCCGGACGACATGGCTGCTATCGAACAGCGCATGCAGCAGCTGATCGAGAAAGATTACGACGTCATCAAGAAAGTCACTCCGCGCGCCGAAGTGATCGAAGTGTTCAAGGCCCGTGGCGAAGACTACAAGTTGCGCCTGGTCGAGGACATGCCGAACGAGCAGGCCATGGGCCTGTACTATCACGAAGAATACGTCGACATGTGCCGCGGTCCGCACGTGCCGAACACCCGCTTCCTGAAATCCTTCAAGCTGACCAAACTGTCGGGCGCCTACTGGCGCGGCGACGCCAAGAACGAGCAATTGCAGCGCGTTTACGGCACCGCCTGGGCTGACAAAAAGCAGCTGGCGGCTTACATCCAGCGCATCGAAGAAGCTGAAAAGCGCGATCACCGCAAGATCGGCAAGCGTCTGGGCCTGTTCCATACCCAGGAAGAATCCCCGGGCATGGTGTTCTGGCACCCGAACGGCTGGACTCTGTATCAGGTGCTCGAGCAGTACATGCGCAAGATCCAGCGCGACAACGGCTATCTTGAGATCAAGACCCCTCAAGTCGTTGACCGCAGCCTGTGGGAGAAATCCGGGCACTGGGCCAACTACGCCGACAACATGTTCACCACCCAGTCGGAAAACCGCGACTACGCCATCAAGCCGATGAACTGCCCGTGCCACGTGCAGGTGTTCAATCAGGGCCTGAAGAGCTACCGCGAGCTGCCGATGCGTCTGGCCGAATTCGGTGCTTGCCACCGTAACGAGCCGTCGGGTGCGCTGCACGGCATCATGCGCGTACGTGCGTTCACTCAGGACGACGCCCACATCTTCTGCACCGAAGAGCAGATGCAGGCTGAATCCGCTGCGTTCATCAAGCTGACCATGGACGTTTATCGCGATTTCGGTTTCACCGATGTCGAGATGAAGCTGTCCACTCGTCCGGAAAAACGCGTCGGTTCCGACGAGCTGTGGGATCGCGCTGAAGCTGCATTGGCTGCAGCCCTTGATTCTGCGGGCCTGCCGTACGATCTGCAGCCGGGTGAGGGCGCTTTCTACGGTCCGAAGATCGAATTCTCGCTGAAAGATTGCCTCGGTCGCGTCTGGCAATGTGGTACCTTGCAGCTCGATTTTAACCTGCCTGTCCGTTTGGGCGCTGAATACGTCTCCGAAGACAACAGCCGCAAACACCCTGTGATGCTTCACCGTGCGATCCTCGGTTCGTTCGAGCGTTTCGTCGGGATTCTGATCGAGCACTACGAAGGTGCATTCCCTGCGTGGCTCGCGCCGACCCAGGCGGTGATCATGAATATCACTGATAAACAGGCAGATTTTGTTGCAGAAGTTGAAAAAACTCTCAACGAAAGCGGATTTCGTGCCAAGTCCGACTTGAGAAATGAAAAGATCGGCTTTAAAATCCGCGAGCATACTTTGCTCAAGGTTCCCTATCTTTTGGTTATCGGAGATAAGGAAGTCGAGATGCAGACTGTCGCTGTGCGTACTCGTGAAGGTGCTGACCTGGGCTCGATGCCCGTCGCCCAGTTCGCTGAGTTTCTCGCGCAAGCGGTTTCCCGGCGTGGTCGCCCAGATTCGGAGTAATTATTATTAAGCGTGAAATGAGACAAGATAAACGAGCTGCACCGAAAGCCCCGATCAACGAGAATATCTCGGCACGCGAGGTTCGGTTAATTGGCGCTGATGGCGAGCAGATTGGCATCGTCTCGATTGATGAAGCGCTTCGTATTGCTGAAGAAGCAAAGCTTGATCTGGTGGAAATCTCCGCAGACGCAATCCCACCGGTTTGCCGTGTGATGGATTACGGCAAATCGATCTTCGAAAAGAAGAAGCAGGTTGCCGCGGCGAAGAAGAACCAGAAGCAGATTCAGGTAAAAGAAATCAAGTTTCGTCCAGGGACGGAGGAAGGGGATTACCAGGTAAAACTGCGCAACCTGGTACGTTTCCTGAGTGATGGGGACAGGGCCAAGGTATCCTTGCGATTCCGCGGCCGTGAGATGGCCCACCAGGAGCTGGGGATGGAACTCCTCAAGCGGGTTGAAGCTGACCTGCTCGAGTACGGTTCGGTCGAACAGCATCCTAAGATGGAAGGACGCCAGCTGATCATGGTCATCGCCCCGAAAAAGAAGAAGTAATCAACAGGGCACGGCAGGCCTTCTGATTATGTTTATCAACTGAATGCGGAGTATCCGAACATGCCAAAAATGAAAACCAAAAGTGGTGCTGCTAAGCGGTTTCTGAAAACTGCTAACGGTATCAAGCACAAGCACGCTTTCAAGAGCCACATCCTGACTAAAATGTCGACCAAGCGTAAGCGTCAACTGCGCGGTAGCAGCTTGCTGCATCCGTCTGACGTGGCAAAAGTCGAGCGCATGCTGCGCCTTCGTTAATTTTAGTCAAGAATAGAGGAAGTAACTCATGGCTCGTGTAAAGCGTGGCGTCATTGCCCGTAAGCGTCACAAAAAAATTCTGAAACTTGCTAAAGGCTACTACGGCGCACGCTCCCGCGTATTCCGTGTTGCCAAGCAAGCGGTAATCAAGGCAGGCCAATACGCCTACCGTGACCGTCGTCAGAAAAAACGTCAGTTCCGCGCTCTGTGGATCGCTCGTATCAACGCTGGTGCTCGTGTTAACGGTCTGTCCTACAGCCGTTTCATCGCTGGCCTGAAAAAAGCGTCCATCGAGATCGACCGTAAGGTTCTGGCTGATCTGGCAGTGAACGAAAAAGCGGTGTTTACTGCGATTGTCGAGAAAGCTAAAGCCACCTTGGCTTAAGTACCCCCGACAATCACCCGGCCTCACTTCCGTGGGGCCAGGTGGTAAACGTCTTAAATAGGGGAAGAGCCTTCAAGCTCTTCCCCTATTTTGTATCTGGAGTCTGTACATGGAAAACCTGGATGCGCTGGTCTCTCAAGCACTAGAGGCTGTGCAAAGCGCTGAAGATATCAATGCCCTGGAGCAAATCCGGGTTCAATACCTTGGCAAGAAGGGTGAATTGACTCAGGTGATGAAGACCCTGGGGAATTTGCCGGCAGAGGAGCGTCCGCAAGTCGGCGCCCTGATCAACGTTGCCAAGGAACGTGTTACAGGCGTTCTCAATGCGCGTATGGCTCTGTTTGAAGAGGCCGAACTGGCTGCCAAACTGTCTGCCGAATCCATTGACGTGACATTGCCGGGCCGTGGCCAGACCTCTGGTGGTCTGCATCCGGTGACCCGGACTCTGGAGCGCGTAGAGCAGTTCTTCACCCGTATCGGCTACGGCATCGCCGAAGGCCCTGAGGTCGAAGACGACTATCACAACTTCGAAGCGCTCAACATCCCAGGCCATCACCCGGCCCGGTCGATGCATGACACCTTCTACTTCAATGCCAACATGCTGCTGCGCACCCATACCTCGCCGGTACAGGTCCGCACCATGGAATCGAAGCAACCGCCGATCCGCATCGTCTGCCCAGGCCGCGTGTATCGCAGCGACTCCGATATCACCCACTCGCCGATGTTCCACCAGGTCGAAGGCCTGCTGGTCGATCGCGATATCAATTTTGCCGATCTCAAAGGCACCATTGAAGAATTCCTGCGAGTGTTCTTCGAAAAAGAGCTGGCAGTACGTTTCCGCCCTTCGTACTTCCCGTTCACCGAGCCGTCCGCTGAAGTCGATATGGAATGCGTGATGTGCAGCGGTAAAGGCTGCCGCGTCTGCAAGCAAACCGGCTGGCTGGAAGTGATGGGCTGCGGCATGGTTCACCCGAACGTGCTGCGCATGTCCGGCATCGATCCGGAAGAGTTCTCCGGTTTTGCTTTCGGTATGGGCGTCGAGCGTCTGGCCATGCTCCGTTACGGCGTGAACGACTTGCGTCTGTTCTTCGACAACGACTTGCGGTTCCTCGCGCAATTTCGCTAGTCGTAACGAATTCTTAGGAGAGCAGGATGAAATTCAGTGAACAATGGCTGCGTGGCTGGGTTAGCCCGCAGGTAAATCGCGACGAGCTGGTTGCTCGTCTGTCGATGGCGGGCCTTGAGGTCGATAGCGTGACCCCGGCCGCTGGTGCTTTCAATGGTGTTGTGGTGGGCGAGGTGCTGAGCACCGAGCAGCATCCTGATGCCGACAAGTTGCGCGTTTGCCAGGTCAGCAATGGCGCGGAAACCTTCCAGGTCGTGTGCGGAGCGCCAAACGTGCGTCCGGGCCTGAAGATTCCGTTTGCCATGATCGGTGCTGAACTGCCGGGCGATTTCAAGATCAAGAAAGCCAAGCTGCGTGGCGTCGAGTCTAACGGCATGCTGTGCTCGCAAGCCGAGTTGCAGGTCGGTGAAGGCAACGACGGTCTGATGGAACTGCCGGCCGATGCGCCGGTGGGCGAAGACTTCCGTGTGTATCTGGATCTGGAAGATGCCAGCATTGAGGTCGACCTGACCCCGAACCGCGGCGACTGCCTGTCCCTGGCCGGTCTGGCCCGTGAAGTCGGCGCGCTGTACGACGCGCCGGTCACCCGTCCGGTGGTTATGGCCATTCCAGCCGCGCATGACGAAGTGCGTTCGGTAGAAGTACTGGCGCCTGCTGCTTGCCCACGTTACCTGGGCCGCGTTATCCGTAACGTTGACTTGTCCAAGCCGACACCACTGTGGATGGTTGAACGTCTGCGCCGCGCCGACGTGCGCAGCATCGACGCTGCCGTCGACATCACCAACTATGTGATGCTCGAACTGGGCCAGCCGCTGCACGCGTTCGATCTCGCCGAAATCAACGGCGGCATCCGTGTGCGCATGGCGGAAGAGGGCGAGAAGCTCGTTCTGCTCGACGGTCAGGAAGTCAGCCTGCGTAGCGATACGCTGGTCATCGCCGACCACACCCGCGCGCTGGCGATTGCCGGTGTGATGGGCGGCGTACACAGCGGCGTCTCTGCGACGACTCGCGACGTATTCCTGGAATCCGCATTCTTCGACCAGATCGCTGTCGCTGGCAAGGCTCGTTCCTACGGTCTGCACACCGATGCCTCGCACCGCTACGAGCGTGGCGTTGACTGGCAACTGGCCCGTGAAGCCATGGAGCGCGCCACTGGCCTGCTGCTGGAAATCACTGGCGGTGAAGCCGGCCCGATCATCGAGACCGTCAGCGAGCAGCACCTGCCGTCGATCGCGCCGATCACCCTGCGTGCCCAGCGCATCACTCAGATGCTCGGCATGGAAATGGATTCCGCCCAGGTTGAGCGTTTGCTCGGTGGCCTGGGTCTTGGCATTGCTGCCGACGGCGAAGGTCAGTGGCGCGTAGAAGTGCCAAGCCATCGCTTCGACATCAGCCTGGAAGTCGATCTGATCGAAGAGCTGGCCCGTCTGTACGGCTACAACCGTCTGCCGGTTCGTTACCCGCAAGCGCGTCTGGCGCCACAAGCCAAAGCTGAAGCACGTAGCGATCTGCCGGAACTGCGTCGCCTGCTAGTGGCTCGTGGTTATCAGGAAGCGATTACTTACAGCTTCATCGACCCACGTCAGTTCGAGCTGTTCAATCCGGGCGTTGAGCCGCTGTTGCTGGCCAATCCGATCTCCAATGACATGGCTGCCATGCGCTCGTCGCTGTGGCCGGGTCTGGTGAAAGCGTTGCAGCACAACCTCAATCGTCAGCAGGATCGCGTGCGTCTGTTCGAAAGCGGTCTTCGTTTTGTCGGTCAGCTGGATGGCTTGAAGCAAGAGCCGATGCTGTCCGGTGTGGTTTGCGGTAGCCGTCTGCCGGAAGGCTGGGCGCAAGGTCGCGACACTGTCGATTTCTTCGACGTCAAAGCTGACGTGGAAGCGGTGCTGGGCTTTGCTGGTGCGCTGGATTCGTTCACTTTCGCTCCGGGCAAACACCCGGCGCTGCACCCGGGTCAAACCGCGCGCATCGAGCGCGAGGGGCGTGAAGTCGGTTTCATCGGCGCCATTCACCCGGAATTGTCGAAAGCCTTGGGTCTGGACCGTCCAGTCTTCGTTTTCGAGCTGGTTCTGGCAGAAGTGGCACTCGGTAAAATGCCGAAATTCCACGAGTTGTCGCGCTTTCCTGAAGTGCGTCGTGACCTTGCACTGATTGCGCACAAAGACGTCGCATCCGCGGCCGTACTGGATGTAATCCGTGAAAATGCAGGCGAATGGCTCACAGATCTCAGGCTGTTTGACGTGTATCAGGGTAAAGGCATTGATCCTGATAGAAAAAGCCTTGCAGTTGGCTTGACCTGGCAGCATCCATCGCGCACTCTTAATGACGATGAGGTGAATTCGACGACGCAAAATATCCTCACCTCGCTCGAACAAAGGTTGAACGCCACGTTAAGGAAGTGACGTATGGGGGCTTTGACGAAAGCTGAGATGGCGGAACGTCTGTATGAAGAGCTGGGCCTGAACAAGCGGGAAGCCAAGGAATTGGTCGAACTGTTTTTCGAGGAAATCAGGCACGCTCTTGAAGACAACGAGCAGGTCAAATTGTCGGGTTTCGGCAATTTCGACCTTCGGGACAAACGCCAGCGGCCTGGCCGCAACCCGAAAACGGGGGAAGAAATCCCGATCACGGCTCGCCGTGTGGTCACCTTTCGTCCAGGGCAGAAGTTGAAGGCCCGAGTTGAGGCTTATGCTGGAACCAAGTCATAACGACGAACTACCCGTCATCCCGGGCAAACGCTACTTCACCATCGGTGAAGTAAGCGAGCTGTGTGCTGTAAAGCCACACGTGCTGCGCTACTGGGAGCAGGAGTTTCCTCAACTCAACCCCGTCAAACGCCGCGGAAACCGCCGGTATTATCAGCGCCAGGACGTGCTGATGATCCGGCAAATCCGCGCGCTCCTCTACGATCAGGGTTTCACCATCGGCGGTGCGCGCTTGCGTCTGTCCGGCGATGAAGCCAAAGACGACACGACCCAATACAAGCAGATGATTCGGCAGATGATTGCTGAACTAGAAGATGTGCTGGTGGTTCTCAAGAAATAAAAAGCAGCGTTTGAATACTTCCAGTTTTCAAAAGCTTGCGCTATATTCTTGAGCGTTCTTCGAGGTGAAGAACGAGTTGTAAAACCAGTCGGGGCGTAGCGCAGTCCGGTAGCGCACTAGCATGGGGTGCTAGGGGTCGAGTGTTCGAATCACTCCGTCCCGACCATATAATTCAATGACTTAGCCCAACTTTAGCGAGTTGGGCTTTTTCATGTCTGGGAGATTTTCGAGCCTTGTCGATGGCTCATCCTTCCGCCTCTTCAAAATTGTCAGCTACGTGTAAGGAGGCGGCAGATTTGGCACTACCTTGCACGATGATTGGCACCCCGCTTTAGGTATTTAGGTCGGCGAATATCTACCTATTTGAGGGCCAGTAACTCACCCCTTGCCACTTCCTACCTTTTCGACTGGGTTGAATAGGGTTTTAAGGTCTCGTTCGACAAATTGGTGAGGTTTCCATCCCCCGACAAGCTTATCTGCGAGAAACGAGTCAATTGCGCTAACAGCGACACCTGTAGCAGTACCTAGGCCGCCAGCGCCTAATGCGTCAATTCCTAGTCCAATGCCGGTGAAAATTCCCCACCGCATGCTTTTCCCCGGAAGTTTTGCAACCCAGGAATTTTTGATTGTTTCCTGATAATAGGCTCTGACCAAATTCGCATCTGCTGGTTGCTGGTGTAGCCAATGACGAAATTTGTCTGCGGAGTCTAGAAGCTTCACTACTGATGCGAAAGGAACTGCGCCCGAATTGACGGCCTCCCGAATCGCATGGCCCCCAGAGAGTGTTAGATCTGCGAAGCGCTCAATCTGAAGCTGGCTTTGGGTGTATTTCCTGACGACTGAGTCTATAGCGCTTGCTTGCACCACCTTCTCAATAGGATGCACTGCGATCTCTGTATTCAGCGACGCAGCCAGAAAGCTTGCGAGATATGCTCCCTGCACCAATGCCAAAATGTATGCTTCCGTAACGGTTGAGTGTTCGGGAGGCACTACTCGGTGGTAAATCTTGTTGAGGCTAGAGAAGTCGATGTTTGTATCAACCGAGAACTGCCCATTCCGCTCTCGTTCAACCTTAAACCGAAAGTCATTCGGGCTTTCGAAGGTCGGTGCCACTTCACGAATGAGGGCTTTAACAGCGTCTTGAATCGAGTCCCCTTCCGAAAAGGTTTGAAGCAAAGACTCTTGATCAAAACCAGAATGGCTAAGGGGGTTGAGGAGCCGTGTGAACTGGCTTGCACCGATTTTTGCCTGGCTGGTGTTACCTGCTGCGGCGCGGAACTTCTGTGGCCCCACTTTTTCGATTATATGATCAGGAGACGAAAATCTGATCAGGCCGTGAACCGATCTTCCGTTGCTAAGCGTATCGCTTGACACCCCTGTGTGGTCCTCCATGTAATGGATTTCCAGTCTTCCATCTCGTAGTAAGGATAAGAGTATGAAAGGGGGGATACGAGTGAGTAGCTCTTCAATGGTCGCGCTATTAGCCGCAATCACTACCCGTCCATAGAAAATCAGCCCTTCTGCGAGTGCGCCAATGTCAATCAGAGGCCCTGGTCCTATCGCATTTCTATAAGTGATCGCTTCGAACATATTTGACCCACTGCTATGGAGGAATAGCGCTCGCAATTACGCTTAGGAGGTTGCAGCTCTAGGCAGTGTAGAGATTGACTACAAAAAATCTGGCCTAATCGTCGGGGTTTTTGCTATGTGTGGCACTTTGACATTGAAATTCGTGGGCTTTTTGAGGAGACTCAGACTCTCATGAAAGGAGTCTCAAAGTGGCAAAAATATCGATCGCAGCGTTTGAACAAAAAGTATTCGAAATTGAAGAAATGCGGGTTGTGGTTCGCGGTAATCCTAACGATCTGGTCGAAGACTACGACTATGATCGAGCTACCAGCTCTCGGACTAGCATCACGAAATGGCTTGAGAATCGTGTACGACCTTGCGTGGGAGATAATGTCGTTGTCGTAATCGCCGGAGAGGGTACGATTCCTAATGGCCGAACGCATGTGAGCAATCTCCGCAAAAGCTACGTTGAGTAACTGTCTGATTGAAGGCCCAGCCTAGCCGCTGGGCTTTTTTATGTCTGCTGCTCCCCGGCCCCTCGGAACTCTAAGCGGCACGTTAAGCGAGGGCTTCTTTCGTCCCCGCGAAAAATCATCTTCGACCGAAGCTTTTGTTTCCGAATGCTCAGGTGATCTATGCAATGCTATGGGCTATGTTAATGTGCCACCATTTGGACGATATGGAGAGTCGTGATGGGTTAGAAAGGTACCGTACGTTCTCTGCAGGCATCTGCACGGAGATCAGAGTGCAACTCTCATCGCCGGCAGCGTGAGCTTGAAAAGCGACAGAACGAGTACGCAAAGATGGAAGCGCTGGAACAAGCAGCGTATGAAGTTGAGGTGTACGAAAATCACGTAGATATCATCCTTTCAATGCACAAGGAGTGTGCCGAGGCTGTGAAATGGAAGCGACTTCTCTCCAATCCTGAACCTAGACAGCCACTCAAAAGCGGTACTCTTGAACAAGAAGCTACGCACGCGGCCGCTAATATCACCCCAATTTCTGGGTTCGGCTCTTCAAATTAGAGGCTCGTCAGCGTGTAGCCCTGTTAGGCAAGATTGGTGCCGCGCAGGCGGAAGACGAGAGGCGATATCAGGCTCAGCTTGATGAATGGAAAACTGCCCATACCGAGTGGGCAGAGGAGAGGGACATTGCGATCGTATCCTTGATGGTGATGGTCAGGCCAAGCTAGATGCCATCGAAGCTTTTGAGTCGTTTGCAGAAATATCACATCTCGGCTCGGCTATTCAGATGATTGTTCATGAAGGTGGTGTCCTAGAAGCCAAAGTCGCTATCCATGGCTCCGACGTGATTCCTACCGTAATCAAATCTCTACTCAAAAGCGGCAAGTTGTCGACCAAAGCTATGCCAGCTGGTCGGTTCAACGAACTCCATCAGGACTACGTGTGCAACTGCGCGCTGCGAATAGGTCGAGAGTTGTTGGCAATCCTGCCGGATGACCTGGTCATCGTCACCACTCTTGACAATGTGCTCAACAGCACGACAGGTCATATGGAGGAACAGCCAATTCTGAGTGTTGCGTTCTCTAGGCCAACTAGCGGGCGTTTCGCCGAACGTCATTATGGCTTCGAGTTTTCCCTGCACGCTTTTGCTCGTAAAAGTTGAAGGCCTCGCGGCAATCACCATTGAAGATCAGGTACGGGTTGATTCTAAGCGTGAAACACCATTAAAAATCAGACATCGCCTCTGCACAAGAATTGATGCCTTCCTCGACATCTGATTCCTCCCGTCTATGCGTAGTAGAGGTTCAGCGCAATCAGCTCAAACACAGCCACAAATACGCAGAACGCAACGAATCTTCGGGTAAACACCCGGCGAGGCTTTTCATAGCCTTGATAGTTACTGAATGCGCTGCAAAGGTTTCCCAGAAAATCAATAAAGTCCATCAGATCCGCATCCTCGCCTGCGTGCTTCATGCATCTTGCCAATTCCAATCTGGTTGAGATCTCTCATTGTCCTTACGATCGTGCTCGGTAGTCGGCGTAGGACTCTACTTCACCCACAGAGGAGTATCAGTGCGTTGCTCGGTGAGTAAGCCATGGAGAGGGTGACTATCTATTCGCGATAGCGTCTACACCCCGGAAATCAGAAGGTTATAAGGACATTACGTGCTACGGAAGCTCATTTTGCTATTCGTCTCGTCACAACTCACCGGCTGCGCATGGCTCGGGGCTGTGACCTATGGACGTTATGATTGCTACGACGGGCTTGAGGCTGAGTATCAGCTTGCGCAGTTTATCGGTCCTTTCGCACTTATCGACTTACCTTTCACCTTCGTGGCGGATACCGTTTCACTACCTTTTTGTTGGTACTGATGGGGAGGAATACCGTGTGTAGGTGGCCCTTTGTAGAGGGAAAGCCATCTGCACCCCGTTTACGCAGCTCAATATCAATAAGTAATAAGGACGTTAAGTGTTTCACAAACTGATGTTACTGGTGTTGATCACCTGCTCAAGCGGCTGTGCAGCAACGGCCATGCGGATGGATTATGACAAGCATCGATGCCCCTACATCGGTGTTCGGTTCGACTGGTGGTTGGTCGGTACATCCAAAGGCAAGTTGATTCCCTTTTTACTGATCGACGCGCCATTTTCGTTGGTGGTCGATACCGTATTTTTCCCCTTCGAATATCAATACACCTGCAATTTCTGACTGGCAGATAGTGCAACCTAAAGCGGTATAAAACTCCCGTAGAAAAGCCCTGGCACACGCCAAGGCTTTTTTCGTTGCTGACGCCACCGCCGATAAAACTCAGGACGATCCAACCCTGCCGTCCCGAACCTGCATCAGTGCAAACCCCAAAAGATTCAGACCTTTCCACAGGTTCGGATCGTTCACATCTGCGTGATCCTGCGCGAGCCCGATCCCCCAAATGGCATCAACCGGGCTCGCTTCGACAATGATCCGAGATCCAGTGCGCATCAGGAATTCGTCCAGCTCCGGATTCTGGGAAAACTTGGCTTGGTTTGCCCGGACGACGATGTCGTATCGGTGTTGCAGCCAGCGTTGGTCGTTGAACCCGCGCACCTTGCGGCCGAGGGCTTTGGCGGCGTTCGGGGTCGGGGCCTGCAGCACTTGTGCACGAATTTCCTGATCGTCGAACAGGGCTGCCTTCTCGGCCATCATGAAGTGTTAGGCTGTCGGGTAGCGTTGCCCCTCGACAACGAATTCGGCTTCGTACCACTGGCTGAAGCACGAAGCTGTGACGGCGTCTTTGCTTCGCTGGTGTCCCCAGAAGAAGGTGAAATCCAGAGGCTCTCCAGCGTTGAAGCGAGCGCGTAGATCTTCGAGAAGTTTAGAGTCGTGCAATGAGATTTCCTCGGTAACTGACTTTCGACGTTACAGTTGCTGCGCGTGTCAGGGCAATACGCAATATCGCCCAGAGACTAATCCAGTGGGCCCAACACCTGGCGGTAGTGTTCTTCGCCTTGAAGCGTCTGCCGGGTCAGGCGGATTTCCAGGCCTTGGGGGTTTTCTTTGCGGTTGCCGCTGAGCTGGCGCCACCCCATCTCCGGTTCCCAGACGCGCACTTGCAGGTCGCTGATGCTGTCGAGCACCGCCACTGCCTGTTTCGGCGCAGGCAACGGATAGCGATCACGTGGCGTGGCGGCGGCGCGGTACAGGGTTTGATCTTTCAACCACCAGCGCACGCGCTGCAAGCCGTTCTGCGAGGTGACTGCACTGCGGATCACGTCAAGACGAAAGCGCTGGTCGTCGGCGCTGCGCACGCTGATTGCCGCTGGCTGCTCGGATCGTTCGTCATCGTTGTCGTTCAACAGTGGTTCGCGCAGTTCGATGCTGGCGCGCAAGGCGATATCTCGTTCCAGTTGATGCAGCGTGCGCAGCAGCGCTTCGGTGTGTTCGGTGCTCGCCTGCAGGTGCGTGTCGGCGCGGGTCACGCTGTCCAGACCGCGCCAGGCAATCAGGCTGACGATCGCCATGAGCATGATCGCGACCATCACTTCGATCAGGGTAAAACCCTCTTGCCGGTTATTCATGGCTGGTTGGCCAAGGTCAATTTACCCGTGGCGGTGCGTTGCACGGTGAGCGTGTTCTGGCCGTCCGAGAGTTGCAGTTGCACGGGTGAATCGAACCACTCGGCGTTCAGTATCAGCGGCTGCCTGGGTGTCATTCGCACCTTCAGCGATGGCGTTTCCCAGTGACGAGGGCGCAGTTGCGGATCGGCGAGAAAGTGGTCGAAGCCTGGGCCTTGTTCATTGCGACGACTGAAACGAAAGCCGTTTTTGTCCGCCAGCCAAGTGATCGGGCGTCCATCGGCCAGGGCTTCGGCATGGGCAATTTGCAGCAACTGGATCAAGCGATTGGCGTCCTTGCGCAGCAGTTGCGCCGGGTCAGGCTTGATACTCAGGCTGACGGCGGCGCTGGCAATACCGATGATGATCAACACCACCATCAATTCGATGAGGGTGAAGCCCGTTTGTCTGTCCTTGGTCATACCGCAACGTTCCTTCGTTGTGAATCCATGCTGGCGGATTCGAACCTTCAATCCGGATAGAAAAGCGAATGTTGTCCTGTAGACTGCGACGCAGGACAACAGGGAGGTTGGGTCTTGGCATTTACTTTTCGCTTATCCGCAACGCAGCTTGTGCAATCGGCGGCGCTGATCGCTGCACTCGCAGGGGGACTGTTCTGGTCTGCGCTGTTGCTGACGCCGGCACAATCCCAGGTTCCGGCGGTGGCACCCCAAGTGTTGCCGACGCGCGCCGACACAGCGGCTTTGCAGTGGTTTTCCAACCAGCCGGCACCGTTGGATATCAAGGTTTCCGGAGTGCTGGCAGGGGCGCACGCTGCGGTGGCAATTCTAAGTCTCAACGACGGTCCGCCGCGCAGTTTTCTGGTGGGTGATCGCTTGACCCAGGGAGTGCGCGTGATAGCCATTGAACAGGATGCGGTGGTCATTGAGCGTGGCGCAGAACAGAGCCGATTAAAAGTCAGCACGTTGCCAGACTCCCCGTCGCTGCCTCGGCTGACTCGACCCTGAGCGGTGTCATTGGCGCTTTTCCTGCGGCCGGCCGAGCAAGGTTTCGAGTCGCGCCAGGGGCGGCGCCTGACGTTCGCGATCCGAAACCAGCAGCGTCACGCGCATCAGTTGTCCGTCGGTGCTCGGCGTCACGCGTTGATCACAGCGCAGTTGCAGGCGACCTTGATCGCACTCGAAGGTTTTCAGTCCCGGGGCAAAATCTTCCTCCAGACGCAGCTCGGCGAGCCGGGTTTGCGCCGCCAGCAAAGCGATTGAGCGATCGCGCAGCAGACCATTGCTCTGGGTCATCAGACCCGCAACGCGAACGGCCGCAGACATGGCCACGGCGATGATTGCCAAGGCCACCAGAACCTCGATGAGGGTGAAACCTCGCTCCTTGCGCAACGCTTCCATGCTTGTCTCTGCGGTTGAAACCGGCCCGCAGAATAACACCCGCCCTTTGGCGAATGTGCAGAAAAACAGTGCGTTAATGATTGTTGTACGATGACTGGCTTTTGATACACTGCGCGCCGAATGTAATCATGCCAAGGAAGGTTGAAATGGATTTCGCGCGCGTCAAATCTCAGTCCGCAGGCCGTCGAGGCCAGCAGGGTTTCACCCTGATCGAAATCATGGTGGTGGTGGTCATCCTCGGCATTCTGGCTGCGATGGTCGTGCCCAAGGTGCTCGACCGACCTGATCAGGCCCGAGCCACTGCGGCGAAACAAGACATCGCCGGTCTGATGCAGGCGCTCAAACTCTACCGCCTCGACCACGGCACTTACCCGACGTTGAATCAGGGGCTCAAGGTGTTGGTGGAGCGTCCGGCGGATGCGAAAAACAGCAACTGGCGCTCTTATCTGGAACGCTTGCCCAACGACCCGTGGGGTCGTCCTTACCACTATCTGAATCCTGGCGCGAACGGTGAGATCGACATCTTCTCCCTCGGCGCAGACGGCCAACCCGACGGCGACGGCGTCAATGTCGATATTGGTTCCTGGCAGCTCTGAGAGCGGCCATGAAATCATCGTCGCCACAGGCGCAGAAACAGCGCGGCATGGCCATTATCAGCGCCTTGTTGATTGCCGCCGTGGTTGCGGTGATCGCCGCTGGCATGCTCACCCGGCAGAGCGTCTTTACCCGTTCACTTGAAGCTGAACAGTCGCGAGTGCAGGGCGCTGCGGCACTGTTGGCGGGGCTGGAGCTCAGTCGGCAACTGCTCAGGGACACGCGCCAACAGGACGTGCTGACCCGGCTCGATCAACCTTGGGCGCAGCCTGTCAAAAGCCATTTGTTGAATTCGCCGGGGGGCGGTTTCGAGGGGCGCATCGAGGATCAGCAGGGCAAGTTCAATTTGCGCAATTTACTCAGCAATGAGCGCGTCGATGGCGGACAGTTGCGCAGCTTCGAACGGCTCTGCGAAATGATCGGAATCGATGCTGCTCTCAGCCAGCGCATCAGCCAGCGAGTCATTGCCTCCTACCCGAGAATGCCCGACCTGCAAGCCGCCGGCCAGAGTATGGCGCAGACCGATTTCGACGGCGTCCGTGCGACGTCGCCGAGTGCGCGTCGAAGCCCTTTGCCGGCCACTCAGCCGATGTTACGCAGCCTTGATGATTTACGTGGCCTCGAAGGCATGAACGAGCAACTGCTTGGGCGCTTGAATCAGTATGTCAGCCTGATTCCGGCCAAGACCTGGGTCAACGGTAATACTGCCAGCGCCGAGGTGTTGGTGGCGGTGGTACCGGGTTTATCGCTGGCGCAGGCCAGGGCCGTGGTGGTGGAGCGCGATCGGGGCCAGTGGTTCATCAATCGCGGGGACTTCGTCAACCGTCTGCACTTGCCGCACCTGACCGTCGACGGACTGAACGTCGGCATCAGCAGCGATTGGTTTCTGCTGCGCGGACACGCGCGTCGTGACCAGCGCCGCGTCAGCCTGGATGCGCTGCTGCATCGACCCGCCGACGACATGCCGAAAGTGGTCTGGTCGAGGCTCGGCGTATGACTCGCTTGCGAGTCGCCTTGCCGCCGCTGGCGGGTTTGAGCTCAGACTCTGAGGTTGAATTTGCGCGCCTGGATCGGCACGACCAGGTCAGTCAGACCGGTGTCATTACGCTTTCACTGATTGAACAGGAGTGGCCGTTACAGCCCGTCGAATTTTTTCTGCATCCGGCAGACAGCGTACTGACCAGTTTGCAGTTGCCACCGCTGACGCCGGTGAAGATCGATGCGGCGGTGAAGTGTGCCGCGCAGGCGCTGATTCTGGGTGGCACTGAACAGATGTACGTTGCACACAGTGCTCGTGAGGTCGCAGGACAAGTGTCGCTGGCGTGGCTCGCGCAGGCATCTCTGGATCGTTTCGGGCTGTTATTGGCTCAGCACCGATTGAAGCTGCGAGGCCTTTATCCGGCGCCTTATGCTTTGCCGGTGCCCGCGCAGGGGCAGGTCAGCGCCTGCGTGCTGGACGGGCAATTGCTGCTGCGCTTCAGCCGTGCGCAGGCTTCGGTAGAACCGTTGGCGCAGGAGCGTCTGGATGAACTCGTTACCAGTGGTCGCGACTTGCAGTGGATCGGCGCGGATGCTCCTGCAACAGTCCTCGAACCACGACCTGCGGAGCAGCGCTGGTGTGGCGTTGCGCCGGGATGGGGGTTGCATACAGGCATCGGCAAGGCAGCCGGACACACAGTCGGTTGGGGCAGGGCAGCCTGCTGTTGTGCCTTGGCGATGGTTGTCTGGGTGTCTGGGCTGAACCTTTACGCGGCCCGTGAAGTGACTCGGGGAGAGCAGCTCAAGGCGCAAATGAGCCAACGGGTGAAGCAGGCTTTTCCAGAGTTACCGGTGATTCTCAATCCGTTGCAGCAGGCTCGCCAGCAATTGGCAGCCCGGCACAGCGGTGCGACGGCCGACGCGAATCATGGTTTCGCCTACCTGGTGCAACATGCCGCGAGCGCGCTGCCGTTTATGGCGGGCAGCGTCCAGCGCATGACCTTTGAGCAGGGACGTTTGCAGTTGGAGTTGGCTGCCGATACTGCGCAGGCACCCGCCGACGGCGCATTGCCGGGAGCGCTGACGCAGGCCGGGCTGGTCGCCAGACGCGAAGACAACGTGTGGATTTTCAGCCCGCAGATTGAGCCGGCAGCGGTTGAGGACGACGCCGTCATGGACAGCGACGATGAATAATCTACTGGCGATCTATCGGGCTCGCTGGCTGCTGCTGCGTGCACAGATTCATCGGCATTGGGCGCCGCTGAGCTTGCGCGAAAAACGCTTGGTCGCGGGCACCGCATTGATGTTGGGGGGCGTGCTGATCTGGCTGCTGTTCGTCCAGCCACCGCTGAAAAAAATTCAACATTGGCAGACCGAAACGCCGAAGTTGCGTGGCCAGGCCGAGGCGCTGGATCTGTTGTTGCGCGAGGTGGCGACAGCGCCCATCGGACAAAACTTCGAGCGGTCATTGCAGCAATCTCTCGATGGCAGCGGGCTGCTTGGTCACTACCAGTTGCAGGCAATTGGCACCGCTTGGCAGTTGACGTTCGAGGATGCGCCCGCTGATGCCGTCATCAGTTGGCTGTTAATCCACCCCGTGCAGTTTTCACTTGAAGTGGTCGAGGCTCGTTTGCAGCGTGCAGACGCAGCCAAGGTCGATGATACGGCCGGCACTTTGTCAGGCACCGTTCGCATGGATCAGGCGCTGGGCGCTAAGGAAGCTTCATGAAGGGGTCAGGATCCAAACCGGCACGTCTGGCGTTGCCGATGCTGCTGATGGCGTTGAGCGCGTGCAGCAACACCACCACGCCGCAGAATCAGCCGCCGTTGCTGGTCGACAGTGAACTCGGGCGGCCGCTGGCCAACACCCAGCGCAGCGGCGACGCGGTGCTCGACCGCGAACGTGCGCAGGCCCAGGCGCGACCTGTGCCGAAGCAATTGCATAACATCAGCAAGAGTGCGCGCAGTGGGGCGGCGGCGTCGGGCATTGCCTTGCCGAGCAATCCGTTGGGCGATCAACCGGTGACGCTGAATTTTGTCGATGCGGATATTCAAGCGGTGGTGCGGGCGTTGTCGCGTTCGACTGGTCAGCAGTTTCTGGTCGATCCTCGGGTGAAGGGCACGTTGACGCTGGTCTCGGAAGGTCAGGTGCCGGCGCGGCAGGCTTACGACATGTTGTTGGCGGCGCTGCGCATGCAGGGTTTCAGCGTGGTCGATGTTGGCGGTGTGGCGCAGGTGGTGCCGGAGGCGGATGCGAAGTTGCTGGGCGGGCCGATTTACAGCGCTGACAAACCGGCCGGTAACGGCATGCTCACGCGCACGTTTCGTCTGCAATACGAGAACGCGGTGAACCTGATTCCGGTGCTGCGGCCGATCGTTTCGCCGAATAATCCGATTAACGCCTATCCGGGCAACAACACCATCGTCATCACCGATTACGCCGAGAATCTGACCCGCGTTGCGCAGTTGATCGCGAGCATTGATTCGCCGAGTGCGATCGACACGGATGTGGTGCAGATTCAGAACGGCATCGCTGCCGACATCGCGCCGATGGTCGCGGACTTGCTCGATGCGCCGGGCAATGATCCGACGCAGAAAATCGCGGTGATTGGTGATCCGCGTTCCAACAGCATCATCATTCGCGCCGGCAGTCCGGAGCGCACGGAGCTGGCGCGTAATCTGATCTACAAACTGGATAACGCGCAGAGCAATCCGAGTAATCTGCATGTGGTTTATCTGCGTAATGCGCAGGCGGCGAAACTGGCGCAGGCGTTGCGTGGTTTGCTCACGGGCGAGAGCGATAGCGGCACCAGTGACAGCGCGCGTTCGGTGCTCAGCGCCATGGGTGCAAGTACTGGCGGCAGCGCTGGGCAGAATGGCCAGAGCGGTTCGCAAAGCAGCGGCAGCACATCGACCACCAATAGCAGCGGCAGCACGAGCGGCAGTTACGCGCAGGGCAGCAGTGGCAGCACAACCGGCAGCGGCGGTGCGCAAAGCAGCGATCAGAACGTCGCCTTCAGCGCCGGCGGCGTGACCATTCAGGCCGACGCCACCACCAACACCTTGCTGATTTCTGCGCCGGAGCCGTTGTATCGCAACTTGCGCGAGGTGATCGATCTGCTCGACCAGCGCCGCGCGCAAGTGGTGATCGAAAGCCTGATCGTCGAAGTCGGCGAGGACGATGCCAGTGAGTTTGGCGTGCAATGGCAGACCGGCAATCTCGGTGGCAACGGCGTGATCGGCGGGGCGAATCTGGGTGGTTCGGGGATCAACACTAACGGCAAGACCAGCATCGATGTGTTGCCGCAGGGTTTGAACCTGGGCTACGTCAACGGCACCGTCGATATTCCCGGGATCGGCAAGATTCTTGACCTGAAAGTGCTGGCCCGGGCGTTGAAGAGCAAGGGCGGCACCAACGTGCTGTCGACGCCGAACCTGCTGACCCTGGACAACGAAGCGGCAAGCATTTTTGTGGGCCAGACCATTCCGTTTGTCAGCGGCAGTTATGTCACTGGCGGCGGGGGCACCAGCAATAACCCGTTCCAGACCGTGACCCGTGAAGAGGTCGGCTTGAAGCTCAATGTGCGCCCGCAGATTTCCGAGGGCGGTACGGTCAAGCTCGATATCTATCAGGAAGTCAGCAGCATTGATGAGCGCGCTTCGGCCAGTGCCAATTCGGCGGGGATCGTCACCAACAAACGCGCGATCGACACCAGTATTCTGCTCGATGACGGGCAGATAATGGTGCTTGGTGGGTTGCTGCAGGACGGCTACAGCCAGAGCAACGACGCGGTGCCTTGGCTGGGCAGTCTGCCGGGGATTGGCGCGCTGTTTCGCAACGAGCGCCGGGCGATTACCAAGACCAACCTGATGGTGTTCCTGCGCCCGTACATCATCCGCGACAGCGAAGCGGGGCGCAGCATCACCCTCAACCGTTACGACTTTATGCGTCGCGCTCAGGGTGGTTTGCAACCGGAACGCAGCTGGGCGATGCCGGACATGCAGGCGCCGCAGTTGCCGACGGCGGCGCAAGGTGTGCCGGCGGTGTTACCGAGCTCAGGCCCACGCGCAACCATCAAAGCGGTGCCCATCCAATGAGTGCGTTGCCTTATGCCTGGGCCAAGGCGCAGCGGATTTTGTTGTGCGATGGCGTGTTGACGGTGTGCCCGTCGACGCCGGGCTGGTCGATCAGCGAGGCGCGGCGGCAGTTTGGTGCGACTACGATTCAGCGGGTGCGCGATGATGAGCTGGATGGCTTGCTCGCCAGCGCGTACGCCGACACCGGCAGCGCGGCGGCGGTGGTCGGTGCAGCAGAAAACGAAGTCGATCTCGACCGACTGATGCAGGACATGCCGGAAATCACCGACCTGCTCGACACTCAGGACGGCGCGCCGGTGATTCGCATGATCAACGCCTTGCTCACGCAAGCGGCACGCGACGAGGCCAGCGACATTCACATCGAACCGTTCGAAACCCATTCGGTGGTGCGCTATCGCGTCGACGGAACCCTGCGTGACGTGGTCTCACCGCGCAAGGCTCTGCACGGTGCGCTGGTGTCGCGGATCAAGATCATGGCCCAGCTCGACATCGCTGAAAAACGCCTGCCGCAGGACGGTCGCATCGCGTTGCGGGTGGCGGGGCGGCCGATTGATATTCGTGTGTCCACGGTGCCGACCGGGCATGGCGAAAGAGTGGTGATGCGTCTGCTCGACAAACAGGCCGGGCGACTGCATCTGGAAACCCTCGGCATGGACGCGCAGGTGCTGGCCAAACTCGATCACCTGATCCGCCAACCCCACGGCATCGTGCTGGTCACCGGCCCGACCGGCAGCGGCAAGACCACCAGCCTCTACGCGGCACTGGCACGACTGGATGCGAGTACCAGCAACATTCTCACCGTGGAAGACCCGGTGGAATACGACTTGCCGGGCATCAGCCAGATTCAGGTCAACGCCAAGATCGACATGACCTTTGCGTTAGCGCTCAGAGCGATCCTGCGCCAAGACCCGGACATCATCATGATCGGCGAGATTCGCGATCTCGAAACCGCACAAATCGCCGTGCAGGCGTCGCTGACCGGACATTTGGTGTTGGCAACCCTGCACACGAACGACGCGGTGTCAGCGGTCAACCGCTTGATCGACATGGGCGTCGAACCGTTTCTGCTGGCATCTTCAATGCTCGGGGTTTTGGCGCAGCGACTGGTGCGGCGGCTGTGCAATCAATGCAAGGAAGAAGACCCCACCGCGCCCGGCACCTGGCGCCCGGTCGGCTGCTCGGCGTGCAATCAAACCGGTTACAGCGGCCGCACCGGCATCCACGAATTGTTCTGCATTGACGACGACATCCGCACCCTGATTCACCAAGGGGCAGGGGAGCAGGCACTGCGCGCATCCGCCGCCAAAGCCGGGATGTTCAGCCTGCGTGAGGACGGCGAGCGCTGGATCCGCAGCGGTGCCACCGCGCCTGAAGAAATCCTCCGTGTGACACGGGACGCCTGATGAATCGCTATCGTTTTGAAGCCGCCGATGCCAACGGCAAGATCGAATCCGGGCACCTTGAGGCCGAGAGCCAGAGTGCGGCGTTCAGCGTTTTGCGTGGACGCGGTTTGACTGCACTCTCGGTAAGCAAAGAAAGCAACGTTGCCCAGCACGGCGGCGGGTTGTTCAGTGCCAAACTTTCCGATAACGATCTGGCCTGGGCCACACGGCAACTGGCGAGTCTGTTGGGCGCTAGCCTGCCGTTAGAAGCAGCGCTCAGCGCCACGGTGGAGCAGGCCGAGAAAAAACACATCGCCCACACCCTCAGCGCCGTGCGCGCCGATGTGCGCAGCGGCATGCGTCTGGCGGAATCACTTGCGGCGCGGCCACGGGATTTCCCCGAGATCTATCGCGCGTTGATTGCGGCGGGGGAAGAGTCCGGCGATCTGGCTCAGGTCATGGAACGCCTCGCGGATTACATCGAGGAGCGCAACAACCTGCGCGGCAAGATTCTCACGGCGTTTATCTATCCGGGCGTGGTTGGGTTGGTGTCGATTGGCATCGTGATTTTCCTGCTCAGTTACGTGGTGCCGCAGGTGGTCAGCGCGTTTTCCCAGGCGCGGCAGGATCTGCCGGGATTAACCCTGGCGATGCTAAACGCCAGTGATTTCATCCGTAGTTGGGGCTGGCTGTGCGCAGGGATCATCGCCGCAAGTTTCTGGAGCTGGCGCCTGTACCTGCGCAATCCGGCGGCACGTTTGAGTTGGCATCATCGGGTGCTGAAGTTGCCGCTTTTCGGTCGTTTCATCTTGGGGCTGAACACTGCACGGTTCGCCTCGACGCTGGCGATTCTCGGCGGCGCCGGGGTGCCGTTGTTGCGTGCGCTGGAGGCGGCGCGGCAGACCTTGTCCAATGATCGCTTGAGTTTGAGCGTCACTGAGGCCACGGCCAAGGTGCGTGAGGGTGTGAACCTGGCGGCGGCGTTGCGCGTGGAAAATGTATTCCCACCGGTGCTGATTCATTTGATTGCCAGTGGCGAAAAAACCGGGTCGTTGCCACCGATGCTCGAACGCGCAGCGCAAACCCTGTCGCGGGATATCGAACGGCGAGCGATGGGCATGACTGCGCTGCTGGAGCCGCTGATGATTGTGGTGATGGGCGGGGTGGTGCTGGTGATTGTGATGGCGGTGTTGTTGCCGATCATTGAGATCAATCAATTGGTCCAGTAGCCGGTTTTGGTGGTGTCTGATTTGGCCTCATCGCTGGCAAGCCAGCTCCCACAGGGGACGGTGTTGTTGATGCGATCTGTGTCACAACAGAAAACTTGTGGGAGCTGGCTTGCCAGCGATGAGGCCAGTCAGAGCAATAAATAATCCAGATTTTTCTCAGGACTTCACCCCTGCACGGTCTTCAAACAGACATGAAAAAGCCCTCGTCACCGAGGGCTTTTCATTAACACGGTTACATCGAACAATCAGATCTTGCCAGCGCCAGCCTTGGCCTTAACGTCGGCCGCGACTTTGTCCGCGTTCAGCGGGGTGTAACTGTAAGGCGGGGTCCAGCCGATGTTGGTGCCCCACTTGCAGGTCAGCAAGGTGCCATTGAGCGTAGACCCCTGATCAAGGTAGGCGCTGCCACCGTAGTCGCCGGCGATTTTATCGCAGCCACTGATACCGGAGATTTCGAACGCGTTTTTCTCGGAGAAAATCTTCGAGCTTTTGCCCACGCCGTGCGCGTAGCTGAACGGGTAGACCTTATGGCTGGTGCTGCCCACGTGATAGTTGTTATACAGATGCACCTGACCGAAGCGCACGCGTGGTGCGCGGGCGGAGATGTTTTCGAACAGGGTATTGTGGATCGTGACCTTGAGCTTGCCATCATCGGTGGTGCGGCTGTCGCTGGAACCGATCAGGTTGTTCTTCTCGTGCGACTTGAACGCCGAGTAGGAAATGGTCACGTAGTTGGCACCGTTTTTCACGTCCAGTGCGCCGTCGTGATGTTGCTTTGGACGACCGTTGGCAGTGCCGTTCTGGTCATCGGTGCGGCGGCCATCGGTGAAGGTGACATGGTCGACCCACACATTGTTGGCGCCTTCGATGGTCAGCCCGTCGTACTCGGAGTTCCAGTTGCCGGCGCTGCCGTCATTGGCGTCCCAGATCGGCTCGGGATCCCACGGGTTTTCGATGGTGATGTTGCGGATGATCACATCGTTTTCCTTGGCATAGAAGAAACCTTCGCGGATCTCTGCCGTGCTGCTCGTACCGACGATGGTCGTCTTGCCCGGGATATCCAGACGACCGCGCTTTTTCATATCGGCGGTCGTCGTATAAGCTTTGCCTTCGCTGATGTCGATGGGCCCGGTAATCTTGATGATGCGACCGTTGGTGCCGACCGAAGCGCTGAGTGCGGCTTTCAGTTCGGCGGCGTTCTTCACGGTGTAGATGTTGTTGGCTGCCGCTCTGGAGCCACCCTTGGTGCCACCGTTTTGCGTGGCCCAGCCAGTCGTTGCAACATCCAGCCAGATATCGGCCGCTTGTGCGGGCAGGCTGGAAAACAGCAGGCTGCCGACGATGGCGCTGGCGAGTTTGCAGGCCGTGAAGGTTGTTGGTTTTGTCATGAGTAATCAGATCCTTGATTAACTTGAGTGTTTTACACGCGATGTCTCGACGTGTTTCTCGAGCGGACGTCCTTATCGCCATTGCAGCGAATCGAACGTCCGCTGCATGAGAAATCCTATCATGCGAACTGGTGCGTTGTCGTACAACTGAATGGGCTATGATGCGTAATTATTCGAAAATTCGAGATTTTTGTTGCTGATGGACAGATCCAAAGCCACACCCAATGTTCGTCGCCGGCATCGCAGCCTGGCGGAGGACCTGGTCACCGAGCTGTCCCGACGCATTTGCAGCGGCGAACTCGCGCGCGCGACGAAGCTGCCGACTGAGTCTCAGGTCATGGCCGAACACGGCGTCAGTCGCACGGTCGTGCGCGAGGCGATGTCACGTCTGCAGGCAGCAGGCCTGGTAGAAACCCGGCACGGTATCGGCACCTTTGTTCAGGACATTCCCAGCCCGAGCGGTTTTCGCATTGATCCGGACAGCATCGTCACGCTTCAGGATGTCTTGGCGGTGCTTGAATTGCGCATCACTTTGGAGGTCGAGGCCGCCGGCCTGGCGTGTGCGCGGCGTACCGATGAGCAGCTGCAACTGATGCGTGATTCGCTGGACGCCATCAACTCCCGCGCCGTCAGTGTCGACTACGCCGTGTCTGCGGATTTCCAGTTCCACCAGCAAATTGCGCTGGCCACCGGCAACCGTTATTTCACCGACATCATGCTGCACCTGGGCGCGAACATTCTGCCGCGCACACGCCTGCATTCCAAACGCCTGGAGAATGACCGCAAGGAGCCCTATCTGGAGCGCCTCAGTCGTGAGCATGAAGACATTTACATTGCGATTGTCCGGCGTGATTCCGACGCCGCGCGTGCAGCCATGCGTTTGCATCTGTCCAACAGCCGCGAGCGTCTGCGCCGTGCCTACGAAGCTGCAGACGCGGCGGCGTTGAACGTCTGAAGCCTCAGGCGCGGGCTTTGGGTTCGGGCAGGCCTTGGACGCCTGGGTTGAGGGCAAAGACTCCGCCCGCCAGTGGCTGATCGGCGAGGTCGATGCCTTGCGGGCGGATCGATGTGACAAACAGGGTGTCGAGCCGAGGGCCGCCAAAGGCACACATCGTCGGTTTCTTCACCGGTACCGGCAGCGCGCGATCCAGTTTCCCCTGCGGGGTAAAGCGCAACACCAGGCCGGCATCAATCGCGCAGATCCAGTAGCAGCCGTGTGAATCCACGGCGGCACCGTCCGGTCGCCCGGGGTGATCGTTCATGTCGACGAACAGGCGGCGGTTGTGCGGCGTGCCACTGTCGATGTCGTAATCGAAGGCCCAGATCAGTTGCCGGCTCGGGTGCGAATCGGACAGGTACATGATGCTCCCGTCGGGACTGAACGCCAGGCCGTTGGGCACCACGAGTTCCTCCAGTTGCGGCGCCAGCACCGATACATCATTCGGGTTTTGCGCGTCGTAGCGATACAGCGCGCCGACTGCCTCGGTGCCCATGGCGGTTTGCATCGAGCTGGCCCAGAAGCGTCCCTGACGATCGCAGCGACCATCATTGAAGCGCATGCGCGGGCGGGCGTGCTCGACGCCGATGAGCTTTTCCGCAGCCAGACGTCCGTCAGCCTGCGGGCGCAGTTTGAACAGGCCACTTTCCTGCGCGCCCAGCCAATGTCCCGCTTCGCTGCGGGCGATACAGGCGAGCATTTCGTCCGCCTGCCAGCAGTCGGTCTGGCCGTCGAACTGCCAGCGATGCAAGCGACCGGCCGGAATATCCACCCAATACAACGCATTCTCCTCGGCTTGCCAGACCGGGCTTTCACCGGTGGCGTTGCGCGCATCGACAATCAGTTCGGCACTCATGAGCGCGTCTGCGCTGGCGTTTCAAACGGACCTGCTGCGGTAAAGGCACCGCCCTGATACAAGCGGTCCGGGTGGTCGGCAGCGAGTGCCGGTTGTTGTTCGACCTTTGCGCGAAAGGCTTCGGAGCTGTCCTGCGGCGCAAAGCCCAGGTGCGCGGCGTGCCGGTTGTTCCACCACTGATCACGGTTGGCGGACACCCCGTACACCACGCTATGCCCGACATCGCTGGCCAGCAGTGCGCGGGCGATCAGGTGCTCGAGATCGGTATAGCTCAGCCAGGTCGCCAGCATGCGCAAGTTGCGCGGTTCGGGGAATGAGGAACCGATGCGCAGGCTCACGGTTTCGATGCCATAGCGGTGGAAATAGAAGGTTGCCATGTCCTCGCCGTAAGCCTTCGACAAGCCGTAATAACCGTCCGGGCGACGCGGCGAATGGGCGTCGATCTGTTCGTCCTGCGAGTAGAAACCGGTGACGTGGTTGGAGCTGGCGAAGACGATGCGCTTGACCCCGTGCAGGCGCGCGGCCTCATAAACATGAAACGTGCCGCGAATATTCGCCTCGAGAATTTCTTCGAAGGATCGCTCCACCGAGATCCCGCCCAAATGCACGATGGCATCGACGCCCTCGACCAGCGCGGCGACAGCGGCCTTGTCGCTCAGGTTGCAGTTGATCACTTCGTCCTGCGCGCCGCGGCTCGGCGTCATCGCACTAATGTCCGAGGCGCGGACGATGTCGGCGTGAACCTGCAGGGTTTCGCGCAGAATCTGGCCGAGCCCACCGGCGGCGCCGGTCAGCAGAATACGGTTGAAGGGTTTGGCTTGCGTAGCGTGTGTGGTCATGGTCGGGTCTTCCATTACGCGGTGGTGAAAGGGGGAGCGGCGGGGTGTCTGCCCGACAAGCGATGCGCGCTCGCCAGGCAAAACCAGTGCGCGGCTTACATGAAGTTGTACTGCACGCCCAGACGCCAGCGAGCCTGGCGGTCGGGCGAGGTGGAGTCGACTTTGATGTCGCCGATTTCCATGAAGGGTGCCCATTGTTTGGTGAGCTTGTATTTGACGATTAGGTTCTGTTCGTAGTCGTTCTTCTTGTTGTCGTAGCGGATGTAGTCGGTCTTGAAATAGATGAACTGATATTCGTAGGCCCACTTGTTGGCGGGCGTGTAGCCGAGCCAGCCTTCGAAGCGGTGGGTGGTCTGGTCATCCTTGTAGTGATCGGGCATGTCTTTGTTGACCTGATCGCGATCGAGTTTGCGCAGGTCCAGGCGATAGCGCGTCGCGACGTAGAAGGCGTCGTCGATCTTGTAGTTGTACTTGAGGCCGAACTTGTAGGCGGTCGCATCCTTCGAGCTGTCCATCTGAAACGCCGGGGTCAGCGTCGACTGCGCGCTGAGCTTGTAGTTGTAGCTCACCGTGAACTCATGGCCGTTGTTGACCATGTTGTCGTAGGCGACATCTTTGCGGTCACCGGCCGTGCGGTATTTCATCTCCGCCTCAAACCCCAGTCCGCTGTCCAGGCGGTAGTTGAGCTTGATTCGGTCGGCGTGGGCGCTGTCCTCCTCGGTGTACTGATGGCGGTAGTTGAGGCTGGCAGAGTCAGCGTGGGCAGAGAAGGGCAGGCCGAGGGCCGCGACAGTGACGAGCGTGCGTAGGGTGGTGTTCATACGGTCTTCTTTTTTGTTTTTGTTAGGGTCGTTTGACGAGTACTACAGGCACCGCGATGTTGCGTATGGCTCTCATTTGAGGCGCAGATATAAGTTATCGTACGACAAGATGACTCGTCTACGTGATTTTGCTGGTTTAGAAACATATTGATACATATATGCCATATGAATAGGGGTCTAAAGCAAGTCCTGTTATTCCGTAGTCATCTTTAAATATGGCGCTTTACTAGGCATTTAGCCGAAAAGGCTTCGATTAGAAGAGGTGTTATTGGGTCTTTTCAAGTGTTGTACGATGACCTATGATCGGTCGCAACCGACGACACTCCTGTCACAAATCCAATAAGAAGGCTCAAGACGTCCATGAGAATCACAGCAGTCAACGTCCAGGTTTTTTCCTATCCCACCCGCCGCGCAGTCGACAGCGCCGGTCATGCTCATCCCGGTGATGTCAGTCAGGCGCAAATGGCGTTGCTGCGCATCCAGACTGAAGACGGCAAGGAGGGTTACGCCCTCGGCGCGCCGGAGCTGATTCGTCCTTATGTGCTGGACGGTTTTGTGCGCAAGGTGCTGGTCGGGCAGAACGCCTTCGATCGCGAAAAGATCTGGCATGACCTGGCGCACTGGCAGCGTGGCAGCGCCAGCCAGTTGACTGATCGCGCGCTGGCGTTGGTCGAGCAGGCGTTGTGGGATTGGGCGGGGCGCAAGCTCGGCGTGCCGGTGCACAAGTTGATCGGCGGTTTTCGCGACAAGGTGCCGGCGTACGGCTCAACCATGTGCGGCGATGAATTGCCTGAGGGCCTGGCGACGCCGGAAGACTACGGACGCTTTGCCGAAACGCTGGTCAAGCGCGGCTACAAGGCGATCAAATTGCACACCTGGATGCCGCCGGTCTCGTTCGCGCCGAGCCCTCGGATTGACGTCAAAGCCTGCGCGGCAGTGCGCGAAGCGGTGGGCCCGGACATCGCCTTGATGCTCGACGGTTATCACTGGTACAGCCGCACCGAAGCGCTGTACATCGGACGCGAACTGGAAAAACTCGACTTCGCCTGGTTCGAAGAACCGATGATGGAAGAGTCCGCCGAATCCTATGCCTGGCTGGCTGGGCAACTGGACATTCCGGTACTCGGACCGGAAACACTGTCCGGCAAACACCTGAGCCGGGCCAGTTGGGTCAAGCACGACGTTTGCGACATTCTGCGTGCCGGCGTCGCCGGGGTCGGCGGGATCGGACCTTGCCTGAAAGTCGCGCACATGGCCGAGTCGTTTGGCATGGACTGCGAAATCCATGGCAACGGCGCAGCCAACCTGACGGTGGTCGGCGCGATCAAGAACTGCACCTGGTACGAGCGCGGTTTGCTGCACCCGTACCTGGATTACGACGAGGTGCCGGCGTACCTCAAGCGCCTGGTCGACCCGATGGACAGCGACGGTTTTGTGCATTTGTCCGACCTGCCGGGTCTGGGCGAAGACATCGACTTCAACTTCATCGAGATGAACACGCTTAAAAGCTTCTGACGTGTACGCGGGCTGCCCGGTGCATGCCGGGCTGTCCGAGAGCCCTATAAATATAAGAAAGGCACTCTCGCTATGAACATTCTTCCTTCGCTGTGGGCGCGGGTTCTGGTGGCTACCCTGACGGTGACCGCGCTACCTGTCGTGCATGCCAAAACCCCGGCCGATCAATTGATCGTCGGCATGAGCATGATCAATCTGCTGTCCCTCGACCCGGCAGCCGCCACCGGCCTGGACGTGTCGGAGATCAATGCCAACCTCTATGACATGTTGCTGGTGCAAGACGTCGCTGCGCCGGATCGGCTGTTGCCGGCACTCGCCGAGCGCTGGCAAGTCAGCGATGACCGCAAGACCCTGACCTTCAATCTGCGTCAGGGCGTGCAATTTCAATCGGGCAACCCGTTGAGCGCCGAAGACGTCGCCTGGTCGTTGCAGCGCGTGCTCAAACTCAATCTCGCGTTGGCGTCGACCTGGAAGGCTTACGGTTTTACTGCTGACAACGTCGAGCGTTCGATGCGCGCGACCGATGCCAATACCTTCGTCATTGAACTGCCGCGACCCACCGACCCGCAGTTGGTGCTCAACACGCTGGCGACGTCGCCAAGCGCCTTCATTCTTGATCGCAAAAAAGTCCTCGAACATCAGAAAAACAATGACCTGGGCGCCGCCTGGCTGGTGACGCACGCTGCCGGCAGTGGTGCCTTCGTGCTCAATGACTGGCGGGCCAACGACGTGATTCTGATGAGCCGTTTCGACGGTTACTGGGGCGGCCCGGCCAAGCTCAAACGCATCGTCATGCGCAATATGACCGAGTCGCAGTCGTTGCGGCTGATGATCGAGCGGGGCGACCTCGACATCGCCAAAGGCATGGCGGCGCCGGACATCCAGGCCTTGCAGAACAGCGACAAGGTCCGCACGCAAACTCTGCAACGCGGCACGCTGTACTACGTCGCACTGAGTGTGAAGCAGCCGATGTTCGCCGACGCGCGCGTGCGCAAGGCTGTGCGCTCGTTGATCGACTACCAGGGCATCAACCAGACCGTCATGCCGCACTACGGCGTGATCAATCAGCGGCCGATGCCGTTGGGATTGGCCGCGCGCCTGCCGGATCCCGGTTATCGGCTGAATGTCGATGAGGCCAAAAAACTCCTCGCCGAAGCCGGTTACCCCAACGGGTTCAAGACCAGTATTCGCGTGCTGGCCGAGCCGCCCTTCATCAACATTGCCTCCAATCTGCAATCGACGCTGGCGCAGGCCGGGATCGAAGCCAGCATCATCACCGGCACCGGTAACCAGATCTACGGCGCCATGCGTGAGCGCAGTTTCGACATCATCGTCGGCCGTGGCGGTGGCGGCGCCGAACGTCATCCCCATTCGAGCCTGCGCACGCTGGTGTACAACCCGGATAACCGTGACGAAGCCAAGCTGAGCAACTTTCAGGGCTGGCGCACTTCGTTCTACAGTCCCGAGTTGAATCAGTTGATCGAGAGTGCCGAAGTCGAGCCCGATGCGCAGAAACAACTGGCGCAGTATCAGGACATCCAGCAGCAACTCGATCAGCAAGTGGGCGCGATTCTGCCGGTCTCGCAGATGACCGACACGGTGTTGGTTTACGCCGATGTTGCCGATTTCCAAGGGCACACAGCCGCGACCACACGCTACAAAGACGTCTACAAAAAACGCTGAAATGCACGGATGAACTTCGCGTGCCGGGTGCACCGGTGACCGTTTTATCAGGAGCTGACTATGTTTGTTATGACTGCCTCTGCCATGGGAGCCCGCGCCTCCAATACCGCGCGGCGTGCCAGCACGGTACTGGTGACGTTACTGGGCCTGTTGGCGCTGACGTTTATCATCGGTCGGGTGATGCCGCTCGATCCGGTGCTGGCGGTGGTCGGGCCGGACGCCGACAGTTCGACCTACGATCAGGTGTATCGGGCGATGGGGCTGGACAAACCGATCTGGACCCAGTTCGGCCTGTACCTCAATGACTTGCTGCACGGCAATTTCGGTAACGCGCTGTTGACCGGGCACCCGGTGCTCGATGACATCCGCCGAGTGTTCCCGGCCACCATCGAGCTGGCGACCCTGGCCATCCTCTTCGGTGTGCTGATCGGTTTGCCGCTGGGCGTCTGCGCGGCGAGTAATCAAGGGCGACTGGGCGATCATGTCGCCCGAGTGATTACCCTGTTCGGCTATTCCACGCCGATTTTCTGGCTGGGCATGATGGGCTTGCTGGTGTTTTACGCCTGGCTCGGCTGGGCCGGGGGCGCCGGTCGCATCGACCTGGCGTACGACGGCATGGTGCCCGAGGTCACCGGGCTGTTGCTGATCGATTCGAGTCTGGCAGGTGATTGGGAAGCCTTCGCCAGCGCCTTGCGCCACATCGTATTGCCGGCGCTGATCCTCGGGCTGAACTCGGTGGCTTACATCAGTCGGATGACCCGCAGCTTCATGCTCGAGCAACTGTCTCAGGAATACATCATCACCGCTCGGGTCAAGGGGTTGTCGCGCCGCCAGGTGGTCTGGGGTCACGCCTTTCGCAACATCCTCGTGCAACTGCTCACAGTGGTGGCGCTGGCTTACGGCTCGCTGCTCGAAGGCGCGGTGCTGATCGAAACGGTCTTTGCCTGGCCGGGTTTCGGCCAGTACCTGACCAGCAGCCTGATGCTCGGCGACATGAATGCGGTGATGGGCTGTGTGCTGGTGATCGGTTTGATTTTTGTCGCGCTCAACCTGATCAGCGATGCCTTGTACAAGGTCTTCGATCCGCGCACCCGTTAACACGCTTGGCAGCAGCACTAAAAATTATAAAAAGAAGGATTTTTCAATGACGACTGCATTTACCAAACTGCACGCTGGCCTGTTGGCGGCGATCCTGGCGCTGGTGCCGATGACACAGGCCAGCGCCAAGACGCCGGCCGATCAACTGATCGTCGGCATGAGCATGGTCAACCTGTTTTCCATCGATCCGGCCAACGCGCCGGGCCTCGATGCTTCCGGCGTCAATGCCAATCTTTACGACACTCTGGTCAAGCGAGATCAGGGCAATCCGGAACAGCATCTGCCGCAACTGGCCGAGCGCTGGGCGATCAGCGACGACGGCAAGCAGATAACCTTTCATTTGCGTCAGGACGTGAAGTTTCACTCCGGCAATCCGCTGACCGCTGAAGACGTGGCCTGGTCGCTGTACCGGGTGATGAAACTGAATTTCGGCCTGGCCACGACCTGGAAAGCCTACGGTTATAACGTCGACAACATTCAGTCACTGATCCGCGCCGGCGATGCCCATACGCTGGTCATCGACTTGCCGCAAACCATGGATCCGCTGTTGTTGATCGACTCGCTGGCGATCTCGCCGAGCGCGGTGGTGATCGATCGCAAAACAGCGTTGGCGCATGAGAAAAACGCTGACCTCGGGGCTAACTGGCTGGTGACCAACGAGGCCGGCAGCGGACCGTTTGTGCTGAGCAAATGGACAGCGAACGACTCGCTGTTGCTGACCCGCTTCGACGGTTATTGGGGCGGTGCTGCCAAGCTCAAGCGCGTGGTGGTGCGGCACATGACCGAATCGCAGTCGCTGCGCCTGATGCTGGAACGCGGTGACCTCGATCTCGCGTACGGCATGGCCGCACCGGACATCCGCGCCATCGACGGTTCGGAAAAAATCCACGTGCAGTCATTGCCGCGCGGCACCATGTATTACGTTGCGCTGAGCATGAAGCAACCCGAATTTGCCAATCCCAAAGTGCGCGAAGCGGTGCGCAGCCTGATCGACTACAAGGGCCTGGACGAACAGGTGATGCCGTATTACGGCCAGCTGAATCAGCAGCCGATGCAACTCGGTCTGGCGGCGCGCCTGCCGGATCCGGGTTATCACATGGACGTCGCCAAGGCGAAAAAGCTCCTCGCCGAAGCGGGGTATCCGGACGGCTTCACCACCACTATTCGCACATTGTCAGAGCCGCCCTTCATCGACATCGCCGCGCGTCTGCAAGCGACGCTGGCCGAGGGCGGGATCAAGGCCAGCATCGTCAACGGCACCGGCAACCAGGTGTACGGCGCCATGCGTGCGCGCAACTTCGACATCATCGTTGCGCGCGGGGCCGAGCGCTATCCGCATCCGTATTTCAGCCTGCGCACGTTTGCCTACAACCCCAACAACAGTGATGACGCCGGCCTGCCGAATTTCCAGGGCTGGCGTGCGTCGTTTTTCAGCCCGCAGCTCAATAGCCTGATTGATCAGGCCGGGGTCGAACGCGATGCCGGCCAGCGGCTGAACCTGTATCACCAGGCGCAGAAAATCTACGACGAGCAGGTCGGCCCGATCATGATGATTTCGCAGATGACCGACACCGTGGTCAGCGCCGCCGACGTCAAGGGTTTTGCCGGTGATGATGCCGAGGCGACGCGTTATCTGGGTGTCTACAAACAACGCTGAACGCTGCCCGGTGCGTCGGCGTACGCGCTGGGTGATCCTCAATTCAATCCGAGAACATGCCCATGATTGCCAACATGTCTTCTACTGATTCGAGCGCCAAGCGGCGGTCGGATCGTACCCCCGGATCCAGCTTCGACGCCTTCTGTAAAAGTGCCCTGAAAGTCTTGCGGCACCTGCTGCGCAACCCGATGACCCTGGCCGGATTGCTGGTCGCGCTGGTGCTGGTGGTGGTGGCGCTGTTTGCGCCGTGGATCGCCACCCATGATCCGGTGGCGCAGAACCTCGCCAATGCCCTGCAGGCGCCGGGCGCCGCCCACTGGTTCGGCACCGATGAATACGGCCGGGATATCTTCAGTCGGCTGGTCTACGGTTCGCGCATCACGCTGTACATCATCACCCTGGTGACGGTCATCGTCGGCCCGATCGGGCTGTTTATCGGCACCGTCTCCGGCTATTACGGTGGTGTTGTCGACACGGTATTCATGCGCCTGACCGACATCTTCATTTCCTTCCCCAGCCTGGTGCTGGCGCTGGCGTTCATCGCTGCGCTCGGTCCGGGCCTGGAACACGCGGTGGTAGCGATTGCGCTGACGTCGTGGCCGCCGATCGCGCGACTGGCGCGGGCCGAAACCCTGTCGTTGCGCAAGGCTGACTTCGTCGTGGCGGTCGAACTGCAAGGGGCTTCGTCAACGCGAATCATCCTGCGCCACATTGTGCCGATGTGCATGTCGTCGGTGATCATCCGCCTGACCATGAACATGGCCGGGATCATTCTCACCGCAGCGGCATTGGGCTTTCTCGGCCTCGGTGCGCAAGCGCCGTCGCCGGAGTGGGGCGCGATGATTTCCACCGGGCGTCGCTACATGCTCGAGTGCTGGTGGCTGGTGGCTGTTCCGGGCGCCGCAATCATGTTGGTCAGCCTGGCTTTCAACCTGTTGGGCGACGGCCTGCGGGACATTCTTGATCCGCGCAGCGAGTAATCGGAGGCTGTATGTCTGCAATCAAATTGAACGTCGAAGGGCTCAATGTGCGCTTCGTCAATGCTCAGAAAGAAACTCATGCCGTGCGCGACGTGTCCTTCACCCTCGGGCGGGAAAAACTCGCCATTGTCGGTGAGTCGGGCTCGGGCAAATCGACGGTCGGTCGCAGCCTGCTGAAACTGCACCCGGCCAGTGCGCGGATCACTGCCAAGGCCATGCAGTTCGGTGAAGTCGATCTGCTGTCAGCCGGCGAAAAGGTCATGCAGAAGATTCGTGGCCAGCGCATTTCGATGATCATGCAGGACCCGAAATACTCGCTGAACCCGGTGGTCAAGGTTGGCGATCAGATTGCCGAGGCGTATCTGGCGCACCACAAGGCCAGTCGCAGCGAGGCCCGCGAGCGGGTGTTGGAAATGCTTGAAAAAGTGCATATCCGTGATCCGCAACGGGTCTACAACCTGTACCCGCATGAGGTTTCCGGGGGTATGGGCCAGCGCATCATGATCGCGATGATGGTCATCACTCGTCCACAGGTGATCATCGCCGACGAGCCGACCTCGGCCCTTGATGTGTCGGTGCGTCAGCAAGTGCTCAACGTGCTGGAAGAACTGGTCGAGCAGCAGGAAATGGGTCTGATATTTGTCAGCCACGACCTCAACCTTGTGCGCAATTACTGCGACCGCGTGTTGGTGATGTACGCCGGCAGGGTGGTCGAATCGCTCGCCGCCGGCGACCTGCAACATGCGCAACATCCCTATACCCGCGGCCTGATGGCGGCGTTGCCGAGCATGGACAACCGTCGCGAACGGTTGCCGGTGTTGCAACGCGATCCACTGTGGCTGACTTGCTGAGGAATCGACCATGTCCATGATCCAAGCACACGCGCTGAACCTGAGTTTCGGTGCCGGCGCCGCCCTCAATCAGGTGCTGCACGACGTCAACCTCAGTGTCGCCGACGGCGAATCCTTCGGCCTGGTGGGGGAGTCCGGCTCCGGCAAGACCACCGTGTTGCGCTGTCTGGCCGGACAGTACCGGCACTGGACGGGCGAGTTGAGCATTGCCGGCGCGCCGCTGCAGCACAAGATTCCCAAGGAACATTTCCGTCAGGTGCAGATGGTGTTCCAGGATCCCTATGGCTCGCTGCATCCGCGCCACACCGTCGACACGGCGCTGCGTGAGCCGCTGATTATCCACGGCGTGCGCGACAAGGACGACCGGATCAACGAGATCCTGCTCAAGGTCGGTCTGAACGACAGTTACCGTTTTCGCTATCCGCACCAGTTGTCCGGTGGCCAGCGCCAGCGCGTGGCAATTGCCCGTGCGCTGATTCTCGAGCCGCGCGTGTTGCTGCTCGATGAGCCGACCTCGGCGCTGGATGTCTCGGTGCAGGCGGAGATTCTCAATCTGCTGGCGGATTTGCGCCGGCGCGAAAAACTCACCTACCTGATGGTCACTCACGATCTCGGTGTGGTCACGCACCTGTGTGATCGAGTGGCGGTAATGCAGCAGGGCAAGATCGTCGAGCTGCTCGACAGTCAGGCGCTCAGCCAGGATCTGGCAAGCCACGCCTACACGCGGATGCTGGTGCAGGCCAGTCGTGATTTCAGCCAGGAATCGGTGCGCCAGCTCGCTGGTTAAGCCGATCCATCAAGGAGCGCGACATGCCGCATTGCCTTATCGATTGCCCGCAAACCCTGGCCCGCCGTGTCGGCGAGCAAGCCCTGCTCGCTACCGTGCATGACGCCCTCGATGCCTTCGGCCTGTTCAAGGCCGGCGACATCAAGGTGCGCCTCAATACGTTCGAGCACTACCGCTGCGGCGCGGGCGAGGACGATTTTGTCCACGTCGTCCTGTCGGTGTTGTCCGGGCGCAGCGCTGAACAGCGCCGGCGTCTGGCCTCGGCGACCGTGGCGGCGCTGGTTGCGTTACTGCCGGACGTCGAGTCGCTGTCGATGGAGGTTGTGGAAATGCCCCGCGAGACGTTCGTCAACCGCAGCCAATATCTGCAAGAAGCCGGATTGTCGGCCTGAACAAGGAGTGCTCATGCCTTATCGATATGTTGTTCCGACGCAGCGCAGACAGCCTTTGGCTTTGTCGCTGGCAGCCACATTGACGCTGGTTTGCAGTGTCCCATCGTGGGCGCTGGAGGCGCCGGCAAAACTGCAGGTGCCGACCTTGGCCTACGATGATCAGCAGATCATCCTGGTTTGGGAAAAGCCCGCCGATCACGCCGATATCAGCGACTACCGGGTCTACGCCAACGGTGTGTTGCTGGGCGGCAGCAACGCCAACAATGACCGCGTCTCGCCGGCCAAACCTTACATCGACCGCTTCTACGAACAGGACGTTGCCGGTTTTCACCATCGCATCGGCATTCACAGTTACACCGCGCAAGGCTTGAAACCGGATACGGCCTATCGGTTCACCGTGCGTTCGGTGGGCACCGATGGCAAGGAGTCGGCCGACAGTCCGGCCCTTGTGCAGCGTACGAGCAAGGTCGCGGCCGTCTTCGATGTGAGGAAATATGGCGCCAAGGGTGACGGCAAAAGCCTCGATACCCTGGCGATTCAGAACGCCATCGACGCCTGCACCCCCGGTTGCAAAGTATGGTTGCCCAAGGGCACCTACAAAAGCGGGGCGCTTTACCTGAAGAGCAACATCACCGTGGAAATCGCCGAGGGTGCAACGCTGTTGGGTTCCGAGCGTGCCGAAGACTATCCGCTGGCTGGCTACATCCAGTATCCGTATTCGAGCACCGTGCGCCCGGCGTCGCTGATCAATGCCTTGCCGCGCGATCCGCGGCAGCATCAGTCGTTCGAAAACATCCGCATCGTCGGCAAAGGCACGATTGACGGCAACGGCTGGAAGCGCCGCGCCGATGTCGTCGACGAACGCGGTCAGCCATTGCCGTTCTACCTGCCCAGCGACAACACCCGCTACCAGCAGGACGGCATTCTGGCCAAGGCGCAAGTCGAGCAAGCGGTCGCGCGCGGCATGAACGTCAAGGACGCCTACGGGCAGATGCGCTCGTCGCTGATCACCCTGCGCAACGTGAAAAACGTGTTCTACGGTGGTTTCACCGTGGTGAACCCGGCCTTCCACGGGATCATGAACCTGGAAACCGAAAACGTGGTGCTGGCCAACACCACGCATAAAACCTACGACGCCAATAACGGTGACGGCATCGAATTCGCCAATAGCAAGGGCGCGATGGTCTTCAACAACTTCTTTGATACCGGCGATGACTGCGTCAATTTTGCTGCGGGTACCGGAGCTGATGCCGTGCAGCAAAAGCCACAGGAAGATGCCTGGATCTTCAATAACTACTTTCGCAAGGGCCACGGCATGGTGGTTGCCGGCAGCCATACCGGCGCGTGGATTCAAAACATCCTGGCCGAAGACAACGTTTCCGATGGCACCGATGCTGGCCTGCGCATGAAGAGCACCAACTTCATGGGCGGCGGCGCGCGTAACGTGATCTTCCGCGACTCGGCAATCCGCAATACGCTCAAGCAGGCGTTCATTTTTACCCTCGACTACAACGATCCGAACGCCAAGCTGGATTACCAGCGCTCAACCATTCCCGGGCAATTCCGTGATATCCGCGTCGCCGACGTGAGCGTGGAAAATGCCCAAGGCAAGGCAATCGAGGTCAAGGGCGACAGTCAGCACAACGCTTGGCATCAGGGGTTGGTGTTCGAGCGCGTGCGCTTCAGTGGTCCGGCCAAAGCGCAGATCGACGGGTTGAAGGATTCGCTGTTCGACCATGTGTCGTTCAGCGGGCACGGCGCTGCCAACCCGTGGCAAATCACCGGCAGTGTCGGGCTGACGTTCAAGGATGTGCAGCCGCCACCTTTGTAGAGCCTGATCAAGGTTTCGGCGATTTACCGAGGTCTTCCGAGTCGCTTGAAGTGGCTGCATCTTTCGCCGTTTCGTGGGACTCGGCGCCGGAGTTCGAGCCCGACGCCTCTTCACCTTTCTTGTCGGCCTTGTCTGCGTTGGATTGAGCTTTGCTGGCCTGATTCACGCCGGGAAGCGCGGTCGGTGGCGCGGCAGACTCGTCAGCTGCCTGCCCGGCTGCCGAGGCGAAAAGCGGGCAGGCCGCGAGCAGGCCTGCGAGGGTGAGCGCTGCAATTTTGCTGTTCATGATGGTCGTCTTCCGGTCGAAGCGGATGGTGATCATTGGAAGCGCCCGGCGAGCGAAGGTGCCCGCTGCTGGACGGGCGGTCAGTCGCTGCCGTTCTCATCACTTGAGGTCGACGATCTGGCTCCACTCAAGCCCGAACCGGCCGAGGTATTTCCTCAGTCGATCGGCATCGTTGGGTTGTGCCTTGGCCTGGCGCGAAATTCCGAACAGCCGGCGGCCGGCGTCGGACAAGCTGTCCGCCTGCCGGCACACCTCGATCACTGCCTTCAATTGCAAGCGGTCAAACAGATCCATGGTTTCGGCGTCCCCCGGCAATTCTCCTGAAATCGCCTGCGGTTGCGCCAAGCCCCAGGCGTAGCGCAGCCGATCAATTTCTTCCTGCACCTGTGCCTCGTCGATACGTCCGCTGTCGGCCAATGTCGCCATGCGCGTGATCGAGGCCGACAGTTCGCGGAAGTTGCCCAGCCACGCCGCCTCGCGAGAGCTGGCGAACGCCAGATAACTGCGCCGGGCTTCCAGATTGAAGCGCACCAGTTGCCCGTGTTCGCGGGCGTGGCGTTCCAGCTCGAAATCAATGTTCGGTTCGATGTCCTCGCGGCGGCCGGCGAGGCCGGGCAGATCGAATGTCCACAGGTTGATGCGCGCGTACAAATCTTCGCGGAACAGGCCGTCAGCAACCCGGCTGCGCAGGTCGCGGTGGGTGCCGGCAATAATCAGGAAATCGCTTTCGACTTCCTTGTCCGAGCCGAGCGGAAAGAAGCGTTTTTCTTCAATCGCCTTGAGCAGCATTGCCTGTTCGTCTGCGCCCAGTTCGCCGATCTCATCGAGAAACAGCATGCCGCCATCGGCAGCGCGCAACAGGCCGTCGCGGGCATTCTGTGCGCCGGTGAAGGCGCCTTTGACATGGCCGAACAACGCCGACATCGCGCCATCGCCACGCAAGGTGGCGCAGTTGACCTCGACAAAACGCCCCTGCATCTGATGGCGACTGCGTTTGAGTTCGTAGATGCGTCGGGCGAGGAAGGATTTGCCGGCGCCGGTCGGGCCGATCAGCAGCATCGGTGCCTTCGAGCGCACGGCCACGCGCTCGATCTGTTCGATCGAGCGGTTGAAGGCGGCGTTGCGTGTGGCGATGCCGGACTTCAAGAACTCCAGGCCTTCGAGGCGCTTGTTGGCGAAGCGCGACGCGATGCGATCGTAGCGCGACAGGTCGAGATCGATCAGGGCGTGAGTGCCGATGGCGTGATCGCCTTCGTTGCGCTTGGCGGGGGAGGTCTGGATCAGCCGCGCCGGCAGATAGCGCGCCTCAGTCAGCAGGAACCAGCAAATCTGCGCGACGTGGGTGCCGGTGGTGATGTGGACGAGGTAGTCCTCGCGCTCGGTGTCGAAATCGTAGGCGGTGGTGAAGTCGTGCAGCGCACCGTAGACCTCTTCGAAATCCCATGGGTTGCGCAGTACCATCGGGTGCAGGCGCACTTCGGTCTCTGGCGAAACCTGCTGGATGTCGACGCGCACCCGCTCGGCCAGGCTGACGTCACGAGCGTCGACGCCGTGAATCAGCTCGAGCCGGTTGATCAGCACGTCTTGCTGTTGGCATAGGCCAACGCTGGGGCGCCAATGGCTCCAGCGATTGGCGCCCTTGCCGACGCGATCGAGGGTGGCGCCGATAAAACCGATGGCGACGGTTTGCTTGTTTGGCATGTTTATCTCAAAAGATAAAAGACGATATCCAATGATAATTATTCGGCGATGGGTTTGTCGTCAGTTGATTCGGTGAAACACGACATAAAAAATAAAAACGTTGTAAATCAATAAGATATAAATATTTTTCGTTGAGAATCAAAAGCTGGCACAGCCGCTGCAATGTCTATCGCAACGAACAGGACAACACAGCGAGACGCCAAGATGGCCAACTCAACTCTCTTCAACACGCAATCGAATCACTTGCCGGCCTGCGACACCTTGAATGCTTCCGGTGCCAGCGCTTATGCCTACAGCCCGAAGCACCAACTGGCGCAATTGGCAGTGACCGGTTGCCTGAACCAGACCTTTTACGCCTGCGCAGAAAGTCAGCTGGATCAAGTGCTGAAGCTGGTGGCCGAGCTCGACAGTCGCTTCGTGGCGAAAGCTGCGATCTACGCTCGCCAAAAGGGTCACATGAAAGACATGCCGGCATTGTTGCTGGCGGCATTGACCGCGCAGCGTTCAAGTCTGGTGCCAGAGGTTTTCGAGCAAGTGATCGACAGCGGCAAGATGCTGCGCAACTTTGTACAGATCCTCCGTAGCGGTGCCACCGGGCGTAAATCCCTTGGCTCGCAACCCAAGCGTCTGGTGCAGAACTGGCTGAACAGCGCGACCGAGCGGCAACTGCTGCAAGCGTCGATCGGCAATCAACCGTCGTTGGCGGACGTGGTGAAGATGGTTCACCCCAAACCTTCCGAAGCGTGGCGCGAAGCGTTTTTCGCCTGGTTGATTGGCAAACCGGTGGAGGCAAAGGCCTTGCCGGAGCTGACCCGCGATTTGCTGGCGTTTCGAAGCGGCGCGAGTGATGAAGTGCCGGCGGTGCCGTTTCAGTTGCTCGGCAACGAAACATTGAGCAAGGAGCAATGGGCCACTCAAGCCCGCAACATGGGCTGGCAGGGGTTGCGCATCAACCTCAACACTTTGGCGCGCCACGGTGCATTTGAAGTGCCGGGTTGCATCGAATATGTCGCGGCGCGGTTGGCTGATCCACAGGAAGTGGCGAAGGCGCGGGTGTATCCGTACCAGTTGTTGGCGGCTTATCGGATGATGGGCGAAAACACCCCGGCAGCGATCCGCGAAGCCTTGCAGGAGGCGCTGGAGTTGTCGCTGGCCAACGTGCCCAAACTTGAGGGTGCGGTGGTGGTTTGCCCGGATGTGTCGGGTTCGATGGGCAGCCCGGTGACCGGTTATCGCCCTGGTGCGACCTCCCAGGTGCGCTGCATCGACGTGGCGGCGCTGGTCGCCGCAGCGGTATTGCGCAAGCAGCCGGCTGCGCGGGTCATGCCGTTCGAGATCAACGTGGTGGGTATCCAGCTCAACCCGCGTGACAGTGTGATCAGCAACGCCGAGAAGCTCGCCGGCATTTTTGGCGGCGGCACCAACTGCTCGGCACCGCTGAAGAGGTTGGCGGACAGCAAGGCCAGGGTCGATACGTTGATCATGGTCTCGGACAACGAATCGTGGATCGATGCGCAGCGTCGCGGCGCCAGCGAGACGATGCGCCAATGGGAGCGGATCAAGAAGCTCAACCCACAGGCCCGGCTGGTGTGCATCGACATCCAGCCAGGCCCTGCGACACAGGCGGCGGATCGTGATGACATCTTGAATGTCGGCGGTTTCAGCGATGCGGTGTTCGACGTGATCGAGCAGTTCACCAGCGGCCAATACAGTGCGCAGCACTGGGTCGAGGCGATCGAAAGCGCGTCATGAATTGATTGATCACCGGCGCTGAATGCCGATGGGACTACATCCAAGACGTCTCATCAAGCCCTTGTCAGCGCCAGTGACGGCACGAATGCCTGATGGCTGTACATCTTAGGCCGGTTAAGTCCGGAGCGCGGCAACGCGCAACATTCATCAACTTTTGTCGTGCCACCTTTTTTGCAGTTATTGGCAGCGAATGCGACAGGTACTACATCGGAAAGCGGGTTCGACTCCCGCCCCGGCAACGGGGGCTCAACTGGCAGAGCCACAGTGCCTGTGTTTTTGTCGCTGCGACTTATAGAACAACGCCGAATCATCGGCCCATGAATAAAGAATGAAGACATGAAAGAACACACTTACCAACTGCTCGAAGTCGCCAACGGCAAACCGATCAAACTCTGGACCGAAGGCGTCCCGGTGGAAAACGAGGCCCGCGAGCAGTTGATGAACACCGCGAAAATGCCGTTCATCTTCAAACATCTGGCAGTTATGCCGGATGTGCACCTGGGCAAGGGCTCGACCATCGGCAGCGTGATCCCGACAGTCGGCGCGATCATTCCGGCAGCGGTTGGCGTCGACATCGGCTGCGGCATGATCGCCGCGCGCACGTCACTGACTGCTGCCGATCTGCCGGACAACCTGCACGGGCTGCGCAGCGCTATCGAGCAAGCGGTGCCGCATGGCCGTAGTTCTAACCGTTCGCGGCGTGACAAGGGCGCCTGGGATGAAATCCCGCAGCAAGCCGATCAGGCCTGGGCGGGGTTGCAACCACGGTTCAAGTTGATCACCGACAAGTATCCGAAACTGGCCAACACCAACAACCGTGGGCACCTCGGTACGCTCGGCAGCGGCAACCACTTCATCGAAGTGTGCCTGGATGAAGCCAACCGGGTCTGGTTCATGTTGCACAGTGGCTCGCGCGGTGTCGGCAACGCCATCGGCAACCTGTTCATCCAGATGGCTCAGGCGGACATGCGTCAGCACATCGCCAACCTGCCGGACCGTGACCTGGCCTACTTCGAAGAAGGCAGTCAGCACTTTGATGATTACGTGGAAGCCGTGGGTTGGGCGCAGGACTTCGCCAAACAGAACCGCGAACTAATGATGCGTGCGGTGATTCAGGCGACGCGACAGATTATTCGCAAACCGTTTGAAGTGGCGCTGGAAGCGGTCAACTGCCACCACAACTACGTGCAGAAAGAGCGGCATTTTGGTGAAGAAGTGCTGGTTACCCGCAAAGGCGCGGTGTCGGCGAAGAAGGGCGAGTTGGGGATCATTCCGGGCTCGATGGGCGCCAAGAGTTTCATCGTTCGCGGTCTGGGCAACGAAGAGTCGTTCAGCTCCTGCAGCCACGGCGCCGGCCGCACCATGAGCCGTACCAAGGCCAAGAACACTTTTACCGTCGAGGATCAGATTCGCGCCACTGCCCACGTGGAGTGCCGCAAGGACGAAGCGGTGATCGACGAAATTCCGATGGCCTACAAGGACATCGACAAAGTCATGCACGCCCAGCGTGAGCTGGTGGAAGTGCTGCACACCTTGCGTCAGGTGGTGTGCGTCAAAGGATAAAAGGAAAGCAGGTCATGGAACTGCAAGAGCGTCATCCGCTGTGCGCCACGATGCGTGCGCGGGTACTGGAAGAGCTGGCGCGCATAGAGCGTGAACGCAATGTCACGGTGTTATACGCCTGTGAGTCAGGCAGCCGGGCCTGGGGTTTTGCCTCGACCGACAGCGATTACGACGTGCGGTTTGTCTATGTGGAGAAGCCTGAGTGGTTCGTTCAGGTCGATGCGCCGCGTGATGTGATCGAACGTCCGCTGGACGATGAACTTGACGTCAGCGGCTGGGAGCTGCGCAAGACCCTCGGGTTATTGCGCAAATCCAATCCGACCTTGCTGGAGTGGCTCGACTCGCCGCTGGTTTATCGCAGTGAAACCGCTCAAGTAGCACAACTGCGCGAACTCGCCGAAGCGTTCTACAGCCCGCCAGCGGCGCGCAATCACTATCTGTCGATGGCGAAGAAGAACTTTCGCGGTTACCTGCAAGGTGAAACCGTGCGTTTCAAGAAGTACTTCTACGTGCTGCGACCACTATTGGCCGTGCGTTGGATCGATCAGGGACGAGGCCGGCCACCGATGACGTTCGCCGACCTGCTGACCACGGTCGACGACCGCGCGCTGCTCGCGGAAGTCGACGAACTGCTCGCCCTTAAGCGCAATGCCGACGAAAGCGCCTACGGGCCGCGTCGTCCGGCGCTGCACGGGTTCATCGCCGCTGAGCTTGAGCGCGAAGTGCCCACATTACTCAGAACTCAGGAAGACTCGCGACGCCTGGATCGGTACCTCAGGGATACCGTCGGGCGATACGCGTAAGGAATGCAATGAAACAGGAAGTGATAGAACTGGACGGTGCCATCGGTGGCGGCCAGGTGTTGCGCAGTGCCTTGAGCCTGTCGATGGTGACAGGCCGGGCGTTTCGCATTAAACAGATCCGCGCCAAACGCAGCCGTCCGGGACTGCTGAGGCAACATTTGACGGCCGTCATGGCGGCGGCAGAGGTCTGCGGCGCGACGGTTTCCGGTGCGCACTTGGGCTCGCAAGCGTTGAGCTTTGAACCCGGCGCGATTCGTTCCGGCGATTACCAGTTCGCCATCGGCACGGCCGGCAGTTGCACGCTGGTCCTGCAGACCTTGTTGCCGGCACTGTTGCGGGCAGCGCAGGCGAGCCGGGTGCGCATCTCGGGTGGTACGCATAATCCGCTGGCGCCGCCGACCGATTTCCTCACGCGCAGTTGGCTGCCGTTGTTGCGGCGTATGGGTGCCAACGTTGAGCTGGACTTGTTGCGACATGGATTTGTCCCGGCAGGCGGTGGTGAGATTGAAGTGAACGTGCAGCCGTCGAGCCTGACGCGGCTGGACCTGTGTGAACGCGGCGAGGCGATATCGCAACAGGCGTCGGCGCTGACCGCCGGGCTGGCACCAACGGTGGCCGAACGTGAGTTGAGCCAGGTGGCCAAGCGCTTGAGTCTGCCGTCTGCGGCGCTGCAACATGTCACGCTCGATCCGGCGCGGGGGCCGGGTAATGTGTTGCTGCTGGAGTACGCATTCGAGCACGTCACCGAGGTGTTCAGCGCGTTTGGCCAAGTGTCGCTACGGGCTGAAAAAGTGGCCGACGCCGCGATCAATCAGGCCGCCGACTGGTTGCGCAGTGGTGCTGCGGTGGCCGAGCACCTTGCCGATCAGTTGCTGTTGCCCATGGCGCTGGCCGGTGGCGGCTCGTTCACCACGCCGCGCATGACCGAGCATCTGCACAGCAATATCGCGGTGATCGAGGTGTTTTTGCCGGTTCGCATCGATTGTCGGGAGGAGGGCGCGGATCGATTGCGCGTTGAGGTCAGCGCCAATTGATCGCCATGCCAAGGGCGGTGGGGTCTCATCCGGAAATCCCACCGCCCTTTTTTACGTCCGAAAAAAACTCGCAAAAGGCGGCAAATTGCTGGCCCCCGGATTTTTGCTTCCCCGGCAAAATCGCCTTTTTTCAAAAGGTTAGGTTGGCTCTATGCGGACGATTGTCATCACCGTTGCAACGCTTTCCCTGGCTGTTTTCGCGGTGGGCGTGCAGGCAAAAGAACTGAGCAAAAGCCATCGCTTTGCCTGCACCTGGGGCTCGGACATTGCTGCCGGTGCCCAGCAATCGAAGTTGTCGGGCGTCTCGCTGTACGGCGCACGCAAACAATTGCAGGTGCGCCGATTCCAGCAACCGTGGATGCGCATGACCGCGATGGGGATTACCGAGCAAACCTACAACAGCGCGTCGAAGCTCAAACCGGCGGCGGTCAAACAGACGTATTACGAGCAATGCGTACGCCACGAACTGGCCCAGCGCTAACGCAGAAAGCCCAATCTTTTCAGATTGGGCTTTTTCATGCCTGAGGAAATGTCAGGGTTACTTTTCGCTCTCGCAATTGACCATCCACGATACGCCGAAACGATCCACCAGCATGCCGAAGCGCGCGGCCCAGAACGTCGCTTCCAGCGGCATATCGATGCGGCCGTCCTTGGCCAAGGCGTTAAACACTCGCTCGGCTTCAGCAATGCTGTCGACATTCAGCGAAATCGAGCAGCCGCTCATGCCTGGGGTCGGACGGTCGGGTGTGGTGTCCGAGGCCATGATCATCTGGTCTCCGACCTTCAGACAGGTATGGATGATCAGAGAGTGATGCTCTTTGGGCACATGCTCGGCGGCGGGTGTCTCGCCGAACGTCATCATCGCCTCAAGCTTCCCTTGCAAGGCTTGCTCGTAAAAGGTGAACGCCTCGCGGCAGTCACCATTGAAGATCAGGTACGGGTCGATTCTCATGTCTCTGCTCCCGGCAGTCAGGCGCGGAGCCTGGCGGGGGTTCGCCGGGTTCCGCGTAGGGCGGTTAAAACATAGCAGAGCGTTGGACGCCGGAAAGGCCTGAGTCTTCCAGATGTTTTTGTTCTGAAAAGCGCGTCGACGATAACGCGCTCGTCGTGTGAAATTCAGTCGTAGCGCTGGAGTACCATAACGCACCGCCATCACCAGTAGAGTCCAATGCCCCATGCCTGATCTATCGCGTTTCACCTCTTTGTTCGATCAGGCGCAGCGAGCCTTGCGGTTGGTCTGGGGGACATCGCGTGGCTTGTTTCTGGGGCTGGTGCTGGCAACGCTGATGGCCGGGTTGCTGCCGGCGCTGGCGGCATGGTTGGGCCAGCGGATTGTTGATGCCGTGGTGGCGGCGATGCAGTTGCACGCACAACACGGCAGTGCGCCGCTGTGGCCAGTGTTGCGTTACGTTTTGTTGGAGGCCGGCGTATTGGCGCTGTTGTCCGGCACACAACGAGCACTGTCGGTGCAGCAATCGTTGTTGCGGGTGCAGCTGGGGCAGAAGGTCAATACGCTGATCCTGGAAAAAGCGCAGACGCTGTCACTGGTGCAGTTCGAGAACTCCGAGTTCTACGACAAACTCGTGCGTGTGCGTCGCGAGGCGTCGACCCGGCCATTGGCGCTGGTCATGAAGTCGTTGGGACTGATTCAGAACCTGATCATGCTAATCAGCTTTGGCGTGCTGCTGGTGCATTTTTCGCCATGGGCGCTGGTGCTGCTGGTGGTCGGTGCGTTACCGGTGTTCTTCGCCGAGGCGCATTTTTCCGGTGACGCCTTTCGACTGTTCACCCGCCGCGCGCCGGAGAGTCGGCAGCAGAGCTATATCGAAACCTTGCTGTCCCACGAAACCTATATCAAAGAGGTCAAGCTGTTCGGCTTTGCACCGCTGTTGCTGCAACGCTACCGCGACACCTTCGCCAGGCTGTATGCCGAAGACCGGCGCCTGACACTGCGGCGCGACGGCTGGGGTTTTGGCCTCGGCCTGCTCGGTACTGCGGCGTTTTACCTTGCCTATGCCTGGGTGGTGATCGATGCCGTGCATGGCCAGATCAGCCTCGGCCAGATGACCATGTATCTGGTGCTGTTCAAGCAAGGTCAAAGTGCGGTGAGCAGCAGTCTGAGTGCGATCAGCGGCCTGTACGAAGACGGCCTCTACCTGACTAGCCTGTATGAATACCTGGCCGAACCGGTGCAGGCGGATATCGGCCACCTGACGGTCGGTGCTTGTCCGGGCGATGGTTTGCGTTTCGAGAACGTCGGTTTCCGTTATCCGGGCGCCAGTCGGCCGGCCCTGGAAAACATTGATCTGCAACTGGTGCCAGGCCAAAGCATGGCGCTGGTCGGGGAGAACGGATCCGGCAAGACCACGCTGATCAAGTTACTGACGCGGCTCTACCGCCCGGATCAAGGACGCATTCTGCTCGACGGCAGCGATTTGCAGGATTGGCAGGAAACCGCGCTACGTCGGCGGATTGGCGTGATTTTTCAGGACTACATCCGCTACCAGTTCAGCGTCGGCGAAAACATCGGCGTCGGCGATACCCTGGCGTTCAACGACTCGCAACGATGGAAAGAGGCGGCTGCCCAAGGCATGGCGGCGCCCTTTATCGAAGGACTGGACAAGGGTTATGCCACGCAATTGGGACGCTGGTTTGCCGGTGGCCAGGAATTGTCTGGCGGGCAGTGGCAGAAGATTGCCTTGTCCCGCGCGTACATGCGCCGTGAGGCCGACATTCTGATCCTCGATGAGCCGACTTCCGCTCTTGATCCGGCGGCCGAAGCGGCGGTGTTCGAGCATTTCAGCCAGCACAGCGAAGGGCGCATGACCTTGCTGATTTCTCATCGTTTTTCCAGCGTGCGCAATGCCGATCACATCATCGTGCTGCAACAAGGCCAAATCCTCGAGCAGGGCGGCCACGATCAACTGATCGCCGCTGCCGGGCATTACGCGCAACTGTTCGATTTGCAGGCTCGCGGCTACCGTTAGGTGTCCCGCCCGTTGCGAACAGTCGTAGGTCCGGCCACTCGGGGGGGCGGTTTACTCTGCATCAGGCTGTCGAGCGCCTTGCGATAATTCTGCCCGCCGAGCGCCATGCTGTTGTTATGCGTCGCGCCCGGCACCAACAGCAGCCGCTTGGGTTGTTGCGCGGCGTTGAACAGTTGTTCGCTGAAGCGCGGCGGAACGAAAGCGTCAGCCAGCCCGTGCACCACCAGCAGCGGCATATGAATGTCGGCAATCTTGTCGATCGAATCAAATTTCTGCGAGAGCAGCCAGCGCACCGGCAGTGAAGTGTTGGCGACTGACGCGGCGACATCCGCCAGCGTGGTGAAGGTGGACTCGATTACCAGCCCACGCACTGGCAGCGCGGAATGATCGCGGGCGGCGGTCTGCCCGAGTTCCGCCGCCAGATCGATTGCCACGGCGCCACCGAGAGAATGCCCGTAGATCAGGCGTTTGGCCGGATCCGGTTGCAGCAGTTTGAAGCGCTCCCACGCCACGCGCGCGTCTTCGTAGACACTACTTTCCGATGGCAGATCACCGTGACTCTTGCCGAATCCGCGATAGTCGATGGCCAGCACCGAATAACCCGCCGCGCGCAATTGTTCGATGCGGAACAGTTGCCCGGTGAGATTCCAGCGTACGCCGTGCAAATAAAGAATCGCCGGCGCATTGGCCTTTTCCGCCGGCCACCACCAGGCATGAATGTTTTCCCCGGCCTTGAAGGTTTTCGGTTGCAGGTCGAGTTCCTGCACGCTGCCGGGCAAGCCGTGATACCAGCCGGCGGTGCCCGGTTCGATGCGAAACAGCAATTTGCGTTCGGTGTGTTCGAGTACGGCACAACTGGTCGGCACGCCGATAATCAGCGCGGCCATGCAGGCAAACGCCAAACGGCGGCGGCGCAGACGCGTCATGAAGGACAGGAACATTAAACGTTTCACTCAGGCGCAGACAAAGAAGGCTTTTTACCAGATGCCTCGCTCTGCGCGTGAGTTTTTCGACCACCGCCCCGGCGCAACAATTACCAAATGCTGCAAACACTCACACGACCTGCAGCACGATCTTGCCGATATGGTCGCCGGCCTCCATGTGCGCGTGAGCCTGAGCCGCGTCGTTGAGTGAGTAAACCTTGTCGATCATCGGCAGGCAGCGCCCGGCAGACAGTGCCGGCCATACGTGCTCACGCAGTTGATCGGCAATCGCGGCTTTTTCGGCAGCGGTGCGGGCGCGCAGGAGAGATCCGGTGATGACCGCGCGTTTGGCCATCATTGCCAGAAGATCAAAATCGTTGGCCCGCGCGCCGCCGAGGAAACCGAGCATGACCAAACGGCCATCCATCGCCAGAGCGCTGACGTTATCGTTGAGGTACGAACCGCCCATGATATCGAGGATCACATTCACACCTTGGCCAGCAGTTTTATCGGCTATGACCTGTGCGAATTTCTCATCGCGGTAATTGATCGCTTCGCCACCCAGATCGCGAATTGCCGCGCATTTGTCCGGGCTGCCGGCGGTGGCGAACGCTTCTATACCGAATTCGCGGCACAGCATCAGTGCGGTAGTGCCGATGCCGCTGGTGCCACCGTGAATCAGCGCGCGTTGACCACGGCTGGCGCCGCCAAGGCCGAACAGGTTGGCCCATACGGTAAAGAACGTTTCCGGGATCGCAGCGGCGTGCACCCAGTCCAGGCCTTCTGGAATCGGCAGGGTCTGGCCGGCCGGGACGGCGCAGTACTCGGCATAACCGCCGCCATTGGTCAGCGCGCAGACTTTGTCGCCCACGGCGAACTGGCTGACACCCGCCCCGAGTGCCACGACTTCGCCGGCAACCTCCAGCCCGGGGATCGGATTCATGCCGGGTTTCATCGGGTATTTTCCGGCTCGCTGCAAGGCGTCCGGCCGGTTGATTCCGGCGGCGTGTACGCGGATCAGCACTTCGCCATCTGCGGCGACCGGCAGCGGCACGCGTCGCGGTTGCAAGACCTCGGGGCCGCCGGGTTCGGTAATTTCGATTCGGGTCATTTCATTGGGCAGGGACATATCGGTTTCTCTTGGCGTGATTGGTTTAAGTGGGAGCGCGCTGCGCAAACAATGATTCCCTTCAATTTGCACAGCAGCGCGGCTCAATAGGGGCGGGCAGCCATTTCATGGCTTGCTCCAGCAGCAGCGCCACGACGATCGCGCCAGCGGCAATGACGAATAACAACGCGTGATGACCGCCGCTGGCATTGAACAGCGCCGAATAGGCGAAACCGGCCAGCGCCTGAAAGGTGGCGAACGATACCGTGGCACGGCTCCAGGCGATTTGCTGGCGATGATGTTCCGGCACCAGCTCATGCACGCGGGCCAGCGCCAGCGGCACGATGCCGGGCGGAAATGAACCGAGAATGACCGCCAGCAACGCCAGCGCCAGAAACGAGTGAGTCAGCGCCAGCAACCCGAGGGCAATCGCCTGCACCACCAGCACCAGGCGAATGCCGGCCCGCGCGCCAAGCTGATCGGCGAGAAAGCCATAACTCACCGGGCCGACAATCGCGCCCAGGCCATACATCACCCAGATCAGCGCACCGACATGCGCGCCGGCGCCGAGTCCACGCGCCACGTAATCCACCAGAAACACCATCGCCGGTACCAGGCCTGCGGCCATAAAGGCGTATTGAGCGAACAACAAATACACGCCGCGCGGCGTCGGTTCTGCGGACACCGCTTCTTGTGTAACGACCGGGTGGAGGAAATCAGACGGCCAGCCAAACCAGCTCAGCGCGGTCAGCAACAGGGCCAAAGCCCCGAGGCCCAGCCACGTCGCCTGCAAACCCAGGCTCAACAGCGGCGGCACCAGCGTCCCCGAGCCGGCAATGCCAAGACCGATGCCGAGAAAAATCGCGCCACTGGCCAGCCCTTTACGCGCCGCCGGAACATGTGGCAGTACCGTCGCGGCGACCAGCACCATGATCGCGCCGCCGGCGATCCCCGAGAGCAGCCGCCAGCCGAAGAACCAGCTCACCGATAAGGGAAATGCACAGGCAAAAAATGCGGCGGTGACGATCAGCATCATCAACCGCAAGGCATTTTTATTGCCGAGCTGGCGCGCTGTCGGCCGCCCGAGCAGCGCGCCGATCAGGTAGCCCACCAGATTGGCCGCACCCAGGTAGACCACATCATTGGCGCTAAACCACTGCGCTTCAATCAGTGAAGGAATCAACGGCGTGTAAGCGAAACGCGCCAGACCGATGCTGACCAGGCTGGCGCACAGGCCAGCAAAGATCGGCAACCAGATACCGGTGGGACTTGGAGTGCGCATGTCAGCAATCTCGTGGAAGGTTTATGGCGCCCAGCATATCGGCTATCGTTGCTGCGTTAATGCAGCGATTAAGCGGCACAATGATGCGAATTTGCATCGCACGGAGACAGCATGAATTGGGATGACGCACGGGTATTTCTCGCCGTTTGCCGCGAGTCGACGCTGCGCGGCGCAGCGAGGGTTTTGGCGGTGGATCAGGCGACCGTCGGGCGGCGCATCGCGGCGCTGGAAAAGTCCCTGAGCGCGACGTTGTTCCTGCGTACCTCTGACGGGTACGCGTTAACGGCGGTCGGCGAAGCAGCGCTCAAAAGTGTAGAGAAAATGGAGCATTCGGCGCTGGAGCTGGAGCGGCAGATTCAAGGCCTGGACGATCGCCTTATCGGCACGGTGCGCGTCAGTACCACCGATTCGCTAGCCATCGATTTCCTGATCCCGGCGATTGCCCGTTTGCACGAGCAGCACCCGGACGTGCGAGTGCAGCTGGATGCGTCCACACAGATTCTCAGCCTGGCCAAGCGTGAGGCGGATATCGCCGTGCGCAACACCCGGCCGGACAACCCGGACCTCATCGCTCGGCGAATTGCTCGATGGCCGGTGGGGCTGTTTGCTTCCCAAGCGTATATAGACGCCAATGGCGTGCCGCAGCCGGGCACGGCATTTGAAGGGCATGATCTGGTGGTTTATCAACCGTATCTGCAAGGCAAAAAAGATCTGACGTTGGTATCGGAGCCAATGAGTCGCGGCCGCATCGTCGCCAGCCTCAGTTCCAGTTTGCTCGTCCGTCGTTCGATTGCAGCAGGGTTGGGTGTAGGAGAAATCCCTGTGTACATGGGGGCGCGCGATGGCCTGATCAGGCTTTGGCCGGAGCGCACTACGCCATTGCCCTATGAGGTATGGCTGGTAACCCACGCGGACCTGCGCCATACCGCGCGGGTGAGGGCGGTGATTGAGCAGATTGTCGACGTGTTCGCGTCGGAGAATGACTAGGCGGAAGCTGTTTTGGCACGGCTACAACCTCTGACGAAACGGCCTACACCAGAGGCAGAATCCCCCGGCTTGTCAGCATTCTGGATGGGGCCTATCGTTTCATCAGCTCGGTGAGGGACGTTGGACTCTCACCGATTTAATACCAGGGACGATATCGGTAGACCCAGGAAGGTGTCGAATTGAAAACCACGGAATTCAGTCAAAATCCAGTCAGTGATCTGTCGAGTAAAAATCGGAATGCTAAAGCCATGAACGCTATAAGTCGTGAAGAGTTCAATGCCAGGATCGAAACCATCGAGACCAGGATGGACGCTCGGGTCGAGGGTGTGTCGGCGAGAATCGATGCTTACCTGTTGACTCAGGCTGAGCGAGACAAGGCTCAAATGGAGAGGGATAAACGATACGATTTGATGTGGGACGGCGTACAAAAACTCGCCGAAGACTCAAAAGAAGCCATCAAACATGCCTCGACAGTGAAGTCGCATTACTGGGCGACGACAGCCGTCCATTTTCTCGGAATGATCACCGTCGTCGTGGGGGCGCACTTCGCCAATCAGGCAGCGGTGTTAACCACCTTGCAGACGACACTCGCGGCGATCCAGGTAGGTAAAGATATAGGCGCACCAAGAACTGCTTCGCCGCAAGTACCCGAATTAGCGCAATAAAAAACGGCCTTCAAAGAAGGCCGTTTTTCGTGAGCAATGAAACACCGCGTCATGGCATCTCTGGCAGTTCCTGCGGCCGCAAATCGAACACCAGCACTTCGGCATCGACACCGTTGCTCAAGGTCAGCAACTGTTCTTCGCGAATCCGCACGCCGTCACCTTCGCGCAGTGGCTGGCCATTGAGTTCAACGCTGCCACGTGCGACATGCACATAGGCATAGCGGTTGGTTGGCAGTTCCAGCGTGGCGCTTTCCTTGCCGTCGAACAGCCCGGCGAAGACCCGTGCATCCTGGCGCACCTTGAGCGAGCCGTGCTTGCCGTCGGGCGAAATGATCAACTGCAGACGACCGCGTTTTTTCTCGGCGCTGAAATGCTCTTGTTGATAGCGCGGTTTGGCACCGGCAACCTCCGGCACGATCCAGATCTGCAGGAAGTGCACCGGTTTGCTCGCCGAGTGATTGAACTCGCTGTGCGCCACGCCGCTGCCAGCGCTCATCAATTGCACGTCACCCGGGCGGATAACCGAACCGGTGCCCAGCGTGTCCTTGTGCTCCAGCGCACCTTCCAGCACGTAGGAAAAAATCTCCATGTCGCGATGCGGGTGCTGGCCGAAGCCTTTACCGGCGGCAACGCGGTCATCGTTGATCACCAGCAGGTCGGAAAAGCCCTGTTCGCGAGGGTCGCGATAGCTGGCAAAGGAAAAGGTGTGAAAGGACTTCAACCAGCCATGATTGGCGAGGCCACGATCGGAGGCTTTGCGAAGGGTCAGCATGATGAAATCTCCTTGCGGGACGTGAATTCGTCCGAGTGAGGAGAAGGTTACTGGTTACTGGATTGCGCAATAAGTAGATGAAAATTGAAAGACTGTCTCTGTCAGATTGACAGTATTGCGATAGGCTTCACACAAAACTTTTGCGCACAAACGGCTGCGGTTGACCATAATGTCGGGTCTGTATCATGTCTCTCTGATTGAAGTGATGTCTTCCCATGAAAACCGTGGCAATGGTGCTGTTTCCCGACTTTCTCCTGCTCGATATGGCCGGGCCATTGGAGGTTTTTTCGGTTGCCAATCGCTACCTGAAACCCGATGCGCATTATCAATTGATCACGCTTGGCACCGAAGATGGCCCGCTGCGGGCGTCCAATGGTGTGATGGTGCAGGCCGACCGGACCATTGGCGGCGACACCGAACGTTATGACTTGCTGCTGGTGCCGGGAGGCCCCGGAGCCTACAACCAGCAGTTTCCGGCGTTGTTTGCCTGGCTCAAGGGCGCGGTCCAGCGTGTCAAGTATTACGGTTCGATCTGCACCGGCGCCTTTGTACTGGGCCATGCCGGATTGCTGGACGGTTATCGGGTGACCACCCACTGGAATTACACCGAACGGCTGATCAAGGGCTTTCCGAAAGCCCATGTCACGACTGATCAGATTTATGTCGAGGATCGCAATCTGATCACCTCGGGAGGCGTTACGGCCGGGATCGATATGGCCCTGGCTGTGATCGCCCGCGATCACGGCAAGAAGCTCGCGCAAGATGTGGCCAAAGTCCTGCTGGTGGTGATGAAGCGGCAGGGCGGGCAGGCGCAGTTCAGTCCGTTGATGGCCGCGGTGGCACCGCAGGAAACGCCGATCACTCGCGCGCAGAGCTACGTGCTGGAGCATCTCGACGAAGCATTCACGGTCGAGCGCATGGCCGCCATCGCCAATATGAGTGCGCGGCACTTCGCGCGGGTATTCACCCGCGATATCAACATGACACCGATGGAGTTTCTGCAAAGTGCGCGCATCGACTGCGCGCGAAACCTGTTGGAGACCAGCGATCTGCCCCTTAAAACCGTGGCTTACAAAAGTGGTTTCGGCAGTGTGCGGCACATGCGTTCGCTGTTCGCTGAAAAGCTCGGCCTGACCCCTGTGCAGTACCGCGAACAGTTCAGCTAGAGCACTGGTGTCCGTCGGGCGCACCCGTATGTCCGTGTTGCGCCCCGTATAGCGGTTGTCGCGTCATCTGAGGCTGCCAAGATAGTTGGCATGGATAGCCTCATCGATTTCAACGCGGCGTCGGTGCTGCATTTCGGCCCTTACGCCTTCCATCTGCGCCAACGGCTGATACTCCATGGAGATCGGCCACTGCGCATGGGCGGTCGCGCGCTGGACATTTTGCAGGTGCTGGTCGAGCGTGCCGGGCGAGTGGTCAGGAAAGAGCAATTGATCGCCCTGGTGTGGCCGACGTCGATAGTCGAGGAGATCAACCTGCGCGTGCACATCGCCGCGCTCCGGCGCGCCTTGGGTGACGGCGAAAACGGTCAGCGCTACATCGTTAACGTGCCGCAATGCGGTTACAGTTTTATCGCCCCGGTGCGTTGCGACAGTGCCGCGCAAGTGGTCTTCGAAGGCCTGCAAACGCCGCAGCATAATCTGCCAGCACGACTGAGCCCGGTCGCCGGGCGCGACTCTCTGGTCGGCGGGCTGGTGCGGCAAATGCCGCTGTGTCGGCTGATGACTCTCACGGGAGCGGCAGGGGTGGGTAAATCCACTGTCGCGTTGCGGGTCGCGGAACTGCTGTTGCAGTACTACAGAGATGGCGTGTGGCAGATCGATCTGAGCTTGATCGACGACGACACTCCGCTGCTCGATCAGGTGCTACGCACCCTTGACAGCGATTTGCCCGGACTGTCGACGCGCCATGCGTTGCTGCTGCTGGATAACGCTGACCATCGTCGCGATGCCTGCAAAGCAGTGGTTGAAACGTTGCTCGAGGCCGCTCCCCGACTGTCGATTCTCGCCACCAGCCGCGAGGCCTTGCAGGTCAGTCTGGAAACCCATCAGTACGTGCCACCGCTGACCCTGCCGAAACGTTCGGCAGGCGATTGCCTCATCGAAGCCATGGGCCATTCGGCGGTGCAGTTGTTTGTCAGCCGCGCTCGAGCGCGACAGCATGATTTCCGCTTGCGTGAGCAGGATGTCAAAGCTGTTCTTCAGATCTGTCGCCAACTCGACGGTTTACCGCTGGCGATTGAACTGGCGGCGGCGCAGATCGATGCCTTGGCGTTGGTCGGCTTGCAGGCGCAAATGCCCCAAGGTCTGCAAGTGCTCAGTCAAGGCCGACGCACCGCTGTGTCACGCCACCAATCGATGCAGGCGGCACTCGACTGGAGCTACCAACGCTTGAGCGAGCAGGAGCAACGCGCGCTGCAGCGTTTATCGGTGTTCAAAATGGCGTTTACCCTGGAGGCGGCGCTGGCGGTGATCAGTTGCCCGCAACTGGCGTCGTCGCGGCTTGCCGCGCTCATTGAAGGTCTGGCGCGCAAGTCATTGCTGGTGGTGGAGCGGGGCGGCGGTACAGGCCGATACCGTTTGCTCAACACCACCCGCTGCTATGCCCGCGAGCAACTTGAGCGCAGCGGTGAAGGGATTGAGCTTGAACGCCGGCATGCGCGTTACATCCAGCGTATTCGCCGAACCTCAGGCCTGCACGTGCTGGCGTAGTTCGTCCATCAGCAAGCGCACCTTGCGCAAGTCCGGGGTCGCGTAGCCCTCGGTGAAGCGCTGATAGATCGGCGTGAGCAAATCCAGCGCCTCTTGGCAGCGCGATTGGCGGTGCCAGAGTTGCGCCAGTGACGTGGCACTGCGCAGTTCCCAGGCGAGCGCGCCTTGGGTGCGGGCGATGGTCAGGGATTGTTGCAGGAGTGCTTCGGCTTGCTGAATATTGGTGGCGTTCAGGAGAACCTCTTCGCGAGCAAGCTGGCTCCCACAGAGATTTTGGGTGTGCTCAGAACCCATGTGGGAGCGAGCTTGCTCGCGAAGGGGCCCGTCCAGACAATCCGGATCGCCACTCAATAACGAATTTGCCCGAGCCCGCAGGATCTCCGCCGTGCTCCACCCTGCATCACCATTCAGCGCTCGCTCAAACAGTGCGTCATCCACAAAACAGCCATCCAGCGTCACCATGATTTCCCGAATCAGCCCACTGCTGTCCTTCGGCACGGGCATGCTGGCTTGCGCGTCAATCACCTGCGCATAGTGCCGCGCCCACGTGTTGAACAGCAGCACCGAATGCTTCTGCGATTGCTCCAGCAACAACTGCAACAGCGCCCGGGCGTTCTGCTGATCGCCGTTGTAATGAGCGATCAGGCAACTGGCCAATGCCAGGGTGTAACAAATCGAGGTGCCATGGTCGATCTGCACGGCAATATCCAGAGCCAGCCGAGCCGTTTGCCACGCCTGCTCCGGTAAACCCTGCACCCATAACACTCGCGCCAGCACCGTCAGCGACGCGACACTCTGGTCGTACTGCACGCCAAAACCATGAGTGAAGCGGTTGACATGGCCGCTGTGCGCCATGCGCTGCAGCACCTGCTCGGCATGAATGCGCGCCTGCGGCTGGTCTCCGGCATAGTGCAGGGCCAGTACCCGCAAGCGGTGGGTACTCAATGACAGCAAAGGGTCACCGTGCACACCGAGGCGGTCGAACTGTTCGCTCTGCGCCAGCGCCATGCGGTAGTGCCCGCAACTGAGGTTGACCGCCATGTGCCCGGACACCGCGCGTAATTGACCGGCGACGTCGTCGTGTTCGTGGGCCAACTGGCGGGCCTCGGCGAATGCTTCGATGGTTTCCGGGGTGCCTCCCCACGTGTGATAGCAGGCACTGCCAAGGGCCAGTTTCAGAGAGATTTTCAGGCGCGGGCAGGGCTCGTTGAGTTCGTCAAACAGGCTCAGCGCCCGGCGCACATAGCCGCCGTACTCTTTGAGCAACGACAATTCCTGCCACAACGGCGCCGACGCTGCTGTCAGGCGAATCCCCAGACCACCCGGGCCGCCACCATTCAGGCTCCAGTCCAGCGCCGCGCGCAAATCTTCCAGCCCTCGCGCATAGCGTTCGATCCATAACGCCGTCGGTGTATTGTCCCAATCGCTCTGCGCCTGCTGCATCAACGCCAGACAACGTTCGGCATGCCGTTGGCGGGTTTCCTCGCATTCGGCGGCGTGCTCGAGTTTTTCCAGGGCATAACGGCGGGTCGTGTCGAGCAGGCGATAGAACACCTCTTCATCACCGACCTCGACGTTGAGCAGTGATTTGGCCACCAGTTGGGTGATCGATACAAACACCACGCCGGGGTCGATCTGTTGGCCGATGATTACCGCCGCTGCTGACTCCAACGTAAAACCACCGCAAAACACGCCCAGACGACGCAGACAGGTTTGCTCGCAACGGTCGAGCAGGTTGAAACTCCAGTCCAGCGTGGCGCGCAGGGTGAGATGTCGCTCAAGACTGCTTTGATTACCCGCCGCCAGCGGTGGCAAACGGCCCTGCAATTGGTTCAGCAAACCTTCCAGGCCCAGTTCGGCGACCTGCGCGGCCGCCAGCTCCAACGCCAGTGGAATGCCGTCGAGTCGATGGCAGATCTCGATCGCTTGCGGCAGCTGTGCGTCGCTCAGTTCGAAGCTTTCCTGCGCGGCCGTCGCTCGTTCGATGAACAGTTGCAGCGCCGAATGATCCAGCGCCTGCTGACGATTCAATGTCGCGTTCATCGACGGGTATTCAAGGGAATCGAGACGCTGCACAAATTCGCCTTCGGCCCGCAGACTCTCGCGGCTGGTGGCGAGGATATGCACCTTCGGCGCCCCGCGCAGAATGCTTTCGCTGAGCGTCGCGACGGCATCGATCAGGTGTTCGCAGTTGTCGAGCAGCAATAGCATCTGCCGCTGTTGCAGGCCGTTGACCAGCGCCGCCAGCGGATCGCCTTCGAGGAGTGCCAGGTCGAGCAGGGTGGCCAGGTGTGAGCAAATCAGCCGGGGATCGTTGAGCGTTGCCAGGTCCACCAGCCGAATCCCGTCGCGGTAATGCCCGATCAACTGCTCGGCCACGCGCAAGGCCACCGTGGTCTTGCCGATTCCGCCGGGGCCGACCAGAGTGATGCAGCGTTGGCGTGGCAACTGCGTCATCAAGCTGTCGACGAGCGCCTGGCGACCGATCATGCGCGTACGTCGCAACGGCAAATTGTGCCGACCGCCAGCATCGCCCACAGGACGCTCCTCCATGGATTGCGGTAAAACCGGGGCGACGAAACTGTAACCTCGTTGCGCCACGGTGATGATGTAACGCTGGCCGGCCTGACCGTCCCCGAGGGCTTTGCGCAGTGCCGCCATGTGCACCCGCAGGTTGATGTCCTCGACCACGCTGTCCGGCCAGACCCCGGCCATCAATTGCTGCTTGCTCACCACCTCGCCGGCATGCGCCAGCAGAATCAGGAGGATGTCCATCGCCCGTCGGCCCAGGCGCAACGGCTGTTCGCCTTCGAGCACCAGACGTTGTCCGGGATGAATCCGATAGGGACCAAAACCAAGGACCTGATTTGGCGAAAGACTCAACAGCTCACTCCTGCGGTGCGGCGGACAGTGCGGAGTAGCGGCGGGCGCGTGCGCAGGCCGTCTAATCCGGGGTGTCCCGGCATAATCCTCAGGTTTGAGCGTCAGTGCAACGGGGGCCGCGATCAAAACACGGCGGGCTGTGAACGGTGACTCTTGGGTTCACGCATGATCTGGCAGCGCCAGGCAAACGGATTGATGCCTTCGCTACGGGTGAACATATGGCAAAAATGCGCCTGATCGCAGAATCCGCATTCGAGGCTGATTTGCGTCAGGCTCAGGTCGGTGTGCTGGATCAACAGTTTGGCCCGCGCCAGGCGCTGGGTACGAATCCAGTCCTGCGGCGATAACCCGGTGCTGCATTTGAAGGCGCGGGAAAAATGGCTGCGTGACAGTGAACAGGCGCGGGCCAGCTCGGTCACTTCCAGGCTTTCGCCCAGACGTTCGAGGATCAGTTGTTTGACCTGTCGTTCGCGCTGCGGACTGAGCCCGCCGATCCCGGTCTTGCGTGGTTCGTTGGCAGGGGCGAGGGCGACGCTGTGCTGTAAATGAGCCATGGCCAAAGTCCGTGTCGATGGGGAATGCACGGACGGCGCATCCCCTCAGGTCAAAAAACAACGCTGTGCAGAGGGTTTCATTGTTGGCCGAGGGTGGGAGGCTGACGAGTTAATCGTTGTTAATTCGAGCGCATTGACCTGAACTCAGCACATCCCTGCAAGTCTGCGCCGCGCAGTTTGCTGCACGATGACTGCAAGCGTGGCGAATCGATGGGGCGCCACAATCGGCAGGTCCAAGGGGAATCAAATGAAAGGCATCTTTAAAGCAGCGACGGCGCTGACGTGCGCGCTGGTGATTTCCGGTGCCATGGCGCAGGCACCACAGCAAGGCACTCAGGCGCCGGGCTATTTCCGCCTGGCTGTGGGGGATTACGAGGTCACCGCGTTGTTCGATGGGTACAACGACCTGTCGCCGAAGCTGTTGCAGGGCATGAGTCAGGCCCGGATTCGGGCGCTGCTGGCACGCCGTTCGATCGAAACCCCGGGTGTCCAGACGGCGTTCAATGCGTTTCTGGTCAATACCGGCAAGCAACTGATTCTGGTCGACAGCGGCGCCGGGCAATGCATTGGCGCCACCGCCGGGCAGCTCCTGGCGAATATGCGGGCGGCCGGCTACGAGCCAGAGCAGGTCGATACGATCTTGCTGACGCACCTGCACCTCGATCATGTCTGTGGTCTGGTCGATGCACAGAAACAAGCGTTGTTCAGCCATGCCACGGTGTACGCCGCCAAGGCGGAAGCGGATTACTGGCTCGACCCGACCGCGCAGACCAAAGCTCCGGCCGGCGCCAGAGAGTTTTTCAAGATCGCCCAGGAGTCCACTGCGCCGTACGTCGCCGCCGGGCGTTTCAAGACATTCGCCGCTGGCCAGTCGCCGTTGCCGGGAGTAGTCGAAGCGACACTCGAAGCCGGACATACGCCGGGCAGCACCACCTACCGTTTCACCTCGCAGAATCAGAGCATCGTTTTCATGGGGGATCTGGTACATAACCTCGCTGTGCAGTTCGAGCATCCGGAAGTGTCTATCGGCTTTGACGTCAACAGTGCGCAAGCGATCAGCGCTCGTCAGACGGTCTTCAGTGCGGCGGTCGCCAGCAAGACGTGGGTGACGGCGGCGCACCTGCCGTTCCCGGGCATCGGTCACATCACCGCGCAGGGCAAACATTTTCAGTGGGTGCCCGTGGAATACGGTCCGTACAAGCGCGCGGCCAAGGTGCCGTTAATCGAGTAAAGTGCGCAGCGCCCACCCGCAAAAACAGCTGACACGAAAAGGAAAACATGCCCATGAACCGTAACGATCTGCGTCGCGTCGACATGAACCTGCTGGTGATTTTCGAAGCGCTGATGTTCGAAAAAAACCTGACCCGCGTCGCCGAAAAGCTGTTCATGGGGCAACCGGCCGTCAGCGCTGCGTTGGGGCGTTTGCGCGATCTGTTCGACGATCCGTTACTGCTGCGCAACGGTCGCGGCATGGAGCCGACCGCGCGGGCGCTGGCGATTCTCAAGGAGTTGCAACCGGCGATGGACGTCATCTCTGGCGCGGTCAGCCGGGCCAAAGAGTTCGAACCGGCGAGCAGTTGCGACGTGTTTCGCATCGGTCTGTCGGACGACGCCGAATTCGGCCTGTTTCCGCCGTTGCTGCGTCAGCTTCAGCAAGAAGCACCGGGGATTGTCGTGGTGGTGCGCCGCGCCAACTACCTGCTGATGCCGGCGCTGTTGGCCTCTGGAGAAATCTCCGTCGGCGTCAGTTACACCACTGAATTGCCGGCCAACGCCAAGCGCAAAAAACTGCGCGACATTCCCTGTAAAGTCCTGCGCGGCGACGACCGTCCGGGGCCGCTGACGCTCGACGAATACTGCGAGCGCCCGCATGCGATGGTGTCGTTTTCGGGCGATCTGAGCGGCAATATCGACCTGGATCTGGCCAAGGTTGGCCGTACGCGCCGTGTGGTGCTGGGCGTGCCGCAATTCAGCGGCCTGCGCGCCTTGCTCGCCGGCACCGAGATGATCGCCACCGTGCCGGATTACGCGGCCTGCGCGTTGGTTGAGGGCTGTGCCCTGCGCGCCGAAGATCCGCCATTCCCGATTGATGCGGCGCAATTGTCGATGGCGTGGAGCGGGGTGCATGACAACGATCCGGCGGAAAAATGGTTGCGCTCGCGGATCAGCCAGTTCATGGCGGCGCCTCTGGATATTCCCGGGATGTGAGCGTCCGTTCGTCTGAAACAGCGCTTGACCTGTTAGTTCTGACAGTGGCGCATCTCCGCATTCACATGTCTGATTGGCCGATGTCGAAAGGTAGCCAAAAAGGACGTGAACATGGACACGCTGATACCCGCGCTGGACAGTAGCAGTCTGCCGCCGCTCTCAATCAAAGAAAGTCGCCCTGACGGTTTGCTGGACCCAGAGGCCGCTCGGTACAACCTGACGGTGATAATCGACTTCGATTGGCAGGCCGGAGACATTCTCACAATCACGTGGGCGGGTACGCCAGGCGCTGGGTCCTACACATCACCGCGCATACCGATCGGCGGATTTCAAGGTCCTTTCCAGACCCATATTGATAACCTCTTGGTGGCTTTCAACTTCGAACAAACCGTCATCGTCACTTACACGGTTTATCGTGGCACTGAACCGCCTGTTACTTCACAGCCTTTGCCGCTTTACATCACACGCATCAATCAATTGAACCTGCCTCGGCCATTCATCCGACAGGCCGACAACGACGGTCAGGGAGGTGAACTGAATGTCGGCGACCTTTCCGAGTTCACCTTGCGAACCAATGCATGGCTACTGGGCAGGCGCGGCAATCCCTTCTGGCTAAAGCTCAAAGGCACAAATGCCGATGGCAGTGATTTCGAGGCGACGTACTGGCAAGCGCCGGACAATGTGGTCGATGACGAATTCAACCGCTTCGGTTTCTTCGAACAGAACTTCCCTGCTGCACCACTGCAACGTCTGCATGATCGCAGCGTGCTGTCGCTGAGCCTCATGGCTGGGCTGCAAGGAAGTCAGGATCCGCTCCTCGCACAGCCATTTGCACATCGAAACTACATCGTGCTGACGGGGGCCTCCAGTGGTCCGAGGATATCGTCAGTCACCGATCCTGATGGAGACATACTCGACGGCGCGGACACCCGATACACCACGGTCACGCTAAGCGGCACCGCTACCGACACCGTAAATGTGTTCGATGGCAAGACCAGACTCGACACGGCCGATGTCGTTGACGGTAACTGGCAGTACGTCGCGGCTGACCTGACCGGTGGATCGCATGAGTTTACGGTGAGGTTGGCGGATGGCAGCGGAAGCGCCTCAAATGCAAGGCGAATCAACGTCGTGACGCAAAACCTGCCGGTGAAGATTGCCGAGGCTCCCGATAACCTCAACCTCGATCCGCTTAGCGCTGTCACAACCCTGACTGCTTTGGTGGATCTCGACGTGCAGCCCAGCGATATGGTTTCAGTGACGGTGAAAGCTGCTGACGGCACTCCTCCCGCAGGTTCGCACACCACCACGCCGGTTGCGGCCGGCACCACAAGGCCGATCAGAATCAATTTGCCCGTATCGTTGGTGCCATTCAGCATTGGAAAAATAATGGAGGTGATGGTTACCTGGACCCGAGGCACTTCCGCGCTGGAGACCCCGCAACCTCTGCGTCTCAACGTGTTGCCGATTACGCTGAATCGACTCGCGGCTCCGGTGATCACTCAGGCCAACGGCACCGACATACTCGATCTGAAAGATGTCCCGTCCGGCGCGAATCTGATGTTTGGAATATGGCCGCATATTTCTATGGGACAACGAATCTGGCTTTTTTTGGAGGGGGAGAGAAACACCGGCGCACACAATCTGCAGATGTGGGTGGGCACCACTAACATGGTGCATCGGGCCTGGGTGACGAATAGTGGTTACACCGCGCTTGTTTCGGCCAATTATCTACGGCTGCTGAAGGATAGGAGCAAGCTGATCATTCGGTTCTGCGTCAATCTGGATCAGGTTGCAAACTTTGATACGGCAACGGTATTTCAGACACAGGAGTACACAATCCGAGCAGTGCCTTGAAATCAAAACCTCAGCCAGCGTCATCGTGTAACAGTCGTCGCAACTGAGCACATCCATCCAATTTCCCCCCGCCCGTCATTGGCATGATTCACGCCAATGACATTTCAAGGGTGGGGTCATGAACGCTTCGCAACGAGAAGAACGGTCGCGCGACCTCGGTTTACTGTTCCTGCGGGTCAGCGGTGGGTTGTTTCTGCTGTGGGTCCACGGCTTGCCCAAGCTGCTCGACTTCACCGCGCAACTGCAGCTGATCGAAGACCCGTTCCACCTCGGTGCCCACCTCACTTTGATCCTGGCGATCTTCGCCGAAGTCCTCTGCCCACTACTGATCGTCGCCGGGTTACTGGCGCGATTGGCCTGCGTGCCTATTCTCTTTGTGCTGCTGGTGGCGCTGTTGGTCGTGCATCCGCAATGGAGTGTGGCTGAGGGGCAGTTCGGCTGGTTGCTGCTGATCCTGTTTACCACTGTGTTGATCGCCGGGCCGGGACGGCTGGTGATTCCTGTTCGTTTGCCCGGAGTGTTGCGTTATGCCTGAAGTCCTCAATCCACAAGCACCGGGGGCCGATGAGACGGTCACGCTGATCATCAAGCACCGGGTCAAGGCCGGTTTCGAGGCGGCGTATGAAGCCTGGCTGCGCAATATCGTCCGCGTGGCGGGGCAGCGCGAAGGCCATTTGGGCGTGGACGTGGTGCGCGGCAAGCGCGGCCGTCTCGATTTCTATACCTGCGTGCTGCGTTTCAGCAGCACCGAAGCGATGCAAGGCTGGCTGGAATCGCCGCAGCGTCAGGCACTGGTCGCCGAAGCGGCGCCGATGCTGGCTGACGGCGATCAGACTGAAGTCGCGCCGATCAAGGAATTCTGGTTTACACCACTGGCCGATGCCGCTTCGCCGCCGCCGCGCTGGAAGCAAGCAGTGGTCACGCTGCTGGTGATTCTGCCGCACACCTTGCTCGTGCCGTTGATCTGGGGGCCGCTGCTGGCGCTGCATCCGATTCTTTCCAACTACGTGGTCGCCACGTTCCTGATCACCCTGACCATCGTCCTGTCGGTGGTGTACGTGGTGATGCCGCCGGTCACCCGTTTGTTTACGCCGTGGCTCGAAGCCAGCCAGGCCCATGAACACCTCGATTCCCAAGAAACCTCGCCACGCTGAGCGCGCGGGGTTCGCTCCTTTTCACTTTGCTTGAGGAACTGCGATGAGCGCCGATCTGATTCTGTTCAATGGTCAATTTCACACCGTTGACCGCACCAAACCGCTGGCCAGTGCCGTGGCAATCACCGATGGCCGCTTCGTGGTTGTCGGCAACGACAATCAGGCTATGGCTCTGCGCGGGCCCAACACGCAAGTGGTCGATATGCATGGCCGCTGCGTCATTCCGGGTCTCAACGACTCGCACTTGCACCTGATCCGTGGCGGTTTGAACTACAACCTCGAACTGCGCTGGGAAGGTGTGCCGTCGCTGGCCGATGCGCTGCGCATGCTCAAGGATCAGGCCGACCGCACACCGACGCCGCAATGGGTGCGCGTGGTCGGTGGCTGGAACGAATTCCAGTTCGCCGAAAAACGCATGCCGACCCTCGAAGAAATCAATCAGGCTGCGCCGGACACCCCGGTGTTCATCCTGCACCTGTATGACCGCGCCTTGCTCAACCGCGCTGCGCTGCGCGTGGCCGGTTACACCCGCGACACGCCAAACCCGCCGGGTGGCGAGATCGTTCGCGACAGCAATGGCAACCCGACCGGCATGCTGGTCGCGCGACCGAACGCGATGATTCTCTACTCGACGCTGGCCAAGGGACCGAAGCTGCCGCTGGAATATCAGGTCAACTCGACCCGCCAGTTCATGCGCGAACTCAATCGCCTCGGCCTGACCAGTGCGATCGATGCCGGCGGTGGTTTCCAGAACTACCCGGACGATTATCAGGTGATCGAACAACTGGCCAAAGACGACCAGTTGACCGTGCGTATCGCCTACAACCTGTTCACCCAGAAGCCGAAAGAAGAGCTGAGCGATTTCCAGAACTGGACCGGCAGCGTCAAGTTGCATCAGGGCGATGACTTCCTGCGCCACAACGGCGCCGGCGAGATGCTGGTGTTCTCGGCAGCGGACTTCGAAGACTTCCTCGAACCGCGCCCGGACCTGCCGCAAACCATGGAAGCAGAGCTGGAGCCAGTGGTGCGCCACTTGGTCGAGCAGCGCTGGCCGTTCCGCTTGCACGCCACTTACAACGAATCGATCAGCCGCATGCTCGACGTGTTCGAGAAGGTCAACCGTGACATTCCGTTCAACGGTCTGCCGTGGTTCTTCGACCACGCTGAAACCATTACCCCGCAGAACATCGAGCGGGTGAAAGCGCTGGGAGGTGGCATCGCGATTCAGGATCGCATGGCGTTCCAGGGTGAGTACTTTGTCGACCGCTACGGCAAGCAAGCCGCCGAGGCCACACCGCCAATCAAGCGCATGCTCGCCGAAGGCGTACCGGTCGGCGCCGGCACCGATGCGACACGGGTGTCCAGCTACAACCCGTGGACCTCGCTGTACTGGATGGTCAGTGGCCGCACCGTCGGCGGTCTGGCGCTGTACGAAGAAGGCTTGCCGCGCACCACCGCGCTGGAACTGTTCACCCACGGCAGTGCCTGGTTTTCCTCGGAGCAGGGCAAGAAGGGCCAGATCAAGGTCGGGCAACTGGCGGATCTGGCGGCGCTGAGTGCGGACTTCTTCCATGTCGAGGAAGAAGCGATCAAGTGGATCGAATCGGTCATGACCGTGGTCGGCGGCAAAATTGTATACGCCGCTGGCGACTTCGAAGACCTCGGCCCGCGCTCGATTCCAGTACTGCCGGACTGGTCGCCAGTGGTCAAAGTCCCGGGCCACTGGCGGCCAAATTCGCCATTGCAGGCGCAGGTTCACCAGTGCAGCGGCCCGTGCGCGGTGCACACCCACAGCCATGAAAAGGCGCGGATGTCGAATGCGCCGGTCAGCGACTTCGCCGGTTTCTGGGGCGCGTTCGGCTGTTCCTGCTTCGCTTTCTGATTTCCCCTGAAGCGTCGGCAATCCGGTCGGCGCTTAACGCTTCATCCATCCGTCCATCAGGAGTTTTCCCATGAGCGTTCCTTACACACGTCTGAACAAAGATGACGCAGTTGTGCTGCTGGTCGATCACCAGACCGGTCTGATCTCGCTGGTCCAGGATTTCACTCCGAACGAATTCAAGAACAACGTGCTGGCGCTGGGCGACATCGCCAAGTTCTTCAAGCTGCCGACCATTCTGACCACCAGTTTCGATGCTGGCCCCAACGGCCCGATCGTGCCTGAATTGCGTGAGCAGTTCCCGGATGCGCCGTTCATTCAGCGTCCAGGCCAGATCAATGCCTGGGACAACGAAGACTTCGTCAAAGCGATCAAGGCGACCGGTCGCAAGCAACTGATCATCGCTGGCGTGGTGACGGACGTTTGCGTGGCGTTCCCGACCTTGTCGGCCATTGCTGAAGGCTACGAAGTGTTTGTGGTGACGGATTCGTCGGGCACCTTCAACACCACCGTGCAACAAGCGGCGTGGGCGCGGATGTCGGCGGCGGGTGCCCACCTGCTGAACTGGTTCTCGGTGGCGTGCGAGCTGCAGGGCGACTGGCGCAACGATATGGAAGGTCTGGCGCATCTGCTGTCGGAGCGTCTGCCTAACTATCGCAATTTGATCAATAGCTATACCAAGTTCACTGCCAAGTAATTCGGTGTGAGTTTGAAAAGCCCCTCACCCTAGCCCTCTCCCAGAGGGAGAGGGGACTGACCGAGGGGCTCTTTCGAGGTACGCCGACGTGCAATACCGAGCCGAACTTCAGTTTTGAACAGCTTGAAGATCGGCTCCCTTTCCTTTCGCGGTCTTGGGGAGAGGGGACTGACCGAGGGGTCCTCTCGAGGTACGCCGATGTGCAATATCGAGTCGAACTCAGGTTCTGAATTGCATGCGGTCTGCTCCCTTTCCCCCTCGCCCCCTTGGGGGCGGTCCGACGTTTCGGGAGGGCTGGGGTGAGGGGGAGGCTTTTGATCTTGATCTTGCCGCTTCAACGCTTCTGCAACCAACCCAGAAACCCACCTTTCCTCACCGCCACCGGTTTGGCCATCAACGCGAGGCGACTGTTCTGCTGCCGCACCGCCTGCAACTTGTTCAACGCCCGACCCACCTCCGTGCGCTGCTCCATGCACTCACGAGTCAGGCTCTTGTCGAGACGATAAATAATGCTCGACGTCAACGCCGTGAACGTCGCCTGGGACGGCGTATCTGCCAGAATGCTCTGTTCACCCATGACCTCACTCGGCCCCATCCGCCCGGCCTCGACCTTGCTGTCGCCGTCCGGCACCGTTGCGCTGACCACCCCGGTGGCAATCACAAACAGACTGTCCGGCACTTCATCCAGATCCAGCACCACTTGGCCTGCCGCGTACTGTTGCGCAACCATCGATTCGGCCAGGCGATCGCGCTCATCACTGCTCAGCGAGCGGAAGATTTTCACTTCATCGAGCAACGCGCGGGCGCGGCTCGACGGCTCGATCACGCCGTCCGGATGCCGCGAAATGCCCGCCGCTTCAAGATGCCGGTGGGCGAGGTCGAACAGTTGATTGCGCACTTCGCTTTTCTTGCCGAGCTCGGCGATGAAGCCGCTGGCGACGTACTCCGACATGGTTTCGCCGGCCTCTTTCAGCACGGCTTTCGGCGCTGGCGTCAGCAACAGAGAGCTGCTGCCCTGCAAGGTGCGATCAAGCGCATCGAGTACCCGGCGCGGGCGGATGTGATTCGGCACCTGAATGCTGATCGACACGCCATGCATATTGTTCGGACGGCTGAGGTTGACGATCTTCGCCTTGGCCGCCACCGAGTTCGGTACCACCGCCATGGTCCCGGCGCTGGTCAGCAAGTGCGTAGCGCGCCAGTCGATGTCGAAGACCTTGCCTTCGACGCCGTCGATCACCACGAAATCATCCACCTGATACGGCTTGGTGGTGTTGAGCACGATCCCGGAAAACACATCGGCCAGAGTGCTTTGCAGCGCCAGACCGACAACGATGGCCACCACGCCCGAAGTCGCCAGCAAGCCTTTTACCGGCAGTTCCAGCACGTAACCGGCCGCGGCAACGGTGGCGACCAGAAACACCAATGCACCGATCACGTCCTGCAGCAAGCGACCGCTGTGGCCGATGCGACGCATCAGCGCCAGGCCGATAACTTCGGTCAGCACCCGCGCGGCGTACAGCCACCAGAGAATCCCCAACGCCGTTGCACCCAGTTGCGCCACGCGGTCATCGGCGAACAACGGAGCCTGCAACGGACTGACGCCGGCGTTGATCACCAGCGCCGTGAACGCGAGAAACAGCACCAGCCGCACAGCGACTCTCGGGGCGCGATGGGTGAAGGGCGAGAAGTGCCAGAGCACAGCGTCGAGCAGCAGCAGGGCAGCGCTCCAGGACAGCAGGTGAGTGTAGAAAAAGGTCATGGCCGGTGCTCCGAAGTGTCTGCCAATAAAAAGATCGCAGCCTGCGGCAGCGCCTACAGAAGAACGTATTCCAATGTAGGAGCTGCCGCAGGCTGCGATCTTTTGCTGTTAAGGATTCAGATGAGTTTTCAGTTCAGCCGCCGCCTGACGCACCGCCGCTTTCACCTCAGGAATCTGGCTCAACGGATTGAGCAGGCCAAAGTCATGAATCATCCCGTTGTAACGCACCGAGGTCACCGCCACACCGGCCGCGTCGAGGTGCCGTGCATAGCCTTCGCCTTCATCCCGCAGCACGTCGAATTCGGCGGTCTGCACCAATGCGGCAGGCAAGCCCTTGAGCTGTTCGGCGCTGGCGTTGAGCGGCGAGGCGTGAATCTGCGCACGCTCGACGGGGTTGGTGGTGTAGTTGTCCCAGAACCACTGCATCATGCCTTTGGTGAGGAAATGGCCCTCGGCGAATTGCTGGTACGAACCGTCATCGAACTGTGCGTTGGTCACCGGCCACATCAGCAGCTGGAAGCGCAGCGCCGGGGCTTTCTGTTCCTTGGCCATCAACGCCACGACCGCCGCCATGTTGCCGCCGACGCTGTTGCCGGCCACGGCCAGACGTTTGCCGTCGACACCGATGTCCTTGCCGTGCTCGGCCACCCATTTGGTGGCGGCGTAAGCCTGATTGATCGCGGTCGGGTACTGCGCTTCCGGCGACGGCGTGTAATCGACATACACCGCGACGGCGCCAGAGCCCACCACCAGATCACGAATCAGGCGTTGGTGCGTTGGGTAATCACCGAGCACCCAGCCGCCACCGTGGAAGAACATGAACACCGGCAACTCGCCTTTGACCTTGGCCGGACGCACGACTTTCAGGTTGATCGTCTGGCCGTCGACCTTGATCGCTTTGTCGCTGACTTCAATTCCGGACAAGTCCACTTTCACCGAAGCCTGCGCACCGGTCAGCACCGCACGGGCGTCTTTCGGGCTCAGTTGCTCCAGCGGTTTGCCACCGCCGGCGGCGAGGGCGTTGAGGAAGGCTTGGGTGTTGTGTTCGACACCGGAGGTCTCGGCGGCGAAAGCATTGCCGATGGACAGGGCGAGGAGGGAAGCGGCGAGGGATTTCGTGATGTTCATGTTCAATTCCATTTTTGAGTTTGTTGAGTTTGTGGGGGGTTGGTTTCAACACCGTGGACACAGATTAATAGAGTGCCGAGAAGTGAAAAAGCGGCTATAAAGCGTTTAACTGTCTACCAGAGAGTGACAATGAACCCGTTCGAAGACATGCGTATTTTTTGCCAGGTCATGGACTCCGGCAGCTTTACCTCCGCGGCCGATCAACTGGGCCTGTCCAAGCAGTTCGTCAGCCGTCGGTTGATGCAGTTGGAGGAGCGTCTCGGCGTGCGGTTGTTGAACCGCTCGACGCGGCGCCTGGACGTCACGCCGCTGGGGCAGAGTTATTACGAATCGGCGTTGCGCCTGTTGGGTGAAGTCGAACAAGTGGAGCAGGGCATCGCCGGACAAACCGCCGAACCACGCGGGACGATTCGCTTGAGCGCGCCGCTGTCGTTTGCGGTGGCGCATCTGGGCTGTCTGTTGCCGCTGTTCTTGCAGCGCTATCGAGAAGTCACGGTTGAGGTTGATCTGAGTGATCGGCCGGTGGATTTGCTCGGTGAGGGCTACGATCTGGCACTGCGCATTGGCGTGCTGGAAGACTCGACGCTGATTGCCCGGCGTATTGCATCCATCGAACGGGTGTACTGCGCCAGCCCGGCGTATCTGGCCGAGCGCGGCACGCCGCTCAAGCCTGAAGATCTGCATAGCCATGATTGCTTGCCGTATGGGCACGGTCGCTCGGTGCAATGGCGTTTCAATGCGGGGCAGGGCAAGCCGCTGCTGGTGAACGTCACCGGACGCATGCGCGTGAACAACGGCGAGTTGCTCAGGGATGCGGCGGTGCAGGGGATGGGCATTACTTATCTGCCGACGTTCATCGTTGGCGCGGCGTTAAAGGATGGCCGGTTGGTGCCGGTGCTGGATGATCTGCGCCCGGAGCCGCTGACGTTGTCGGCGGTGTATCCGCAGCATCGTCAGGCTTCAAGGCCGGTGCAGGCGTTGGTCGATTTTTTGCGCGAGCGCCTGAACCAGAACAACGTCGCCCTCTGAGCCTTACGCGGATCAAAACTGCAGGAGATCGTAGGCGACTGCGGAATTTGTGCGCACTGCAGAACATTGTGGGAGCTGGCTTGCCAGCGATGGCGATGTGGCAGGCAATACAATTTTGTCTGACCCGGCCTCATCGCTGGCAAGCCAGCTCCCACAAGGGTTGCGGTGTTTTCAGGATTGATCAGTTGGCGCGCTTGTCATCGCCCGGCTCACCGCCGACATGCACACCCCGATCATCGCCGGCTTCAGCCGCAGCATGGACGCCACGATCATCACCGACTTCGCCCGCAGCATGGACGCCACGATCATCACCGACTTCACCAGCACGGTGGACCCCGTGGTCATCGCCGACTTCTCCAGCGCGGTGGACGCCATGGTCATCTCCCGCTTCAGCATGGGCGCCGTTGCGGCCGGATGAGGCGCTGTCGCCCGAGTGCCCCGAGCCGTGGTCGCTGCCGCTGTGGCCACTGTTGCCACCACTACCACTGTTGCCGCCACCGCCGTGACTGCCTCCGCCGCCACTTCCGCCGCCACCATTTCCACCGCTGCCACCGCCACTTCCTCCACCTCCGCCTCCACTTCCGCCGCCCCCACCGCCGCCTCCGCTACCACCGCCTCCACCACCACTCCCACCATCCTTGGCATAAGCACTGGACACCTCGGACAAACTGTCCGGAATGAGGACCGTAGACGCCGACAGAACTGCGCCGATGGCCATTGCGAGCACGAGCTTTTTAATGTGCATATCGTTCTCCGTCTTTGTGGTTTTGTTGGGAACGTAAAAGTGTGTTGTTGCAGGGACCGGACCCGTTCCCGGAGTCAGTGAATACTCGAAGCCAGTTCGAAAATCGGGATGTACATCAGGATCACGATGACCCCGATGAGCAGGCCGATGAAGGTCATCAGCAGCGGTTCGAACAACTTCACGAACCACTCCAGCCAGCGGCTGATTTCCTCGTCGTAGAAGTCGGCGCTGCGTTCCATCATCTGTCCGAGGTTGCCGGACTGTTCACCGGCGCGCAGCAGGCGCAGGGATACCGGTGTCACCAAGTGATTGAGCTCCAGCGCGGTGGACAACGATTGCCCCTCGCGCACCCGCTCGCAAGCCTGATCCAGCCGCGTCCGCGAAGCGACGGTGAGCAAGCCACGTACCATGCTCATGGCGGTCACCAGCGGAATTCCGCCTTGCAGCAGAATCCCCAGCGAGCGATAAAACCGCGCCAGTTCATACATGAAAATCCGTTGATGCACGGCCGGCAACTTCTCCACCAGCCGATCCAGCCCACGGCGAAACGCCGGTTGCTTTTGCAGCACGGCGAGGGCGATGACAAACGCCGCCAGCGCACCGAAGAATTCCGCCTGATGCGCATGCAAAAACATGCCACTGCTCATCAATACCTGCGACAGCCACGGCAGGTTATTGCCCAGTCCTTCAAACACCAGGCTGAAGCGCGGCACCACGTAACCCATCAAAAACAACACCACGCCACCGCCGACCACCAACAACAGCATCGGGTAGATCGAGGCGCTGATGATCTTCTGGCGCACCTCGTCCATGCGCTGGCGATAACTGACATAGCGGCCCAGCGCATCGCCGACCGCACCGGTCTTCTCGCTGGACTGTACCAGCGCCACGTACAGCGGCGGGAACACCGCCGACAACTGGCCCAACGCCTGCGAGAAGGATTTGCCCTCATAAAGCAGGCGCACCAGCTCACTCAAGGTTTTCCGGGCAGCGGGCGCGGATTCTTTTTCGGCGAGGCTTTCCAGCGCATCGATCAACGGTAGGCCGGCATTGAGCAGCGTGGTCAGCTCCTGGCTGAACAACACCAGATTGAAGGTCTCGCGCTGGCGCAGTTTCAGCGAACGCCAATGCTTGTCGGCGTGCGAGCTGAGCACGCGCAAACCCTGGTCCTCGGCGATCCGCCGTGCCTCGCTGTCGCCCGCCGCTTCGACGCTCAAGGACACCACGCCAGCCTTGCCGACCGCTTTCAAATGAAATCGCATGGGCCGCGCTCCGTTTACTGCCAGTTGGTCACTTCAGCGTTTTCACCTTCACCGCCGGGCTGGCCGTCCTTGCCCATCGACAGCAAGTCGTACTCGCTGTTTTCGCCGGGATAGCGGTAGGTGTAGTTACGCCCCCACGGATCCTGCGGCAGCTTTTTCTGCAGGTACGGGCCGGTCCATTTCGCCTCGTCACTCGGTGCGGTGACCAAGGCTTGCAAGCCCTGTTCGGTGGACGGGTAATGGCCGACCTCCAGTCGATAGATGTCCAGTGCCTTGCTCAGTCCTTCGATCTGCGCCTTGGCCACTTTCACTTCCGAGCGGCCGAGTTGGGCGAAGTATTTCGGCGCGACGATCCCGGCCAACAGGCCGAGCACCACCAGCACCACGAGCAATTCGAGCAGGGTAAAACCGCGTTGGTCACGCGGACGAAATTGCAGCTTCATGATGACCTCCCGTGAGTGGCAGCCTTGTCGCGTAAAGGGCTTATGCAATTGCCATGCTCAGCCCCCACTCAAGAACGTCAACTTGGCTGAAGCCCTTGTAGTACGGGCTTCTCAAGAGTCGGCACAGTGCTTGCGTATGGCTCAAACGTGATCGGCCATTGGGGCATTTCCCCCAATTTATCGGGGTCGATCCGGGGAGGCCCGACATGAAATTTCTCGCCAGCGGATTGCTCGGATGTGTGCTGCTCAGCGGCGCCGCGCAAGCCGATGTATTCATCTCCGTGGACGCCAAGGGCAGCTATGTCCTGTCCAACGTTCACCGGCCTGGACGCCTTTACGAACGGGTGATCCACGAGGCTGACGCCGCAGTCGCCAGCCTCGACCAGCAGCCGCAATTGATCGCCAATCAGCCCTACGCGGAGCTGGTCTCAGCGGCAGCCAAAGTCAATCAATTGCCCGAAGCGCTGCTGCACGCGGTGATCAACGCGGAATCCCACTACAACCCCGGCGCCACCTCAGCCAAAGGCGCGGGCGGGCTCATGCAGTTGATGCCCGAGACGGCGCGAGAGCTGGGCGTGACCGACGTCTACGACCCCAAGGCCAACATCCAGGGCGGGGCCAAATACCTCAAGCGCCTGATGACCCTGTTCGACAACGACATCGCCCTTGCCGTGGCGGCCTACAACGCCGGGCCCGACGCGGTGCTCAGCCGTGGCCGGGTGATTCCGCCGTTTGCCGAAACCCAGCGTTACGTGCCGAACGTGTTGCGTCAGTACCGGCGTCTGCAAGGCCTGGCCATGGATGCGCCGTTGTGACCCCAACCCGGTTTCCCCACTTTCGGGGCAAACCGGATACACCCGAAAAGTGGGGAAAAGGGGTGGGGAATATTCCCCGGATTCTCAAGTGGTCGCGGTAACTGATTGAACGGACATGCAATTTTTTGTGGCACGCGGATTGCTCCGAGGCATTTGTCGAGAAGTGTTCCCAAGAGCACCCACTACGAGGTTACTGATCATGGTTGGCATTCATCACGCTCCGTCTCTGTTGAACTGGCTAGTGATTCTGGCCTCGATGCTCAGCGTCGAGCTGGCCAGCGCGGCCGTGCGTTGCGAGCGCAACCTGGTGGCCAACGTCGTCGCCTTCGATCAGCCACTGATGTTCAACCGCCTCGGTGCGCAGAACATCAACGGCATGATGTTCGCCCTGCGCCGCGATGTGGTCGATGAACATGAGCAGTCACTGGCTTACGGAGGCGCCGCAGTGCCAGGCAAAGTCTCGCTGCGCCCGGACAAGCGTCCACGGCCATTGGTGTTGCGTGTGGCGGCTGGTGATTGCCTGACGATTAACCTGCAGAACCTGCTCGACTATCAGGCCAACCCGAACAAGCACTTTGAAAACGAGGGCGAAGAAGGGGTCGAAAACGCCAACGGCGCCGAAGCCTTCAAAGTCGATGAGCAGGTGGCGGATCGTCACGTCGGTTTCCAGGTCAACGGCCTGCAAGCGGTGAACAGCATCGATGACATTTCCTCGTTCACCGGGCGTAACGCCAACAGTCTGGTGCCACCGGGTGCCAGCCGTTCCTACACCCTGTACGCCGAGCGCGAGGGCGCGTTTGCCGTCAGCAGCCGTGGCGCGACGTTTGGCGGCGAGGGCGCGGCCGGCAACGTTGCCAACGGACTGTTCGGCCAGGTCGTCGTGCTGCCCAAGGGCGGTCGCACTTATCGCAATACCCTCACCGAAGAAGAAATGCGCCTGGCCACGACTGGCCGCGCACCCACCGGCCAACCGATCGTTGATTACCAGGCGCGCTACCCACAGCGCGAACCGTGGCTGCGTGAAGGCAAGGCCGGCACGCCGATCATCGGCATGGTCGATGGCAATGAAATCATTTCCAGCGAAAGCGATGCGATTGTCATGGGCAGCAACGCCGACGGCAGCTTCCCGCCCAACACCTATCCGCTGGAGTCGATGGGCAAACGCAACCCGGCGATTCCCAACCGCCTCGAAGCGTTCCGCGATTTCGCCTCGCAATTCCAGGACGAAACTGCCGCCACCCAAGCGTTCCCCGCGTACTGGGCCGATCCGGTGATGGCTCACGTGCTGGAGCCGACCCGCGACTCGTTCATGATCAACTACGGCTCCGGCGGTATGGGCGCCGAAGTGGTCGCCAACCGCTTGGGCGTGGGGCCGATGCACGACTGCCTGTCGTGCGCCTACGAAGAATTCTTCCTCAGCTCGCACACCGTCGGCGATGTCGCGATGCTGGTGGATGTGCCGGCCAACACCGGGCTTGAGAACATCGCCCCGGGCCAGACACCGCGCGCCGATCAGATCGGCGTGAAAGCCACCATGGCGCTGTATCCGTCGGAGCCGTCGAACGTCAACCACAGCTACATCGGTGACTTCGTCAAATTCCGCAATACCCACAATGGCCACGAGCAACACATCTTCCACCTGCACGGCCATCAGTGGCTGTTCAACCCCAACGACGACAACTCCGATTACGTCGACGCCCAGGGTATCGGTCCGGGCGCCGGTTATACCTATGAAATCGCCAATGGCGGTTCGGGCAATCGCAACCGCGTGGCCGGTGATGCGATCTATCACTGCCATTTCTATCCGCACTTTGCCCAAGGCATGTGGGCCATGTGGCGGGTCCACGATGTCTTCGAGGAAGGGACTCGACTCGATGTTTCGCAGCAGGGCGCCGACGGTTATCACAGCGAACCGTTCGCCTTGCGCAGCGGTAAACCGGCGGTCGGCGCACGGGCCTTGCCCGATGGTGAAATCGTCGCCGGTACGCCGATTCCCGCGATTGTTCCGCTGCCGGGGAAAGCCATGGCACCGATGCCGGGCAAAGTCGTGGTCGTGCCGAAAATCGGTGAAACCCTGATCGCCGGCAATGATGAAGACGGGGATGAAGAAGAGGGCGATGACGATGGCGAGCACCACGGCGGCAACGCCGGCGGTCAAGCCATCGGCTCACTGGCGCTGGTCGATCGCAGCGAAGCCAATCGCAATGCCGACGGCAGCCTGAAAAATCCTGGCTATCCGTTCTGGATCGGTGGCATGGAAAGTTCGGTCGGCCAACGTCCACCAACGCCGCCGCTGGACATGCTCGACGCGGCCACCGCGCAGTCTTTGAAGGCCAGCGGCAAAGCGCTGTGGGCCAACCTTGATCCGGCGCAATCCGGTGGCTGGAATGGCGGCTTGCAGCGGCACGCACTGGATGGCGTCGCGGCCGGTGGCGAGGCGCACACCGTGACCACTTCGCTGGACTTCTCCAAGGAAGTCACCCGCGCCAAACCGATTTACCTGCCGGAAGAAGGCACCGAAGTCGAACAGGCGGCGATGGCTTTCCACGCGAAAAAAGATCACCCAAGTTATGCCTTGCTGCCCGGCAATCAAGTGGTGGCCAAGGCCTTTCGCACCAACGGCGCCTTGCCAATGGCCGGCGCGCCGTACTACGAACCGTGCATGGACGATCGGCAAAAACGCCTGACCAGCAGCGCTGGCAGCGGTGAGTTCGCCAGCGGTGAACGCATCGACGGCATGTCCTTTGTCGGCGCCTCGAGCTTCACCGCCGACCGCCCACGCATTTACAAAGCCGCGAACATCCAGTTCGACGCGGTGTACAACAAGGTCGGCTATCACTTCCCGCAAGCGCGCATCCTGGCGCTGTGGGAAGACGCCTGGCCGGTGATCACCAAGCAGCGTCCGCCAGAGCCGCTGGTGATGCGCATGAACACTTTCGATTGCGTGCAATACCAGCAAACCAACCTGGTGCCGGCCACCTACGAGATGGACGACTATCAGGTGCGCACGCCGACCGACGTGATCGGGCAGCACATCCACTTGCCGAAATGGGATCTGACCTCGGCGGACGGCTCGTCCAACGGCTGGAACTACGAGGATGGCGTGCTCTCGCCCGGCGCCGTGCAGGAACGTATTCACGCGATCCGCGAGTTCAATCAGTGCGCCAGTACTGACTCGCGCGACGGCACCCAGGCCTGCCCGAAAGCCAAGAACCATCCGTTCTTCGGCCAGTACGGCCGCGCCGACTGGCTCGGTGCGCGCACGGCGATGCAGCGCTGGTTCGTCGATCCGGTGGTCAACGCCAAGGGCGTCGATCGCGGCCTCGGCACGATTTTCACCCACGACCACCTCGGCCCATCGACGCACCAGCAGATTGGTCTGTACGCGACGGTGCTGGCCGAGCCGGCCGGTTCCACCTGGTTCCACGCCGAAACCGGCGAGCCTCTTTATAGCGGCGCGCGTCAGGACGGTGGGCCGACGTCGTGGCAAGCGGTGATCAACACCGGTGACCTCGATGGCGATGGCAAGAACGACAGCTTCCGCGAGTTCTTCCTCGAGTACAGCGACTTCCAGCACGCCTATGAAGCCGGCGTCTATGTGGGGGCCGGTCCTAACGGCGTACCGAATGCGCAGGCGTTCCCGGCGACGGCCGACAGCTTCCGCTACGCGATCAATCCGCCAGTGCGCAACAACGCCAGCAACTTGCTTGAAGGTGTACTGGAAGTGCAGGGCGGTCAGGTCCCGGGCTGCCCGAGCCGGCCATGTCCGCAGGCGATCTCGGTGGATGATCCGGGCATGTTCGTCGTCAACTATCGCAACGAGCCACTGGCCCTGCGCGTGTACGACCCGAACAAGGTCGGCCCGGACGGCAAGCGCGGCATGCAGGCCGACGGCCTCGGTGGCGATCTGTCGTTCGCCATGCAAAGCCGTACCGACCGCGCAATCCCGGCGATGAACCTGGCGCCGAATCTGCTCACCTCGGCGACCGGACCCACCGGCGGCACCACGCTGTTTCCACCGCACATCAACAAGGGCGGCGCCGAACCGGGTGACCCGTTCACGCCGATGCTGCGCACCTATACCGGCGACAACGTGCGACTGCGTGTGCATGCCGGTGGCCATGAAGAAGAGCACAACGTCACCCTGCACGGCGTGAAATGGCTGCAGAGCGGTTCCGGTTTCGGCAACAGCTCCAACTCCGGCTGGCGTGCGTCGCAAATGATCGGCATCTCCGAGCAGATGGGCTTCATTGCGCCGGTGTCGATGCTCTCCAGTTCGGCGGCGACCACGGGTGATTATCTGTACTCGATGGACGCTTCGATCGAAGGCTATTGGAGCGGTATCTGGGGCGTGATGCGCAACTACACCGCTAAACGCAGCGACTTGTTCGCCATCCCCAACAACCCGAATCCGGCGGGCATGCGCAACACCGTGGCGTTCGAGGGCAGTTGCCCACGGATCAGCGCCAACCCCAACGGCATCGGCACGCGGCCGACGGTACAGCGCAACTACGAGGTGGTCGCGGCGCTGGCCAACGACATTCTCGCCAATACGCTGGGCCTGACCATCGGCGATCCCGAAGGGCTTGGCCAGCATGTCGGCGGGCCGCTGAATCCGGCGGGCGGCACCCTGGTGCTGAACTCGCGTACGGTGAGCATTCCCCAAGTCACCGTGACCGATCCGGAGGATGGCGAAACCATCACCATCGGCGGGCAGAGCGGGCCGCTGCATGACCCGACCGCGATCCTGTACGTGCGCAAGTCCGATCTGGATCCGCTCAGCGGCAAGCTCAAACCCGGCATTCCGGTCGAACCGCTGGTGTTGCGTGCGGCGGCAGGGGACTGCATCAACATCACTCTGGAAAACCGTCTGCCGAGCGTGATGCCTGACCTGACCCAGACCGCGGTGATGCAAGGCATGGTCAAGCGTGATCGCAACAGCGGTCTGGGTTCGACCACGTTCAGCAACAACCTGATGCGGCCGTCCAGCCACGTCGGCCTGCATGCGCAATTACTGGCGTACGACATCACCAAATCCGACGGGGCCAATGTCGGCGCCAACCCGATCCAGACCGTGCCACCGCGCGTCGGCAACAGCGGCGCGTACCCGACCCGTACCTATCAGTACTACGCCGGGCACCTGGAGCGTGAAGGCAAACCGGTGACGCAACTGGGCCGCAGCGTAGACAACATCAACGCCACGGCGGTGGAGTTCGGTGGTTTGAACATCACCCCGGCGGACGTGATCAAGCAACCGCAAAAAGGCCTCGGTGGTGCGATGAGCATTCTGCCGATCGGCGCGACCTGGGTTGACGATGCACGCAAGGTCAACGCCACGGTCACCGCGCCTGGGCAAACCAGCTACCGCGATTTTGCGATGGTCTGGCACAAGGCGTTGAACACCCGTTGGGCCAATGGCCGGCCGGTGGAAGGGATTGCCGCTGAGGGCTTCGGCGTGCCGACCGATCCGCAGGACAACTCGAGCATGGCGATCAACTACAAGACCGAGCCGCTGTGGTATCGCTTCGGCCTCGCCCCGGATGCACCGTTCGGCCATGCGGATGGCGCGGGTTACGGCGACATGACCAATGCGCACATGGCTTACAGCAATGCGCTGGTCGGTGGAGATCCGCAGACGCCGGTGTTGTATGCCAAACCCGGGCAGCCATTCCGTACGCACATTCTGATGCCAAGCGGTGGCAGTCGCGGCACCACGTTCCAGCTCGACGGGCATGTCTGGTCGGTCAATCCGTTCCAGGCCGAGAAGAGCGACACCGGTGGTTATCCGATGGGTTCGCCGGGCGTCGGCTCAGTGCGCTTCGGCTACAACCCGATGTCGATGTACATCGGCGCCCACGAAAGCGTCCTGCCGGCCGCGCACTTCAGCTTCATGATCCCGAGCGCCGGCGGCAGCAATGCGATCCCGGGGGACTACCTGTTCCGCGATTACGCCGCCTACGGCAACACCTCCGGGTTATGGGGGCTGCTGCGCGTGACCAACGAACCGGAACCGGCGCCGCAGGGGCAGTAGGCACATACGCAAGGCCTGTAAATGCAAAACCCTGTGGGAGCTGGCTTGCCAGCGATGACGGCGGCACAGGCGCCATTGATGTGACGGAAAGGACGCCATCGCTGGCAAGCCAGCTCCCACAGGGTCTGCGGTTGGCAGTGAGGTTGGCGGGATGAATGCAAATCCCATGTGGGAGCGAGCCTGCTCGCGAATGGGGGCAACTCGGTTTCGAGGGTGAGGCGCAAGACGCCTTCGCGAGCAGGCTCGCTCCCACAGTGGGCAGTGGTCGCAGTGAGGGAGTGGGATGTATGCAAATCCCTTGTGGGAGCGAGCTTGCTCGCGAATGGGGGCAACTCGGTTTGTGAGGGTGAGGTTGAAGACGCCTTCGCGAGCAGGCTCGCTCCCACATGGGGAGCGGTGTTTTGCCAGGTGAAGAGGTAGGGGAGAGTTAGATGAACAGGATTATCAACATCATCGGTATTTGCACGCTGGCCCTGGCCGGGGCGTTGCTGACGCTGAGTGAGATTGCGCTGGCCGGGGGCGGGCAAACTTTGGCGCGTGACGGTGTGGCGGTGGACTTCAACCTCAAACCACTGGCCGCCGACGGCAAACTGCGCGAAGGCGAGTTCGCCGATGTGCAATTCCGCATCAGCGACAGCGCTTCCGGCCAGCCATTGTCCGGCGTGGCACCGGGCGCCTGGGTCGATCCGCAAACCCTCGCCGCCGATCAGGCTCAGGGCCGCGATCAGAGTTGCAAAGCCCGGGTCGGCGTGTTCCTCAAATCCAACATCGGCGCGCGGCCGTTGCTCGATCTGAACAGCTATTTCCTGCTGGTGATGAACCGCGACGCGAGCATCGCCGTGGTCGATCCGTCGGTCTCAGTGGGCGGCATCACCAGCACCCTGGCGCGGATCGAACTCAAACAACCACCGATGGATTGGGTCACGCCCAAAGACAACAAACGCGTGTTCGTCTCGATGCCGACAGCGGGTGAAGTGGCCGTCATCGACAGCGAACAATTCAAGGTTCTCGATTCGATCAAGGCCGGCAGCCAACCGGTGCGCGTTGCGCTGCAACCGGACGAACGTCTGCTTTGGGTCGGCAACAACGCCAGCAAAGGCGAAGACTCCGGCGTGACGGTGATCGACACGCAAAGCCTAAAAGCCCTCAAACATCTGCAGACCGGGCGCGGCCACCACGAAATCAGCTTCAGCAAGGACAGCCGTTTTGCCTTCGTCAGCAACCGCGACGACGGCACCGTCAGTGTGGTCGACATCGCGAGCCTCACTATCGTCGAGCAAATCAAAACCGGCTCGCATCCGCTGTCAGTCGCCTATTCAGCGCTGTCGGGCGCGGTGTATGTGGCCGATGGTAAGGACGGCACGGTGACCGTGGTCGACGCCAGCACCCACGCCATCCGCCGGGTGATCAAGTTGCAACAAGGCCTGGGCCCGATGGGCTTCAGCGCCGACGGCCGCTTCGGCGTGGTGCTCAACACCGTGGAAAACCGCGCCACCGTCATCGACGCCGCCACCAACACCGCCATCCATGATCTGGACGTCAGCGCCGAACCCTACCAAGTGGTATTGACCCAGGCCTACGCCTACATACGCGGACTGGCTTCGCCGAAAGTCACCATGATCAACTTGTCCTCCCTCGGCGAGGGGCGTCAACCGATCAGCCAGGGCTTCGAAGCCGGCCCGCAAGCGCCGCGTATGGCCGGGGATTTACCGCTGGCCTCAAGCCTGGCGGTCTCGCGCGACGACAACGCAGTGTTCGTGGTCAACCCGGTCGACAACACCACTTACTTCTACGCCGAAGGCATGAACGCGCCGATGTCCGGTTACCCCAATCGTGGCCAGATCGCCCGCGCCGCGATGGTCATCGACCGCAGCCTGCGCGAAGTCTCGCCGGGCCTCTACAGCGCCAGAGTAAAACTGCCGGCAGCGGGGCGTTTCGACGTTGCGTTCCTGCTCAATCAGCCGAACATCATTCACTGCTTTACCGCGCAGATCGAAACCAATGGCGCCCTGGTAAAACACTTCGGCGCACCGAAAGTCGAGTTCCTCCTCGACAAGACTGCCGTGGCGCTCAACGACCCCTACGTCGTGCGTTTCCGCATCGTTCAAGGCAAAGACAAAACCCAGCGCAGCGGCGTCAAAGACGTGCAACTGCGTTACTACCTCGCGCCCACCTCACACCCGCGCGAAGTGGCGGCGCTGGAAGTCGCCGACGGCGTGTACGAAGCGCCGATCACCCTCGACCGCAGCGGCGCCTGGTACCTGCATGTGCGCGCAGCCTCGCTGGGCGCCGGTTTCGATGACAAGACCTTTGCCAGTGTTCGGGTAGCCCCCGGCCAGGCCCGTTGAAGAGGAGTTTCGACATGAACCGATTTGCATCCACTGGCCTGCTGACCCTGTGCCTGTTGAGCCTTGGCATCCAACACGCCAACGCTCATTCGGCGGACGAGCACGCCGGGCACAAAGCCCCGGCCAGCAATACCCAGGAACACGCTCAGGTGAAATTCGCCAACGTGCCGCTGCTCGATCAGAACGGCAAAACCGTGCGCCTGGAGCAGGATCTGGTGCAGGGCAAAATCGTTGTCATGAGCTTCATCTACACCAGTTGCACCACGGTGTGCCCGGTGGTCTCGTCGATCATGGGCAAGGTGCAGAAACAACTCGGCGCGCGCGTCGGCAACGAAGTACAACTGGTGTCGATCAGCATCGACCCGCAGCGTGACGACCCGAAACGCCTGCAGGATTATGCGCGCACCTTCCAGCGCGGGCCGGGCTGGAGCTGGCTGACCGGTTCGCCGCAGTCGATCAATGAAACCCTCAAGGGCCTCGGCAGTTTCAGCGGCGACTTCAAGAATCACCAACCGTTGATCCTCGTCGGCGACGGCAACAATCGTCACTGGATGCGCTATTACGGCTTCACCGATCCGGCGCTGCTGGCCAAGGAAGTGGAAAAACTCAGCGGCCTGCGCACCCACGCCAAACACACCGCCATCGCCATGGAGCAACAGCCATGAGACTGCTCGACTGGATCTCCCTGACCGTGTGTTTCTGGATCTTCAGCAACGTCGCATTCGCCCACGAAGGCCATGCCCCCGAAGCCCCGACAACGGTTGCCGCCGCGCCGGCCAAAGGCACCCACGACGCGAAAACATGGTTCACCGACACGCCATTACAGGATCAAAACGGCGAAACCCTGCGCTTCTACAGCGATGCGCTGCAAAACCGCATCGTTCTGCTCAACGTGATTTTTACCAGTTGCAACGATGCCTGCCCGCTGATCACCCAAAAGCTCAAAGAGGTGCGCGAGCTGTTGGGCGACAAGGCGCCGGACATCACCTTCATTTCCCTTACCAGTGACCCGCTGCGCGATACGCCGGCGGTGCTCAAGGCTTACACCTTGAAGCAGGGTTCCGATGACCCTCATTGGCTTTTTCTTACCGGCGACAAGGCGCAGATGGACCTGGTATTGAGCCGCATCGGCCAGATCGTGCCGACCCCCGAGCAGCACTCCACGCAGTTGATCGTCGGCGATGTCGCCAATAAACGCTGGAGCAAGATCCGCCCCGACGCCCCGGCTGCCGCCATTGCCCAGCGCTTGCAGTTGCTGACAATGCCCGTGGCTGGCCGCTGAGTCCGCGCCATGAAACGCTGCCGCGTACTCGCCCTGATCCTGCTCGCTGGCGTCAGCCTTGGCGCGAGCGCTGCACCGCTGACCCCGGAAGAAGCGGCGGGCAAGCGCCTGTACCGCCAAGGCTTGTCAGCCAGTGGCGAGGCGATCATGGCGCGGGTCGGCGCGGCGGATGTGTTGCTGCCGGCGACCAGCCTGCCGTGCGCCAATTGCCACGGCGCCGACGGCCTCGGCCGACCTGAGGGCGGCGTGCGTCCATCCGAATTGAATTGGGCGCGACTGACCAGCACGTACGGCCAGCAACAGGTCAACGGCCGCAGTTATCCGGCCTACAGCGAAAGCACTCTCGCCACGGCCATTGAGCAGGGCCGCGACCCCGGCCACAACCGCCTCGACCCGAGCATGCCGCGCTTTCTGCTGTCGATGAAGGATCAGCGCAACCTCACGGCTTATCTCAAGCGCCTCGCCGATGAACGCGACCCCGGCCTCGACGCCGAGACCCTGCATCTGGGCACCTTACTGCCCAGCCAAGGACCACTGGCCGAGGAGGGCATGACCGTTGCGGCGGTGCTCAACGGCAGCGTGGCGCGGATCAATCAGGCCGGCGGCATTCACGGTCGGCAACTGCGTTTGACGGTGATCGATCCCGGCCCCGATCGCGCCAGCGCCGAGCAAGCCTTGCAGCAATTGATCGAGCAGGAACAAGTGTTCGCATTGATCGCGCCGCTGGCGCCGGCTCTCGACAGCGAACTCGGGCCGCGTCTGGAACAGGCCGGGGTGCCACTGATCGGGCCGATGTCGATCCTCGGCACCCTGCAGGCCAGTCCACAGATTTTCGAGCCGTTGCCGGGATTGCGCGAGCAGTTGATCGCGCTGGCCGATTACGCCACGGCCAGTTTGCGCGTGCTGCAAGGGCCGACGCTGATCGCCTATCCCGACGACCCGGTACAAACACTGGCCGCGCAAAATCTCGGTCAGTACTTGCAGGAACACGGCTGGCAGAAAGTCCATCTGCAAGCCTATGACCCGGCGGCGGAGGCGCTGCCGTTGGGCTCGCGCTCGGTGTTTTACCTGGGCAATGGCGGCGGCTTCAGTCGTCTGGCGACGCGCCTGCAAAGCGCCGGGCAAGTGCCTTATCTGTTCGCTGCTTCAAGCCAGGTGGCCGGCGATCTGCTGCAAGTCCCCGACGGTTTCACCCGACGGGTGTTTCTCGCCTATCCATTTGTGCCCAGCGACTGGACCCAGGCCGGGCGCATGGCCCTGACCTTGTTGCGCGAAGGCCAAGGCCTCGGCGCCCAGCACGCGGTGCTGCAAGTCGGTGCCTACACCTCGATGCTGCTGCTCAGTGAAGGCATGAAACAAGCTGGCCGCGACGCCAGCCGGGAAAAACTGGTGGCGGCGCTGGAAGGCCTGCACGACTTCGACACCGGCCTGACCCCGCGTCTGAGTTTCGGCCCCGGCCGACGCCTGGGCTTGAGCGGCGCCCATGTAGTCACCGTGGATTTGCCCGATCAGCGTTTCTATCTGGTCGCGCCTTATAAACCGATTGTTGCCAGCCCCTGAACGGAGGGCCCGATCATGAAACGCACAACGCTGATCTTGCTGCTGACTTGCTGGCTGCCGCTGGCGTGGGCCAATAACGAACCGGCCGTGGCGCGGGTCAATGGCGAGGAGATTTCCGGGTTTCGCTTCGAGCGCTTCTTCGCCGAATACCTCGAAGATCAGGGTCGCGCGGTGACGAGTATTCGCAGCCCCAAGGCCTACAAGGAACTGCGCCAGGCCGCGTTGCAAATGCTGATCGACAAAGAATTGCTGTGGCAGGAATCGCAGAAACGTGGCCGGCAGATCGACGAACAAGCGCTGCGTCAGCAGATCGAGCAAACCCGCATGGCCATCGGCGGCGCGGATAAATTCGTCCGGCGCTTGCAGGACGCCGGTTTCGATGAGGCCTCCTTCACCGAGTACACCCGCCGCGAACTGGCGGCGCAGCAGATGTTCGCCGAGCTGATTCGCGCTAATACCTTGCAACCCCGTCACCTGCTGATTCGGGTGCCCGTGCAAGCAGATGCAGCCACAGTCGCCGCAGCGCGTCTACGCTTGATGCAAATGCGCGCCTCGATTGTCAGCGGGGCGAGTTTTGCCAGCGATCCGGTGCGCTCACCGTTCGGCTGGCATGTGATTTATTTGCCGAACCACTTGGAGGCCATCGATGTCCCAGATTTGCAGGGGCTGGATACAGTCAGGGCACAGCTCGCCCGACAGCAACAGACCCAGGCTCGTCGCCAAGTGCTCGCGCAATTACGGGTGCAGAACAGGATCGAACGAATTGACGACGACTGAAGGTTCCCCCCCAATAGTGGGGAATGGCTTCGATGCCCATTCAGGTGCTTCCCCGTTTCTGGGGAACGGGGTACCGGGACGAGCGGGCATTGTCATTAAATTCAAGGACATGAAGACATAAAATTACCGGCACTCAGCCTGGCATGAAGTGTGCGTTACCGATGGTAAGGCGCACTCTCAGGGCGGGGTCATCGGACCTGCTGTTTCAAGGAGTCGACCTTGGTTAACAAAGTACTGGTTGTCGAAGACGAACAGCTGCTTGCACAAAACCTTCAGGATTATCTGTCGGCGCAGGGGCTGGACGTCGCGATTGCACATGACGGAGCGACGGCTATCGGTTTGGCCGAAACCTTTGCCCCCGACGTGCTGGTGTTCGATTACCGCTTGCCCGATATGGAAGGCTTTGAGGTGCTCGACGCAGTCCGCCAGAACAGGACGTGCCATTTTGTGCTGATAACGGGTCACCCGACCGCTGAAGTCTGTGAGCGGGCGCGGCAACTGGGGGTCAGCCACATCCTGTTCAAACCGTTTCCTTTGGCGGAATTGGCGCGGGCGGTCTGCGACCTTCTTGGGATCAAGCGTGAAGCGAAACCCGGTGCGAGCCCTTCCGAAGGGTTTGTCGAACGACGCCAGAGCAGGACCGAGAGCTTCCCGTTGCAGTTGTACGATGGCAGTTGGGTGTTGGCGGATCGGCGACGACAGTTGCACGCCATGGCACCGGACGACGATCAAATGCTCACCGGGGAGTAATGGCGCGAACAGACGTTCCGGCACTTGCCGCCAAGGTTTGCCGCGCCGACAGGGCTCTGAGCCCCGGTTGGAGAGCAAGCCATGGAACGTCTGTCCGTTGTCGTCGAACCGCTGTTGGCCGAAAGCGCGCCAGAACGCTTTTCCAGTGAACAGCTTGCCCAGGCCCGGGCGCGGGCCGCCACCTCCGGCGAACGCGTCCTTGAAGCCCTCGGCGTACTCTGTGAACTGGCGCCGATGCCGTTTATTCACACCCTCGGCGCCACCCTGCATTACCCGGTGCTCGACACCGACAGCCTGTTTCAAGCGACGCCGGTGTTCGACCGGGTCACCCTCGCACAATGCCTGAAACGCGAATTCATCCTGCTGCGCCACAACGATGAAGTCATCGGCGTGTTTGCCGACCCCTTCGACCCGGCGCGCCTGGCCTGGATCGACGACTGCCTGCACGGCGCGCCGCTGCATCTGGTGCACGCCGATGACCTCAAGGCCTATCTGGCCCGCCACGAAGAAAGCTTCCACGCCGTCGAATCGCTGAACGCTCAGGGCGACACTCACCACGAAATCGACACCCTGCAAAGCCTGTCGCTGACCAGCATCAGCGAAGACGCCAGCAGCGTGGTGAAACTGGTCAACTCGACCCTCTACGACGCGCTGAAAATGCACGCCAGCGACATCCACCTCGGCACCACCGGCCACGGTCTGGTGATCAAGTACCGCATCGACGGCGTGCTCAACAACATCAGCAAAGTCCAGGGCAACGAGTTTGCCGAGCAGGTGATTTCGCGGGTCAAGGTCATGGCCGAACTGGACATCGGCGAGAAACGTGTGCCGCAGGACGGTCGTTTCAAGATCGGCATCAGCGGCCGTCAGATCGACTTCCGCGTGTCGATCATGCCGAGCATTTTCGGCGAAGACGCGGTGCTGCGGGTACTGGACAAACAGGATCTGGCCGATAAGGTCTGCGGCGTGCAATTGCAGGCACTGGGCTTTGAAGACGAAACCCTGCGTCAGTTGCGCCGCCTCGCCGCCGAACCCTACGGCATGGTGCTGGTCACCGGCCCGACCGGCAGCGGCAAGACCACCACGCTGTACGCGATGATCACCGAGATCAACCATGGCGTGGACAAGATCATCACCATCGAAGACCCGGTCGAATATCAATTGCCGGGCGTGTTGCAAATCCCGGTCAACGAGAAAAAAGGCCTGACCTTCGCCCGTGGCTTGCGCTCGATCCTGCGCCACGACCCGGACAAGATCATGGTCGGCGAAATCCGCGACCCGGACACCGCGCAGATCGCCGTGCAATCAGCGCTCACCGGCCACCTGGTGTTCACCACCATCCACGCCAACAACGTCTTCGACGTGATCGGCCGCTTCACCCAAATGGAAATCGACCCCTACAGCCTGGTTTCCGCGCTCAACGCGATTCTCGCTCAGCGCCTGATTCGCTTGGTGTGCAGCAGTTGCAGCGCGCCGGTCAATCCGAGCGATGAAGAGCTGCGTGCCTCGGGCCTCGATCCGCAGAAAGTCGATCACTACCACTTCGTCCACGGCAAGGGCTGCGGCCATTGCCGGGGCAGCGGTTATCGCGGACGCACGGCGATTGCCGAGTTGCTGCACCTCGATGACGAACTACGCCAGATGATCGTCGAGCGCCAACCGATCACCCAAATCAAAGCCCTGGCCTGTGCCCGTGGTTTGCGCCTGCTGCGCGAATCGGCGCTGGAGCTGGTGGAACAAGGTCGCACCACGCTGGAGGAGATCAATCGTGTCACATTTATCTCGTGAGCGTTTTGTCGCCGTGCTCGGCGCCAGCGGCGTTGGCCTCGGTCAACGGCGTGGCAGCGACACCCTGTGGCTGGGCAGCGTCGGTTACATCGACGAAGGCTTCCAGAGCTACGCGGTGGCGCTGGACACCCTCGATCGCCTGCTCGGTGAACACGCCCGCGCCGGTGCCGAATTGAGCGTGGTCATCTCCGGCCATTTCAGCCGTTTCTGCCTGGTGCCATGGAGCGCGCAGATCAGCAGCCCTGAGGAACTGCGCGGCTTTGCCCAACTGTGTTTCGAAGACCTGTTTGGCGCGTCAACCCAGCCGTGGAGTCTGGTGCTGTCCGCCGAGCCGGCCGGTTACGACCGCATCGCCAGCGCCTTGCCGCAAGACTTGCTCGAACGCCTGCGCACGCTGGTCAGCGCTCGCGGTCTGCGCCTGCGCTCGGTGCAGCCGTACCTGATGGCGGCGTTCAACCGCTTCGACAAAAGCCTCGATGCCGGCGACTTCCTGTTCGTCGTCGCCGAGCCGCAACGCAGCGTGTTGTTGCTGGCGAGGGAAGGGCGCTGGGCCGGCGTGCGTTCGGTGGGCGGCAGCGACAGCGATGCCGCGTTGAATGCGCTGATCGGTCGCGAACGGCAGCTACAAGCCTCGACCAGCGAACGCGCCTTCAACGTTTATCTGCACGCGCCGGCGCGGCTCGATGCGTATCCGGACGTGGCGGGTGTGCAACTGCGCACCCTTGAAGACGCCTCGATGAACGTGCGTGACGGCTTGTACGTCATGTCCCGGGCGGTGGCCTGAAATGCGCGCCCTGAATCTGGATTTTCAGCCACGGCCGCGTTCCGGCCCGTTGGGTTGGAGCCTGCTCGGCGGCGGCGTGCTGCTGGCGCTGCTGTGCTTCGGCGTGCAACAGCACCTCGACGCGCACACCGAACAGCAACAAGGTCATCTGCAAACCACGCAGCGTCAGCTCACCGGTGACAGCGGCGCCAAGTCCACCCTGAGCCCGGCGCAAATCCGTGAACAAGCGGCGAACCTCGCCGAGATGCGCAAGGTCTCGCAGCAACTGCGCCGCCCGTGGGAGCGCCTGTTCGCCATGCTCGAAGCGATGCCGCGCGATGACGTTGCGCTGCTGAGCCTGACCCCGGATGCCCGTAAAGGTCAGGTACGCATCAGCGCCGAAGCGCGGGATCTGCAAGCGATGCTCGACTTCCACAAACGTCTGGAAGCCAGCGACGAGCTGTCCGACGTCTCGCTGTTGAGCCACGAGATCGTCGTCAAATCGCCGGAACAACCGGTGCAATTCAACCTGTCGGCGACCTGGGAGATGGGCGATGCGAATCCCTAGACTGATCGTCCACGAATACCTGCAGGGCCTCGGCATTCCGGGCCTGGCCGGGCTGGCGCTGCTGTTGGTCGCCGTGGCTTGGGCACTCGGCGGTTTGCTGCCGGGCTGGCAATCGTTGCAGCACTTGAGCCAGCAGACTCAGGAAGCCAGCGAGTACCTGGCCAAGGTTGAAGACGGCAGCATCGCGCCGCCGGTGGTGCCGCAGCGTCAGCTCGACGACTTCCGCAACAAACTGCCGGCGCAACCGCAAGCCACCGTCGCCATCGACCGCATCTACGCCCTCGCAGCCCAGGAGCACATCACTCTGGCGCGTGGCGAGTACGCCCTCGGCGTCGACCCGAAAACCCACCTGGCGCGCTATCAGATTCTCCTGCCAGTGCGCGGCAGCTACCCGCAACTGCGCCGCTTTGTGCACGCCTTGCTCGGTCAGTTGCCAGCGGTGGTGGTGGAAGACCTTGAGCTGCAACGCAAGAAAATTGGCGACACCGACCTCAATGGCCGGATCCGAATGACCCTTTACCTGTCGAGGTCGTGATGAATACAAAGCGCGTGACAGGGTGGCTAGCGTTCTTCGCTGTGGCGGCGGGGCTGGCGTGGTTGCCGGAGTATTTCTCGCCGAGCGAAGACGCCGATTCGAACCAGGTAGCCGTCGCCACGCCGGGGAAAACCCGGGGCGCGCTGCCGGCCAGCACCGCCAAGGCCAAAGACGCACCGATCAGGGACCTGAGCCCGGCCGGCGACCTGTTCGCGGCGAAATCCTGGAAGGCCGCGCCGACCCTGGCCACGGTCACCGAACAAGCGATCAACCCGGCCACAGTGGTGCAAGCCCCGAGCCTGCCACCGGTGCCGTTTCAGTTCGTCGGTCGGCTGCATGACCGCAGCGACCTGCAAGTGTTTTTGCAGAACGGCGAAAAGATCTACGTCGTGCGCAACGGGGATGTGATCGACGACACCTGGAAGATCACCGGCATTTCCGATCTGGAATTGAGCCTGGTTTACCTGCCTTTGCATTTGTCGCAGACCTTGTCTGTGGGGAGTACGCAATGAACCGTTCCCGTTTGCTGATGAGCCTCGGTCTGTGTGCCGGGCTGGCCGCGTGCAGCACTGCGCAGGTGGCCAACAAGGAAGCCGCCGACCTGATTGAACAGGGTCAGTACGAGGCGGGGCTGGCGCGTATCGAAGAAGGCCTGCGCGAAAATCCGCGCGACACCGAATTGCACCTGCTGCTCAACACCGGTCGGGCCAAGGCGATCACGTCGTTGCTGACGGCCGGCGACACCGACCGCGCGCGCCGCGATTTTACCTCGGCGCGCACCGCCTACATGCGCGTGCTGACCATCGAGCCGAACAACCGCCGCGCCCAGGATGCCTTGAAGCAGATGGAATACCTGCGCAGCATGGACGAGAAACTCGAGCTGGCCCGTGGCGACCTGCGTCGCGGCGACATCTACGGCGCTGATCGTCAGGTCAAACAGATCCTCGAACTCGACCCGGCCAATGAAGGTGCGCTGGAGCTGCAAGGCAACATTCGCCTGGTGCAGAGCCGCAACGTCATTGCCTATCCGCAACTGCGCACCAAGCTCGATCGCCCAGTGACCCTGGAATTTCGCGACGCCAACCTCAAGACCATTTTCGAAGTGTTGTCGCAGGTTGCCGGGCTGAACTTCATCTTCGACAAAGACCTGCGTCCGGACATGAAAGCGACGATTTTCGTGCGTGACGTGCGCATCGAAGACGCCGTGACCCTGTTGCTGCAACAGAACCAGTTGCACCAGAAAGTGGTGAACGAAAACACCTTGCTGATCTACCCGGATTCGCCGCAGAAAGTGAAGGATTACCAGGAACTGGTGATGCGCACCTTCTACCTGACCAGCATCGACGCCAACACCGCGCTGAACATGGTCAAAACCATGCTCAAGACCCGCGACGTGTTCGTCGACGAACGCCTCAACACCCTGACCATGCGCGACACCGAAGACGCCGTGCGCATGGCCGAGAAACTCCTGCAATCGCAAGACCAGTCCAACCCGGAAGTGGTGCTCGAAGTGGAGGTGATGGAAGTCGCCACCCAGCGCATTCTCGACCTTGGCCTGCAATGGCCGAGCACCTTCGGTGTGGTCAACTCCGATGGTTCACCGGTCACTCTGTTGGGCCAGCTCAAGGGCATCAACTCTGACCGCATCTCCATCGGCCCTTCGCCGCAAGCCAAGATCAACGCGCAGGACAACGACATCAACACCCTCGCCAGTCCCGTGATCCGCGTCAGCAACCGCGAGCAGGCGCGCATTCACATTGGTCAGCGCGTGCCGATCATCAGCGCGACCTCGGTGCCGTCGACACAGGGGCCGGTGATCACCGAAAGCGTGACCTATCTGGATGTCGGTCTGAAGCTCGAAGTGACGCCCACTGTGCACCTGAACAACGAAGTGGCGATCAAGATTGCCCTGGAAGTGAGTAATGCCACGCCGCTGGAACCGACCCGCCAAGGCACGATCCCGGTGCAGGTCGATACCCGCAATGCGCAAACCTCGCTGCGTCTGCATGACGGCGAAACCCAGATCCTCGCCGGGCTGGTGCGCAACGACCACGGCGCCACCGGCAACAAGATTCCCGGCCTCGGTGACATTCCCGGACTCGGCCGCTTGTTCGGCAGCAACAAAGACACCATCGGCAAATCGGAACTGGTGCTGTCGATCACCCCACGGATCGTGCGCAACCTGCCGTATCAGAGCCCGTCGGACATGGAGTTCTCCACCGGCACCGAAACCAGCATGCACATTCAGGCACCGGATCGTTCGCAGAGCTACGTGATGCCGTCGCCTGCCGCGCAGCCGCGTGCCGTCGGTGAGTCGGCCGTGGCCACCACCCGCGTTACTGTCGAGAAGCCTTGATCATGAACGCCTCCCAACGCGGTTTCACCCTGATCGAAGTCGTGGTGACGCTGGCCCTGATCGGCCTGTTGGCGAGCATGGCCGCGCCGCTGACCGAGACCCTGGTGCGGCGCGGCAAGGAGCAGGAATTGCGCAACGCGCTGTACCAGATTCGCGACGCCATCGACGCCTACAAACGCGCCTTCGATGCCGGTTACATCGAGAAGTCGCTGAACAGCAGTGGCTACCCGCCGAACCTGAAAGTACTGGTTGAGGGCGTACGCGATGTGCGCAGCGCCAAAGGTGCCAAGTTCTACTTTTTACGCCGCATCCCGCGTGATCCGCTGGTGCCGGCCAAACGTGATGACGAAGGGGGTTGGGGCGTGCGCGCCTACGACAGTTCGGCTCAGAACCCGCGCGATGGCGAGGACGTCTTTGACGTCTACTCCCACGCCCGGGGCAAGGGCCTCAACGGCATCGCCTACCGCGAGTGGTGAACCTCATGCGCCGGGAAAAAGGTTTTACCTTGCTGGAGCTGATGGTGGTGATGGCGATCATCGCCACGCTGATGACCATCGCGCTGCCGCGCTACTTCAACAGCCTCGAAGCGTCGAAGGAAACCACGCTGCGTCAGAGCCTGTCGGCGATGCGCGAGGCGCTGGATCACTTCTACGGCGACACCGGGCGCTATCCGGATTCCATCGAGCAACTGATCGAGCAACGTTATCTGCGCAATGCACCACTCGATCCGATTACCGAACGCAAAGACCAGTGGGTGCTGATCGCGCCACCGGACGGCGTCGCCGGTGGTGTGGCCGACATCAAAAGCGGTGCTACCGGGAGGGCGCGTGATGGCAGCCAGTATTCCGAGTGGTAACCGTGCGCAGCAGGGTGGCTTCACTTACCTGGGCGTGCTGTTTCTGATTGTGGTGATGGGCATGGGCCTGGCCAGTGCCGGCGAGTTGTGGTCGACCGCTTCACGCCGCGACCGTGAACGCCAATTGCTCTGGGTCGGCACCCAATACGCGCAGGCGCTGCGCAGCTACTACCGCAGTTCGCCGGGGTTGGCGCAGTACCCGAAAGAGTTGGTCGACCTGCTCGACGATCAGCGTTTTCCAGAAGCGAAACATCATTTGCGTCAGCTTTATCCGGACCCTATCGGTCAGGGTGAATGGGCAGTGCAACGCGGTTTCGATGGGCGCATCACGGGTCTCAATAGCCCTTCGATCGAGCTGCCGTTGAAGCAGGCGGACTTCCCGTCGCAGTGGTCGGATTTCGAAGGCATGCAGCGTTATTCCGATTGGCAGTTCGTCGCCGAAAAAGCCTTTCTTGAAGGCACCAATGGCCCGGCCAAAGGGCAATCGGTTCTGCCGCAGGCGTTGCAGCCATGACCCGCCAATGGTGGTGCGCGCTGATCCTCACCGCTGTGGCGTGCTGCGCCAGCGCCGGTGAAGAAGACGAAATGATGGGCTTCATCGTCGACGACACGATCTCGCACATCGGCCACGACTTTTACTACTCGTTCAGTGAACGCCTGCGCGACACCAGCCCGATGGATTTCAACCTGGTGGTGCGCGAGCGGCCCGACGCGCGCTGGGGCAGCCTGGTGACCGTGGAATATCAGCAACGCCTGGTTTATCGGCGCTTCCTGCCGCCGAACACTGTGGAACTGAAGGACGAGGCCTACGAGGCCGCCGATATGGTTCGACTGGAGGTTGTCCGGCGCAAGCTGGAAGCCATGTTGCAGGACACCACCGACCTTGAGAAGGACGAACTATGAACAGCACAACGTTCTCACGGCGCAGCGGATTCTGGATCTCGGGGTTGTTGATCGGGCTCGCCAGCGCCGCTGCCGTCCAGGCCACCGAACTGGTCTACACGCCGGTCAACCCGTCGTTCGGCGGTAACCCGCTCAATGGCACCTGGCTGCTCAACAACGCCCAGGCGCAAAACGACTACGACGATCCGGACCTGAAGAAGCGCACCACGGTGGCCGGCACATCGGCGCTCGAGCGCTTCACCAGTCAATTGCAATCGCGGCTGCTGGGGCAACTGCTGGACAACATCTCCACCGGCAACACGGGGAGCCTGTCCACTGACGCTTTTATCGTCAACGTCGTCGACGACTCGGGGGCACTCACCATTGAGGTGACCGACCGAGCGAGCGGTGAAGTTTCGGAAATTCAGGTGAACGGCCTCAACCCATGACGGGCTGACGGTTCCGGGGAGAGACGGACATGAAAAGAATAATCGCGTTAGGGCTGCTGTTGGCGACATTACAAGGGTGCAGTCTGCGTGAGCCGATGTCGGCCGAGCAGGACACCGAAACCCCGACCCTGACCCCCAGGGCCTCGACTTATTACGACTTGCTGAAGATGCCGCGGCCCAAGGGGCGGTTGATGGCGGTGGTGTACGGGTTCCGTGATCAGACCGGGCAGTACAAGCCGACGCCGGCGAGTTCGTTTTCCACCAGCGTGACTCAGGGTGCGGCGTCGATGTTGATGGACGCGATGCAGGCCAGTGGCTGGTTTGTCGTGCTGGAGCGGGAAGGGCTGCAGAACTTGCTGACTGAACGCAAGATCATTCGCGCGTCGCAGAAGAAGCCGAATACGCCGGTGAATATTCAGGGTGAGCTGCCGCCGTTGCAGGCGGCGAACATGATGCTCGAGGGTGGGATCATCGCTTATGACACGAATGTGCGTAGCGGTGGGGAAGGGGCGCGGTATTTGGGGATTGATATTTCTCGGGAATATCGGGTGGATCAGGTGACTGTGAACTTGCGTGCGGTGGATGTGCGCAGTGGGCAGGTGTTGGCGAATGTGATGACCAGCAAGACGATTTATTCGGTGGCGCGTAGCGCGGGGATTTTCAAGTTTATCGAGTTTAAAAAGTTGCTTGAGGCTGAGGTTGGGTATACGACGAATGAGCCGGCGCAGCTTTGTGTTCTGTCGGCGATTGAGGCGGCGGTGGGGCATATGGTGGCGCAGGGGATTGAGCGGCATTTGTGGCAGGTGGCGGGGGACGCTTCTGTGCCTGGGCAGGATGATGTGTTGAATCGGTATTTGACTCAGAACAAGGTTGATCCTGAGGCGGAGTGAGCTGTTGGATCTTTGAGCTTGGCGGCCTGACAGCCGACCAGGCTCTCTCGGTCGAAACCGGTTTAAACCTGTAGGAGTGAGCCTGCTCGCGATAGCTATCTCTCAGACACAGTTGCTATTGCGGATGTACCCAAATCCTTGTGGGAGCTGGCTTGCCAGCGATGGCGGCCTTATAGCCGACCAACCTCTGGCAGATGTATCCAGTTCCAACTGTGGGAGCGAGCTTGCTCGCGAAGGCTTTCTGTCAGGCGGTAGGGTTCTTTCTGATTGAGTACATATCCATTCCTGCGGCAACGGCCACCTAGGGTTTCGCCCTTACGGCGACTCACTTTTTTTCAAACGCGGTACGTGTCAAGGTACCTGTCGCCTTGGTCCTACAACTGCTAGCCCATTACGCCCTTAATTTCAGGGCGTTCTGGGTTTAAATAAACTGCGTCTGCCAGTTTCCAGTTTCGTGTTCGAGTACTCCAGCGGCTTGGATTAGCTTCCCTGGCATCCTCATAAAGCTCTGTTCTAGCTTGTAATAGGGCGGTTGCTTTGCCCTCGTGCCGTTGGTTTGGCGTGACGTATTTCAAGGCGCTGTGGCGGTGATCTTCGTTGTACCACTCGATGAACGTCTGCACCCAAAGCCTTGCATCAGTGACCGTATCAAATGGTTGATCGGGCCAAAGCGGGCAGTACTTTGCAGTGCGAAAAAGTGCTTCGGCGTAAGCGTTGTCATTGCTCACTCTTGGCCGGCTAAAAGAAGGTTCTACACCCAGCGCGACCATGCTTTCACGCAACAAAGAACCTCTCATCACGTGTCCATTATCTGAGTGCAACACCAGCGGACGACCTGCAGTATGTTCCCGTAAACATCCCTTTGTGAGCAGTTCACAGGCGTGTTCGGCGCTCTCCACCTCGTGGACTTCATTGGCGACCAGTTTGCGGCTGTAGACGTCCTTGACCATGTACCAGTAGAAAAAACGGCCCTTCACTGTGCTCGGCAACCAGGTGATGTCCCAGCACCACACCTGATTGGGGCCATCAGCGCGATGCGTCGTCAGTACTCTGCGTTTTGGGGCTTTGGCCCGGCCGCGACGGACGTTTTGATTGACGGCTTTCAACACACGATAAAACGTCGACTCCGAAGCCAGATAAATGCCTTCATCGGCCAGCTTAGGCACGATTTGGTGTGGGGTCAGGCTGGCGTAGCCAGCCTGATTGGCAGCATCCAGCACCGCTTGACGCTCCGTATCACTGAGCTTGTTAGCCGGAGCTGCACGTTGAGCCAACTGTCGTCCGTCACACGACGAGTGTTGCCAGCGTTGAACTGTGCGCAGGCTCAGACCCAGTTCATTGCAAGCGCGGTATCGACGAGCGCCATTCAGCACTGCGTCGGCAATCAACTTCATGGCTTGCGTACGATCAGAGGCGTTGATCAGTCTTCCTTGTCCTTGCCCCAGATCGCATTGGCTTTTTTTCTGAGCTCCAGCAACGCCACCGCCTCTGCACGACTGGCATCAGACTGAATCAGTTGGCGCTCAAGTATTTTGATGCGCCGTTGCTCGGCCGTTTTTGAAGTTCGAGAGGAGAGATCAACAACGGGATTAGCGTTTTGGCATGCCACTCGCCACTGTTGGATTTGCTCAGGGTAAATGCCTTTGATTCGGCAATATTGAGAGATCTCGACCTCGCTCAACGGCGCGGTTTCCATGACGGCATTGAATTTATCGGCGCTAGACCATTGGTCACTGGTCTTGCCGTTTCCCGGAACAATTAAGCCTTTGTCTCTAGCCATTTGTCTCCAGTTTCGCAGTGACTGTGGCGTGAGATTGAGTGCAGAGGCAAGTTCCGCCACTGATCGATTGAGTGGCGGCATCATTTGCAGAACGACCCAATCTTTGAAGTCGTTGTCGTAGCGTTTGCCCATTTTGGACATGGTTATGCACCTTCGCCCTCTTGAGTAGTTGAGTCAATCAACAAGGGCGACAGGTAGCCTGACACGGAGGGAACGCCAAAAAAAGTAAGCAAAAAACGCTTGCTCCTACGTACGGCCCGCTCGCTGGGGCTCGGGGTTCCTTCGCTCCGGGATCGATCCGGGCGCAGCGCCTACGGTTTGCTTCGCTGCACCTCCTCTCGCTGTGTTTGGCTGCGCCAAACGGTCGCTGCGCTCCCACCCCCGGATCAATCCCTCCACTCAGCCTTCCGACGTCGCCCGTGGGTCAAGATCAAGAGCTGCAGCCGAGCTAACGCTCATCCTGTTGAGTGGGGCGGCTTTGCCGCTTGGGTTGTACGCACATTGAAATTGTGGGTGCGAGCTTGCTCGCGAAGGCGGCCTGAAAGCCGACCAATCTCTGTCGGAATACACTGAACCAAACTGTGGCTTTCCCAGAGTCACGATTGGGCTTTTTCGGAGGGGTGACGTTAGAATGCCATCACTTTCGCAATTCAAAAGGAATGAATAAGTGCTGATATTGTTCGGGCTGGTGTTTGTGCTGACTGTCGTGTTTGCCGTTTATGGGGTGGTTGGCCTGATAGCGCCGAAGGTATACAGGAACAAAAAAACCGGCAACGTTCCCGGCCGGTTGAGCAGTTTTCTGACGGGGATAATCCTGACGTCGCTGTCCTTCGCTCTTCTGACCTATCTCTCTACCCAGATTCAGCATGCCGGTAGATCTGAGGTGGTGTCCGCCAGCGCCAACCGCAACGCTGCACCTTCAGCGACCTCGTTGGGGCTGACCGCTTCCGAATTCCATGACGCGTTCAACGCTGCCATTGGCCGATACAATAAAAATTATAAAATCGCCGACTTTGAAGTTCGGACAGGCGGAGCCCAGCCGACGTTTTTGTATCAATTGAGCAAGGATCTGCTGATGCAGGGAACCATTGATACGAATGATGCCAACGTAGATGGCGTGACCCTGATGGTTTTTTCGCCGAGCGGCAGCGAGGAAGAACAACGGCAGATATTGACTGTTTTGCTTGCGACGACTGAGGCGCTCAACCCCGACATCCCGGTGGAGGAAAACAAGAAAATCGTCATGGACGTGTTCCATGAGTCTATTGTGAATTTCAACTCCAAGGTGGGCGTCCAGCGGATAGTCGGCGACCTGACTTACTCATCGATCACGCTTGAATACACGGGATTGTGGTTCGTTATCACAAAGAGCAACAAGAGCTGAGTGTTCACCAGCACATAAACATCCGCGACCTCTTCATCAGGAAGTCGCGGGTTACCCGTATCCAATTCCCCGCTATCGCAAAGCGTTTGCCTGGCACCGCCCATCCTTTCTGAATGCAGCCAATCGGTGTGGGTTTTGATTTTTCTTTTCTGTCGCAGCTGCGGTGCGACGATTCGACTTGCCAGCGATGGCGGCCTGACAGGCAACAAATCTCTTCCATCTGCACTCAGTTCCCCTGTGGGAGCGAGCTTGCTCGCGAAGGCTTTCTGTCAGGCGGTGGGGTTCTTTCTGATTGAGTACATATCCATTCCTGCGGCAATGGCCATCTAGGGTTTCGCCCTTACGGCGACTCACTTTTTTTCAAACGCCGGAATGCCGGCCCAGCAAAAAGTAAGCAAAAAACGCTTGCTCCTACGTGCGGCCCGCTCGCTAGGGCTCGGGGTTCCTTCGCTGCGGGATCGATCCGGGCGCAGCGCCTACGGTTTGCTTCGCTGCACCTCCTCTCGCTGTGTTTGGCTGCGCCAAACGGTCGCTGCGCTCCCACGCCCGGATCAATCCCGGAACGAAGCCTTCCGACGTCGCCCGTGGATCAAGATCAAAAGCTGCAGCCGAGCTAACGCTCATCCTGTTGAGTGGTGAGAAGCACGGCGTGCTTGGCTTTTGATCTTCGTAGGAGCTGAGCTTGCTCGCGAAGGCGGCCTGACAGCCACCCAATCTCTTGCTGACAGCACGCGATTCAATTGTAGGAGTGAGCCTGCTCGCGATAGCTATCTCTCAGACACCAGTAGCTATTGCGGATGTACCCAAATCCTTGTGGGAGCTGGCTTGCCAGCGATGGCGATCTATGAGCCGACCAATTCCCGCCGGTTGCTCTCATTCACTGTAGGAGCTGCCGAAGGCTGCGATCTTTTGACTCTGATTTTTTAAGATGAATATCAAAATCAAGATCAAAAGATCGCAGCCTTCGGCAGCTCCTACACATGCGTATTTCAATTCGGGATGTTTAAAGGATGTTTCGATTTTGCGGAACCTTCCCACAAGGTTTTCAGGTTGTCCGTCGGACGTCTGGTCTCTAGCCTGTATTCGTCGCTGCCAATTCAGCGACCGGGCGTGGAAACCCGAGTAACTACAGAGCGCACAAGCGCCATTCATAACGTATCCTTGCGCACCTTCACTGTGTGCACTTTGTTATGGCGGCTGTGCGTGGGAGACCTTGTGTCTGCCGGGTTGCCTCTGTCCCGGGTTTCCAACCTGCGTACAGCTGCCACCTATTCGCTTGGAAACCGAATGGGGGGCCAGCTATAACCGTCATACAGGGTAAATAATCATGAAAAAACCAACACCCAACCCCCCAGAATCAGACACCAACACCACATCCCCCTACGCCTCCGTCGACAGCAAAAAACTCCACGAAGCCGCCGACCGTGCCCTCGACTTCTACCTCAACCCCACACCTCACATCATGTCCAGCACCAACGAGCCGGAACCCATGTACCTCGCCAACCCCAGGTACAACACCGAATCCCTGCTGGCCAACGCCAGCGAAACCCTAGGCTCGGCCAGCGAAATGCTGATCAACTTCGCCGCCTCGCTGGAAACTTCACAACGCAAGACAGCATTGGGCATCGCTCAAGTCGTCATGCTGGGCGAACTGGCGGTGAATCAAGCGCTGGATCACGTCGAGTTGAAGGATGGCTGATTGATCGTTCCCACGCAGAGCGTGGGAACGATCAAGAACAGAAACCGCGTTTACACTCAGTCCGGAGGCACCATGGGTCCCCTGTTTTCCTCAACCGTTCCAGAGTTCGAAAGCGAAGAACAAGCCGCCAGCTACGACCATTGGCTCTGTGCCAAAGTCCAGAAATCAATGAATGACCCACGCCCCAGCATTCCGAATGAGCAGGTAATGGCAGAGATGAAGGCATTGATGGCGGAACAGCGAATCAAACATGAGGCTCGTGAGGCGTTGCGCTAGGAAGACCCGGTTCCTAAAGATTGATCGTACCCAATAAAAAACCGCGCTCCTGAAGGCAGCGCGGTTTTTTGTTGATGAATGGCTTAGAAAGAATCGCGTCTCGGATACTCCTGACGCGCATGCAGAACGTTCACGATTTCGATCCGATCTGTCACTCGATAAATGATCAGATAGCTGGAATTTACGACGATCTCCCGAGTGCCGGTGATCCGGCCTGATCGATAGAGATAGGGATGATCAGGAAGATAAGCTATGGCCTTTCCAACTGCCTTCAAGATCTCTTTGGCTGCTCCAACATTCCTTTCGACTATGTATTCGAGCACTGTTACCAGCTTCGCCCGTGCTTCGGGCCTCCACTCAATCGGCCTCGAAACCATTGTCTTTTGCCTTAATCAAGGCATATATCTCGGCCATTACTTGTTCATGCGAAAGATTCGGACGCGGATCATCGAGAGACGCTTGTACTTCCGCCCTGAACCAACGGTCATAACTCGCAGCCTGTTCTTCAGGATCAAGGTCCGAGACGACTGGGCACAGTGGGTCAATCATCTTTTGGTCGATCATGGCACCTCCGGGATCAATGCCTGGAAGTCTATTCGGTAAGGGGAATGTTGTCGTGGTTGTCTGGATGAATTGCACGTTGGTCGAGCTCCTTTGGGTTCAGGTTGTCCCGAAAAATCCTAGTCCTTGCGCTTCCGACGGCCAACCGCCAGAGGTAGTAGGAAAACGTGCAGCTTTTCCAGAAACCATTCCTTTTTCTGTAGGACGTGGCTGATCTGACGCTTTAAAGAACGCGTGTCGTTGATCGGTCCTACGGACACAAAAAAACCGCGACCCCCCTCACCAGAGAATCGCGGCTCATCAACACCCAACCCCTACTGCTGCAACACCGTCGCCTGGTTAGCCGACCCGAACTGCTGAATATTCGCCGTCTGCGTAACCCCACTCTGATCAACATTGGCAATGTTCCCCGTGCCGCCCTGGGTCACGTACGCCACGTTCATCGTATCTGCCTGCTTAACAGTGATCATGTTGTCACTGCCATACAACTGCGCGGTATACGCCTGATTGCCCGACCCGGACTGATCGAACTCGGCGCTGTTACCCGTGCCATTCGAAGAACCCTGCACCAGGTTTCCAGTGCCGCGCTGATCCGAGATCAAAATGTTGTCGCTACCGTTCTGATCAAAATACAGCTCGTTATACGACTCCGCCTGACTGACCGTGGTCTTGTTGCCAGTCCCGGTCTGATGTGTGGTCATCACATGGCCGACGCCATCCTGAGTGAAGCTGGCGATGTTGCCATTGCCCGCTTGAGTGACGGTCGCACGCTGGTTGCTGCCGAACTGCCCACCCGATTGCGGGCCTTTCCAGTTGCTGGCGTAGACCTTGTTGTCGTTGCCCACGGAGGTGGCGCTGAGCGTGTGGCCGTCGCCGCTCTGATAGGTGTAGTGCACGTTGCCATTGCCGACTTGATACAGCGCCAGTGTCGAGTTGACCGATTCGAACTGGTCGGCGTAGATCGCGTTGGTATTGCCGACCTGGGTGACGGCGGCGGTGTTGTTTTCGCCGAAACTTTGATCGACCACGGTTTCGTTGCTGTCGCCGTATTGGTTGACGGTGGCCTGGCTGGCCAGTTGCGAGTCTTGCCAGATTTCGCTGCCGTTGAGGTTGCCGAACTGGTTGATGGTGATGTTGCCGCCGGTGCCGTTGCGCTGGTCGCCGTAGGCGTAGTTGCTTTCGCCAGCCTGGTTGATGCCGATCTGGCCGCCGTTGTGGGTGACTTGTTCGGCGGTGCCGTAGTTGGCGGTGCCGTATTGAGTGATCACCGAGCTGTTGCCGCTGCCTTCATAGAGTTGTTCGATGTTGGCTTCGTTGCTGTCGCCGAACTGGAAGGTTTTGCCTTCGCTGCCGTTCTGCGAATCCTGATAGATGAACGAAAAGTTGCCAGTGCCCTGCTGTTGTTGCAACGCATTGTTTGGTGAGCCGAAGCCCAGCGACTGGCTGGCGTGGGCGGTGTTGAAGGCGCCGGCTTGTTGCTGGGTGATGGTGGCGTTGTCTTCGTAAAGTTGTTCGGCGTAACCGGCGTTGTAGTCGCCGACCGCGTCCTGGGTGATCACGCTGGTGGCGTGGTCTTGCACGGCGGCGGCGTCGTTGCCCTGGCCCAATTGGGTCTGGGTGGCGGTGCTGAACGGCGCCTGGGTCTGTTTCACGTCGGCGATGTTGGCGGTACCGACCTGGCTTTGGTTGGACAGGCTGTCGTCGGCCATAGCCTGGGCACTGATCATGACCAGCAGGGCGGCGGTGAGGGGCGTCAGTTTGAACATGATTGAACTCTCCGATGATTTGCAGTGCTTAGCGATATTGCTTGACCGAAACGCTCATGCCGTTGCCCGACTGGGTCACGGCGCTTTGCAGCCCCGTGCCGGCCTGCTCGATGCTGGCGTCGTTGTTGTTGCCGTTTTGCGAAATCTGCGCGCGGTTGTGGCTGCCGTTCTGCGTGATGGAAGCGGCGTTGCCGGAACCGTTCTGGTTGATCAGCGCCATCAGGTCGCTGCCCTGTTGCAGGATGTACGCTTCCTGATTGCTGCCCGACTGCACGATCTGCCCGAGCAGCGACTGACCGTTCTGTTGCAGCAGGGCGACGTTGGCCTGGCCGAGCTGGTCGATCAGGGCTTGCTGACCCACCGGTGGGGGCAGTTCGCCGAGGTCGCTGCTGGTCGGGGCCAGGTCGTCGTTGTCCATCAGGTCGTCGGCGCGCGCACCGGCACTGCTGCACAGCAGAAGCAGGCAAAGCAGGGCGGCGGTCGGCGTGTTCATGGCTCACATCCTGTCAGGCGTTAACCGGTTCGAAGTCGGCCCCAGCCACCCGAGAGTGGCTGGGGATCTGGCTTACAGCGTGGTCACCGAAACCGTGCGCACGGTGCCCTGGGACGAGCGGATCGTCGCGGTCGGGTTGGCCGATGGCACTACCAGCGTGTTGTTCAGCGTCAGCCGCCAGCGTCCGGTGACCGGTACGGTGGTGGTGCCGAGGGTGACCAGCCCGGTCGGGGTGGTGACCTGCACGGTGATGGTGTTGCCGGTGGTTACCGACGAGGTGCCGGCGAAGTCCCAGTTGAAGCGTCCGCCCGAGCGTGCCTGCACCGTCGAGGTGGTGATGGTGAAGGTTTCCGCTGCTGGCCGTGGCGACACTTGCACCGTGACCGTGGCCGGCGTCGACAGGGCGCCGAAGCTGTCCCGGGCGATGTAGGTGAAAGTCGTGGTGAATGCCGTGGTCACGGTGGCCGGTGGCGTGTAGTTGATCACCGTGCCGTCAGTGCTGACCGTGCCACGGCCGGCGGCTGGTTGGGTCAGGCTGGCGACGCCCAGCGGCACGTTGCCTTCCGGATCGGTGTCGTTGGCCAGCACGTTGATCGGGATCGCCACACCCAGCGTTGCGACGCTGTCGGCGACGGCGGTCGGTGCCCGGTTTGGCGCGACGGTGATCGTCACGGTGGCCGGGTTGGCCGAGGCCAGGCCTTTGGCGTCCTGCGCTTTGTAGGTGAAGGTGGTGGTCAGTGGGGTGTTGACCACGGCTGGCGGGGTGTAGACCACAGCGGCGGTACCGCTGAGGGCGACGGTGCCTTGACCGGCCGCTGGTTGGGTCAACGCAGTGATGCTCAGCGGATTATTACCGTCGGGATCGCTGTCGTTGGTCAACAGGCTGAGGGTGATCGGTACGCCGAAGCTGGTGCTGCCGGTGTCAGCATTGCTGATGGGGGCTTGGTTTTCACCGGTGTCCGGTGCGGTGCCGACTACGACTACGGGCTCGGTGTCACTGCCGCCAGCGGCGGATTTCACCGTCACGGTGGCCGGTGGCTGAGTCAGATCGGCGACGGTGATGCGCTGCAGAGTGCCGGTTTTCGACAGACGTCCGTAGCCTTGCGCAACCATGTCCGGGATTGCCACTTCATCGGTCGACGTCGCTTCGATCAACAGGGTTTTGTTGGCCCAGTTGTAGCGCGCTGTCTGCACCTTCACCACGTCTGTGAGCTTGCTCGACACCGAGGTCGGGCGCGTGGTCCCGGCCGGGTTGGTCGCGGTCACGACGACGACTGACGGCAAGGTGCCGTTGCCCAGGCGCTGGCCGAAGAACAATCCGGTGTTGTCACCGGTCAGGCTGGTCTGGCATGGCGTTGGCGGTGGGCCGGGCAGCAGCGCTACGGTTTCACGGAAGCACAGAGTCGAGCTGGCGTCAGCCTTGGCGAACACTTCGGCACGCACACCGGCCGAAGTGCGGCGATAGGTGGCGCGGTCGATGTCGACATGGGTTTGCTGACGGCTGTCGAGCACTTTGCCGGCGACGGTGAACAGGGTGGTTTGAATGGTGCCGGCGCCGGACGGCCCGACGATGCGCACGAAGTTGGTGTTGAACGGGCTGCCGGTCACCGCTTCGGTGAGGTTCGGGTCGCCGACGAAAGTTTCGACGCCGCCGGTGTCCGGGTTCACTTCGGTGTAAGGGCCGTTGACGCTGCGCAGGAACGGGCCGATGGCGCCGTTGAGCGTGCCGCTGAAATCGCCCGGCGCACCGATGCCGATGTCCTTGGTGATGTTGATCGCGCGCCGCCCAGGGGTGGTGACGTTGACCGTTTCCACGCCATACGGGTGAGTGATGACGTAGGTGCCGGCCACGGGCACGTTCACCCGAATGCGGATCCGCGCAAAACTTTGCTGATCGCCGTCCGCCGGGTTTTCCGAGGCGAACGCCGCTTCGATCCCGGCGACATACGCGTCCATGCCAAAACCGGCGCCGTTGTTGGGGATGTTGGTTTCGGCGAGGAACCAGAAGGCTTCCGGCGGCCAGTTGTCGGGGAACACCATCGGCAGGGTGTCGTCGAAGACGCCCGGTTCCGGCAGCAGGGTGCACATGTAGGCCGGTGGCGTGCTGACCGCTACCCGCGAACTGGCGGCGCGTGACTGGCACAGTTCCATCGACAGCAGATTGTTGTCCTGATACCACATCGGGAATTTCCCGGTGGCGAAGGTGTAGGGGCCGGGGTCGACGGCGGCGAGTTGCGCATAGGCACTGCCGGTCAGCGAGAGAGCGAGCCCGAGCGCGTTGAGCGCAAAGCGTGGCCACTTGTTCATGATGCCTCCTGATGCGGATCTGGGCATGTGAGCGTTCATTGCACGATGACCACTTCTTCGGTGTCGCTGCCGCCGTTGGACGACGTCACGCGCACCTTGGCCGGTGGTATCGGCGAGATGCCGGTGGCCAGGGTTTTCAACGCGCCATCGCCGCTCAGCGCACCGATGGCGGCGCCGCTGCCGGAGGTGGCGGTGAGTACGGGGGGCGAGGTTTCGTCACTGGTCGAGGCCACCACGGTGAGTTGTCCGGAGCTGAGGCTGTATTGGGCGCTCTGGATCACCACCAGGTCGGTCAGGGTCATGGGCAGGGTGGTCGGCGTGCTGCTGGCGATGGCCAGGTGGTTGTCGGCGGTCACTTGCAGGACACTCGGCACGGTCGGGTTGGTTGACGATTGCGCGTACCAGGCACCGGTGGAGTTGGCTTCGGTCATGTTCAGCACCGGGGTGAAACTGGTCACGGCGACGGTGCCCGGCGCTGGCGGCGCAAGAACGAACACGTCTTGTTGGGCCACCGGTGCGCTGGTCCCGGCTTTGCGCGAGTAGGTGCTGCGCTGGGTGATCATTGGCGTTGGCCGGACCACGGTCGACAGCTTGCCGGAGACGGCAAACGCCGTCGTACGCAGGTCGATCCCGCCGGGGCCTTCAATGCGCACGTAGTTGGTGTTGAACGGACTGCCTGTGACCGCCTCGCTGAGGTTCGGGTCGCCGACGAATTGCTCGGCGGCGCCGGTCACCGGGTTGGTCTCGGTGTACGGGCCGTTGACGCTGCGCAGGAACGGGCCGATGTCACCCTTGAGCGCGCCGTCGTAGGTTTTCGGCGTGCCGATGCCGATGTCGCGGGTCATGTTGATCGCGCGGCGACCGGGGGTGTCGATGTTGAACACGTCGACGCCGTACGGGTGGGTGATCACGTAAGTGCCAGCGGTCGGCACATCAACGCGAATGCGGATCCGCGCGAAGCTGACTTGATCGCCCTCGACCGGTTCTTCGGCGGCGAATGCGGCTTCGACCGCGCTGACGTAAGTCAGGTCGATCCCGCGCGCGGCGTCGATGAGGGTGGTCTCGCCGGTGAACCAGAACGCTTCATCGGGGAAGTTGCTCGGGAAGACGATCGGCTGGGTGTCGTCGAACACGCCAGGGGTCGGCAGCAGGGAGCACATGTACGAAGGTGCGCCGGGCGTGCTCGGCACACGAGAGCTGAGCGCTTTGGACAGGCACAGATCCAGCGTGCGACCGTGGGTGTCCTGATACCAACTGGCGAAACCACCGTTGGCCGGCGCGTATGGGCCGGGGTCAACAGCAAACAAAGCGGCCTGAGCAATGCCCTGGGCCAAGGCGCTCACGACCAGGACGGTCGCGGTTTTGGACAGTAAAGGGTGCATGAGTTAATCCCTCTATCGAAGTACCTGCCCCTTGGGGATGGGTCAGTTGCACAGGGCCTGTACACCTTCCATGCCAAGGTGCGGTGGTTGGGCGGGAGAGGGCCGGATTAGAAGGGTTGGCGCGTGTGAGGCTGAGGTTTTCAGGCCGCGGGGAAAGGGCGCCATTCCCCAGGATTGGGGACGGTGGGGAGGACATTGAACGTCTGTCGGATGAAAAAACTGTGGGAGCGAGCCTGCTCGCGAAGGCGTATTTCCTGGAACGAAGATGTCGATTGGCCCACCGCATTCGCGAGCAGGCTCGCTCCCACAAGTTTCTTCGGTGAACACCAGATGTGTGAACGACCGAGAACCCTGTGGGAGCTGGCTTGCCAGCGATGACGGTGGATCAGTCGACATCCTCGGCACAGACAAACCGCCATCGCTGGCAAGCCAGCTCCCACAAGGTTCTTTGGTGTTTGTGGGGGCAGAGCATCGGGTCGATATCCCCGCATCCGGGCAAACACCCAACGGTGGGCTATAACCCTATAGGGACGTATAGAGAAGTCGCCGCCATGAACATGCAGTCGAAATCGCTTCCGGTTGAGGAGGGCAATCTCCGCTTGAGCTCGCGCAAGCAGCCGTTCAACCTGCTGCGCTGGTTTTCACTCATCAGTATGGCGGTGATCGGCACTGTGGCCGTGGCGCTCGGGGCGGTGTCGACGCGGTTCGTGATTGAAGAAAGCGTGCAGCGCGATGCCTTGCTCACGGCGCAGTTCATCCAGGCCATCGCTTCGGCCGAAGTGCGCCATGTGTCCATTCCCAACATCCGCACGATGGGCGAATTGCTCGACCCGCGTCAGGACAAGGATTTTCCCGATGTCGATCCGCAGGCCCGGGCGGGCGCGCGGGGTGAATTTCTCGACCACATCGAACACCTGCCGGACGTGATCCTCGCCAACATTTATGCGCCCGACCGCCAGGTAATCTGGTCGACCAACCCGGTTCTGATCGGTACCAGCATTCATGCCGACGAAGACCTCGATCGTGCCTTCAACGAAAAGATTCCGGTGTCGGCCAGTTATCACGACGTCGACAAGGCCCGTGAGGAGCAGAAATTCGTCATTCCGCCTGATTACATCTTCATCGAGAACTACATTCCGCTGTTCGACGCCGAGGGCAAGAATGTCACGGCGATGGTCGAAATCTACAAGGAACCGAAAGACCTGATCACACGCATGGAACGCGGCTTGATCCTGATCTGGCTGGCTACCGCACTGGGCGGCGGGCTGATTTATCTGGGCCTGTACTGGATCGTGCGGCGCGCGGCGATTCTGCTCGCCGCCCAGCAGAAACAACTGATCGCCAACGAAACCTTTGTCGCGTTGGGCGAGATGTCCTCAGCTGTAGCGCACAGTTTGCGCAATCCGCTGGCGACCATCCGTTCCAGTGCCGAACTGGCGCTGGAATTCGACGCCGGCCCGGCCGAGAAGAACATCAAAGACATCATTGGCCAGGTTGACCGCATGTCGAAATGGGTGCGCGAGCTGCTGCAATCGCTGCGCCCGCTCAACGATGACCCGGAACCGGTGAACCTGGTGGCCGCGCTGCACGAAAGCCTCGTGGCGTTCGAGCAACAGATCGCCAAGGCCGGGGTCAGGGTGGTGTTTCATCCGCAAAATACGCCAATGGTCCTCAGTCAGCCGGTGCAACTGACGCAGATCCTCAACAGCCTTTTGGCCAATGCCCTGGAAGCGATGGACAAGGGCGGCACGCTGACCGTCAGCCTGGAACCGAGCGAAGACCGTGGTGTGTGCGTGGTGCTCAGCGACACCGGCAAAGGCATGAATGAAGAGCAACGCACCATGGCGTTCCGGCCGTTTTTCACCACCAAGTCCGGTGGCCTCGGTGTCGGCCTGGTGCTGGTCAAACGCATCATGGAACGCTTCGGCGGCGGCGTGACCCTCGACAGCCGCGAAGGCGAGGGCACCACCGTTCGTCTGGCCTTCCAACTCGTCCCCTGATTCACACATTCCCCCTGTAGGAGCTGCCGAAGGCTGCGATCTTTTGATCTTGATCTTAGAAACCAAGATTGATCGTTCCCACGCTCTGCGTGGGAATGCCTCAAGGGACGCTCCGCGTTCCAATGGGCGCAGAGCGTCCCGGGCTGCATTCCCACGCAGAGCGTGGGAACGATCAACGCGGCCCGAGCCTTCGTCAGTTGGTACGCAAGTTTATAAACGCCGCAAAAATTTATGAACTTCCCCCATCAGTGGGTGTCAAGCCCCGGTCACCGGGGAGTGGGGAAACCCACAGCATCCTCAAGTCCCTGTAACAACTGGAAATAATTTCTTGGCGCACTAGTTGCAAAACACCATCACCCCTTCCTTGATGAGGCGGCTGGTGATGGACAGAACAACGCGTAACCCAAGCAATACCTTCCTGCTGACGCCGCTGAGCGTCTTTCTGATGCTGACCCTCGGCACCATGGCCGGCGTTCGCGCCAGCCCGATCGATGACGAGCGACAGCCAGAAACCTCCGACCCGTCGGCGTACTACGACGAACCGGCCGACCGCGCCGGCGCGCTCAACAACATCCTGACCCTGCCCGAGGCCAACGAAGATTCCTTCGATTTGCCCGACGGCGTCAAAGGCACTCGCGCTGAAACGCGTATCGAAAACGTCCTGCCGCCGTCCGTGCAGACCAGTTTCAACTACCCCACCAACGGCAAGCCGAGCCCGCTCTATGGCGCGCAGCCGTTCACCCAGCAGTTGACCCTGTTCGAAGAGTTCGGCCCGGAAAAACTCGACCCGACCACTCCGGCCGCGCCACTGCCATTTCCACCGGCGGCGATTGGCCCGGCACCGGCTCAGGATCCGAATAACGTCGCCCGCAGTGCGCCACCCGGTACGGCCCTCGATGCCTTCCTGCGGCAACCGGGATTGACGCCGTTCCCCAGCCAGTTCTCCAACGTGGTCGACCGCAACCCGTGGCAGGCGCAGATCGAAGTGTTCCTCAACCGCCATATCGGCTCCTCTGCCGAAGGCCGGCCACCAGGAAAAGGCTGGGCGCATCAACGCTGGAACGAGTTTTACCCGCAAGTTGCCTACAAAACCGCGCAGACCGGTGCGCGCCTCAACGGCGGCCTGCGCGACAGTCGACAAATGCACGGCTATACGATGGGCGAATTCGGCCCCGGCGGTCTGTACCACAACGTCGCTGGCGTACCGGCGACCGATGGCACTGCCAAAGGTGTCGATCCGCGTTTTCACCCGAACATGCCGGTGCAAAACCACAACGCGGTGTGGACCTTCGACGGCACGCTGCCGCCGAAACTGTTGATGGTGCGTTACGGCCAACCGGTGATGATGCGCCACTACAACGGCTTGCCGATCGACCCATCGGCCAACCGTGGTTTTGGCCTGCACACCATCAGCACCCACGAGCACAACGGCCACGCGCCAGCGGAAAGCGACGGTTATGCCAACGCCTTCTTCTTTCCGGGGCAGTTCTACGACTATCGCTGGCCGATCCAGCTCGCCGGTTACGACAGCATCAACACCAAGGCCGAAGACCCGCGCGCGGCGTTCCCCTGCGCACCGGGTGAAACCCTGTGGGTCAACGACCTCGCACCAGCGAAAAAGACCTGCGACAACGGCACCATCAAGATCCGCGGCGACTGGCGCGAAACCATGAGCACTCACTGGTTCCACGACCACATGCTCGATTTCACCGCGCAGAACGTCTACAAGGGCAACGCGGCGATGATGAACTACTACAGCGCGCTGGATCGCGGTAACGAGTCGGTGAACGACGGCGTCAACCTGCGTCTGCCCAGCGGCAGCGCCTTGCCGTGGGGCAACCGCGACTACGACGTCAACCTGGTGTTCGCTGACAAGGCGTGGGATCAGGAAGGTCAGTTGTGGTTCAACCCGTTCAACACCGACGGCTTCCTCGGTGACCAGGTCCTGGTCAACTGGCAGTGGAAACCGACCCTCGATGTACGCGCACGCAGCTATCGCTTCCGCATCCTCAACGGCTCGGTGTCGCGCTACTTCAAACTGGCGCTGGTGCGGGAAATCAAAGGCAGCGGTGGCGAGTTTCAGGGGCCGAAAAACTCCGGCGTAACCTACAGCCGCGTGCCGTTCCACATGATCGCCAACGACGGCAACATCATGGAGCACAGCGTACCGTTCGACGGCAGCATGGACCTCGACGCCGACGGCGATAAACAGAACCACAACGCGATCCTGCCGACCCAGGGCATCGCCGAGCGCTTCGACATCATCGTCAACTTCTCGAAAAACGGCATCAAGCCAGGCGACAAGCTGTTCTTCGTCAACCTGCAGGCCCACGACGACGGCAAGGGACCCAAAGAGGTCATTCCGTTGGGCGACATCCTGTCGGAAAAATACCTGGCAGTGATCAAGCAGACCAGCAAAGGCCCGCAGTGGGACAAAGGCGATCCGGCGGTGGGCAAGGTCTTGCAGCTCAACGTCAAGGCCTACACCGGTCAGGATCTGGCGATGAACCCGGCAGCCTACGAACCGGCGAAACCGGGCAAGGCTGAGGGGCTGGTGATGATCCCGCTGAAGCTCCACCGCGACAACGTCGCCGATAAAGCCGTGCTGGCCAAGGCTCGCCACCGCACCTTCACCTTCGGCCGTTCCGACGGTACCGATGAAGCGCCGTGGACGGTCAAGACCGATGGCGGTTTCGGCTTTCACATGGACCCGCGTCGCCTGAACGCTTCGACGCAACTGTCCAGTGGCCCGACCGATGCCGGTGTCACCGGGTTCGGCACCCTCGAAGTGTGGAACATCAAGGCCGGCGGCAAGGGCTGGAGCCACCCCGTGCATGTGCACTTCGAAGAGGGCATCATCCTCAGCCGCGGCGGCAAGGCACCGCCAGAGTGGGAAAAATGGGCGCGCAAAGACGTCTACCGGATCGGTTCCGAAGCCGATGGCCTGGACAGCGTCGAGATGGCGATCAACTTCCGCGAGTTCGCCGGGACGTACATGGAGCACTGTCACAACACCCAGCATGAGGACAACTCGATGCTGCTGCGTTGGGACCTGGAAAAACCCGGTCAGCTGCAACTGATGCCCACCCCATTGCCGAGCTGGGACGGTGTGCGCTACGTCAACTCCGCCGCGCTGCCAACCTTCCGCAACGGTGACGGTATGGGCCCTCAAGTGGTGGTCAAGCCATGAACCGCCGGCACGGCGATCGCCCCGTGCATACCTCGCGCTCCCGGGCGCTGGGCATGCACCTGGTGCTGATGCTGGTGGCCTGTGTGCTCGGCAGCCGCGTGCTGCTGGCGCACCAGTCCAGCGTCGGCGAACCGCCTGCGGCCAGTGAATCCGCCACCCCGTGGGGTGGCGACTATTTCCCCAACACCTTGCTGACCGATCAGGACGGTCGGCAGGTGCATTTCTTCGATGACCTGATCAAAGACAAAGTGGTGGTGATCAACTTCATCTTCACCTCGTGCAGCGATTCCTGCCCCTTGGAAACCGCGCGCCTTCGCCAGGTGCAGAAACTGCTCGGTGATCGGGTCGGCCAGGACATCTTTTTCTACTCGATCAGCATCGACCCGATCAGCGACACCCCCGAAGTGCTCAAGGCCTATTCGCAGCGCTTCAAGGTCGGTCCCGGCTGGAAGTTTCTCACCGGCGAATTCGAAGACGTCACCGACCTGCGCAAGAAACTCGGGTTGTTCATCGAAGGCGTCGACAACGGTCGCAGCAAGGATCACAACCTCAGCCTGATCGTCGGCAACCAGACCACCGGGCGCTGGATGAAAGCCTCGCCGTTCGAAAACCCGTGGATCCTCGCCGATCAACTGGCCAACACCTTGCAGAACTGGAAGCAGCCGAGCATCGAAGAAAGCTACGCCAACGCCCCGGACATTCGCCCGCCGAGCAATGGCGAAGAACTGTTCCGCACCCGCTGCGCCTCGTGCCATAGCCTCGGCCCAATGGATGGGCAGGGCCTCGGCATGCGCAGCATCGGCCCCGATCTGATTGGCGTAACGCGTAATCGAGATCCGAAATGGCTGAACCGCTGGATTCGCGAACCGGATCGCCTGCTCGCGGAAAAAGACCCGATTGCCCTGCAACTGTACGAACAGTTCGAGCGAATCCCGATGCCCAATCTGCGCCTCGACGAGCAATCCGCGCAGTCGATCATCGATTTCCTCCGTGATGAAACCGAGCGTCAGCAACCGTCTACCCCGGCCGTCGCCGACGGCGCTTTGACGCCAGTAAAACCGGGCGATCCAGCCGCGACGGTGAGTCAGATGCGGTAGCGGCGAAATAGCATCATTGAACCGTGTGTCGTGGTCAGAGCCACCTACACTGATGGCTGTAACTGGCCCGATACAAAAACTCCAGGGCACTCCCATGCAGCGACTGGAAGCACAAAAAACATCTGCGCCGGACACGCCGGCGGCAATGGGCAAGAGTTGGCGCGAACAGTTCAATCTGCTGCGCTGGTTCTCGCTCGCGAGCTTTTTCATCATTGCCGCCGTGGCAGTAGGCCTCGGTTATATCTCCACGCGTTTCGTCGTCACCGAAAGCGTTGAGCGCGATGCGTTGCTGACCGCGCAATTTGTTCAGGCCATCGGCGCGGCGGAAATACGCCACGCCGGTATCACCACGGCGCGGACCATGGGTGAAATGCTCGACCCGCGCCAGGACAACAACTTTCCCGACGTCGATCCGGGCGCCCATGCGGCGGCCCGCGCCGAGTTTCTCGACCACGTTGAGCACCTGCCGGACGTTCTCCTGGCCACGGTGTATGCGCTGGATCGCACGGTGATCTGGTCGACCAATCCGGAACTGATCGGGGTCAAATTCGAGGATGACGACGAGCTCGACGAGTCGTTCGAGATGAAAGTCGCGGTGTCCTCCAGTTACCACAAGATCGACGATGAGAAACCCGAGCAGCAGTTGCTGCGCGAACCGAAATACCTGTTCATCGAGAACTACATCCCGATGTTCAACGCCGATAAAAGCAAAGTCATCGCCATGGTCGAGATCTACAAGGAGCCGGCGGATCTGGTTGACCGCATCGACCGTGGGTTCGCCTCGATCTGGGCGGCGACGTGTTTCGGTGGCGCGGCGATCTTCCTCGCCTTGTTCTGGATCGTCCGCCGCGCGGCGAAACTGCTGCAGAGCCAGCAGCAACAATTGATCAGCAACGAAACCTTTGTCGCCCTTGGCGAGATGTCGTCGGCGGTGGCGCACAGTCTGCGCAATCCATTGGCAACCATTCGCTCCAGCGCCGAACTGGCCCAGGAAATCGCCAGCCCCGGCGCGCAGCGCAACATTGGCGACATCATCAGCCAGGTCGATCGCATGTCGCGCTGGGTGCGCGAATTGCTGGTGTCGCTACGGCCGATGAATGACGACGGCGAGGCGGTGGATCTGGTCATGGCGGTCGAAGACACCTTTGGCGCCTTCGAAGCATTGATCAAACGCTGCAATGTCGAAGTGCGATTCAGTCCGCAGAATTGCGCGCCGGTCGTCAGTCAAAAGGTGCTACTCACGCAAATCCTCAATAGCCTGTTTGCCAACGCCCTCGAAGCCATGCCCAAGGGCGGTGTGCTCAGCGTCGAATTCGAATCGCCGCAACCTGACCGCGTGCGCCTGACCGTAAGTGACACCGGCAAGGGCATGAGCGCGCAGCAGCAACTGTTGGTGTTCAAACCGTTTTTCACCACCAAACAGGGCGGCCTCGGGGTTGGTCTGGCGTTGGTCAAAAGAATCATGGAGCGTTTTGAAGGTTCGGTCGTGCTGACCAGCCGCGAGCAGGAAGGAACCCGCGTCAGTCTCAACTTCAAAGTGGCATCGGGAGGGGAATATGGAACACAGCATTCTGCTGGTCGAGGATGACGAACTGCTGGCCGAGAATATTCAGACCTACCTGGAGCGCAAGGACTTCGAGGTGACCGTCTGCCATTCGGCCGAAGACGCGTTGGCGCAACTGGAAACCTTCATGCCTGACATCGTGCTGACCGACAACTCGCTGCCGGGCATGAGCGGCCACGACCTGATCCAGAAGCTGCGCATCAGCGCGCCGGATCTGAAAGTGATCATGATGACCGGCTACGGCAACGTCGAAGATGCCGTGGTGGCAATGAAGGAGGGCGCCTTTCATTACGTCACCAAACCGGTCGCGCTGCAGGAGCTCAAACTGCTCCTCGACAAGGCCCTGGCCACTGAACGAATGGAGCGCACGCTGTCGTTCTATCAGGAACGCGAAGCGCAAAAATCCGGGGTGCAGGCGCTGATTGGCGACTCGGCGCCGATGCAATACCTGAAGAACACCATCGGCCAGTTGCTCGACGCCGAGCGACGCATGGCCAACACCGATCTGCCGCCAGTTTTGGTCGAAGGCGAGACCGGCACCGGCAAGGAGCTGGTGGCTCGTGCGCTGCACTTCGACGGCCCGCGCAGCAAAGGTCCGTTCATTGAATTCAACTGTGCGTCGATCCCGTCGAATCTGGTCGAGTCGGAGCTGTTCGGGCATGAGAAAGGCGCGTTCACTGACGCCAAGGATCGCCGGGTCGGGCTGGTGGAAGCGGCGGATGGCGGCACGCTGTTTCTCGATGAGATTGGTGAAATGGACCTGCTGTTACAGGCAAAGATTTTGAAGTTGCTGGAGGACCGCACCATTCGCCGGGTCGGCTCGGTGAAGGAGCGCAAGGTCAATCTGCGGGTGATCAGCGCGACCAATTGCAACCTTGAGCAGATGGTGCAGCAGGGTAAATTCCGTCGCGATCTGTTTTTCCGTTTGCGGATCATTTCGATCAAAGTGCCGCGCCTGTTTGCCCGGGGCGACGATATTTTGCTGTTGGCGCGGCACTTCCTCGCCAGTCATGGCAAACGCTATGGCAAACCGAATCTGCATTTCAGTCAGCAGGCTGAGGAGTTGCTGCTCAGTTACACCTGGCCGGGCAACGTGCGCGAATTGCGCAACATGCTTGAGCAGACCGTGTTGCTGGCGCCGAGCGACACCATCGCCGCGCATCAGCTCAATGTGTGCATGAGCCTGGTCGACGAGCCGCCGCTGCATATTCATGAAGCACCGATGCACTACGAACCGCGTCCGGCGAGCAACACCGAATCGATGAACCTGCCGGAAGTCGAACGCGACATGGTGCGCAAGATGCTCGACAAGACCGACTGGAACGTCACCAAGTCCGCGCGCCTGCTGGGCCTGAGCCGCGACATGCTGCGCTACCGCATCGAAAAACTCGGCCTGGCCCGCCCCGACAAACGCCAGTGGTAAAAATGCAGATGTCCAAGTCGATACCCCCCCCCCTGTGGGAGCGAGCTTGCTCGCGAAAGCGGTGGATCAGTCACTTTGATGTTGGCTGAAACACCGCATTCGCGAGCAAGCTCGCTCCCACAGGGTTTTGTGGTGTCTGGTTAATACTTGGTCGTCAGAATCAATGCTGCTGCCGACTCAAACACTCCAGCAAACAACCCGGATCCAGCACCTCGTCATTCACATAAATCCCGCGCTCGGCATCGTACGTGCGGATAAACACCCGCACCGTCGCATCCGCCACGGTCGGCAGTTGCGAATCGTAGAACTCATGGTCACCCGGGATCACCACAAAATCCTGTGGCGCCGTATCGTCGTAAGGTTTGGGCGGCGTGGAACTCAGTGAATACGGGGCAGGGTGGGCGAAGGGCTGGTTGGGCCCGTAATAATTGAAATTGCTGTCCAGCGCTTGCGCCTGTGTGGCAGCAAGTAGACAACCAGTCAACAACAGCCGAGCGAACATATGCATGGCGGCACCTGCGAGTGCGGTTTTCCCCAAGGCTATTAACTATAGCTGCCCGACATTCAAACAACCGGGTGATTGATCACATGCTCCGGTTGTGCGCAGGCCTTGAGCACATAGCCGATTGCGCGAAGAAACTCTTCGTTATCCCCATTTGCAAGAACCTGAGACATGTATTCGTTGATGGCTTCGTCACTGTCCAGCAGTGCTATCACGTCGAAATTCGTCAAAGTCTGGCTCATGGTTAAGCCTCCTTAGCCATTTTTGTGCGCGTCGGATGACTGCGCTTTGTGAGGGTATCCACGTGAGCAGAGTTGAATAGTCAGCCGTGTCCTTTATCTGTTTTGATAATTCGCCGACATTTGTAGGCAAGAACATCCTGGTATGTAGGAGCTTACAAGTTTGCAACAACCGCAATTGACGGGCTGATCTAGACTCGGATCCGCTCAATCACGAGCATCGTCCGGAGTGCGCCATGGAAGTGCCCAACAATAAAACCGCCATCGAGAGCAATCGACAGGCGTGGAACGATTCCGCCCGCCATCATCAGGATTCGCTTGACTGGCAGGCTTTACTCGGCGAGGTCGCGCAGACGGATTTCTCTTGCCTTGACGAGACCCTGAGCGGGTTGCTGGAGGTTGACGGTAAAGAGGTGATTCAACTGGGCTGCAATAATGGCCGTGAGAGTCTTTCACTGTTTGCGCTCGGTGCCAGAAGCGTGGTCGGTGTCGATCAATCGGCAGCGTTTCTTGAACAGGCCCGCGAGCTGAACAAGCGTTCACCGCACAACGCCGAGTTCATCGAAAGCGATATCCATCATTTGCCAGCGTCCTTGCACAATCGCTTCGATGTGGCGCTGATCACCATCGGTGTTCTCAACTGGATGCCGGACATCGGCGAGTTCTTTCGCCATGTCGCCTCGACCCTGAAACCGGGTGGCAAACTGGTGATCTACGAAACCCATCCGTTCCTGGAAATGGTCGACCCGGATGCGGAAGATCCTTATCGCCTCGCCAGTTCCTACTTCCGCGCCGAGCCGTTTGTGCAGGAAGAGCCGATCGTCTATGTCGGCAAGGTTGAGCAGCAGTCGGCAAAGTCGTATTGGTTCGTGCATAACCTTGGCGCCATCTTCAGCGCTGCGATTGCGGCGGGACTGAATATTGCGCATTTCAAGGAATATGCGCATTCGAATCGGGAAGAGGTGTATGACCGGTATTTGAATCAGGAAGCGCAGATGCCGATGTGTTTTACCCTTGTCGCCATCAAGACCTGAATGCTTCAGTGAGTCGACTGCTCCCACATTGGCTCTGCGTCATACACAAACCCCTGTAGGAGCTGCCGAAGGCCGCGATCTTTTGACTTTGAAGATCAAAAGATCGCAGCCTTCGGCAGCTCCTACAATGGTATTCGGCGCGCAGCAGATCCCCTGTGGGCGAGCTTGCTCGCGAAGGCGGCCTCATGACCGCCACCACCTTTCAGAGTTGAATCAAGCCTGCGCCGCCGCACTCACCACCGGCCGACCTGGTTTGCGCAGCGGTTCCAGCCGCGAACCCTCATACCGCGTTTCGCGGAAAAACTTCCACCGACCGAACAGGCAATACACGTGCATCACACGACCCTGTTCGTGGTAGCCCATGCGGATATGCAGCTTCAGCGCCGGAATATTGTGCGTCTCGCAAACATCCACCACCTTGTCGCAACCCTGCGCCGCCATCGCCTCCCACAGCGCCACCTGCACGTCCACCGACAGGCTGCTGCCGAAATACGCACGGGTCATCTCGCCGCCGAATTCAAAGAACTCGCCGGGCTTCACCGGGAAGGTGCAGCCGTAATAGTGACGGTCGTGATAATCACGAATGCTGCCCCAGATAAACGCGACGGCATGGCCGTCGGCATCAAGGTACATGTGCCCGGTGTGACCCTCAGTGGCCAGCTCGGCCATGGTCTCGACGCGGTCACCGAAATGCTTGCTGAACGCGATGGCATTCTCCGGGGTGATATCGACTTTGCGCAGGCCCTCGTAAGGGCGCAGTTTGTGCGGTGGCACCGGGCTGACCAGGTCACGCTCCATCCACAACAGCTCCCAATGGAAGAACACGTAGCGTTTCCACAACGTGCCGAAGGTGCGGCCGAGGCCTTTTTGCCGGATGCGTTCTTGTAGTTTTTCGATGATGCTCATGCTGCCCTCCGTGGCCGAAGCCCGGGTGTTGTGGATGGTGCTTTGGTGGGTATAGATCACCCGTGCAAATTCATTTCAAAGTGCCATCTTCGAAAGTATTGCAAGGTATGTAACTCAGTCGAGTGCTGTCGCACCGCGTAGAAAATCCTTGTTCAGATCGGTGTAGGAAACCCGTGGAATACCCGCCAGCCGCAGCTCTAACACGCGGTTCAGGGATTGCTCGGGGTTGAGATAGGCGTCACCAAAATCGGCGCCGAGTTGTGTCGGGTGGGCGACGATTTCCAGCACGCCGTCGGTCGGCGCGCTGCCGTTGTGCAGATCGATTGGCGTGCACACGTAGTCGGCGGTGACACCGGCCAGATTCTGCAAACGCCAATTGAGCAACCCCTTGAACACGCGCTTGGGCAGATTGAGGTTCTGCCCCAGGTTGCGCGCCAGTCGTACCGGCACCCCTTGATGCGCGGCAAACCGCGCGACAATCTCGCCGATCGGCCAGATGTTGTGCACGTGCTGATGCGAATCGATATGGCTGGGACGCATGCCGTGATCGACGCAACGCTGCCACTGCGCCTGCAATTCTTCGCGTACCGCCTCGCGATCCTCGCGGCCCAGCCAGAAACTGTGGCGCGGCAGGCTGAGGTCAAACACGCCGAAGTCATCGCAAAAGGTGCGACGCGCCAGAATCCCCTGGCTCAGTGGTCGTCCGTAAGTCAGGTTGAAGTGCAGTCCGACCCGACCTTGCAACGTCGGATGCCGCGCCATGGCACACGCCGCTTCGAACGCCGGCATGTTGGCCATCGCGGTGGCAGAACTGATGACCCCAGCCTGAAACGCGGCGAAGATCACCGAGTTTTCGTTCGGACTGAGGCCGAAATCGTCAGCGTTGACTATGACTTGGCGAGGCATGTTCGCCCTCCGTGGTGATCGCGACAGGTTTCAGTACAGGTTTCGCTGGTTCGGCACGAAGTGCCCGCCAGGTCTGCACGTGTGGTTTGAGTCGATGCCACAGGCGCAAACCCAGACCGAGGAGGAGGCCACTCGGGCGCCAGGAATAAAAACTCCAGCGCCAGTGCTCCAGTTGCCCGGTCATGCGCTCGTGCAGTTGATGGCTGGAGTTTTCCAGGCTGACCCGCGAGGCATCGATCCAGCGCCAATTGTCGTCGAGTCCCCAACGAATCCATTCCTCCAGCAACACCCGGCCGCTGCCCAAGTCGGCGTATTGCGGCAGGAAGGCGAGGTTGTAATCGTAGAGTCGCCCCTGTTCGAGCAGGCCGAGACGATAGCTGATGCAGCGCCCGTTCAACTCCAGCGTCACGACCCGTACCAGGCCTTGGCCGGCGAGGGCGGTGAAGGCGCGTTCGATCAGTTGGCGGCTGCGTTCGCTGGCGAAAATCCCCACACCTTCATCGCCTTTCCAGCTCACCGCTTCGACTTCGCTGATGACCTGCAACAGCGGCCCCATGCTCATCGCGTCGGGAACGATGCGCCGCACCTCGGCACCGCACGCGGCAATGCGTTTGCGCGCCCGGCGTAGCTTGTAACGCGGATCGCCGGAGACCTCCTGATGATCGGCCTCGCTGATCAGATGCACCGGCACCCGACAACTCAGCCGTCGCTCACCGGTGGAGCTGCGCGCCATCCACTCGGTGAGCGCGCTTTCTTCACCGGCAGGCTCGGATAATTCGTTCAGCTGCAACAGCGCGTGGGGCAGGCGTTGGCGAATCACGTTCAGCGCCTGACGCATGTCTTCGCTGCCGAGCAAAGACAACAGCGCCAAGCGATCGGCCAGCGGATATCCCAAGTGATGCAGAACCCGAAACGGCACGCCGGCAAAGCGCTCGCGACTCGCCACCAGCGGCAGACACAGACGCAATTCGTCTGCCTCCCAACCCAGCAGGATGTGCAAACGCTCACCCTCGCCAAGAGCCTGCTCGGCCGCGCACAACCAACCGAGGTGGTTGAACGGCGTGTGGTCCGTCACCCGCAGGCGCAGCGCTTCATAGGCTGCTTCCGGGAAATCGGCAGCGCACATTGATGTGCGCCATTCGAATCGCGTCACCATAAGCTCAGGCCGCCGTGGCTGTTACGGGTGGACGGGACGGTTTGCGCAGAGCATCCAGACGGGAGCCGCTGTAGCGACTTTCGCGATAGAAGCGCCAGCGACCGAACAGGGTGTACACATTCATGATGCGGTTCTGCTCGGTGTAGCCCATGCGCAAGTGCAGCTTGAGCGCCGGGATGTTGTGGAATTCGCAGACGTCGACAACCTTGTCGCAACCTTGCGCGGCCATGGCTTTCCACAGCTCCAGTTGCAGATCCACCGACAGCTCGGTGCCCCAATAGGCGCGGGTCAGCTCACCGCCGAATTCGAAGAACTCACCGGGTTTCACCGGGAACATGCAGCCGTAGTAATGCCGGTCGAAATAGTCCCGCGAACTGCCCCAGATAAACGCCACCGCGTCCCCCTGATCGTCCAGGTGCATGTGCCCGGTGTGACCTTCGCTGGCCAGCTCGGCCATGGTGCCGACACGGTCGCCGAAGTAGCGGGCGAAGGCGCTGGCGTTGTCCGCCGTGATCTTCACCACCCGCAGCGGCGGGTACGGTTTGAGGTTGTGCGGCGGCACCGGGCTGACCAGATCGCGCTCCATCCACAGCAGTTCCTGATGGGAAAAGATGTAGTGTTTCCACGCTTTTTTGACGGTGGCAGTGAGTCCTTTCTGCCGCAGGTGTTCAGTCAGTTTGCTTAGCATGTTCATGGTCTTGGCTCCTGATGACGAGGCATCGCGCGGCCACAGGCCTGCGCGGCTGAACATCAACGGACGGTTCATGAAGCGTTCCAGCCGAGGGCGAACAGGGTTTGCCCCGGCAGCTCGAAACGCACACGCCCGTCCTGGCAGGTAAACGGCGCGTCGCGACTGCGATTGTCGGCACCGAAGTAGCGCAGGGCGCCGTTGTTCAGCGGACACTTGGCGCCGGCCAGGTCTACACGTTGCAGCCGAGTGCCTTTATTTACCCCGAGCAAGCCGCGCTGATCGTCGCCGGCCATCGCCAGCACATCGACTTCAAAGGCATCGTTTTCCAGCCACAGCACCTGATGCAGCCAGTGTTGGGCAATGAACTGCTGGGCCAGACCAACGGGTTTCAACTCGAAGCGTTGCTCATCGGCCGAGACCCGCAACATGCCCTTGGGATACTGCGGCTCATCGGCAGCCTGAAACCAACTGAGCATGCTCAGCAAGCCGTCCTGCGAAGCGTTGATCACCACCGACGCCCACCACAGCGAAGCGTAGTGGGTTTCCTGGTCGTAGGGGCTGAGGCTGGAGCCGCTGGACATGTTGGTCTGGTCGAGCAGCAAGGCTTTGCGCGGCTGCCCCTTGCTGTCGAGGCCGACCAATTCAGCAGCGCGGCGCACGCTGTCGCGGTAGACACGGGTGGCGAGCAAATCGCGGATCATCCATTCGTGCCACGCCAGTGCATCGACCTGATCGCCGGATTCGCTGAGTAAACGCCGCGCCCAATCAATCCCGCGCTTGTCTGCCGCGTTGTTGGCAAACGGCCCGTTGACCAGTCGCGAACTGGCCGGCATGGCAATGCGCACGCCAGCCTTGGCATTCGCCGGATCGCTGCGCACCTGGCGGGCCATGCTGGCGAAAATCGCTTGATACTGCGCGTAGCTGGAATAGTTGAGGTTCGGCTCGTCGGCAAAACCAATGTAGTGCGTGCCTTTGCCGCCCAGCGTACGCGTGCTGGCCAGCCATGCTTCGAGGCCGCTGTTGCTTTGCACATCGGCGCGCAGATCGGCCTGACGCTGACTGCCGGCCAGCAGGGTGATGTCCTGTTTGATGCCGAAACGATCCTGATAGACCTGGCGGAACGCGTCTTCGAAATGCGCATTCTTCGCCGTCACATCAACAAAGCTGTAATAACTTGCGGCGGTCGGTTTCAGCGCATCGAGCGCGGCATGACTGGCGGGCGGCGGCATCATGTAGGGCAGGGCAATGCCCAGATCCGGCGTGCGTCCGAGGATTTTGTCGTGCAGGACCAGACGCGTCTGGCCGGCGTCTTCACGCAGCGGTTTCAGTTGCTGCGGATTTTGTGCAAACAGATTCGCCGTTCCATCGAGCCAGAACGCCACTTTGCCGCTGCCTTGCAAACGCAGACGCCAGATCTGTTCTCGCTCACTGACGGGAAGGGCGACCTGATCGAACTGCCAATAAGCACGATAGGGTTTCAGCGCCAATGTCAGTTGCTGCTCATCGCCGACCCGCTGCGCCTGCAAACCACTGACACCACCATGAAACTTGCCCGCCAGCACCGCGTGTTCACCTGGCGCAACCTTGAAATACAACTCGTCGCCGTTGCGGGTGTCCACGCTGAAATGCACTTTCGCCGGCGCGAACAACGCGACCGTGCGCTCGTCGTGTTCGACGCGATAATTGCGAAAGCTGTAGCCGGGAATTTCCAGCCGATAACTGCTCGCCCCGGGCAGCAATGGCCAGCTCTGACTGCCACGCACTTCACTGGCCTTGATAAACCGATCGCCCGCCAGTTTGCCCTGACCATCGAGCAGATACAGATGCTCTTCATTGGCCTCGGCCTGCCACGCTGGTGTCCAGCGTACAGTCACTATGTCCGGGCGATCCGCTTGCAGGTACAAGCTGCCGTCGCGAATGTCGCCCCAACGCATCGACGCCGCGAAGCCGTCCAGCGACAGGCCGAGACCGACCAGCAAGACCAGGCCTTTCATGCGGTTTTCCGGCGTTGCAACATCAGCCACATCGGCGTGACGTCACGGGGCAGGATGATCAAGGTTTGCCAGAACGGCACGCCGCTCAGACGGCAGTAAAGCACCAGCATCGCCACGGTCACCGCCAGATAAGCAATCGACGAAGCCGCCGCGGCGCCGACAATCCCGTAGGCGGGAATCAACACAAGGTTCAGCGCCAGATTCAGCAGTGCCCCCAGCCCCATCAGCAACGACACCGTGCCTGGGCGATTCTTGCCGAGCAGGTCCAGACGCAAAATGCTCGCGTAGCACAGGCCCAACAGTCCCGGCAGTAATGCGAGCAGCGCTGGATACGCCGGTTGATACGCCGCACCAAACAAGGTGACGATCAGCCATTCACCAATCACCGCCATGGTCAGGCAAGCGCCAAGCATCACCGTCGCGGTCAGGCGCAGGGCCAGCGGCGTGACCTTGTCCATGCCTTCGTCCTGTTGGAGCAGGCGCTTCATCAGCGGTGTGGTCACCGCTTCCGGGACGATCAGCAGCAGCTCGGCGGCCGCGCTGGCCATGGCGTAATGACCAAGGGCGGTGCTGCCGAGCAGGGCGCCGATAAACAGATAATCCGAGCGCAGGATCACTTGCTGGAACAGCAGGTCCGGATGGCTGCGCGCGCTGTAGCGCAGCAGTTCTTTCTGGCTGGCACGGTCCCATTGCAACTGCAACGGTTGCGCGCGTTTAAGCCAGACCCAACCGACCAGCACCACCAGACTGATGCCGGCCAGCCAACTGATCAACGCTGCTTCGAGGGCGGCGCTTTTCCACATCCAGAACAGCGCGAGAAACAGCAACAGCGGCGCCAGCGATTCGACCAGACGCAAGGCGTTGAACGCAACCACGCCGCCCGAGGCGTTGTGCAGCGTCAGCAAGCCGCTTTTCAGTACGGTCAGCGGGACCGCCAGCAGCAACAGCCAGGCGAGCAAGCCAAGTTGCACCGTCACATCCAGCTCAGTGCCGAATTCGCGCACCAACGCCACCACCAGCAAGGTCAACAGCGCCGCCAGCAAACAGCCGAACACCAACACCTGACTGAGCAACAAGCCCATCGGCCGTTGCTTGGCCGCCTGATAACCGACCGCCGAATTCAGCCCGCCACTGGTGGCGGCGCTGATCAAGTCCGGCAACGTGCTGAGCAAGGCAAACAAGCCACGTTCACTTGGCCCGAGTATCCGCGCCAGCAGCACATTACGCAGCAAACGCAGGGCGATCATCGCCAGTTTGGTGCCCATGCTCAGCGCCAGATGCTTGAGGTAGTTGCCTCGGCTCATGGCCGCGCCCCGCGAAAAATCCGCCACGACAGCAACTCCGGATTGCGCGCGGCGCGCTGGCTGACGCCGAAGCGCGGCAGGTTCAGCGGATTGCCTTCACCGCGATAAATACCGGTGCCGGTGCCGAGCGCAAAGGGATAGTCATGGCTGGCGATCTGTTGGCGCACGCGGTCATCGTTGTCGCCATTGGGGTAGCAATACACCGGCAATGGCCGGTTGCAGCCGTTGTGCAGGGCATCGCGGCTGCGGCTGATTTCTTCGCCCAGGCGCACATCGTCGAGGCCGGTGAGGATGGCGTGACTGGCGCCGTGCGGGCCGAAACGCACGAGGCCGGAGGCTTCCAGCGCGCGCACCTGATGCCAATCCAGCGCCTGCGGTTGCGACTCTTGCGGGCATTCATCGGTCAGCCGTTCCAGCTCCTGCGGGTCAATCGACTTCAGACTTTGCAGGTAATGCAGCAGCGCCAGGCTGCGACGGTCGACGTCGATGTCATCAAGCAGCACCGGCAACGGGTGATGCAGGGCATGGAGACATTCGATCAGATGCATCCGCGCCTTGTCGCCATGGCTGCCCCACAGGGTTTCACCGAGGCTTTCCCACCAGAAGCGCTGACGGCTGCCGATGAAATCGGTGGAAAGAAAAATGCTCGCCGGCACTTGATGCTTCTGCAGCAGCGGAAAAGCGTTGACCGCGTTGTCGCGCCAGCCATCGTCGAAGGTCAGAGCCACTCGTGGGCGCTCGGTGCGCAGCGAATTGGGCTGAAGGATTTCCATCAGCGGTACGCAATCGAAATGTTTGCGCAGCCACACCAGCAAATGCTCGAAGGCTTTCGGCCCGACGCACAGTTCGTTGCGGTGCGGCAGGTCGGCGGCGCGGTCGTTCGACAGCACCCGATGCAGCATCAGAATCACCCCGGCGCCCTGCAACTGGTTGCGGCCCATGGACGAGTTGAGATAGAGCCAGCCACTGGTGCGTTTTAGTAATTGTTTGATCGCCATGGCTTCGCTCCTCTTAACGGTTCTGTTCCGGATTCCACTGGGCATACCGCTGACCGCGCAGGAACTGCCACAGGCCAAGACTCATCCCGGCGAGGGTCACCAGCAGAAACGCGGCGAGGCGGAAGGGTTTCGGCAAGCGGTGTTGCGAATCCAGCAAACCGGCAATCGCCACGGCATAGCCGAACAGTTGCGCGATCAGGGCCAGGCGATAGAAACCGTGGTCTTCCCACAGCCAGAAGTTGCTCAGCAGCAGCGGCAGCAACAGGACCGGCGCGAGACGGCGGATCAGTTTGTGGCTGATCAACGCGATCGAATACAGGCCATATTTCAGCGGATTGAGCAGTTCGCGGCGCTGGGCGAGGCTTTGCAGGCCGCCGACGGTGACGCGCTGACGGCGGCGGAATTGCTTGTCGGCCTCATCGACACCGTGATCGATCACTTGCGCTTCCGGCACATAGACGATGCGTTTGTGCGCGACCGGCGCGCAGGTGCTGATAAAGAAATCGTCGTTGACCTCGGCCGGTACGTTCTGGAACAACTCGCGGCGCAGGGCGAGCAGGGCGCCGTCGGCGGAGACCATGCAGCCAGTGCGGTTCTCGACCCGGCGCAGCCAGCCTTCGTAATGTCGATAGAGGCTGTCGCCGACGCTCAAGCCGCCGCCGGTGACCGGAATCACCATGTGCCCGGCACAACCGCCGACATTCGGATCATTCAGCGGCGCCAACAGGTAACCGAGGGTTTCGCGCGACCATTGGTTGTCGGCGTCGGTGAACACCAGAATGTCGCCGGTGCTCAGCGCTACACCCGCATTCAGCGTTGCGGCTTTGCCCTGGCGCGGCAGGTCGAGCACGGTGATACGCGGGTCAATGACCTTGTGTGCGCACGCGACCGTGTCATCGGTCGAACCGTCACTGGCGAGAATGATCTGCAGCGAGGCCGGCTGATAATCCTGCGCCAGCAACGTACGCAACTTGTGCTCGATATGCCGCGCTTCGTTATGCGCAGCAATCACGATGCTGATGTTCAATGGCGGCGCTGGCGTGTGGCGCCAGGCCGGGAACAGCGGCGCCAGAATCGTCAGCAGCAGCGGGTAGCCAATATAGGCGTAGACCGGCAGCAACAGGCACATCCAGAAAATGAATTCAGCCACGGGCAGGCCTCCTGGCGTTCCAATGACACAGACTCAAAATGAACGCGGCGCCGGCCAGGTGCAGACGCACCCAGTGCAGGCCCCACAGTTGCAGGGTCAGGCTGATGTCCCGGTGTTTGGCGCTTTGGCGCAGGCTGAGGACCAGTCCCGGTATCAGTGTCAGCATGACCATGACGGCCGCATGATGCGGAAAGCCGTCGAGCAGCGCCGAGATCGCCAGAAAATCCAGCAACCACACCAGCAGCGACAGCATCGGAAAACGCAGCAGGCGCAGGCTGAAACCGTGGGTGCGCAGCAGTTGCAGGTGACTGCCCTGACGCCACATCTCTTTGCCCATCCACTCGCGCCAGTTCATTTCGTAACCCCAATGCAGGGCGACGTTGTCATTGATCGACAGCAGCCGCGCACCCTGTTCGTGCAGGCGCAGGGTGAATTCCTTGTCTTCGCCGGTGCGCAGGCTTTCGTTGAAACCGCCGACCTTGTCGAACCAGCCTCGGCGCATCAGCAGGTTTGAGCTGGGCAGCCAGTCAACGACGTGGGACGCCTGCGACGACGCGCGCGCGGTGCGGCGTTGCCAGGCTGTGGCGTACCACGGCGCTTCGGCGGGGGTGTGCAGATCAAGGCCGAAGACATCGGCCTGGCCGCTGGCCTCAATGTCGAACAACGGCTTGAGCCAACTCTCCGGCATTTCAATGTCGGCGTCGATGAAGGCCAGCCATTCACCCGTTGCGATGGCCGTGCCGCGATTGCGCAGGGCGCCGATCAACAAACCCGGCTGCACCAGCACCTGCGCGCCGAACTGGCGGGCGATGTGTGGTCCATGATCGGTCGAGCCGTTGTCGACCACGATCAACTCGCACTCGACATTGGCCGCGTGGGCAGCTTTTTGCGCGGCAAGCAAGGTGCGGCCAATGTGCCGGGCCTCGTTGAACATCGGGATGACGATGCTGATGCGGCTCATGCCTTTGCCTCCGTGCTCAGGGGCGCCTGCTCGGCTTTCAGGCGCAGGACGCTGGTCATGGCGAGCATGATCCACACGTATTTCTGGTTCGGTGCGCTGAGGAACATCAGGAACAAGGTCAGCGACAGGAAGCTCACACCGAGGTGGGTCATCATGTCGGCCTGATGCCATTCGCGGCGCAACATCCACGCGGCACGTGCGCGAATCAGGTTGTACAGACCGAGGCCGAGCATGCCGACGAACAACAGCCCGGCGGGTACTCCCAGCTCACTGAAGATTTCCAGATAGGTATTGTGCGCGCGACGATAGAGGTCGCCGATTTTGCGGTTGGCCGAAAACGCCTTGGCGTAACCGGTGGTCGCGTAGTGCAGCGGGAAGGTGCCGGGGCCGGAACCGAGCAGCGGGTTCTCGCGGATCATCTGGCTGCCGACCACGATGTACGACGCACGACGGCCGAGGGATTCGTCGTTGTGGCCCTTGGCGCCAGCGCTCAACACACTCAGCGACTGGATACGCGCGAGATACCCGGCGGGCATTGCGTAGATCGCCAACGGAATCACGATGGCCGCGCCGAGCATGGCGAAACCCAGATGCCGTGGCCGAATACGGGTCAGTTGCGTGCGGTAGTGCCAGCAACCGATCAGCAGGCTCAAGGCCAATACCACCAGACCCGAGCGCGATTCGGTTTTGGTCATGCCGCCGAGTAACAGCAAGCAGCAACCGCCCCAGAACAAGCGGTGCAGCAGGTTAGGACTGCGGATTACCAGCAACAGACCCATCGGCACGGCAAAAGCAATCAATAGGGCGAACGCGTTGGGGTCTTCGAGCAAACCGGCGGCGCGGCCCTGATCCTGGAATTTGGTCGAGAACATCGCCATAGCGCAGGTAGTGCTGACGGCGAGGGTGACCAGACGGGCAAACAGATCAAGGTTCAGCTCGCGGCCGATCAGCAGGGTGATGACAAACAGAATCAGGCCGACGCTGAGTTCACGCAGATGGCCGAGCGACATGCCCATGTCATCGGTGTTGAGCAGGCTCAGGAAGTACAGAACCATGAACCACACGAGGTAGCGCCAGATATTGCTGCGCAGGCGCTCCGAGGGAATCTGGTGCAACGCCAGTTGCAGCATCAGGATCACCGCCAGTGAAGCACCGATGAGCTTGCTGCCGGAGAACGACGTGTCTTTGAAAAAGCCTTCGAACGGCACCAGTGCGGCAATGCCGAGCAAACCCCAGGTCGGCTTGCGGTACAACACCGCAAAACCCACCAGGCCCAGCACCGCCCCCGGCGCCAGAAACGGATAAGGGCTGGCCAGCAAACCGATGCAGACCAGACCGAGCAGACTGACGATCGAGAGCGGGAAAATCATGCGCGTGCCTCCCGTGCCGTGCGGATGTACAGCTGCGACCAGCGTTCGGCCAGAGCCTTGAGGTCGTAGCGATCCTGTTGCGTGCGTTTTGCGTTGTCGCGCAGTTGCCGGGCCAGCTTCGGCTCGCTCAGCAGGGTGTCGAGCTGGCGGGCGAGGGCGGCGCAGTCGGCCGGTGTGGCGAGTAGGCCGTTGTGCCGGTGTTCGAGCACATCGGGAATGCCGCCGACGCCGAACGCCACCACCGGCACGCCCGCCTGCATGGCTTCAAGCAAAATCATTGGTGTGCCTTCGGTGCGCGAGCTGATCACCAGCGCATCGAGTTGCCGCCACCACGGTTGCATGGCGATCTGATAACCGGGCAAACGAATCCGTTGTTGCAAACCGGCGTTGTCGATTCGTACCTGCAACGCCTCGCGTTCCGGGCCATCGCCGAGCATCACCGCGTCCAGTTGCGGATGCTGATGACACAGCGGGATCAAGGCATCAAGAAACAGATCCGGGCCTTTCTCGCTGCTCAAGCGGCCGACGTAACCGGCCAGCCAGCGTTGCCGATCCGCATCCGGCACCAGCGCCGCAGCGGCTGGCAAACCATTGGGGATCACCTGCAACTTCTCCGCGCGGACGCTGGCCTGACGGTGCAGCACCGCGATGCTTTCCGCCACGCAGACCACTCGATCCACAGACGCGGTGCGGCACAGTTGCAGGCTCAGCCAGGTGTAGAACTTCTGCTTGCGACTGCGCGGTGTGAAGCCGTGCTGGGTAATCACCAGCGGCAGGCGCAAGAATGTCGCGCCAACCCAACCGAACAACAGACCTTTGAAATTGTGCGTATTGATCAGCGGTTTTTCACTGCGACGCTGGCGTAGATGCCGGAGCAATTCCCCCAGCCCGGCACAGCCGCGACAGTCCACCCCGGCCTCGCGAAAGCGCGCGATCAGTGCTGGCGGCGCGTCGAGGAACAGCACCTGATGCTGCCCCGGCGTCGCCAGACAATGATCCAGCAACATGCGCTCGGCCCCATAGAAGCCGCCGCTGCTGAGCAAATGAATGATCGGCAGCGCGGCAGTCGGGGAGGATGCGGTGCTCAATTGCGCACCCAGTGCAGGAAGCTTGGCACTGTCCAGTTCTTGTGCGGATTGCTCGGCAGCGCGTTCTGGTCGTTGATCACCAACAGCACCGGCAGACCCAGTTCGTGGCTGATTTGCGCCGGGTGTTTGAAGCGGTGATCGAAGAACTCACGCACGTAGACCAGGGCAATAGCCAGCAACAACCCGGTGAACAAACCGAATGGAATGATCAGGCCCGGTTTCGGGAACGCTGCTTCGGTCGGTTCGAACGGCGGGCTGAGCACTCGGGCGTTGGACAGATCGTCGTTGAGCGCGCCAGTAGTGCTGCTTTCGGCAAACCGCTGAGCGTAAGTCGAGAACGCGGCGTGCAGCGCATCGATTTCGGTGTCCATCTGCCGCAGCTTGCTTTGCGTCTGCTGCAACTCGTGGATGCGGTTCTTGAACTCGGCGATGCGCGCGGTTTTCTGATCGATCACCTGCTTGACCACCGCCAGATCATTAGTGCGTTCCTGGATGCGGTTGCTCACCACTTTGAGGAACTGGCCACGGGTGCGGGCAATCTGCTCGCGGGTCAACAGCATCGGCTCGCTGCCAGGCTGGAACACTGCCAGGTCATTCATGTAGCGGCTGACCTGGGTGGTCAGTTGCTCGCCCATCTGTTTGATTTCCCGATCTTCGAACGCCACGTTGTCGACGGTGGTGGTGAAGGTGTAGGGGAAGGTGTAGTCGTTGAGCTTGTTATTGCTGGCGGCGGCCAGCGCGGTTTTCAGGTATTCGAGCCAGCGCTGGCTCTGCAACAGGCGATCCTGATACAGGTTCAGGGCTTGCTCTTCGGTGTTGATCGCGTTGAGACGGAAGGTGATTTCTTCCTTCGGATCCGACGAGCCGACACTTTCCAGCAAGGCTTGGCGATTGCCTTCCAGGCCATCGAGGCGCACTTGATAGAGGTGCTTCTTCGACTCATAAAACGACTGCGGCAAGTCGATCGACTGCAAAGCCTGACGGCTGAACAGATAGTTCTGCAGCAAGGCTGAAACAAACGTTGTGCCCTGATGCGGATCGGGGAAGCTGTAGACGATCGAGATCACGTTGGAGCCGGGCAGGGTCTCGATTTTCAGGCTGTCGATGGCTTGTTGAGTCAGCGCGTCGAGCGCGGTGTCACGCACCGGATCGGTTTCCAGCCCGAGCAGGTTACGCACCGGGTTGATCACGTACTGGCGCAGCGGCGAACTGACGTAGCGCTTGAACGGCTCGGCCACCAGTTTGCTGAAAATGCCCGGCGAAGGCGTGTATTCGCCCTTGTCGCGCAGTTCGCTGATGGTCTGGCGGATCAGCGCCGGTGAACGGAGGATGTTGCTTTCCGTTTCCATGTCCGCCAGCGATGGCGGAATGAACGTGGCGTTGTCCACCGTGAGCGACGTGGTGGCGTCACCCTGGGAGAGTTTTTTCGACTGCACGATGACCTGCGCGGTGATATCGAAGCTCTGTTTGAGCACCAGCGGCAGGAGCAGGGCGATGACTGCAAAGATCAGGAAGACCCGTTTCACCAGTTGCTTGTTGGCGAAGAAGATCCTGAAGAACTCATGCAGGTAGTTTTCCTTTGGATTCATGTCGGTCACCTGAGAGTCAGTTGTTGTTGCTGTCTTTGTTGTCGACGCGGTAGCCGAAGCTGAACCCGACGCCCTGGAACAGCACCACGTCGGCGAGTTGGCGGGCGAGTTCGCCGGCGCTGGCCAATTTGGTTTTTGGCACGAACAGCATGTCGTCCGGTTGCAGGTAAGCGATTTGCGAGGCATCGCCGGACAAGGCTTTTTCGACGTCGTAATGCACCGCCTGCACCTGATTGCCGTTGCGGCGCATGATCACTACCGAATCCAGACGCGCCTTGACGTTGGTGCCACGGGCCAGGGTCAGCGCTTCAAGCACCGACACCGGCCGGCGGATCGGGTAGGACCCCGGTTGACCGACTTCGCCCAGCACATAGATTTCGTTGCCGGCGGTGGATTTCAGCAGCACGTCCACGGTCATCCGGCCCGGCAGTTGCGCGTATTTCTGGTTGAGGAAGGTTTCCAGTTGATTGACGGTCATGCCTTGCAGCGGCACGGCGCCGATTTCCGGGAAACTCGCGTAGCCGTCAGTGCCGACGGTGATCTCGCGGCTCATGCCGGTGGCCGGGTGGTTCAGCGCGCTTTTCAGGTTCTGCTCATTGGTCAGCGGGCTGATGATCTGCACGGTCAACTGATTGCGGTTGGGCTGGAACAGTTGCTTGCGCTGATAGGCACGCTGGATTTCTTCACGGGCCTGGTCGCTGGTCAGCCCGGCGATTTTCACCGAGGTGTTGGCGCCCGGCAGTTCGATGGTGCCGTCGGGCAGCACCAGTTGATTGCCGTTGAGCTGGCTGGCAGCGGTGAAGTTCAGGCCGATCTGGTCACCCGACTGCACGCGGTAAGCGTCCGAGCCGCTGGTGCTGATATGGAAGATCACGTCGAGCACATCCTGCGGGCGCAGGGTCTGCTCGATCTTCGGCATGTCGGTCGCCTGGGCGTTGGCCGGGGTGGCGGTGAGAATATTCACCGGCATGTTCTGGGTTTCGGAGGTGCTCGAGCAGCCTGCAAGCGGCAGCATCAGCAGCACAAGAATCTTGGCGTTCATGGCGTCATCCTTCGCGTTCGCTTAGAGGTTTTTGTAAAGCCATTTGGGCATGTAGTACTTACGCCGGTTGAACACGCTACCGACCACTTTGGCTCCGGCCTGGGTCAGGCGTTGCACGGCGGCCTGGGCGGCTTCCCAGCGGGTGTCTTCGGCGCGCACGACAAACACCACGCCATCGACCTGAGTGCTGATCACCAGCGTGTCGGCGGCGGAATACACCGCGTCGCCGTCGATCACCACGAAGCGGTACTGACTGCCCAATTGATCGAGCAACGGGCTCAGACGCTCGGCGGTCAGGTGTTCCATGGTGCGGATCGGCCGGCCGTTGGGCAGCACGTGGAACGGCAGGCTCGACACCTGCACCACGCAGTCCTGCAACAGCGGCGGGCTGTCCGGGTTGAACAGCAAGTCGCGCAGGCCGCGCTCCTTGCTCAGGTTCAGCTGCTGCGTAAGGTTGTTCGCCGACTGGCTGGCGTCGACCAGCAGCACCTGGCCGCTGCTCATTTGTGCCAGTTGGCTGGCCAGCGCCAGGGCGCTGGTGGTAATGCCGGCGCCGGGGTTGGCGGCGGTCAGGAACAGGATCCGCAGATCGAGATCCAGCACGGTCGAGGTCAGGTTCGATTCGCTGGGATTGGCGATGCTCAGGCTTTTGTTGGTTGAACCGTCCATTAGCTTGCTCCGTGGCCGCTGAATACTTTGAAGGGGGTTTTCAACAGAATCTTCAGATCAAGCAAAAGGCTCTGCTCGGCGATATAGCTGAGGTCCAACTCAACGCGCTGGTCGAAGTCGATATTGCTGCGTCCGGAGATCTGCCACAGGCCGGTCATGCCGGGGTAGATCGCCAGACGGGCAAGGTGGTTATCCTTGTAGCGGTAGGCGTTGAACGAGGTCGGACGCGGGCCGACCAAGCGCATGTCGCCGGTCACTACATTGATCAGGTTGGGCAATTCATCGAGGCTGGTGCGCCGCAGAAAACCGCCGATGCGGGTGATGCGTGGGTCCTGGTCAATCTTGAAGTCGATGGCGTCGGCACCGTGCTTGTTGAGGTGACGCAGCGACTCTTTCAATTCTTCGGCGTTGGCGACCATGGTGCGAAACTTGTACATGCCGAACTTGCGGCCACGGTAGCCGGTGCGTTTTTGCACGAACATCACCGGGCCCTTGCTGGAGTATTTGATGGCCAGTGCCAGGCCCAGCAACAGGGGTGAAATCAGTACCAGAATCATCAGCGCACCGAGGCAGGCGACCACGCGATTGGTGCGGGACAGTTGCCATGGGCGACCGCCATCGCGACCGGTGAACCAGCCGCGACCTTGACGATGAATCGCTGCATCGAGGCGCATGCGCTGTTCAGGATCCATGCGCTTGTCACGCTGCAGTTGTTGGATCGGTACACCTTTTTCATGTCCAGTCATGGAGTCCTCCACATGAATTCAGCCGCGAGCGGCGCGTGGGCGATAGGCAGTGGGGTAATAGTCGCGAAACCATGCGATGAAGCGACCAAGTCCTTCGTCCAGCTCTATGCGTGGCTGGAATCCGGTGGCCTGGACCAGATCGTCGGTCTCGGCACAAGTGTTGAGCACGTCGCCCGGTTGCAGCGGCAACAGCTCGACAATGGCTTTCTGGCCGAGGTGTTTTTCCATCAGGGCCAGATAGGTTTTCAGTTCCACCGGGTGCTGGCCGCCAATGTTGAACAGGCGCCACGGCGCCATGCTGGTGCTGGCGTCGGGGTGTTCGCGGTCCCACTCCGGTTGCGCATGCGGCGGTTGACCGGCAAGGCGGGCGATGCTTTCGACGATGTCGTCGACGTAGGTGAAATCGCGTTGATGCTCGCCGAAATTGAACAGTTTCAACGGTGTGCCGTCGCTGATCGCCCGGGCGAACTGAATCGGCGACATGTCCGGCCGACCCCACGGGCCGTACACGGTGAAAAAACGCAAACCGGTGCTGGGAATGCCGAACAGGTGGCTGTAACTGTGCGCCATCAGTTCATTGGCCTTTTTCGTCGCGGCGTACAACGACAGCGGGTGATTGACGCCGTCCTTCACTGAGTAAGGCGTGTGCTGATTGGCGCCGTACACCGAGCTCGACGAGGCGTAAATCAGGTGTTCGACCGGGTGATGCCGGCAATTTTCCAGAATGTTGAGGAAGCCGCTGAGGTTGCTGTCCAGATACGCCCGTGGATTTTCCAGCGAGTAACGCACCCCGGCCTGCGCGGCGAGATGGATCACCACTTGCGGACGTTCGCGGACGAACAGCGCTTCGATGGCCGGGGCATCGGCCAGGTCAACCGTCGCGAGCTGGAAATCGCCGACCTGCTCGCGCACCCACTGCACACGGTCGTGCTTGAGTTGCGGGTCGTAGTAGGCGTTGAAATTGTCCAGACCTACCACTGAGTGTCCGTCGCGCATCAATCGCAACACGCAATGCGCACCAATGAAACCGGCCGCACCGGTGACCAGCACCTTCACGGCCGCAGTCCTTCAGGGGCAATGTGACGCAGACCGATGCCGCTGTAATGCAGGCCGGCGGCCGCCACTTGTTCCGGGTTGTAGAGGTTGCGGCCGTCGATGATCACCTTTGAGCGCAGTTTTTCGGCAAGCAGTTCGAAATCGACCACGCGGAAGTTTTTCCACTCGGTGCAGATCACCAAGGCGTCGGCATCTTCCAGGGTGTCGTCACGGGTGGCGCACAGGTGCAAGTCGTTACGGTAACCGTAAATGCGCCGGCACTCGGACATCGCCTCCGGGTCGTAGGCCTGCACGCTGGCGCCTTCAGCCCACAGGGCATCCATCAAATAACGGCTGGGGGCTTCGCGCATGTCGTCGGTGTTCGGTTTGAACGCCAGGCCCCAGACCGCAATGGATTTGCCGGCGAGCCCTTGCGGGAACTGTGCTTTGAGTTTGCTGAACAGGATGTGCCGCTGCAGGTCGTTGACGTCGGTGACGCTGCGCAGCAGTTTCAGCGGCATGCCGTTGTGTTCGGCGGTGTGCAGCAGGGCGCGCAGGTCTTTGGGAAAGCACGAGCCACCGAAGCCGCAGCCCGGATAGATGAAGTGGTAGCCGATGCGCGGATCAGAACCGATGCCTTTACGCACCGCTTCGATGTCGGCACCGAGCAGTTCGGTGAGGTTGGCCAATTCGTTCATGAAGCTGATGCGGGTGGCGAGCATCGCGTTGGCCGCGTACTTGGTCAGCTCGGCGCTGCGGTTGTCCATGAACATCAGTTTTTCGTGGTTGCGGCAGAAGGGTGCGTACAGCTCGCTCATCTGCTCGCGGGCTTCGTCATCGTGGGTGCCGACAATGATCCGGTCGGGGCGCATGCAGTCGGCGAGGGCGCTGCCTTCCTTGAGGAATTCAGGGTTGGAGACCACGCGCACGGTCAGACCGGTTTTGTCGCGGCGTTGCAGTTCGCTGTTGGCGGTGGCGAGCACTTGATCGGCCGTGCCGACTGGCACCGTGGATTTGATGATCAGTGTGCGATTGGCTTCCATGTGCGAGGCGATTTGGCGGGCAACGCTGAGTACGTGGCTGAGGTCGGCGGAGCCATCCTCATCGGCCGGGGTGCCGACGGCGATGAAGATCAACTCGGCGTGTTCGACGGCATCACTGGCCTGGGTGCTGAACAGCAGACGGCCGGCCTTGATGTTTTCCTCAAGCGTGCTGGACAAACCTGGCTCGCTGATGGGCGGCACCGCTTGTTGCAGTTGTTTAATCTTGTTTGGATCAATATCCACGCATAAAACGCGATGACCGACATCTGCTAGTGCGGCGGCTTGTATTAATCCAACATAACCCGTGCCAAATACGCTCACGTCCATCTGCGCACCCTCGATAGAGCGAAAAGAAGAAGTTCGGAAGAAGACTGTAAAAGGGGTATAGCGCAGGGTTTGAAAAGCGTGTCAGCAAAATGACATGTTGCATCTGTATAACACTTAAGCATTTTTTGGCGATTGGCCATCAAGTCATTGCTGCGATTGAATTTGTTGCTTGCTTGCAGATTTGTTCAGATTCAAATTAAGCGATAAACGGTCGTAAGCCTTTAATTTAAAGGCTTCTGGCGTTCGTTGTGTGTCAGATTTGAGTCATCGGTTTTTTGACGCTTTTCACAAAAGGCAGTCAATTCTTGCGCTTTGAGGGCCGGGTGCTAGTGTCAGGTTCTGAATGACAAACCTTTGACTCCTGGCCGTTTGGCAAGACCGGTATCGCCATGTTCAGATATGCGAAAGAATGGCTTTTAATTATTTATTTGTTGCTTTATGCCGAATATTACATTGACCGGTTAAATGCTATCGGCCTCGGTTTTCCTGTACTTCTTTTTGGCGCGATGTTTTTGGCGCTGACTTTAGCATTATATCTAACGGCGTATATAAGGCAGACTCTCATTCGCCACGTTTTCGCATTGGCGATGTTTGCTTCGGCGGTGTTTTTCGATGTCTATACCCGCGTCACGGCGGATTACCTGAGCTACAGCAGTTTCGTCTCATTGGTCTACTCCGGCGGTTTCATTCAGGAAGCCGCGTATCAGTATCGCGATGCGATCCTGCACGGCGCCCTCAACGGTTTGCTGTTGCTGTTCGGCATCGGCCTGAAACCTCGCCACGGGTTGTCGATTCCCAACGCGTTGCGTGTGGCGGCGCCGCTGTGTGGCGTGCTGCTGCTCAGTGCGGTGCTGTTCTTGCGTGCGGGCGAGGGCGCGCGGGGTTTGCCGATCATGTACACGCCACTGGCCTATCTGAACCTGTTTGCCTATGAAGCGCTGCACAACACCGTCGGCCCGCGCGAACCGGTGACTCTGGCGCGCACCTCGCAAGCGGTCGGCCATGACATCGTGCTGATCATCGACGAAAGCATCTCCGGCAATTACCTGGACATCAACGCGCCGTTCGGTGTGCACAGCAACCTCAAACAGGCGCGTCCCGGCGTCGACATCTTCAATTACGGCTACGCGGCGTCCATCGCCAATTGCAGCGCCGACACCAACGTGACCCTGCGCTACGGCGGCACCCGCGCCGACTACATGCGCATCAACAGCACGTTGCCCTCGATCTGGCAGTACGCCAAGAAGGCCGGACTGCGCACTGTCTACATCGATGCCCAGCGCACCGCCGGCAATCTGCAGAACCTGATGACCGACACCGAGAAGAAGGACATCGACCAGTTCGTGCAATTCGACCAGACCAGCGTGCGCGATCGCGACATGGCAGCAGCGGCGAAGCTCATCGAATTGCTCAACGATGACAAACCGGAGCTGGTGGTGATCAACAAGGTTGGCGCGCACTTCCCGGTGCATGACAAATACCCGGATGCGTTCATGGCCTACCGCCCGACACTACCGCGCGGACAGTTCACCGAAGTGGCCGATACCGGCGAGCGCAACGGTTTCAATGGGCAGCCGGATGACTGGGTGCTGTACCGCAATGCCTACAAGAACACCGTGTTGTGGAATGTCGGCGAATTCTTTGCGCGAGTGTTCGCCGAGGCCAATCTGAATAATGCGCTGCTGATCTATACGTCTGATCATGGCCAGGATTTGCACGAGCGCGGTAATCCGGGCCTGAACACCCATTGCGGTGGCGATCCGGTGGAAGAGGAGGGGCTGGTGCCGTTGGTGGTGATTCAGGGCAGCGATCTGAAAACGCTGGACTGGTCGGCGCAATTGGCGGCGAACAAGGATCGCTCCAGCCACTACAACATCTTCCCGACCCTGCTGCAGTTGATGGGCTATGACCTGGCGGGGATCGAGGCGGTTTATGGCAAGCCACTGAGTGTTGCGACGGCGGATGAATTTACCTTCAACTACCGCTTCAATGCGCGGCTGGGGGCCAAGCCTGAGTGGAAGCACATTGATCTGGGCAGCATTGTCACGCCGTCGCAGGCGCCGGCGAGTGTCGCGGCTGGTCAGTAGATTTTGGGTTGGCAGGACTGGCCCCATCGCTGGCAAGCCAGCTCCCACAGTGTTTTAGGGTGAATTCAATATTTGTGAACAACCTCATTCTCTGTGGGAGCTGGCATGCCAGCGATGAGGCCATTGAGTTCACCGCAAGATTCAGCTCTGTCACCGGCATCCGCTATCCTTGCCCCACACTGACCGATCAGGTGGCGGCATGCTTCGTGTTGAAAACGTCTTCAAGAGCTATCTCACCCCGCAAGGCCCATTGCCGGTGCTGCAAGGCATCGACCTGACGCTGGCATCCGGCAGCAGCCTGGCGTTGATGGGCGAATCCGGCAGTGGCAAAAGCACCTTGCTGCACCTGGTGGCCGGCCTCGACAAAGTCGACAGCGGCAGCATTCGCAGCGGCGAACATCGGCTGGAGGCGATGAACGAAGCGCAATTGGCGAATTGGCGGCGCACAGAAATTGGTCTGGTGTTCCAGCAGTTCAACCTGATCGGCAGTTTGCGTGTCGAGGACAATCTGGCGTTTCAGGCGCGTCTGGCCGGACGTCATGAGCCGCGGTGGCAGGCGCATCTGGTGCAGCGTCTGGGGCTGGGCGATTTGCTCAAGCGTTATCCCGAGCAGCTTTCTGGTGGCCAGCAGCAGCGCGTTGCGTTGGGCCGGGCGTTGGCGTCGCAGCCGAAATTGCTGTTGGCCGATGAGCCCACCGGTAGCCTCGATGAGGCGACCAGTGATGAAGTGTTGCGGCTGTTGCTCGAATTGCTTGACGACACACCGATCACTTTGTTGATGGTCACCCACAGCCAACGGGTTGCGGCCCGTTTAGCTCAGCGAGTGATGTTGTCCAACGGGCGGCTGACGTGAACGTTTTCCGTCAGACCCTACGTGCGCTGCTCAGCCATTGGCGGCGCCATCCGGTGCAGTTTTTCAGTGTGCTGACCGGGTTGTGGCTGGCGACCAGTTTGCTTACCGGCGTCGAAGCGCTGAACAGTCAGGCGCGCGACAGTTACGCGCGGGCGAGCCAGTTGATCGGTGGCGAACCGCAGGCCAGTCTCAGTACGCCGAACGGGGCGACGTTCGCGCAGCAATGGTTCGTTGATCTGCGCCGACAGGGCTGGCCGGTGTCGCCGCTGTTGCAGGGTCGGTTACTGCTCAAGGGTTTTGAAAATCAGCGGTTGCAACTCTTGGGCATTGAACCGGTGTCGCTCCCCGCCGATTCGGCGGTGGCCGGGCAGGCGTTGCCGATTGAGCGTGTGGTCGAGTTTTTCACGCCGCCGGGCAGCACTTGGATTTCACCGGAAACCTTGCAGGCGCTGGATCTGCGTGAAGGCGACACACCGCAAACAGTTAGTGGACTGCGATTGCCACCGCTGCTCGCGCAAAAGGACATGGCGCCCGGCGTATTGCTGGTGGACATCGGCGTCGCGCAAACCCTGCTGGAACAACCCGGACAATTGTCGCGGCTATTGCTGCCCAAGGATTTCCACGCCGAGTTGCCTGCCGTGTTCAAGGGGCAATTGCAGCTCAAAAGCAGCGGCGAGGAAAACAATCTGGCGCGGTTGACCGAGAGTTTTCACCTCAATCTCGATGCGTTGGGATTTCTCTCGTTCGTGGTCGGCTTGTTCATCGTCCACGCCGCGATTGGCCTGGCTCTTGAGCAACGGCGCGGTCTGCTGCGTACGCTGCGCGCGTGCGGGGTCAGCGCGCGGATGTTGATCTTTTGCCTGATCGTTGAACTGGGTGTGCTGGCGCTGATCGGCGGGCTATTCGGCGTGATCAGCGGTTATTGGCTGGCGAGTGTCTTGCTGCCGGATGTCGCCGCCAGTCTGCGCGGTTTGTATGGCGCGGAAGTGGCGGGACAGTTGCGCCTCAGTCCTTGGTGGTGGTTCAGCGGCATCGGTTTGAGCCTGCTCGGCGCCTTGCTCGCCGGGTCCAACAGTCTGCTGCGCGCCGCCCGTTTGCCGTTGTTGGCCGTGGCGGATCCGCAAGCCTGGCATCAGCAATATGCGCGCTGGTTGCGTCGCCAAGCTTGGCTGGCAGCGCTGTTGGTCTTGATTGCCTTGGTGGCATTGATCGGCGGCGACAGTCTGGCCAGCGGTTTTGTCTTGATGGCCGGGTTGCTGATCGGTGCCGCATTGGCGCTGCCGGTGTTGCTCAGCGCGCTGTTGAATCAGTTGCTCGGGCGCAGTCGCTCGGTACTCGGCCAGTGGTTTCTCGCCGATTGCCGCCAGCAACTGCCGGCACTCAGTCTGGCGTTGATGGCGTTGCTCCTGGCGCTCGCCGCCAACATCGGCGCTGGCAGCATGACCGCCGGTTTTCGCCAGACCTTCGATGACTGGCTAGAACAACGCCTGAGCGCGGAACTGTATATCAACCCGAGCAATCCGGCACAGTCGCGGGAAATGTACAGCTGGCTCAAACAGCAGCCGAACATCGCGGCGATTCTGCCCAACTGGCAGGTCGCGGTGACTTTGCAGGGCTGGCCGGCCGAGGTGTTCGGCATCATCGATCACGCGCACTATCGCCAGCACTGGCCGTTGCTCGATTCTATTGGCGGCGATCCGTGGGCGCATCTGGCGACGGATGATGCGGTGATGCTCAGTGAGCAACTCGCCCGGCGTCTGAAACTGCAAGCGGGCGAACACGTGGCGATTCCGACGCCAAACGGCACTTGGTCGCCGCGCATCGTGGGCATCTACGCCGACTACGGCAATCCAAAGGGCCACTTGCTGGTCAACATCCATCATCTGCTGCGCGGCTGGCCGCAACTGACGCCGAACCGTTTCAATCTGCGCATCGAGCCGCAGAATATCCCGGGACTTTTAGCTGCTTTGCAGGCGCGCTTTCAACTCGATGACAGTCGCATCGTCGATCAGGCGCGGCTCAAGGGCTGGTCGGTGCAGGTTTTCGAACGGACCTTTGCGGCGACGGCGGCGTTAAACAGCCTGACGCTGGCGGTGGCGGGTGTGGCGCTGTTCATCAGCCTGCTGACGCAAAGCCAAAGTCGCCTCGGTCAACTCGCACCGCTGTGGGCGCTGGGCGTAACGCGGCGGCAATTGATGCTGCTAAATCTCGGGCAGACCTGGCTGCTGGCGGTACTGACGCTGGTGTTGGCATTGCCACTGGGGATCGCGTTGGCGTGGTGTCTGGACGCGGTGATCAATGTGCAGGCGTTTGGCTGGCGGCTGCCGTTGCGGGTGTTCCCGTGGCAATTGCTGCAGTTGATGGGGTTGGCGTTGTTGGCGACGTTACTGGCTTCGGCATGGCCGCTGTATTCGCTGTACCGCACGCAACCGGCGGACCTGCTGAGGACGTTTGCCCATGAGGATTAATCTGGTTGTGCTCATGGTTTTGTTGCTGCTCGGTGGTTGCGACCAATCGGCGTCGGAGCAGAAGGGCTTCGCCGGGATGGGCAATCAGGCGTTGGCGTTTACGCCGGTGGTGCCGGGACGGGTGTTCAGTTTTCCGGCCGATCATGGCGCGCATGAGGGTTTTCGCATCGAGTGGTGGTACATCACCGCCAATCTCAAGGATCAGCAGGGCAATGAGTTCGGCGTGCAGTGGACTTTGTTTCGCAGCGCTTTGAAACCTGTGGCGGAGACGGCAGGGTGGGGCAATCAAACGATCTGGCTGGGGCATGCGGCGGTGACATCCAGTACGGTTCATCACGCTGCCGAGCGTTATGCCCGAGGCGGAGTGGGGCAGGCCGGTGTGCGGCTGGCGCCGTTCGAGGCGTGGATCGATGATTGGCGGTTTGCCAGTGAGGCGCAGGATCCGTTGAGCGACCTGCAACTCAGCGCTCGCGACAAGGACTTCGCCTATCAACTGCACCTCACTTCCAGTCGTCCGTTGGTGTTGCAGGGCGACAAGGGCTTCAGTCAGAAATCCGAAGAAGGTCAGGCTTCGTATTACTACAGCCAGCCGTTTTTTCAGGCCAACGGCACGTTGCAGATCGACGGCCAGCGCTACACCGTCAGCGGCCCCGCGTGGCTTGATCGCGAATGGAGCAGCCAGCCGCTGACCGCTAATCAAACCGGTTGGGATTGGTTTTCCCTGCATCTGGACGGTGGTGAACACGTGATGCTCTACCGCATGCGCCAGAAGGACGGCGCGCCTTATCTCACCGGTACCTGGATCGCTGCCGATGGCCAGACGCAAACACTGCGTCCTTCGCAGATCCAGCTCACCCCGCAAGACACCGCCAAAGTCGCCGGTCGGGCGATGCCGGTGAAATGGTCAATCAGCATTCCCGACAAACACCTCGACATTACCCTCGATGCGCTCAATCCCAACGCCTGGATGAATCTGCGCATTCCTTACTGGGAAGGCCCGGTGCACATCAGCGGCAGCCATCCCGGCCAAGGCTATCTGGAAATGACCGGGTACTGAAAGGTACCCACAAATCCCCGTAGGAGCTGCCGAAGGCTGCGATCTTTTGATCTTGTTTTTTAAAAGCAAAATCAAAAGATCGCAGCCTTCGGCAGCTCCTACAATGGATCGGTTTTGAACTTGGCTTGGTGTGTTGTCCTCTACAGAAAAATCTGCCGAGGATTAGCCATGAGCGACGACCTGCAACCCCCAGACCTGAATTCCTGGCAACGCCTGTTCGACGACGAAACCTACTGGCAGCAATCCCCCGACGCGCATTACTTCGACTTGCAACGCATCGCCGACGACCTGCTCGGCCAGGGCGCCATTGACCTGGAGCAATGGCAGATCCTGCGCGCCAAAGCCGACGACCTGCACAAGGATTCACCCGCCATCAACGTCACCCGTGAACTCGACGACCCCGAAGCCTGAGGACAGCCCCATGAAACCCATCACCCAAGGCGAACACCCCGACGAACCCCGGCCACCGGGCGAAACCGAACGCGACAACGACGCCCTGCGGCCCACCGATCCCAAACAACGTCAAAATAGCGGGAAGGGCACGCCCAGTGGCGAATCAACCGCGCAGGACACCGCCAAACAACAAACACCAGCCAAGCCCTGAACAGCGTCTATGCTCAGTGGCACGCTCGGCGTCAAAGCCGCTTCAACGCCGGGCGCTGCCATTCATCACAGGGAAAGTATTGATTATGAAGCTCGACGCACTGGCCAAGGCCATCACCCTCGCAACCGTACTGTCCGCCACCAGCTTCGGCGCCTTCGCTGCCGATATTCCGCTGTCCGCTTCCATCGAGGCGGATAAGGTCACTACCAAAGTGATCTCCGTCGATGCCGCCAAACATCAAGTTGTGCTGGAAGGTGCCGAAGGCAAGCCGGTTCACGTTCAGCTCAGCGACAAGGCGAAAAACCTCGACAATCTGAAGGCCGGCGATCAGGTCACCATCCAGGTTCAGCGTTCTGTCGCCGCTTACCTCGACACCGATGTGGATAAAGGTCTGCCTGGTACCACCGAACGTACCGGTGAGTTGCGTAAGGCCCCGGGCAGCGATAACCCCGGTGGCGAAGCGTACCGTCAGGTTCAGGTACAACTGAAAATCACCAAAATTGATTTGAAGACAAATCAGGTGACCCTGCAAAACCCGGCGGGCGTATCGAAAGTTCTCGACGTGAAAAAGCCCGAAATTCAAGCCAAACTGAAAAATCTGAAGGAAGGGCAGAGCGTTATTGTTACTTACACCGATATCTTGAAAGTGACCAGTCAACACGAAAGTTGAGCTTTAACTCTACAGGGTGGCTGCTCTTGTACAGTTTTTGTATGAGAGTAGTCATACTATTAGTTCGGATTGACCTCATTGAAAGTTTCATGAAAGGAATCGTCGATAAATATCTATTAACGTTTTCGTACATAAATTTCATATTCAAGAATGAGGACATAAGCGCCAACTTCTATTAAAATCCCTCCCGTTCGCCCAGTGTCAGGGCTCTTTACCGGTGCATGGATTGCCAGGCCATTACACTGGGCGAACACCTCTTCGGAGTAGATGTATACAATTTCTGCAAACAAAAAGGGCGACTTTATAGTCGCCCTTTTTGTTTGCAGTGAATTAGACCGAGGTGTGCGCTTCAGCTGTGTCTAGCTGCCCCTTGAAAGCGCTTCAGCGTCGCCTGATACATTTTCGTCCTGCGGTGATTTGCCCCGTAGGTGCCTGCCGCCGCGACGGTTCCTGACTGAATGTGATCCAGATAGCTGAAAATCTTGCGCGGCGACAGAAACTTGATGCCATAGCCCAAGCTAGTCATTCGATCTTGCAGCGCATATCCGGGCACCTGCTCATCCATGCAAAAGTGCAAGCCCTGGGACTTCATCAAACGTGCATTCCACAATGTGCAGAAACTTTTCAGATGAGTTTCTTTGTACGGTCTTGGCATTTTCGAGCGCAGGCCAAGACGTACTTTTGCTTTGCGAACATAGTGCTTGCAGAAACGCGAAGTTAAACGCCAGGTGTCACGCACAATCCCGCGATTGAGTTGTTCGACACAACCGACTGCAGCCATATCCGGAGTTTTCGTGCACTCGCGCATCATCATGGCAAACACTTCCTTGTCGTAGACAAAGGTGTCGGTGTGCAACAGAAACAGATAATCGGTGTCGACTTTTTCCAGCGCCAGATCCAGTGCCTTGCCATGCGCAATATGGCCGACTTCCCTGCCCGGCGAAGGCCGTTCGATCAAGTTGATCCAGTCGAGCGTGCGCAAGTAATCGAGACTGGCATCCGCCGAATCGTTATCCACCACCCACACCGGAATGCGTTGCTCCTGGACGTGCTCACGCAAAAGTTCGAGGCACATTCGGGTGATGTCCGGGGTTTTGTAATTTACCAAGACGAGGCTGAAATTCGACGATGGCTGGGTTGGTAAATCAAACGCTTTCATGTCGGAAGTACTCATCTGCGATTCAAGGGCGACAGGGTTTCGTGGCTGCGATCGTAGCGAGGCAACCTTAGTCGAACCTTAATTTGTGGATGTGACGGTAGATGTATGCCGAAGAGAGGCTGTTGGTCTAATGAAATGCATGGGGTACTGCCGGTCATTACCGGATAAAATGCGCGCCCCCCTCACGGCTCAAGGAAGAAACGGCGCGCGCCGTTGTGTCACGGATGAAACCACTCTCCCTCTACCACCCAGCCCTCTACTGGCTGCGCGTGTGGCAAAAAAGACTGTTCCGCCAAATTGCCTGGCACTGTTCCAGCAAACGCTACGCACGCCCCGTTGCCACGGCCGAGCGACTGCCATTTCGCTACCTCAAACACACCTCGAAACTCATCCGCAAACTCGGCGACTCCGACCTCGCCCTGCAACACAACAAAGTCATCAACCTGAAACTCGCCGTCGCTGCCATCGACAGCGTCATCATCGGCCCCGGCGAACACTTCTCCTTCTGCCGCCTCGTCGGCCGCCCGACTTTGAAGCGCGGCTACGTTGAAGGCATGGAACTGTCATTCGGCGAGGCACGACGCGGTGTAGGCGGTGGCATCTGCCAACTGAGCAACCTGATTCACTGGATGGCGATTCATTCTCCGCTGGTGGTGGTCGAGCGCTCCAACCACAGCTTCGACCCGTTTCCCGATGAAGGGCGGGTGCTGCCGTTTGGATCCGGGGCGGCGATTTTCTACAACTACGTTGATCTGGTGCTGCATAACCCGACGGATCGGAGCTTTCAGCTGAAGTTGAACGTCGGCGAGACACAACTCGAAGGGGAGTTGTTGTGTGATCGGGTGAGGGAATATCGCTATCACGTGTTTCAAGAGGCGCATCGGTTTGTGCGGGAGGGCGCGCGGGTGTATCGGGAGAATGAGATTTGGCGGGAGGTGAGGGAGAAGGGGCAGGTTGGGGAATTGGTGGAACGGGTGAGGTTGTATCGGAATCGGGTGGTGGTTAAGTATGACGTGGCAGATGAGTTGATCGGGTAGGGCGCGTGAAAGCACTTCGCTGACGATGGCGCCCTTTGATCAGTTTCTGAAATACAACTCATCCAGTTGGCGTCTGCGTATCGAGAGGTACTCCTCCCATACCTTGGGAAAGTCCTCATCTTTGGTTAGAGGGAAAGTCAGATAAATGTACTTTCCAACAACGCTGATGTATTGCCTCGCGCGTTTGAAGGCCGGCTGCTCGTAAGCTGCGACGCTTTCATCGTAGGCGTCATGGTAGTGATAGATGCTTACCCGATGGGGAGCGATCATGCATCGCGAAAAATCGATCACCCAGCAGCTATCAACGGCTGTACTCAAATAACCGTAAACACCATCAGTAGATAGACGCAGGCATGAATTTGCCTGAGTGCCGTCGTCATCGCTGACCAGAATGATCTGGTCCGCGAAGTAATGAATATTCCTGCCGTCCGGCCCTTGCAAAGACAGGCTCCAACCTTCGGCTCCCATACGGAATTCACCGTTGTTATCAAAGGTTGCTGTCCATCCATTGGCTAGAGTGATCTGATGTTTAATCATGAGGACTGGTCAAGTAGCGAACGTGGGGTGATGTGAGGTAGTCGCATTAAATACTGCTCAAAGGTGTTCGAGGTCAATTAGACAGCCCTTGAGTTTTAATCGCTTGATCTCATCATTGAATTTGTATTTTGGCAAGAGTTCGTTTTTTATGTCGTACTGCTGTCTAAGAAGGCGGAATAATTTTCCTATGGTTTTTTTGCTGTTTTCGTCAAGGCTCTCAACCAAGTCGTAATTATTGTCTGACAGAAATGCGATTTTGCTTTTAAGTGTGTAGTAAGCGCTTATGTTTGAAAGCAATCCTTCCGCATCTGAATAATCTTCTTTTAAGTGTTCTACATAATTTTGAAATATAGTTGTCAGCAGGTGTTGTGCTGCTTTTTTGTGTTTTAAAACTCCGCACATTTCCTGCCAGTTGCTAATGAAAAGATGATCTCCCCAGTCAGAGCCGCGAGCAAAATATTTTCCATTGCCTTTGAAGAAATCAGATGTTTCATGAAGTTCTAAAGCTGTTTCAAAGGTTGTTTTCATTGAGGCTTTTTCCAAAGTCATCAAAATTTTCAATGGCGCTCCGGGGGAACGGGAGTGGATTTATTTTCAGTTTGTAGAAAATAAATCTTTCACATTTTTTTGTCCTATTTTTTTGCGCTTTTATTTTTTCTTCTATTTGTATTTCATGCTTCGATCATGAATGATTCAATCTGCTTGATGAATTCAATCTTGCTTTTAGTTCTGAATTCGCCGAGAAAAACTTCGGAGTTTTTCACCGGTTTTCCTTTGTGATCATATTCGATTTTTAGGAAATCAATTACAAACTCTCCGTCGGGGTCTCCCTCTGGCTCTACTCTAGAATCGAAGCAGTGCCCAGTACTACGCCTTACGCCCCCTAACAGTACTGAACAGGTGAACCAGTCGTTAGTTTCTGGGGTTAACTCAACCTCAAAAAAGTTGTTGATTGTTATTGTCCAGCCGCTTGGCACTCGAATTGGTTGAAGTTCGTGCTTTAGTTTGGGTCTCATTTTACATTGCCCATGTATTTTTTAACTTGTTCAGGTGAGGCTGGAAAGCTGTGTATGACAGATTCATTTCTACCCAGCAGGTTGACGAAGTTAAAGCGGTTTCCGTACTTGTAGAGGCTTTTTACTCGTCTTAAAAACTCAGGCTTTCAGTTTTTATTAGGAACCTTGGTTTTTTGATTTTTTTAATAGGTTTTTGAGTTCAGGGTAACAATCAATTTCTTCATCGGGTAGATTGTCTATTATTCTCTGGATTTTATTAGAGTATTTTTCCTCAATAACTGCTTCAGTCCAATCAAGTTCGGAAGCTGCGGCGACTGCTACCTTGGAGAACGTAGAGTCAAGAAGTTTTTTTAAAATCTCTATCGCTTCGGGCGATCGCAACTCTCCGAGAGCAGTAGCGCTTCTTTCTTGCCAGTATTCCTCTTTTGAAAGAATTGCTTCATTAAGTTGTTGCCAGTCCATGGCGTTAAATTTTCCTAAAACTCCATGAGCTACCTGTTCAGTAATGTACTCATTCCAATTTGAGTCTTCATTCGGTCCAAGCCAGTAGTTATATTCTTCGTAAATCTTGCTGTTCATGTTGTTCAGGGACGGATCACGTTAAATAGCGAGAAAGAGGGGAGTTCCCAGGCGGGAGATTATGGATGTAAAAAACTGTGATCTGCCCCGTTTAAAATAAGGAGTCGTGGTCTGTCCCTGTTTTATTTCTTTCGGTTACCTAGAGTCGATTTGTTTTTAATGAGTGCTATCGCTGGTATGAACGCAATCATGATCATCCATATAGATTAGCACTTTGAAGTTGTCGTCGACTATCCAGAATGGGAATCCAGTCGTTTCGGAAAATAGCGTTTTAAGATCTGCAGAGGTTGCTAGTTTCCAAGCGTGAATCTTACTGTCTTGAACTATTAGTAAGGGGTTTTCAAAATTTTCGAGAATGTCTACTTTTTTCCAGAAGTCTGGATCGTGTTTTTTTTGGGGGCTCCTCAAGTAAAAAGGGTCGAGGCCCTTTGTTTCAGAAGAAAAAAATGATGCCGTTAGCGTCATGATCAATTTAGATAGTTCATTCTCGCGTAATTTCTCATGCGCTAAGTTCTGCTCTGATAATGCCGAATCGATTTCTTTTTCTAGGTAGTTCATTGAGGATCTCCAATTCTCGCGCGTGATACAGGCACAGATTCTAACAATATGTGTCCTCTAACAGCCCCACCTGTACCACGCTTACCTGGCGTTTGGTAACCGACATGAGGATCTGCCGGACCATCACCAGAAGGAACGAGGCGAGGATCATCTATGTTTACTTCTGCACCCTTATTTCTGCCCTCTAATACGCGCCATTCTGTTGGGTAAGATTTTCCATATTGGTCTTTGCCCCACTTGGTAACTGAAAATTCGTTTTTCGGCACGCCTGTTCGAGTAAATGCCTCGTCCAATCCTTTGTGCATTTGCTGGTATGACGTCCCAGGTGTATCCCTCCAGTCTAAATCAACCTCAGAATTGAATTTCCATGTTCCGCCTGGGACAGGCTGTGGACAATTTGTCGGGCCGCTAGCTAGACCTAGAGGGTCTACCCACCCCGTAGGGTTAGGCACGTACTGGTAGTTATTCAACCCACCCGCAAGCTTGATCGGATCCGGCGTCAAAAACCGTCCAGTTCCCGGATTGTAGTAGCGGTGCCGGTTGTAATGTAACCCTGTCTCCGCATCGAAATACTGACCCTGGAAGCGCAATGGGTTATCGATCTCGCTGACGTCCAGCGCGGCGAGATTACCGTAGGCTCGGTACTTCGCCGACCACATGATTTCACCGCTGTAGTCGGTGAGCTCCTGCGGTGTGCCGAGGTGGTCGAGTTGATAGTAAAACGGCGTAGCCTTGCGCGGGCCTTCGCCATCGAGCATCGCCAGTGGACGGAAGCTGCCCGGTTCGTAGATGTAGCTGCGATAGCGGTTTTCAGCGCTTTCTGCGATCAGGCGTTCACCTTGCCAGAGGAATTCGGTGGTGTGCCCGTCGACGGTTTTTTCGATACGGCGGCCAAAGGCGTCGTATTTGTAGCTCGCGATGCTTCCACCCGGCAGGCTGACACCGACGAGGCGGTGCTGACAGTCGTAGCGGTATTCGGTGACGAGTTTCTGGCCGGCGCCGCGACGCTCGCGAATCAGATTGCCGTAGGCGTCGTAGTCATAATGGCGATCACCCTGCATCAGCAGGCGGTTGCCTTTGACGTTGGCGAGGTTTGCTGTGCCTTCATTGCTTTGGCCCAGCAGGTTGCCCGTCGGGTCATGGGCGAAGCTTTCCGGAGTAGCACCGCGCACGCTGATCAGTCGGTCGAGCGGGTCGTAGTGATAGCTGCGGTTGCCTTTACGGCTGTCATCGATACCCGCGAGATTGCCATTGGCGTCGTAGTTATAACGACGCTGGAACAGGCTCTTGTCTCGCTGGCCAACAGTGTGGGCTTGCAGACGGCCTTGTTCGTCGTACTGGTATTGGCTGAGCAGCAAACCTTGCTGACGTTTTTGTTCGCGCCCAGCACTGAACTGGTGAGAGGTCAGGCGTGAGCCGTTGAGGTCGATGCTGCTGAGTTGCCCGCCGGGTTGGTGACGGTAATCGAGTTTGCTGCCGTCGGGGAGGCGGCAGTGTTTGAGCTGACCAACGCTATCGTACTCGTAGCGCAGGGTGCCCCAACCTTGGTGTTCTTCGATGAGGCGGTCTTGCAGGTCGTATTTATAGGCGAGCGGCCAATGACCGTCGTCGACGTTTACGAGGCGACCGAGGGCATCGTAGCTGTAGTGGATTTCTTCGCCATCGGCCAGGGTTTTCACCAGCAGCCGGCCAGCCGCATCGCGCTGGTACTCGGTGACCAGTTCGCTGCCATCGTCGCCGAACTCGGTTTTCTTCAGCAGTTGGCCGTTGAGGTCATACTCGTAAGCCGTACGACGACCGTCGAAACCGGTTTCCTGCTGGATCAGGCCGTTGGTGTAGTAATCGAGGTGGTATTGCTCGCCGCGCTCGTTTTCGATTTCAGTCAGCAGCAGACGTGAGTTGTCATAGCGATAGCGAAGTTGGCTGCCGTCGGGGTTGATGCGGCGACTGACCAGATGCAGATTTTCGGCATATTCGTACCGAGTGATGCGGCCGAGTTCATCGCGTTCAGCGGTGACATTACCGTAGGCGTTATAGGTAAACGCACGGGTTGCGCCGCCCGGCAGCGTGACCTGAGCGAGGCGATTAGCTGCGTCCCACTGGTATTGGGTAATGGCGCCGGACTCTTCTTGGCGGGTGATCTGCCGACCCAGCGCGTCGTAGCGATACTTGCGCTGGCCGCCATCGGGCAGGCGTTCTTCCAGCAACTGGCCGAGGTTGTTCCAGCCGAGTTGATGGCGACTGCCGTCCGGGTGGCGAATCTCCAGCAGGCGGCCCTGAGGATCGTAGCTGTAGAGCGTGGCATTGCCGTCCGGGTCGATTTGCTGGGTGATATCGCCCTGACGGTTGCGTTGGTACTTCCAACTGGCTTTTCCGCGATGGACATCACTGACGAAACCGTTGATGTATTCGTAGGTGGTGGCTTCGTCTTCCGGCGGGATGACGGCAGTCATCAAGCCGTTGTCGTTGTAGCGGTACTCGGTGACAGCGCCCAACGGGTCCTTTTGTGCGATCAACTGGCCTTTGTCGTTGTAGGCCTTGAGGTGCTCGGCGCCGTCCGGGTCGATCTTGCTGATCAATCGCGCTTGGTCGTCGTGGGTGTAAACCTCTTCGCTGCCGTCGGCGTTGGTGACAGTCACGCTGCCTTTGTCATCCCAGGCGTAGTGCGCTTCCATCTGCGAGAAGTTGGCCCAGTGATGTGTGCAACGAGACAGTTTGCCTTCGTTCTCCCACTCCCAGTAGAACGCAGCGCCGCCCGCCAGTTGCCGCTCGAGAATGACGTGCTGTTCGTTGTAGCGATAATGTTCGGCTTCACCGGCCGCGTTCTTCGCCTCGATCAAACGATGCTGGGTGTCATAGCTGTAGGTGACCAGCGTCTGCACCGTATTCCAGGCGTCTTCCAGATTGTCAGCAGGCAGAAACTGCTGATAGTCGACCGCGACGATGTGTTTTCGGTCGTAGCGCAGAAGCAAGGCGCGACCGGCGCCATTGTCGAGGCGTTTGATACGACCATGGATATCGCGTGTGACGTGCAGTCGATTGCCATAGCTGTCGCTGATGGCGATCAGGGTGGCGCCTTTGCTGTTAAAGCGGAAGTGGTAGAACGATGGACGCTTGCCGGCCTGGGCCAGAATCAGTTCCGATGGATCGTCACCGAGGAAAATTGCCGCGCGGGAAAGGCTGTTGGTGATGGCCGGGCGTTGTTCGGTTGGAAGCGGGAAGGGGGTTGAGCGGTTTTCGTGGTCGGTCCAGATGACTTCATCGCCATTGATTTCGATGCGATGAGCCAAGGCATGGCTCCAGCCATAACCCAAGCCGCAATCAATTTCCACTGCGCTGGTTCGATAGAGGCGTGTCCATTCAAACGGCAGCAGGCCATCGAGTTGACCATCGGTCAGCGTCAACAGTTCTTCACCGGTCACCATCGAAACCGGGCACTTGTCGACGCGCGTGCAGGACACAGGCTCCGCGCTTTTATTAGCGGGAGTCGTGGCTTGCTTCGAGGCATCGTCAGCTATTTTGCCTTCGGCAAGTTTCGCGTTTTTCTTCCCGTCAAAACGCAACTCAGAAACTCCGTTTCTCACCTTGGCCGTCACACCCCGCGCCGCAACAGCGGTGTATTTCGCGACGTATTCCATAAAGCCATTGATGATCTTGAACAGCGACTTAACGAAACCGACCACGGCGTTGATGACAAGCTCACCGTATTTCTTCAGTCGGGCAGCGAGGTAGATAACCCCGGTACCTTCAGCCGCAATGGTCAATACCACGCCAATAACGATGTCGATGGCGATACCGACGACCATTGCCGTGGTCATCTTCGCGATGTCGCCCGCCATCTTCATTGGCGGCAACCCTGCGAGCCAGATCACGGCGCTGCGTACCAGCAGGAACAATGCTGCTTCATCGCTGGCCAGTAACATGGCCTTTTTCATGACGTCCGGTGTGCTTTGGGCAATATCGATTAGCTTTTGTGCGCCAGCACCGAGATCATCTTTGAATTTCCCCGGGTCCTGCAGGATGTCGAGCACCTGATTGATGCCATCCCACACACCCTTGATGGCCTCCCAGCCACCTTCAAGAATGCCGGTGCCAATCGCCATCGCGGTGCCCGAGGTGGAAACGTTCGACCATTGCGGTTTGAATCCGGCCCACTCTTTGCGAAGAAAACCTTCTAGGTCTGCGGTCACGCCGCTGTAGGAGCTGAAGAGGGCATCGATTTGTGCCGGCGTCACTTCGTTATGAACGCGGATCTCGTAGAACTTGCCTGGAATACCGCCGGTCCAGGCGGCTTTGCCTTGAGCATCGAGTTTGACCTTGCTGACTGCACCACCCTCAACGGCCACGATCTCGACTTCGATTTCGCCGATAGGAATGTCGTAAACCGACTCGAATTTACTCTCGATCAGCAACGGTCCCTTGAGCGGGCACTGAGCCACGTTCGAAGTGAAATTACCGTCGGTCATGCTCACCGCTTTGCTGGTGTCGCCAACTTTGATCACTCGCTCCATACCCAGCAAGGAGGGCAAGTCAGCGGCTCGACTGGCCTTGTCGGCAGCCCGCGCATACCAGGTTTTGGTTTGTTCCTGATACAGCTTCAGACTGTCCTTGAAGGTGTTCAGTTGGTTGTCAACAAAGGCAACGCGATCCATCAGCCTTGCTCCAGAATCAGGTGGTTTAACAGTGCTTCTTTAAGGTTTTTCGGTGCGTCCGGACGGCGCACGAAACGGCTGATTTTCAGCTTCAGGTTGTTTTCGGGCCAGGCGGTATAAATGTCTGGTCGGTCTTCTTCCAGCCACTGCATCAAGTTGCTGATCAGCGTCGTCGGATTTTCCTTGGCCAAGCCGTCCAGTAACGGCTTCGGCACCTCCCACCACGGCCAATCTTTCACCTTCGGCACAACCCGCGTCCCAACCTCCAGCGACTGCCCGTTAATCAGATACCGCTCAAACATCGGCATCACTTCCCCAGCCTTCTCCCCCAGCCCATGCAGAATCGGGTAGATATGCCGTCCATCCCAAAACCGGAAAAACACCTCGGTCCCGTCCGGCATCTTCACCTGCGTCAGACTGCGCAGATGCTCGAAAACGTCGTTCGGCTCGGAACGCGACACCGCCAGCCAGCCCCAATCGAGGGCATCGGTTTCAGCGATCCACGGCAGGAACGCGGAATTGGCTTTGAGTTCGGTGACATACGGCATCACCGGTTGCCAAGTGGAGTAGGGCGTGCCGCCCCAGATCGGGATGAGCTGGGCGGTGGGTTCGGTGAGATACAGGTTTTTCAGCGCGTCGGAATCACTCGCCGCACTAATCACCAGATACAAACGCTCACCAGTCTGCAACGGCTGTTGCGCCAGCCAATCCTTGGGCGTAATTCGATCAGATGGCACAGGCACCTGCCTTGCATTTTTCGCATTCTTCGCAGAATGGCGCGTTACGTTTGAGGGTGTTGATCTGGGCCGGGGTGAGGACTTGGCCGGCCTTGTCGGCGTCGGCCTGTTTCAGGACTCCGGGCATCAGCGGGGCGGCGCCCGTGCCGCTGCCGGGACTTCCGCCGGAGTTCATATTGATCACCGGGCCGCTCATAGTCACGCCGCCGGCGTCGATCTTGATGAAGCTGCCGCCGCCGACCAGGGTCAGCTCGGCGCCGGCTTCCATTACCACTTTCATGCCGCTGCTGAGGTGGATTTCCTGGCCGGCGTCGATGAACTGGCCGGTGCCGATCTTGATGTGCTGATTGACGCCGACGGTCAGGTGGTCGTTGGCGCGGGTTTCGACTTTGCGGTCGGCGTAGACGGTGTGGTGTTCTTCGGCCTTGAATTCGCTGTAGCTGTTCTTTTCGACGGTGTCGTGGCGTTCGTTGCCAACGCGGATTTTCTGGTCGTGCTCGATGTTTTCGTCCCAGTCGCGCTGGGCGTGCAGGTAGATCTGTTCCTGACCTTTTTTGTCTTCGATGCGCAGTTCGTTGTAGCCGCCACCGCCCATCGAGCTGAGGGTCTTGAAGGTGCTGCGGGTCTTGTTCGCCGGCAGTGGATAGGGGACGGTGTTTTCCTTGTGGTACAGGCAGCCGCTGATCAGCGGTTGATCAGGGTCGCCTTCAAGGAAGGTGACCAGCACTTCCATGCCAATGCGCGGGATGGCGATGCCGCCGTATTGCGCGCCGGCCCAGGCGCTGGAAACGCGCAGCCAGCAGCTGGTTTTGTCGTCGGCCTGGCCTTCGCGGTCCCAGTGGAACTGGACTTTGACGCGGCCATATTCGTCGCAATGGATCTCTTCGCCTTTCGGGCCGGTGACCACGGCGCTCTGGCTGCCGAGGATGCGCGGTTTCGGGTGGCGCAGGGGCGGGCGGTTCGGCACGTCCCACGGCGTGGCCTGGAAGCGGTTGCGGTAGCCCTGGTGGAAATCGTCTTTGAGTGCAGTGGTGTCGCTGGTCACTGACTCTTCGAGGACTTGCGGCTGCTTACCTTCGTGGAGGACTTCGGTCAGTAACCAGAGGTCGTTCCATTTGGCTTTCGGGTGCGCGGTCAGGGCGAGGAAGTGGCCGCTGACCAGCAATGGCTGATCGCTTTTGCCTTCGGCGAGCTGGAAGTCGCTGCGATGGCGTTCGAGGGCGCGTTTGGCCAGGTGTTTGCCGCGCTCGCGGTCGATGAAGCGACCGGGGTAATCGTAGTCTTCAAGGTCGGGCAGGGCGTCGCCACGGTTTTCGCTTTCGAGGGTGAGGCGTGGTTTTTCGAAGTCGTAATCGCGGCGGGTGGTGCGGCTGGTGCGGGTTTCCAGGCGCAGGTCGAAGCGCTTGATCACCGGGTCGCTGGCGACCATGCCGGAGTCTTGCTGATAGGCCACAGGCTTGAGTTTCGGGAACACCGTCTGGTCATCGCCGAATACCAGTTTGTGCGCCGTCGCCGTGTGCTCGAAGTGGTAATGAATACCTTCTTCCTCGCACAGGCGCTGGATGAAATGCAGGTCCGATTCATCGTATTGCACGCAGTAGATGCGCTCGGGATAAATCGAACCGGTCTTGAATTCGTAGGCGTTGCTTTGGATGCCGTGCTCTTCGAGGACCTTGCCGATGATTTTCGGCACGGTGAGGTTCTGGAAGATGCGCTGATTGACGCGATGCGCGAGGTAGGACAATTGCGGACGCAGGGTTACCGAATAACGGGTCAGGCGTTTGCCGGAATCGCCTTGCGCGGCGCGGTAGATCTGGCCGTGGATGCCGCTGCCGTCGGGCGACAGTTGCAGGAAGGCCGGTTTGTGCAGCAGGGTTTCGAGGTCCAGCGACGGCTGCTCACTGACCAGCTCCACCTCAAAGACAAAAGGCTGGCTGATGGCTTCGCGACCTTGCAGGGTGAATACCTGAAAGTCAGCAGAAAGACCTTCGATGGTCAGGGCAAAGTGAGTTTCATTGGCCGGCGCGAACATCCCTTGTTCCTCGTGCTGTACAGCGGCGTACGTCGACGACCGCAAAGCGGCTCAACTTACGCGAAATTCTGGAGGGCGAAAACAACATCGACCAGCAGAGCTGGCCGATGCTTGTAACGATCAGCCGTAATTAAACGACTGGAGCACGCCAGTCATCGGAACCCGAAGTACCGGATACTTCGTGGGTCCAGGTGATTTTACGGTAGGTGAACTGCACTTCTTCCAGGTGGGTGAAGTGCGAGTTGCCTGGATCCTGGCAGTTGTGCATTTTGTTGTTGATGGCGACGATGATCGCGTCTTCCAGTTTGGTGGTGTAGTAGTGCTCTTGGGTGCCTTGAGCAGAAGTACGGAACCACTGGATAACGATTTCGCTCATGCGCTCGCCGGAGGTCAGAGCGGCTTGCAGCAGAGGCGAAGCCTTGTCGTAGACCTTGGTGATCACAACTGGCTTGTGAACGCGCTGACCGGTTGGCTGACCGGATTGTGGGTCACGCGGGATGATCACGTCGTGGCTGAAAGCCTGAACCATAACCTGGTCTTCGTGGCCTTCCTGGTAGGTGTTGCCTACGGAGTCAGCGGTGAAAGCGCCTGCAGTGATCAGGCCTTGTTTTTCGCCGGTAACCGACATGTACGCTGGTGTTGCCATGGGGTGCTCTCCTTGCGGAATAATTTAAGGTGCCCGGGAGGCGAAATCGCCCGGTGGGTGCCTGACTGTTATCAAGGAGCGTGCCAACAATTGTGGCGGCCATACGGGCCGGGGTGTTTGCCCGGTTTTTCCGGTGGACGTGAGAAATAGAGCGGCCATCCAAGGCAAAAGTGCGCAAGAAGTTGCGCAGTACTGCGCAACTTCTTGCGCACTTGGCTGCAGGCCTTGTACGACGTGGCTCTCAGCGGTTTTCGCGATCTGTTTTGCAAAACAAGTGCGCAACTTCTTGCGCACAATGGCCACACGCCATCATTTGGTCGAGGCGGCTACTTAAAACTTTTAGATCAAAAGATCGCAGCCTTCGGCAGCTCCTGCATTTGGAATGTATTTCCCCTGTAGGAGCTGCCGAAGGCTGCGATCTTTTGATTTTTCAATGCGCAAATTGGGACAGACAATCATCAATCGAACGCTGCTGCGTCGCCGCATACAACCGCAACTCATCAATGGTCGTGCGCCCCAGCGCCTGCTCGAACGCCTGTCGATTGGAATGCTCGCCATAGTGCGCCTGCGCCGCGTCCCCAAGGTTTGACTGAAAAATCCCCGCCGCACTCACCGGCAGGAAATCTTCGTACACCAACGGTTCCGCTTTCACATGACCATCGCGCAACAAGTCCTCCAGAGACGACTGCCCAAGCCCTCCAGCAGCCAGCCCTTTTTCCGTAACGAAATAGCGAAAGTACGCCAGCTCTTGTTCACGCATACCCTCGACACTGTCAGGAAATTCGCCAAAGTGCTCAGCCATCAGCGCGTTGTAGCGTGCGGCATTGCCTTCGTTAGGGAAGTCGCCGAGTTCATCGCGCGCGGCATTCAGCAAGCGGTCGTACAGCGCTCGACCCTTGGGTGTGAGTGCCGCGCCGCGTTGTTCGATTTCGCCGAATCGCGCGCTGTGACTGCCATGGGTCTCGCTTTGATCGGTGAAGGCGATCGGCTCGTCCAGCGCCTTGAAACTGGTCTGGCGCAACAGGATCGGGCACTTCCGGCGCGGCGGGCCTTCGATGACGGCTTTCGGTGTGATGCCATGGGCCGGCATCTGTTCCTGCACGCTGTCGATGTCCAGCGTGCGCGGCGTCAGGTGATTGATGTGTGGGCCTTTGAACGCCACTACGTCGGCGATCAAGCGATGCTGCGCGCTCAACGTCTGATATTGCGCAGCGGTGACCGTAGCGCTGTGATGCCAGCGAAAAGTTTCCAGTGCCTGTAAGACGAATGCCTCGGCCTCGCTTTCATTCAATCCGCCTGCGGTTTCAGCTTGCGCGATCAGGCGCATCGCCTCCGGGGTAAAGATCGAACGCTTGGCCAGCACTGATTCGGCAAAGGCGCGCAGCTGCGGATCTTCAATCAATTCCAGGCGCAACAACGAGGTGAACACGCGGAACGGACTGATCTGCAGCGCCTCCTCATGCACCGCGCGAAACGCCGTGGAGTGCACCGGCACGCCCGCCGGAGTCAAGTCGTAATAACCCACCGGCTGCATACCCATCACCGCAAACAGGCGGGCGAGGGTGGCCAGTTCGGTGGCGGTGCCGACGCGAATGGCGCCATGGCGCTCCATGTCCAGCCGTTGGATTTCACCGGTGCTGTCGAGCTGCCGGGCGATGTCCGGCTGACGTGCAAGCACTTCGCGGTTGGTCTGTTCCACCAACTCCATCAGCGCGCCGTACAGCGGCACTTCTTCGCGGTACATGTCGGACATCGCTTTGGAGAAGCGTTGGCGGATCAGGTCGGGGCTGACGAACGGCTGCACGGTCATGAAAAAAATTCCTGCCACGGTCACGGAATGAATGAGGGAAAAGATCGCAGCCTTCTCGCACGCGGGCAAACGAAGAATCCTACGAACTTCATTCTGCCAACGACTGATCGACCAGTTCGATCCAGTGCATCACCCGCGTGCGTCCGGCACTGGCCAGATGGCTCTGACAGCCGACGTTGGAAGTGACGATCAGCTCAGGGCGGCCACTCTCCAGCGCGTTGAGACGGTTGTCGCGCAGTTGCCGGGCGAGCACCGGTTGCGTCAGCGAATAGGTGCCCGCCGAGCCGCAGCACAAATGGCCGTCGGGCACGGCGGTGAGATTGAAGCCGAGGCGCGTCAGCACGGCTTCCACCGCGCCGCCCAGTTTCAATGCGTGCTGCAACGTGCATGGGCAATGCACGGCAATCCGCCGTTCAGTGGCGGCGCAGATCTGTTCGAGCGGTTCCTGTGCGAGTACCTGCACCAGATCCAGCGTGCGCTCGCTGATTTCCCGGGCCTTGGCTGCATACAGCGGATCGTCTTCCAGCAAATGCCCGTAATCCTTGATGAATGCGCCGCAACCGCTGGCGGTCTGCACAATCGCTTCGGCACCGTTCTGCAGGTGCGGCCACCAGGCATCAATGTTGTGCCGGGCGCGGTCGAGGCCTTTGGCTTGCGCGTCGAGGTGATAGTCCAGCGCGCCGCAACACCCGGCCTCGGCCACCGGGGTGACACTGATGCCCAAGCGATCCAGCACCCGCGCCGTAGCGTCATTGGTGTTTGGCGACAACCCCGGTTGCACGCAGCCTTCCAACAACAACACGCGACGGGCGTGGCGAGGGGCAGGGCGCGAGCCGTTAACCGGCAAGTGCTGCGGCAGTTTGCTTTCAAGCAAGCGCGGCAACAGCGGCCGAAACGTCGTGCCCACGCGTAGCAAGCCTTTGAACAACCCTGGATTCGGCGCCAATGCGCGCAAACCCTCGCGCAACAGGCGTTGCGCCGCCGGCCGCGGCACCGCGTGATCGACCACCGCGCGGCCAATGTCGAGCAGGTTGTGATAGTCGACACCGGACGGGCAGGTGGTTTCGCAGTTACGGCACGACAGGCAGCGGTCCAAGTGCAGTTGCGTCTGCGCCGTCGCGGGTGCGCCTTCGAGCACTTGTTTGATCAGGTAGATGCGCCCGCGCGGGCCATCCAGTTCATCGCCAAGCAACTGATAGGTAGGGCAGGTCGCGTTGCAAAAGCCGCAATGCACGCAGGTGCGCAGAATCTTCTCCGCCTCGGCGGCGCGGGGCAGTTGTCGCGATTGTTCGCTGAGGGTGGTTTGCATGGCTAGAACTCCGCGTACATCCGACCGGGATTGAACAGCCCTTGCGGGTCGAGTTGCGCCTTGAGTTGTCGGTGATAGCGCAGCAGTGTCCAGGCCAGCGGCTGGAATGGCGAAGAGCAGGCGCCGTGGGTAAAGCAGGTGGCATGGCCGCCGAGTTCCTGAGCGAGGATATGAATGTGCGCCGCGTCGGATTTCAGCCAGCGTTGTGCCCCGGCCCAGTCGATCAGTTGCTCGCCGGGCAGATCCAGTGGCCCGAGATTGTTCGGCAAAGACAAGCGCCACAGCGGCAGGCCTTCGTCGAAAAACCCTAGACGCTGCTCATTCAGATCCCGCCAGAACCCCGAATCCAGCGGCTCGCCCCCGAGGCGTTGATGCGCCGCCGTCACCGAACCTTCGCCGCCCTCGAGCCGCAGATACAGGCTCTGACCATCGTGACACGCGGCACTGATCGGCAGCGGCTGCTGGCCCCACTCGGCAAGCTTGGCCAGCGCCCGCGCGCATTCCATATCGAGGCGAATGCTCAGGCACTGACGCGGTTTCGGCAGGACTTTCAGCGAGACCTCGGTGAGCACGCCGAGGCAGCCGTAACTGCCGGCCATCAGCCGCGACAGGTCATAGCCGGCGACATTTTTCATCACTTCGCCGCCGAAACGCAGGTGCTGCCCAAGGCCAGTGATCACCCGCGTGCCGAGGACGAAGTCGCGCACCGAGCCAGACCACGGCCGTCGTGGCCCGGACAAACCCGTGGCGATCATGCCGCCAACCGTTGCGCCTTCGCCGAACGCTGGCGGCTCGCAGGGCAGCATTTGTCCGGCAGCATCCAGCGCCGCCAGCAGCTCGGACAGAGGCGTGCCGGCGCGCGCCGTGATCACCAGTTCGGTCGGCTCGTAACGGACGATGCCGCAGTGGGCGCGGGTGTCGAGCACTTCGCCGGCGACCTCGCGGCCGAGGAACGCTTTGCTGTTGCCACCCTGAATTTTCAGCGGCGTGGCGTTGGCCCGGGCCTCGTTGACCTGATCGAGCAGGGCGCTGGCGGCGTCGACATCGGCCATCAGAAGCGCTCCAGTTCGGGGAAGGGCAATTGCCCTGCGTGAATGTGCATCGCGCCGAATTCGGCGCAGCGGTGCAGGGTCGGAATGTTCTTGCCGGGATTGAGCAGGCCTTGTGGGTCGAACGCGGCTTTAACTGCGTGGAACAGGCTCAGTTCATCGCTGTTGAATTGCGCGCACATCTGGTTGATTTTCTCGCGGCCGACGCCGTGTTCGCCGGTGATGCTGCCGCCGACCTGCACGCACAGTTCGAGGATCTTGCCGCCCAAGGCTTCGGCGCGGTGCAGTTCGCCCGGTTGATTAGCGTCGAACAGAATCAGCGGGTGCATATTGCCGTCGCCGGCATGGAACACGTTGGCCACGCGCAAACCGTATTCTTCGCCGAGGCGGGCGATGCCTTGCAGGACGCCGGGTAATTCGCGGCGCGGGATGGTGCCGTCCATGCAGTAGTAATCGGGCGACAAACGTCCGATGGCCGGGAAAGCATTTTTGCGCCCAGCCCAGAACCGCACGCGTTCGGCTTCGTCGCGGGCCTGACGCACTTCGGTGGCGCCGGCCTCGGTCATGACCTCGCGCACCCGCTGGCAATCGTCGTGAACATCGGCTTCGACGCCATCGAGTTCGCACAGCAGAATCGCCTCGGCATCGACCGGGTAACCGGCGTGGATGAAATCTTCAGCGGCGCGAATGGCGAGGTTGTCCATCATCTCCAGGCCGCCGGGAATGATCCCCGCCGCGATGATCTCAGCGACGGCGCGGCCAGCCTTTTCCACTGAATCGAAACTGGCCAGCAGGACTTTCGCGACTTGGGGTTTGGGCAGCAGTTTGACCGTGACTTCGGTGATGATCCCCAGCAAGCCTTCGGAGCCGGTGAACAACGCGAGCAAATCGAAACCCGCTGAATCGAGGGCGTCCGAACCGAGGGTCAGGCGTTCGCCTTCGATGGTCAGCACTTCGATTTTCAGCAGGTTGTGCACGGTTAATCCGTACTTGAGGCAATGCACGCCGCCGGCGTTTTCGGCGACGTTGCCGCCAATCGAACAGGCGATCTGCGAGGATGGATCCGGCGCGTAATACAGGCTGAAAGGCGCCGCTGCCTGAGAGATCGCCAGATTGCGCACCCCCGGTTGAACCCGCGCGGTGCGCGCGGCCGGGTCGATGTGCAGAATATTATTGAAGCGCGCCATCACCAGCAGCAGGCCCTGTTCCAGCGGCAAGGCGCCGCCGGACAAGCCGGTGCCGGCACCGCGGGCAACCACCGGGACGTTTTTCTCATGGCAGAGTTTGAGCAGGGTTTGCACTTGCTCGAGTCGACGGGGCAGGGCGACCAGCATCGGCGTGGTGCGGTAAGCGGAGAGGCCGTCGCATTCGTAGGGTTTGAGTTCGTCCTCGCGCCATAAAATATCCAGATCCGGTACTGCTTGCTGCAATGCCTTGAGGAATTCGGCCTTGTTCACCTGCGGCAACGGACCGTCGAGGCGTTCGTCATAAAGAATGTTCATCTCAAGCCCTTACCCTTGATCGTTCCCACGCTCTGCGTGGGAATGCAGCCCGTGACGCTCTGCGTCACTGGACGCGGAGCGTCCCTTGAGGCATTCCCACGCAGAGCGTGGGAACGATCAGGGGCGGGGTGCATTGTCATCTTTGGCTCCCCAAAAACTCGCGATACAGCCGCGCAGTATTCCCCGGCTGTTCAACCATCGGCATATGCCCGACATGATCCCAGACATCCACGCGCAGATTGGCGATGCCCTTGCTCCACACCGGCACGCTGCTGACGTCGATCAGCCGATCCTTGCGCCCCCAGAGCAATAGCGCCGGGCACTTGATGTCGGCGAGTTTCGGCTCCATCGGCGGGCTGGCGCGAAAATCGCGGAAGATCTCCTCCAGTTCATCGCGTTGTTGTTCGTAGCGCTGGGCGATGGCGTCCAGCACCAGGTTCGGCACCCACGGCGGCGATTCCATGGTCATCGCGTAAAACTGGCGAAACTCTTCCCGCGAGTTGATCAGAAACGGGTTATGCCCGCGCGCCAGATGCCGCTCCATGTCGCTGGCCTCGGGCGCGGTGACGCCCGCCGGGTCGATCAATGCCACCGAAGCGATGCGGTCCGGATAAGTCGCCGCCAGCCACGCGGCAATGTAGCCGCCCATCGAGTTGCCGATTACGTGGACTTTCTCCACGCCGCAAACGTCGAGCAACTGGATCATGCGTTTGGCTTGCAGCGGAATGTCGTAGCCGCCGCCAGCCTTGAAGCCGGTTTCACCATGGCCGGCGAGGTCCGGGATGATCACCCGGTACTGGCGCACGAAGTGCCGGGAAAAGCGTAGCCACAGGTTCTTCTCGGCGCTGAAGCCATGCAGCATCAGAATCGCGCTGGCCGCTTCATACGGCCCGCCTTGCCAGGTCGAGACGGTCATCTCGGCGATCGGCACTTCGATCTTGTGCAATTTGTACAACTTGGCCTCGATGGCCATGTTCAGGTCGTACAGCCAATGACCGACCGCCGGATAACTCAACCAGCTCCAGGCCACGAAAACCGCGAGGGCGACAAACAGCAAAAGCATCGACGTCTTCCTTTTACGTGTTCAGGACAGAATGTGGTCGGCCGGTTTCAGCGCCCGGGTCAAGCGGTGATAGCTGAAACTGAAGCCGGGAAACATCGCGATCACATGACCGCTCTTGCTTTGATACCAACTGTGGCAGCCGCCGGACTTCCAGACCGTGCGCTGCATTTCCCGATGAATCATCTCAGTGTAGGTACGTTCCGCTTCACGGCGCACTTCGATGCTGCGCAGACCCTTCGCTTGCACGGTGCGAATGCAGTCGAGGATGTAGTTCATCTGCGACTCGATGATGAACAGCGCCGAGGTATGACCGATGCCGGTGTTCGGGCCGGTGACGATAAACAGGTTGGGAAAGTCCGGCAGGCTGGTGCCCAGATACGCGCGCGGGTATTGCGCCCAGACCTCTCTGAGTTGCACGGCGTTTTTTCCGCTGACCGGGTAGGAAATCACCCCGTCGGTGGCGTCGTAACCGGTCGACCAGACGATCAGATCAACATCGATGTGCTGACCGTCCTCAGTGTTGATCCCGGTTTCGTCCATGGAAGCGATGCCTTGCTCGCGGGTATGCAAGGTGACATTGGGACGACTCAGCGCCGGGTAATAAGTGCTGGACACCAGTACCCGTTTGCAGCCGATGGTGAAGTCCGGGGTGAGTTTTTCTCGTAGCGCCGGGTCCGGCACCTGGCGTTTGAGAAAACGCAGGGCGTGCTGCTGGACCATGTGAATCGCTGCTTTCGAATATTTGAACGCGATGACCCGGGTTTCGAATTGCCAGTAAATCAGCCAGCGCAACAGTTTGTAGGCGGGTTTCAGGCCAAGCAACCAGCGCTGTAACGGCCCGAACTGGCGGTCGGCGCGGGGCAGCACCCAATGCGGCGTGCGCTGAAACACGTGCAATTGCTCGACCTGCGACGCAATCGCCGGAATCACCTGCACCGCACTGGCGCCGCTGCCGACGATTGCCACGCGTTTACCGTGGTGGTCGTAGCTGTGATCCCAGTTGTTCGTATGAAAAGTCTTGCCTTGAAAGCGATCCTGGCCAGGAAAGTGTGGGGTGACCGGTTGGCTCAATGGCCCGGTGGCATTGATCAGGAACTGCGCATAAAGGGTGCCTTTGCTGGCGGTGTGCACGGCCCAGCGTTTTTCCGTGTCGTCCCATTCGACGCGCTCGACATTGGCCTCCAACTCCACGCGCTCACGCAAACCGAACTGCTCGATGACATGCTCGGTGTAGCGCTGCAATTCGGCTTGCCCGGCGAACATCTGCGACCAGCGGTACGGCGCGAACGATAGCGAATACAGCGGCGACGGCACGTCCACCGCCGCGCCGGGGTAGGTGTTCTGGCACCAGGTGCCGCCAAAGAAGTTCCGTCGTTCCAGCAGGCGAAAATCGTCGATCCCGGCCTTGAGCAGGTTGACCGCAGCACATTGACCGCCAAAACCGCTGCCAATGATCAACACGTGATAGGTGTGCATGGGCCTCCTTCTTATAGTTGTTTTTCCATTTTGCTCCTTTCATGTATAGCCAAATATTTGCACTGTGTGCGGCCCTGATGTCGCTCTATTCAGCCCGCTGGCCGGTGATGGCTATTTAACGTCGCCCTGTTAGACTTCCAGCACATCCGTCCTGCGGTGTGCGTGATCGAGGTCCTTATGGGAAATACCGGAGGAAAGGGACTTTCATTGGCCAGGAGGCTTTATACGTCGCGCATCCTCGGGTTGATTCTGGGGCTCGTGTGCGTGAGCGTGGCGATGTACTCGCTCGATCCGCCACTGTGGGTCTGGGCGCTGATGCTCTTCAACGGCCTGGTCTGGCCACATCTGGCGTTTCAATGGGCACGCCGCGCCCGGGTTCCTTACCACGCTGAACACCGCAATCTGTTGATCGACGCTTTTTTCGGCGGCTTTTGGCTTGCCGCCATGCATTTCAATCCGCTACCCACGGCGACGACCATTTCGATGATGGCGATGAACAACGTCGCGATCGGCGGTTCACGCTTTCTATTGGCAGGCTCGGCGGCGCAGTTGCTCGGGGTCGGCGTCGGGCTGGTGGTCTTTGCTCCGGCATTCGTTCCGCAGACCTCGCCTGCGCAAATGTACGCCTGTTTTCCGTTGCTGCTGCTGTACCCGTTGGCGCTGGGCTGGATCTGCTTTCGCCAGGCCTACACCCTCGGTCGGCATAAACGCGAATTGCTTGCCCTGAGCCGCACCGACAGCCTGACCGGGTTGCTCAACCACGGCGCCTGGAAGGATCAGCTGGAGATCGCTTTTCAGCGTTGCAAACGGCAGAAACAGGGCGCGGCGATTGCGTTGATCGACATCGATCACTTCAAGGCGATCAACGATACCTACGGCCATGTTGCCGGCGACATTGTGTTGCGCCAGTTGAGCAAGTTGCTCAAGCAGAACCTGCGAGCGACAGACGTTGCCGGGCGTTACGGCGGTGATGAGTTCTGCGTGATTTTGCCGGATCTGCCGCTGTTCAACGCCGCGCAGGCGATGGAAGCGTTGCGCGAGCGTTTCGCGATTCTGGGTTATGAGCAGAATCCGGCGTTGAAGGTCAGTTTGAGTATCGGCCTGGCGGCGTACGATCCGGCGCATGCCGACGCGACACGCTGGCTCAATGATGCCGATCAGGCGTTGTACGAGGCCAAGGCGAGCGGACGTAACCGGGTGATCTGCAATTGCGATGACAAGCCCCGGCAGCCGTTGCTGGATTCGGTTTGATCCGCATCACCACAAATCCATTGTGGGAGCGAGCCTGCTCGCGAAAGCGCTGGGTCAGCCAAGATTGATATCGCCTGACACGACGCCTTCGCGAGCAGGCTCGCTCCCACAGGGTTTTGTGTTGTCGGTTAGATCAGTGTCGCATTCGGTGTAGAGCCTCGCGCCGATGTCGGGTACGGTTAAAACTCCCCGACGCGAAACAAGGATCGCTTCATGACGTTCTCATTTTCTCGCTCCCTGCTGGCCGCCAGCCTCGGCCTGTCTCTCGCCTTCTCCGCTGCCCACGCCTTCGCCGAACCGCACAAACAAGTGCTCGCCGATGCCGAGCAATACCAGCCAGAAGCCCTGAAGCTGCTGGAGCGGCTGGTCAATATCGACTCCGGTTCCGGCTATGAACCCGGCCTCAAGCAAGTCAGCGACATCGCTATCGATGAGCTGAAAAAGCTCGGCGCCACCATCGAACTGGTGCCCAACACGCCGGAAAAATCCAACCATGTGCTGGCAACGCTGAAAGGCACCGGCAAGGCAAAAATCCTCCTGATGGCGCACATGGACACGGTGTTCAAGGAAGGTTCGGCGGCCGAGCGGCCGTTTCACATCAAGGATGGCCGCGCTTACGGGCCAGGGGTGATGGATGACAAGGGCGGCATCGTCGCCGGGATCTATGCGCTGAAAGTCCTGAAAAACCTCGACTTCAAGGACTACGCGCAAATCACCTTCCTGCTCGACGCCAGTGAAGAAACCGGCTCGGACGTCGCCACCGACCTGATCAAGAAAACCGCCAAACAGCACGACGTGACCCTCAACCTTGAGCCGGGCCGCCCGGCCGATGGCCTGGTGGTGTGGCGCAAGGGCAGCGCGACGGCGCTGGTCGAGGTCAAGGGCAAAGCCGCACACGCCGGCGTCGCGCCGGAACTGGGGCGCAACGCGGCGATGGAAGCGGCGCACCAGATTCTGCAACTGGGCAAGCTCGGCGATGCGGATAAGAAAACGACCATCAACTTCACCGTGCTCAAGGCCGGCGACCGCACCAACGTGATTCCCGATCAAGCCACGGCCAAGGCTGACGTGCGCGCGGCAGTGCCGGAGGAATTTGACCGGATTGAGAAGGATCTGGCGCGGGTGTCGCAGGACAAATTAATTCCTGAGACTGAAGTGAAGACTTCTCTGCAACGCGGCTTGCCACCGATGCCGCAGACGGCCGAGTCGGATCGTCTGATGGCCATGGCTCAGGGGATTTATGGCGAGATTGGCCGCAAGTTGACGGAGGAGGGCAGTGGCGGTGCGGCGGATGCCAGTCTGTCCGCTGGAGTCGGCACGCCGACGCTGGATGGTTTCGGGATTGTTGGCGGCAATATCCACACGCCGGAGGAATACGCCGAAGTGGCGAGCGTGGCGCCGCGGATTTATCTGTTGTCGCGGATGATTATGGAGTTGGCCAAGCCGCGGTGAGTGGGTTTGTGGTGTGACTGATGCGGGTGGGGTGTCAGGTGCATTTGCCCTCACCCTAACCCTCTCCCGGAGGGAGTGGGGACTGACCGTGTTGTTTGTGGTCCATGTGGCAACCGGCAGATCAAGTTGAATTCAAATTTGCATTCAACGCGGTCCCTCACGTCGGCGTAGATCCAGAGCATCCCCCAATCGGTTCCCTCTCCCGAGGGAGAGGACTGACCGTGTTGTTTGTGGTCCATGTGGCAACCGGCAGATCAAGTTGAATGCAAATTCGCATTCAACGCGGTCTCTCACGTCGGCGTAGCTCCAGAGCATCCCCCAATCAGTCCCCTCTCCCTCTGGGAGAGGGCTAGGGTGAGGGGCTTTTGTGGGAAAAATGGAAGTCGCGAACGGCGTACAAAAAATACCGAAAAGTCCGACAGAAGCGCTCATTGCGGCCGTTGAGCGCGGCTCTTATAGTCTCGGCTCGCAGAAAACTCTGCGACGATCTTGGCCGGTCGAATACAGCACCTGACCCCTATTTGGAGTGAACTCTATGACCGACCAAGTAATGCCCCGCTTCCTCCCCATCGACACCTACGACGCCGAATCCCCGGTGCTCTTCCTCAACACTCACTCAGAACTCAGCGACATGGCCGCCTGTGCGATGCACCGGTTTGTGGTCGTGCGCGATCTGGCCGACACCTTCGCCAGTCTCAACCTCAAGGGCATTTCCGATTGTGATCTGACGCGGGTGACCAGCGCGGTGCATCTGTTGATGCGCGAGGGCTGTGCGATTCTGAATGTGATTCAGGCGCGGGCGGTGCAGCGGGAAGAGGCTTACAAGACGCCGGTTTAGCGCTGTAGCGGCAGGCCTCATCGCTGGCAAGCCAGCTCCCACAGGGTTTGGTGTTGAACCATCAATTGATGTCGAACCGCATAACCTGTGGGAGCCTGGCTTGCCAGCGATGGCGTCAGCCCGGCCAACCCATCACTCCTTGACGCTCATGTATTCCTTGGCCCAGAGAATGTATTCCTCCGGCTGTGTATAGGTGTGCGTCAACTCGGTCGCGCTTAGATCGGAAGCCTGGGTAAAGATCTGCCGCTGTTCACGCAAGCTGTCATACGTCGCTTTGATCGCCGCAAAGTACGCACCATGGCCATCAATGGTCACACGCACACCGAGTTCGGCCAGACGTTTGTCGTCGCGCAGTGCCGGGTTGCCGTAGGTCACCAGCATCAACGGTACGGTCAGGTGTTCGGCGATTTGCTCAAGCTGATCGAAATCCTGAATGCCGACCATGCAGATGCCGTCAGCCCCGGCCGCCTGATATTGGCGAGTGCGGCTGATGATTTCCTGGTTCGGCAAGATGCCGGCATTGGTACGGGCGATGATCGCCATTTCCGTATCAACCCGGGCTTCCAGCGCCGCGCGGATCTTGCCGACGCCTTCGGCAACGGTGATCAGGTCGGTGGATTTGCGGCCGAATTGTGCTGGCAGCAAGGTGTCTTCGATGGTCAGGGCGGCGACGCCGGCGCGTTCCAGTTCGACGATGGTGCGCATCACGTTGAGGGCGTTGCCGTAGCCGTGGTCGGCGTCGGCGATCACCGGCAGTTGGGCGACACGGCCGATGCGGGTGGCCTGTTCGGCGAACTCGCTGAGGGTGATCAGGGCAAAGTCCGGGGCACCGAGCACCTGCAACGAGGCCACGGAACCGCCGAGAATCCCCACTTCAAAACCCAGGTCAGCGGCAATGCGCGCGGACATCGGATCGAACACCGACGCCGTGTGATAGCAGGTGTCAGAGGCCAGCAGTTGACGGAAATTACGGCGCAAATCTTGATGGGAAAGCCTGGTCATACGAGTTCCACCAATACAAAGGAATGGAAAGGCTTGAACAAAGGTGTCAACGCCGAAGAATGAAAAGGCTATCACGCGAATGGGTCAATGATCATGACGAATTTGCAAGGGACAGGTTGTCGCGGACGCTTTTGCTGAAAGGATTTACCTTTTTGCGGTGATGACCGTCAGGCCGCCACCGCCTGTTGCTGTTGATTGGGCAGCATCGCCGCGCGTACCGAATTGCCCGGTTGCAGTTGCAGGCGCTTGGCGGTGAGGCGGTCGATGACCAGGCTGCTGCCGACCCGGCGGGCGCGGGCGACGGTGATGCGGCAGTTTTCCAGACGGCGGTTGTGAATCAGCCACAGCGGTGCCTGTTCATCCGGGCTGCCGAGGCTCAGGGTCAGCTCGACGCTCTCGCGCACGGTGCGGATCGAGCGCACCGGCGCTTCGATCACCGGGCCGCCGTCAAAGATGTCGATGTAGCCTTTGTGGGTAAAACCTTCGGCCTGAAGGATTTTCAGCGCCGGCTCGGTATTCGGGTGTGCCTGGCCGATCGCCGCCTGGGCCTGTTCGGTGAGCATGCAGGTATACAGCGGCTGGCGCGGCATCAGTTCGGCGATGAACGATTTGTTGCCAAGGCCCGACAAGTGATCGGCATGGCTGAAGTCCATTTGAAAGAAATGCCGGCCCAGACTGTCCCAGAACGGCGAACAACCGTGTTCATCGGCACTGCCGCGCAGTTCGGCAATCATCTTCTCACCGAACAGATGCGGGAACTCGGCAACGAACAGCAAACGTCCCAGCGACAGCAGGCGGCCGTTGCTGCCGTGACGCTGGTCATGGCCGAGAAACAGCGAGCACAGCTCGGATTGGCCGGTCAGTTCGTTGTTGAGAAACAGCGTCGGAATCTGCCGCTGAATACCCAGATCCGGCGCCGAACTCACGGTCAACCCGACCCGATAGTTGTACCAGGGCTCGCGCAAGCCGACCGCTCCGGCCAGGGCGCTGACGCCGACCACGCGCATGTCGTCGTCTTCGAGCACAAACAGATAGTCCGCGTCGGCCCGTTCCACTTGTTCGGCGAACGCCCGTTGTGCCCAACGGACCCGGTGGGACAGGCGATCTTCGTTGGCCGGCAGGGTGGTGAACCCCGGGCCGGCCTGTTGCACCAGCGCCATCAAGGCTGGCAGGTCGCTGACTTTGACCGGGCGGACAATCATGCTGTAACTCCTTCTGCGCGCCTGTTCGGGCACTGTCGTTGGCTGCGCAACCGCGCGGGCTTCACAGGGCAATCAGCCGGATCGGGCTGCCATCGGTCACGTTCAGCGCCGCACACATTGCGGGGGTGAGGGACAGCGGTTGATCGGTCTGGAAATCGAGTTCGGCCATGATTGCCCGGAAGCCGTGCAGCGCGTCATTGCTCAGCAGATAACGGCCACGGGCATCGATCCGGGGTTGCTGCTGCACAGTTGCGGTCTGGCTACGGGCAATCGAACGGATATTCGAGGTGCGCGCATACAGGGTCGGGCCTGCGTCGAACAAGTCGATGTAGCTGTTGGTTTCGAAGCCCTCACGCTCAAGGATGTCGAAGGCTTCCTGCCCGTCCGGGTGAATGCGACCGATGCAGTCTTGCGCGGCTTGCGGCAGCATCGGCACGTAAATCGGGTATTGCGGCATCAGTTCGGCAAGAAACGTACGGCTCTGCAGCCCGCACAGCCGTTCGGCTTCCGCGTAGGGCAGGTCGAAGAAATGTTTGCCCAGCGCATCCCAGAACGGTGAATTGCCGGCCTCGTCGCTGTAGCCGACGATTTCGGTAATCACCGCCTCGGCAAAGCGCGGCGCATGGGCGGCGATGAACAACAGGCGCGCGCGGGACAGCAACTCGGAAAATGGCGTGCGCACCAGATTGGCGTCGATGTGAAAGCCGCGCAGCAGCGTGTGGTCGTTGAGGTCGTGGCACAGCGACAGCGCTGGCACGCCGTGTTCGATGTTCAGCTCGCGGGACGCACTGGTGAAGTGGCGGTTGCGCAGGCTGTAGAACGGCTCGTCAAAACCCGCCGTCGCGAGGATTTCCGAGCAGCCGAGCAGCCGTTGGCTGTCGAGGTCTTCCAGCACGAAAAAGTAGTTCTCCGGGCCGTTAGCCTCTGCCGCGCTGGCGAACGAGGCACAGGAACCGGCGATTTTCTCGCGCAGGCGCTCGCTGTCGTCCGGCAGGGAGGTCACGCCCACCAGACTGTCGCGGGCCAATTGTTGTAGCTGGGGCAGGTCAGTCTGCTCGACTGGGCGTAAGACCAGCATGGATGTACTCCTGTATCAAAAGGTTCGGCAAAGTCGCCGAACCTGACTATCACTGTCGGTTTCCACGCGATAAATCGGCGGTCGCCTGATTTGTTGTCAGACGCCGCTCTTTTTCTTGTCAGCCGTTGCTCGGGTCGGGCAGCGCGGTGCTGGCGCCGAGTTTGTTGAGGAAGAACAGGTACACCAGACCCAGGGCAATCCAGATCAGGCCGAGTTTCTGCGCATCGACGCCCATGTTGTACATGATGGCCGCGACGATGATGAAGCCGATCACCGGGCAGATCAGGTGACGCACGACCTGACCGGACTTCTGCCGACGCCAGTAGTAGTTGATCACTGTCAGGTGCAGCAGCATGAAACCGCTGAGCGCGCCGAAGTTGACCAGCGAGGTCAGGGTGTCGACCGAGTTGATGAACAGGTAGCAGATCACCAGCGACAGCACCGCCACCAGATAAATGCTCAGATACGGCGTGTTGTGTTTCGGGTGCACCTTGGCCAGCACTTTCGGCAGTTTGCCGTCGCGAGCCATGCCGAACAGCAGACGCGAAACGGCGGCTTGCGAGGTGATGGCCACGGCCACGCCCCAGGCCAATGCCGTGGCGACAGCGGTCAGGGTCGCCAGCCAGCTGCCGGCGGCGATTTCGGCGATTTCATAGAACGCAGTGTCAGCGGATTTGAAGCCCATGCCCGCCGCCAGATCGGTGGCGATCCAGGTTTGTGCAACGAAAATAACGCCCATCACTACCAGCGTGATCAGCGCGGCTTTGCCGACGCTTTTGCCCGGATCGCCCTTGATTTCTTCAGCGAGCGTCGAGATCGCATCGAAGCCGAGGAACGACAGCACCGCAATCGACACCGCTTGCATCAGCAGGGCGAAGTTGAAGGTTTCCGGGTGATACAGCGGCGCCAGGGTCAGCTCGCCGTTACCGCCACCGTTGTGTAGGGCATTCCACGCGTAGAACAGGAATATGCCCAGCACCACCAGTTGTGCCAGCAGGAAGATGATGTTCATCCGCGCGGTGAAAGTGATGCCGCGCAGGTTGACGAAGGTCGCGCTGACCAGAAACGCCAGAATGAAGCCGACTTTCGGAATGTCCGGGTACAAATGGTTGAGCGCCATCGCCGCGTAGACGTACAGCAGCGGCGGGATCAGCAGGTAATCGAGGAGCATCAGCCAACCGGCGATGAAACCGACGTGCTGATTGAGGCCGCGTTGCGCATAGGAATACACCGAACCTGCGATCGGAAAAGCCTTGGCCATGCTGCCGTAGCTCAACGCGGTGAACAGCATCGCCACCATGCCGATGATGTACGCCAGCGGCACCATCCCCGGGGCCTCGGCGTTGACGTAGCCATACACACCGAACGGGGCGATGGGGATCATGAAGATCATCCCGTACACCACCAGGTCGGTCAGCGTCAGGCTACGTTTCAACTCTTGCTTGTAGCCGAATTCTTCAATTTCCATGAAGCGCAACTCCTTGTCAGCCAGTCGGTCGTTTTAGTTGTTATCGGTCCATCGTTTACAGCGTCAGCAGTCTTTCGTTACAGCAACGGCGCGAGGTATCCGGCCCAGCGCGATACGGCTTCGGGGCTGCGCAGCAAGTCGTTGCGCACCTCGATCAACACTGAGTCGAGGCCACGAGCATCGCCGTGTACCGGCACGGTCATGTCGCCCAGCGGATCGATCCTGTACGGCTGATTGCCGGCCACTTTCAGCGGATGCTCGCCGAGGCCGTCGAGCAGGCGTTGCGCGTAGGCCTTGGCCTGACCGAACAGCACGCCGGCTTCCAGCGGTCGCGGCTGGCCGTAATACACCGGGGTGAAACTGTGAATCCCCACCACACGAACTGCTTGGCCTTTAGCAACACGTTCGTCGATCAAGGTATGCAAGCGCGTGTGAAACGGTTTGAACAACGTCTGGCGCCGGTACTCGCGGGTGGCTTCATCCAGCTCGCGGTTGCCCGGCACCTGATAAATCTCGCTCTGCGCCGGAATGCTGTCCGGGGCGTGGCGTGGCCGGTTCAGATCGATCAGCAGCCGCGAATAATTGGCGCTCAACAGGGTGGCGCCGAGCATCTTCGATAGTTGCTCGGCCAGTTGCAGCGCACCAATGTCCCAGGCGATGTGTTCGGCAGCGGCGGCCTCGTCCAGGCCCAGATTGTTCAGGGCCTCGGGGATGTAGCGGCTGGCGTGTTCGCACACCAGAATCAACGGGTGCGTGGAGTCGGCGCGGCTCAGGTTGTAGGCCGGGCGGGTGTACAACCCCAGCTCGGCGGATTCAGTACAGGCGTGCATAGTGCTCACACAAGTCAGCGGGCGAGAGCTGTTCCGTCAGCGCCAGTTCCTCGGTTTTAAGGGCGTAGTAGGTGTCGAGCAGCGGCTTGGGCAGCCATTCGGTGAAGGCGCCACTGTTGCGCAGGCAGTCCAGCGCCTGGGCCAGCGAGGCGGGCAGGGCGACGATGCCCCGGGCCAGGCGTTGCTCGTCGTTGAGTGAATCGGGAATTTCGTTGGTGATCGCGTTCAGCGCCAGGCGCTGTTCGATGCCCAGCCGTCCGGCGATCAACAGCGCGGCCATCGCCAGATGCGGTGAGGCAGTGGCGTCCATGGCGCGGAACTCGAGGTTGAACTGCTGAGCCACCGACTTGCCGCCGAGGCTCACGGTCGGGCAGATGCGCAGTGCCGCTTCACGGTTCTGCTGGCCCAGGCAGGCATAGGACGCGCTCCAGTGATGCGGTTGCAAGCGTTCGTACGATACCGGCGTCGGCGCGGTGAAGGCACAGAGGGCCGGCAAGTAATGCAGGATCCCCGCTGCCCAATGCTGACCGAGGCTCGACAGACCATTGCTGGTGCCGGCGTCGTAAAGCATCGGTTGACCGGCCAGATCGAGCAGACTGACATGCAGGTGCACGCCGTTGCACACCGCGTCGGCGGCGGTCTTCGGCGCGAAGCTCAGGTCGAGGCCCATTTGCCGGGCGATCTCGCGGGTGATCTCTCGTACGTTGACGGCACGATCGGCCGCCGCCACGCCAAGCGTCGGACGGCAGGTGATCTCGTATTGGTGCTTGCCGTATTCGGGCAGAAACATCTCCGGTTCGACACCGCCGGCGCGCAAGGCGCTGAGCAGCCAGCCACCGAACTCGGCACCTTGGCGCTGGGCTTCGAGGGAGAACGCCAGATGCTCGGCGAAACCGGCGTGCAGGTTGAATTCGTGTTCGAACGCGGCGTTGACCTGCAAGCCCAGCGCATCGCGATATCGCTCGATTTCATCGCGCAACAGCGTACGCGGGCAGGCGCCCCATGGGCGGCCATCGGTTTCGCGGATATCGCCGTGGATGAAATCCAGCGCCGGCGCGTCGGCGTCCGGGCCGTTGCCGACGGTGACGCGGCTGCCCAGATCCGGGATCAACCGCAGGTCGCCATAAGCGCCCCATGGATTGGTCGAGGCAATGATGTCCTGCGGCGTCAACGCGCTGTTGGCCGGCACCCAGCCGCAACCGGCGGCCTGATAATGTTCCAGCTCATCGGTGGGAAACGAGCGGCCACGGGTGATGCCGATCAGGTCGGTGGTGACCAGCGTGGTCATCGGCAGTGGCGTCAGGCGCGCGCTCATGGCCGCATCTCCTGCAAGCGGGCGAGCACGGTGTCGGTGTCGGTGATCCAGCAGTAACCCTTGACCGCATTCAGGCAGGCGTGATGGCGTTCGGCGCTGTAGGTGGCGCAGGCATCTTCGACCAGCGTGACCAGATAGCCACGGTCGGCTGCGTCGCGCACGGCCATGTCGACGCACTGGTCGGTGACGATGCCGGCGATGATCAGGTGGCGGGTTTCGAGGTTGCGCAGCACGTAGTCGATGTTGGTCGAGTTGAAGACGCCGGACGAGGTCTTCGGCAGGACGATTTCGTTTTCCACCGGGCTCAGGTCTTCAATGATCCGCGCCTGCACGCTGCCTTTGGGCAGGTGCATGTCCGAGAGTTTGTGGTCGAGCGAGCGGTCACGACCATCGGCAGTGAGGCTTTCGATAATGGTGTGCAGCACGTTCTGCCGCGCTTCGCGAAAAGCGCTGAGCAGGCGACGTTGGTTGGGCACCACCTGCATGTGCGCGCGGGTCAGGAAATACTCGGCGTCAGGCCCGTTGAGGTGCGCGTCGAACTGCGGTTCGAGCCAGGCACGCTGCATGTCCACCAGCAACAGCGAGGTGTGATCGGTGACAAACGGCAAGTCCCGCGGCGAGCGGTGGGGAAGGCTGAACATCCTTATTTATCCTCCAGCAGGTGGGTGTTGAAGTCATTGCGCAGGGCATCGATGCCTTCCAGGCGATCGGCGAGGTTTTCGGTGCGCAAGGTCAGGCAGGCGATCAGTGCTTCGACCTGCGCCAGCGCCGGGACCATGGTGTCGAACGGCGAGGCCGATTCCACCGGGGCGCTGATGATCAGGTCGGCGAGTTCGCGCAGTGGCGAGGCATAGATATCGGTGAACAGCACCACGCGCGCGTTGTTGTTTTTCGCCGCGCTGGCGACCCGCAGGGCCTGGGTCTGGTAGCGGCGATAGTCGAACAACAGCACCACGTCCTGGCGCTGCAGATCGAACAGGCGATCGGGCAGTTGCGCATTATCTTCCAGGGCAAAGCAACCGGGGCGCAGCAGACGCAGGTGATTGAGCAGGTAAGTGGCCATCAGGCTGCTGAAGCGCCCGCCAAAGCAATACACCTGATGCCGGGCATCGAGCAGCCAGTCGGTGAGAATGCGCACGTCTTCGGGTTGGGTCAGCGATTGGGTTTCGACCAGCAGGCGATGACTGTCGCCCAGATAGTGGCTCCAGGCGTCGTCCTTGTGCTGATGGGCGCGCGGTTGCAACAGCGTGCGCGGCGAGCGCAGGCGATGGTCCATGTCACTGAGCAGGGCATCCTGGAATTCGGCATAACCACCGAAACCAAGTTTTTTCACCAGCCGCACAATGGTCGGATCGCTGACGCCGGCATGTTCGGCCAGACGCGCCATCGGCCCCAGACCGTTGCGTGGGTACTGATCAAGCAAGGCGCGAACGACTTTGCGCTCCGACGGCGTAAGATCCAGGCCGGGATCGGTGATCAGGTCTCTGAGAGGGGGCATCCGGGCTCCTGCTGGATGGAGGGTGTTGAATTCGCTTCATAATCCGTTAAAACAGTATTTATGTAACTGACGTTACATGTCTAGTGAATTTTTTTGCGTGTTGAAAAGGTGCCAAAACATCGCGGAGTGCCCGTATCACAAGGGCTACACGGAATTCGACTGGTCTTGTAGTCCATTGCCCACAACGCCGTCAGATATTGCCGTATTCCTGCCGTCGTCAGTTTTTGCCGGTGGCTATCCAGCAGCCCCGCAACCCTCGGTTTACGGCACAATCGCCCACAGAGCGGCTTAGCGTCGTTGATTTTCATGAAGACCTACCGGAGCGATGCCTGTGCAGACCACTCGTTTGACATTGATTTGCCATGCGCGAACCGTCGCACAGAAATTGGCGTGTTTTCCTACGAATGAGCCTGTTGAAAATAGCGGGCTGGCGTCGGGTGCATTGGCCCAGCGTTTCGACGCCGCGCGACGCTTGATTTGCGCGCCGGAATTGCGCACACGGCAGACGGCGGCGTGGTTTGGCGCGGATGCGCAAGTGGATGAGACGCTGCGCGATTGTGACTGGGGCCGTTGGCACGGGATGTCGATCAAGGATCTGCAACGCTCGGAAGCCGCCGGGCTGCAGGCCTGGCTGGAAGATCCCCACGCCATGCCCCATGGTGGTGAGTCGGTGGCGCAGTTATGTGAACGCATGGCGCAGTGGCTGACCAGCCTGCAAGCCACGTCGGAACATGTAGTGGCGGTGACGCATCCGTTTGTCATCCGCGCCGCGCTGATCCACGTGATGCGCGGTTCGGCGTTTCATGACATTGATGTCGAACCGTTGTCAGTGGTCGAACTGCGCTTCACCGGACGCTGGCGGCTACGCTTGCCGGGCCTCGACGTTAAAGGAGCACTTTGATGAAACAACTGTTGGTAATCGGCATCGGCGCCGGTAACCCCGACTACATCACGATGCAGGCCGTGAAGGCGCTGAACCGGGTCGACGTGTTCTTTCTGATGGATAAAGGCCAGAGCAAGGACAAGCTGATCGACCTGCGCCGCGAGATCTGTGAGCGCTACATCGACGACCCCGACTATCGCTTCGTCGAAGCCCACAGCCCGGAGCGCGAACGTGGTGATGTCGACTACACGACCAGTGTCGATGAGCTGAACCGTGCCAAGCAGCAGACCTTTGAACAACTGATCAATGACCAATTGTCTGACGGCCAGTGTGGCGGTTTCCTGGTGTGGGGCGACCCGGCGTTGTACGACAGCACCGTGCGTATCCTCCAGGCCATTCTGGCCTCGGGCACCTGTGCCTTCGAGTTTGAGGTGATTCCCGGCATCACCAGCGTTCAAGCGTTGGCGGCGCAGCACAAGGTGCCGCTGAACACGATCGGCCGCTCCATTGAAATCACCACCGGGCGGCGTTTGGCGGCAGGGCAGGTGAGTGATGCGGACAGTCTGGTGGTGATGCTCGATGCTGAAGATTCGTATCAGCGGGTCGCCGATCTGCAGACTCAGATTTATTGGGGCGCTTACCTGGGCACGCCGGATGAGATTCTGATCAGTGGCCGGCTGGCGGATGTCGCGGATGAGATCGAGCGGGTGCGCAAGGCGGCGCGGGCGGAGCATGGGTGGATCATGGATACGTACCTGCTGCGTAAGCCTTAGATTTTCGCTGGCCGGGCGGGCCTCTTCGCGAGCAAGTCGAATCGTCGCACCGTCGCTCCCACATTTTGAAATGTATTTCCCTGTGGGAGCGAGCCTGCTCGCGAAGGCGCCGCAACATTCAAAGCCGATTTCGAACAGGCAAAAAACACCCGGTGCAACGCAAGTCGCACCGGGTTTTTGTTGCCAGCAAGCGGCGGATGTCGTGGATCCGCCGCTCACTGTTGAACTCTGTTTATGCGCGTTCCAGCGCCAGCGCCACACCCTGGCCGCCGCCGATGCACAGGGTCGCGAGACCCTTTTTCGCATCACGCTTGATCATTTCATGCAGCAGGGTCACCAGCACGCGGCAACCCGAGGCACCGATCGGATGGCCCAGCGCAATGGCGCCGCCGTTGACGTTGACCTTGTCCAGATCCCATTGCAGATCCTTGGCCACCGCCAGCGATTGTGCGGCGAACGCTTCGTTGGCTTCGATCAGGTCAAGTTGGTCGATGTTCCAGCCAGCCTTGTCGAGGCAGCGGCGGGTGGCGGACACCGGGCCGATGCCCATGATTGCCGGGTCAACACCGGCGTTGGCGTAGGCGGCAATTTTCGCCAGAACCGGCAGGCCGAGGGATTTGGCTTTTTCGGCGCTCATCAGGATGACCGCAGCGGCGCCGTCGTTCAGCGAGGACGCGTTGCCAGCGGTGACGCTACCGTCCTTTTTGAACGCCGGGCGCAGTTTCGCCAGGGATTCGGCGGTGGTATCGCCGCGTGGTTGTTCGTCGACCTTGAACGCAACCGGATCGCCTTTGCGCTGCGGGATCAGGATCGGCGTGATCTCATCGACAAAGCGACCGGCCTCAATCGCGGCGGCGGCTTTCTGCTGAGAAGCGGCAGCGAAGGCGTCCTGCTGCTCGCGGCTGATTTCGTACTTGTCGACCAGATTCTCGGCAGTGATGCCCATGTGGTAATCGTTGAACGCATCCCACAGACCATCGCTGATCATGGTGTCGACGATTTGCGCGTGGCCCATGCGCAGACCGGTGCGTGCGCCCGGCATCACGTAGTTGGACAGGCTCATGTTTTCCTGACCACCGGCGATGATCACGTCAGCGTCGCCGCAACGGATCGCCTGTGCGCCGAGGTGCAGGGCTTTGAGGCCCGAACCGCAGACCTTGTTCAGGGTCAGCGCCGGTACCGCGTGGGGTAGACCGGCCTTGATCGCCGACTGACGCGCCGGGTTCTGGCCAGCGCCGGCGGTCAGCACCTGGCCCATGATCACTTCATCTACCTGGGCACCGTCCAGACCGGTTTGTTCGAGCAACTGACGGATCACCGCCGCGCCCAGATCCACCGCGGACACGCTGGCCAGCGAACCCTGGAAACTGCCGATCGCGGTACGCGTGGCGGCAACAATTACGACGTCTTGCATTTTCGAATTCCTCACTCGGCAGCGAACTGCATTTCCGGTACGTGATCCGGGACGATCAGTTTACCAGCGGTTTTGGCGACGATTTCCTCGACGCTGACGCCAGGTGCGCGTTCCTTGAGGACAAAAGCGCCATTTTCGATTTCCAGGTAGGCGAGGTCGGTCAGCACCCGCTTGATGCAGCCGGCACCGGTCAGCGGCAGACTGCATTTGGCCAACAGTTTCGACTCACCGTCCTTGGATGCGTGGGTCATGATGACGATGATGTTGTCGGCGCCAGCCACCAGATCCATCGCGCCGCCCATGCCCTTGACCAGTTTGCCGGGGATCATCCATGAGGCGATGTTGCCTTCGACGTCCACTTCAAAGGCGCCGAGCACGGTCAGGTCGACATGACCGCCGCGGATCATCGCGAAGGATTCGGCGGAGTTGAAAATCGACGCGCCGATGCGCGCGGTCACGGTCTGTTTGCCGGCGTTGATCATGTCGGCATCGATGGTTTCTTCGGTCGGAAACGGGCCCATGCCGAGCAGGCCGTTTTCCGATTGCAGCATGACCTCCATGCCTTCAGGAATGTAGTTGGCGACCAGGGTCGGAATGCCGATGCCGAGGTTCACGTAAAAGCCGTCCTGCATTTCGCGGGCGACGCGCTGAGCCATTTGTTCGCGGGAAAGTGCCATGTTGTTGTTCTCCGTCAGCCTGAATTATTTGCGGATGGTGCGCTGTTCGATGCGTTTTTCGAACGTGCCGCAAATGACCCGATCGACGTAGATGCCCGGGGTGTGGATCTGCGAGGGGTCGAGTTCGCCGGGTTCGACGATTTCTTCGACTTCAACCACAGTGATCTTGCCGGCGGTGGCGGCCAGCGGGTTGAAGTTCTGCGCGGTGTGACGGTAGACGACGTTGCCGAAGTGGTCGGCTTTCCAGCCTTTGACGATGGCGAAGTCGCCAGTGATGGATTCTTCCATCAGGTACTTGCGACCTTTGAACTCGCGTACCTCCTTGCCTTCGGCGACCGGGGTGCCGACGCCGGTGGCGGTGAAGAAGGCCGGAATGCCGGCGCCGCCTGCGCGCATTTTCTCGGCGAGGGTGCCTTGCGGGGTCAGGATGACTTCAATGTCGCCCTTGAGCAGTTGCTCTTCGAACAGCTTGTTTTCGCCGACGTAGGAGGCGATGACTTTGCTGATCTGGCGATCGGTGAGCAGTACGCCGAGGCCGAATCCGTCGACGCCGCAGTTGTTGGAAACGACGGTGAGGTCGCGGGTGCCTTTGCGCTTGATCTCGGCGATCAGGTTTTCCGGAATGCCGCACAGACCGAAGCCGCCGGCGATGACGGTCATGCCGTCCTCAAGCCCGGCCAGGGCTTCTTCGTAGGAACTCACGCGCTTGTCGAAACCTGCCATATGCACCTCTTTTATTATTTGCGGGCGGCTGGCTAGCCGAATGGTTGGAGTGTCTCGCTGGAAGATATATTTGTTAAGTTGATTTTTAAGGTTGATTGATTGATAAAGCTCAATAGTCGCGTTATGGCGTGCTGCTTTGATCGTTCCCCACGCTCCGCGTGGGAATGCCTCTAGGGACACTCTGCGTCCAGTGACGCGGAGCGTCACGGGCTGCATTCCCACGCAGGAGCGTGGGAACGATCATCATGGCTTGCCGCTTAACGCTTGTAGCTTACAACTGGAGCGAAGCGACCATGACCATCAAACAGATCCGCGCTTTCCTCGCCGTGGCCCAGAGCCTGAGTTTCGCCGTCGCCTGCGAGCGCCTGCATCTCTCGCAATCGGCCCTGAGCCTGACCATCAAAGCGCTGGAGGAAGGACTGGGCGGGCGCCTGTTCAGTCGCAACACCCGCAACGTCGCACTGACTGCGGAAGGTGAATCCTTGCTGCCACTGGCCCGGCGTCTGATCGCCGACTGGGACAACGCCGAAGACGAAATGCGCCAGCGCTTCAGCCTGCAACGTGGGCGGGTGACGCTGGCGGCGATGCCGTCGTTTGCCGGCAACCTGCTACCGCCGATCCTCAAGACCTTTCGTGCGCGCTATCCGAACGTCAACGTCACGGTCAATGACGTGATCAACGAGCAAGTGCTGGAGATGGTTCGTGATCGTCAGGTGGAACTCGGCGTGGCGTTCGAGCCGATGCAAAACACTGCGATGACGTTCACGCCGTTGTACATGGATCGCTTTGTTGCGGTGGTATCGAAGGATTCGCCGTTGGCCCAGCGCGACGAGATCGATTGGCAGACGTTATTGCAGGAGCCGTTCATCACCTTGCAGCGGCCTTCGACGGTGCGGGTGATGCTCGAAGAGCACTTGCAGGCTCGCGGCATGAAGTTGCCGGTGGAATTTGAAAGCCATCAATTGGCGACCGTCGGGCGCATGGTCGCCAGTGGGCTGGGTGTCAGTGCCGTCCCGGCGTTGTGCGCCGGGCAGATGCAGGAGTTGGGCGCCCATTGTCTGACGCTGGATGATTCGGTGGAGCGGGCGATTGGCGTGCTGACCGAACCGGGCAATGAACTGTCGGCGGCGGCGCAGGCGTTGTTCGATATTCTCAAGGCGGAAGATCTGGGTCGACTTTGAGATCTACCCCCTCACCCCAGCCCTCTCCCCCAGGGGCGAGGGGGAAAGGGAGCCAATCGGGGATTTCTCAAATGCTGAGTTCGACTCGAAATTTTCAGGTTGATGTATCGCGTGAGAACAACTCGATCCGTTCCCTCTCCCTTGGGAGAGGGCTAGGGGGAAAGGGAACTGATCGGGGTTGTTCAGCTTGGGCTCGACTCAGTATTTTCAGGCCGCCGTATTCAGACCTGACAACTCGGTCAGTCCCCTCTCCCTTGGGAAAGGGCGAGGGGGAAAGGGAACTGATCGGGGTTGTTCAGCTTGTGGGCTCGACTCAGTATTTTCAGGCCGCCGTATTCAGACCTGACAACTCGGTCAGTTCCCTCTCCCTTGGGAGAGGGCTAGGGTGAGGGGCCCGGGGCCTGAGTCGAGCGTAGAGTGCCGAAACTCACCGGTCCAGCTCCCTGACCAACAGGGGCAACAGCAGCTCGCACGACGCTTCAATCTTCAAATCCAGCAAATCATCCGCGCGCGTCTTGCCCAGATTGATCGCGATCAGCGGCTTACCGCGATCGGCAATCACTCGGCACAAACGAAACGCCGAATACGCCATCAACGACGAACCCACCACCAACATCCCCGCCGCATTTTCTGCTGCCTTCATCGCTCGTGCCGCCGTGGGCTGCGCGACGTTTTCGCCGAAAAACACCACGTCCGGTTTCATTCGCTCGCCAAAGCAATGCGGGCAGTGCGGTACCTGAAAACGCGCCTCGAACGCCGGGTCGAGCAGGGTGTCGCCATCCGGTGCCTGCACGGCATCGACCCCGGCCAGATACGGATTTTGTCGTTCCATCAATTGCTGAATCGAATCACGCTCACTGCGTTGGCCGCAGTCCAGGCACACAACCCGATGCAGGCTGCCGTGCAGTTCGATCACGTCGTGACTGCCGGCCTGATCGTGCAGGGTGTCGACGTTCTGGGTGATCAAGTCGTGGATCAGCCCGTGGCGCTGTAAGCCGGCCAACGCTTCGTGCGCTGCATTCGGTTGCGCCTGGCGCACCCTTGGCCAACCGAGCATGGCCCGCGCCCAATAGCGGCGGCGCGATTCGGGGGCTGCGAGGAATTCCTGGTACATCATCGGCTGCCGGCCACGGCGTACACCGTCGCTGTCGCGGTAATCCGGAATGCCCGACGGCGTGCTGATGCCGGCCCCGGTCAATACGATGAAGTCGCCATCGGCCATCACCTCTTGCAAGGTGTCGAGGTGTTCGCGGGTCGGGCTGTCGAGCATGGTCAGCGCTCCGAAATGGGCAGTGCCAGCAGGTTAGCACGCGACCCGCGTGGCTTACTTGCGTGCCTCCAGAATCAGGTTGAACGGTGTTTGCGTGGCCCGACGGAAGTGCTTGAACCCGGCCTCGGTAAACACTTTGCGCAGACGCATTTCCCCGGCCTGCGCGCCCAAGCCGAGGCCGACTTCCTGCGACAGCGAGTTCGGTGTGCAGATAAACGTCGAGGCCGCATAGAACAGCCGCCCGACCGGGTTGATGTTGTCGTCCAGCGTGTCGTTGGCGAACGGCTCGACCAGTAACACCGTGCCGTCATCTTTCAGCGAGTCATAGGCGTGACGCGCGGCGCCGACCGGGTCGCCCATGTCGTGCAGGCAATCGAAATAGCAGATCAGGTCGTAGTCGTTGCCGGGGTAGCTCTTCGCTGAGCCCTGGAAGAACTTCGCCCGGCTGCTGACGCCACCTTCCTCGGCGCGCTGGGTGGCGACAGTAATCGAGGGCGCGTGATAGTCGTAGCCGACGAAGCGCGAGTTGGGAAAGGCCTGGGCCATGATTACCGTCGACGCGCCATGGCCGCAGCCGATGTCGGCGACTTTGGCGCCTTCTTCAAGCTTGGCCACGACACCGTCCAGCGCCGGCAGCCATTCGGCGATCAGGTGACCTTTGTAGCCGGGCCGGAAGAAGCGCTCCGTGCCGGTGAACATGCACGGATGATGATCGCCCCAGGGCAGGGCGCCATTGCCGCGCATGGCTTTGACCAGTTTGTCTTTGTCATGGAAAAACGACGCCACCACCCCAAGGCCACCGGCGACGTACACCGGCGAGTCTTCGACGGCCAACGCCAGCGCCTGTTCTTCCGGTAAACGAAACTGGCCGTCGTGGTGCTCCATGTAGCCGGACGCCGCGTGAGCGCTGAGCCATTCGCGCACCAGACGCGGATTGCACGTGGTTTTGGCGGCGAGGGCATCGGGGCTGATTGGCTGACTGTCGGCCATTGCCCGGTACAAACCGAGTTCTTCGCCGACGATGACATTGGCCAGCATCGCCGCGCCGCCCATGTCGTTGACCAGTTTGCCCATGAATTGGTTGAGCTTCGCCTCGTCCATCATGTGTGCTCCTGAAACAGGATCACAGTCCGGCGGCGTCGAAGGTCGAGGCGTGCGCCACCGGGCGGTGGTCACGGAGTTGGGCAGGGCACGGCTGACGTCCTGCGTCCCCCTCGACTGGGTAATAAAGGAGTCTAGCCCCGGTCCGGGGCTAGCGCTGTATTTGTAAACACTGAAAAACCTGTGGGAGCTGGCTTGCCAGCGATAACGGTGTGTCCGGCACCAAGGTCATTGGCTGTGTCGACGCCATCGCTGGCAAGCCAGCTCCCACAAGGTTCGGTGTTTGATGAGGACTGTGTATCACTGTGTATCGCGGCAGCGGGGGGATACACGGGGCGGCAATTGTCCGGGTGGGCGCACACAGCCGTGATACAGGCGTCGATTCCACTGGGTAGACCCATCCATCGAGGTTTCCCCATGCAAATTCCTCAATCATCAACGCAACCCAGCGTCGGCCTCGGCCTGCGCCGTGGTCTGCTCAAAGACCTGCAAACCGCCCGCACCGGCGCTTTCGACTTTCTCGAAGTCGCTCCGGAAAACTGGATCGGCGTCGGCGGCGCCCATGGCGCGGCGTTGCGTGAACTGGCCGAACGCTACCCGTTGTCCTGTCACGGCTTGTCGCTGTCACTTGGCGGACCGGCGCCGCTGGATGTCGGCTTCTTGCAGGAGGTCCGGGTGTTTCTCGACCTTTACAACGTGCCGCTGTACAGCGAACACCTGAGTTATTGCAGCGATGACGGTCATCTGTATGACTTGCTGCCATTGCCATTCACCGAAGAAGCGGTGCACCACGTCGCCGCTCGAATTCGTCAGGCGCAGGATATTCTTGGCCGGCGCCTGGCGGTGGAAAACGTTTCCTACTACGCCGCACCGCGTCAGGACATGGACGAGGTGAGCTTCACTAATGCCGTGTTGCGTGAGGCCGATTGCGACCTGCTGCTGGACGTCAACAATGTCTACGTCAACGCGATCAACCACGGATTTGATCCGCAAGCATTTTTAGCCGGTATCGAGCCGGGTCGAGTGGTCGGCATGCATGTGGCCGGGCATTTCGATGAGTCCGACACGCTGAAAATCGACACTCACGGTGCCTCAGTCAAACCGGTGGTGTGGTCTCTGCTGGCCGAGGCCTATAGGCGATTTGGCGCAAAGCCAACGCTGCTTGAGCGGGATTTCAGTTTCCCGGCGTTTTCCGAACTGGTCGCCGAGTTGCAGACCATTCGCCACTTGCAAGCGGGGGGCGGCCATCGTGGATAACCTGCTACAGCAACAACAGGCGCTGACCCGGTATTTGCGAGATCCTGACCATCAATCGCCACCGGCCGGCATGAACGCGGCGCGGGTCAACGTCTACCGCGATCTGGTGTTCAACAATGTCTCGCAGTTGTTAAGCGGCACATTTCCGGTGTTGATCCGCATCATCGGTGAACAACGCTGGGGCTTGCTGGTGCGAGGATTCTTGCGCGACTGGCGGGCGCAGACTCCGAAGTTCGGAGAGATTGCCCAAACGTTTCTCGACTATCTCGCTTCGTCACCGCAGATGTTGCGCGAGGGCGAGTGGCCGGCGTTTTTGCTGGAGCTGGCGCATTACGAATGGGTCGAGATGGTTTTGCAGCAGTCCGATGCTCAGGCGCTGCCGCCAAGCGATCCGGCGCTGTTGCTGGAACGCCCGCTGCAGATCTCGGCACTGGCCTGGCCGTTGGCGTATGCGTGGCCGGTGCATGAACTCGATCCAAACCATCAACCCGCCACGCCACCGGCTCAACCGACTCTGTTGTTGGTGTGGCGTGCGACAGATTGGAGTGTGAAGTTTTCCGGGCTGAGTCCGTTGGCTTGGCGGTTGTTGCAGCGCATCACTGAGTTTGCGTCGTTGACGGGGCGCGAGCAGTTGCAAGGTCTGGCGCAGGAGACCGGGCAGTCCGCCAGCAATTCGTTCATGGATAACGGCTTGGTGTTGTTGCAGCAGATGCATGAGGACCAGGTGATCGGTCTGGCATCTTGAACACTTAAACCGCGCCGCACACTGTGGGAGCGAGCCTGCTCGCGAAAGCGATCTGTCAGTCAACTTGAACATCTACTGACAGGACGCCTTCGCGAGCAGGCTCGCTCCCACAGGGATTTTCGCTGTTATCAGGGGTGCAGCGGCAACTTCAATTCAGCACACAACCCGCCACCCTCACGGTTGCTCAAGGTCAGCGAGCCGCCCAACGCCATGGCCAGTTGCTGGGCGATCGCCAACCCCAGCCCGGTGCCGCCGGTATCGCGATTGCGCGAGTTTTCTACGCGGTAGAACGGTTGCAGCACTTGCGCCAGTTCAGCGTCGGCGATGCCCGGGCCACGGTCCATGACGGTGATCGCCAGGCTGCCCTTGTTCGCTTCGACCCAGACTTCGGCGGCACCGGCGAATTTCAGTGCGTTGTCGGTCAGGTTCACCAGAACACGGCGCAAGGCATGGGGCCGGGTGTCGATGACCGCCGCACTCTTGCCGACCAGTTGCACCTGCTTGCCCATGTCCTGATAGTCGAACACCAGGCTTTCGAGGAAGGAGTCCATGTTGGTGCGGCGACTTTCCTCGGTTGAACCATGGATGCTGCGCGCATACGCCACGCCTTCGCGCACCAGATGTTCCATCTCGCTGAGGTCATTCCACAGTTTGTCTTTCTCGACGCAATCGTCCATGAGCTCGGCGCGCAGTTTCATCCGTGTGATCGGCGTTTGCAGGTCATGGGAAATCGCCGCCAGCAGTTGCATGCGTTCTTTGAGGTAAGCGGCGATGCGTGCCTGCATCGTGTTGAACGCCCGCGCCGCATAGACCACTTCGTTCGGGCCGCTTTCGTCGAGGTTGATCGGGTGGGCGTTGGGGTCGAGGGTTTCCACGGCGTTGGCCAGACGGGTCAGGGGGCGAACCGCAATGCGCACCGCCAGCCAGGTGCAGACGAGCATCAGCGCCAATTGGCCGAGCAGTACCACCGGCAACCAGGGTGACAACGGGACCATGGCGGGGCGTACGTCGATGGTCACCGGGCTGCCGTCACTCAGGCGCAGATGCCCCTGAAAGTGCTTCTTCGGCCCGGGAATGTCGGTGAAGGTCAGCGGATAGCGTTCGCCGATGGCTTCAGTGATCGAGGTGACGGCCACCGGCACATCACCGGCCTCGATCAGCGTGCCCGGTTCGCCTTCGCTCAACAGGTAGCCGTAGTTGGTTCGCGCCAGACGCTTGAGCCAGTCGGGACGCTCTTCGGCGGGCAGGCGATCGAGGATCGCAATCGAGGTCGAGACGTCGGTCTCGAGATTGCCGAGCATGGTATTTTTCGCGCTTTGGTAACGCTCGTAATACTGCGCGCCGAATGACAGCGCCTGGGCCAGCAGCAGGCCGATCAGGAAAATCAGCGACAGGCGCGAGGCGAGGGTGCGCGGCCAGTGCAGATTGACGCTCATGCCGGGGCACCGAGAATTTCGACCGGCAACGAGAACACATAACCCTCGCTGCGCACGGTCTTGATGTAGGCCGGCTCACGCGCATCATCGAGCAGACGCTGACGCAAACGGCTGACCAGCAAATCGATCGAGCGGTCGAACAGATCTGCGTCGCGGCCCTGGGTCAGATTGAGCAGTTGGTCGCGGCTGAGCACCCGTTGCGGGTGATCGAGAAACACCCGCAGCAAACGGTATTCGGCGCCGCTGAGGGCGACCATGGTGCCGTCCTTGTCCAGCAGGTGACGGGCCGAGGTGTCCAGTTGCCAACGGCCGAAAGCGAGCAAACGGCCGGCTTCGGTGACCACCAGATTCGGCGGCAGCATCCGCGTGCGGCGCAGCACGGCGTTGATCCGCGCGAGCAATTCGCGGGCGGCGAACGGTTTGGTCAGGTAATCATCGGCGCCCATTTCCAGGCCGATGATGCGGTCGGTTTCATCGTTGCGCGCGGTCAGCATCAACACTGGCGTGGCCTTGTGTTTGCCCACGCGCAGTTCGCGGCACAGCTGCAGGCCATCGTCGCCGGGCATCATGATATCGAGCACGATCAGGTCGACGGTATTGGCTTCGAGAAAACTGCGCATCTGCCGGCCATCGGCGACCACCGTGGTGCGCAGACCGTTTTTCTTCAGGTAGTTGCCCACCAGTTCACGGATCTCGCGGTCGTCGTCGACGATGAGAATGTGATCGACATGATCCATCGGTGCAAACCTCTATCAAAAGGGACTGCCGTGCAGTGTATCGAGCCTGCTGCGGCTCGCCTGCCTGCCTTTGTATTGCAGTGTATCTGCAGTGTCGGCGGATACACGGGAACGCAAAAACGCGAATTTTCCAGGGTTTTGTATCGCTGTGTATCCCCCGATGGCAGGGATACACAGCGATTGAAACGCGCCTGTTCCTGACACAGACGCGATACCTCGCGAGCCTCAAATAGGCTCCATCGAGGCCCACACAGATCGCCTCGGCTCAAACCCACTGAAGCCTTGAGGAACACGCCATGAACAACAAATCCGTAATCGCCGCCTGCCTGTTTGCTGCGCTGAACATCTGCACGCTGTCAGCCCGTGCCGAAGCCGCTGTCACCCCGCAAACCTACACCTACGGCACCCACCTGGACATCCAGAAAGTGATCTCGTTGAAACAGGACAACTCGGTGACTTGCGGGATTGTCGAGGCGCGCATGACCTACCTCGATTCGGCCGGTCAGACCCGCGTGCTCGATTACAGCAAATTCGCCGACGGCTGCAACAACGACAACTGAGTCATCACTCTTTATAGAAGGAAACAACCATGAACAACGTATCGCGCTTTTTGACTGCCATCGCTTTCTCTCTCGCCGGCGTCGCCGCCCACGCCAACGCCGCGGTTGAACAGCATAGCTGCCACAGCGGCACTTGCTTCCAGTTGACGCCAGTGGCCAAGCAGGGCACCGATGGCTTGATTGCCGCGGACGGTTCCAGCCGCACGCCACAGGGCCAGATGTTTGCCGAGAACGGCGCCAGCCGTACGCCGCAGAGCCATTGGCTGGAAAGCCAGAACGTTTGAATGGCTTGTCACATTCATTGATCAAGGGTGACTCACTATGTATCTCATCGCATTCCTCGGCGGTCTGCTGACCGTGCTCAGCCCCTGCATCCTGCCGGTGGTGCCGTTTCTGTTTGCCGGCGCCCAACGTAGCCGCGCTTCGATACTGCTGACACTCGGCGGCATGGCCCTGACCTTCGCGCTGATCTCAAGCCTCGCCGTGGTCAGCAGCGAGTGGGTGATTCAGGCCAGCAACAGCGGACGCTACGTCGCCCTGATCGTAATGAGCGTGTTCGCCCTGTCGCTGATCTCGGCGCGTGTCGGTGACTGGCTGACGCGACCGTTCGTGATGCTCGGTAACCGTTTGGACCCGGACACCCGGAAACAGGCCGGGCCGTTCGGCTCGATCATGCTCGGCGTGGCCACGGGGCTGCTGTGGGCACCGTGCGCCGGGCCGATTCTCGGCGTGATCCTCACCGGTGCCATGCTGCAAGGGGCGAATGCGCAGACCAGCCTGTTGCTGCTGGCCTACGGTGCCGGCAGTGCATTGTCGCTGGGCACGTTGATTTTCACCGGACGCGGCTTGGTCAATCGCCTGAAACCGTCGATTCCGTTCACCGGCTGGTTGCGCCGTGGTGCAGGTGTTGCGGTACTCGCGACGGCGGCGGTAATTGCCACCGGCTTCGATAAAACCTTGCTGGCGAACACGTCCTCCCAAGGCGTGGCCAGTGTCGAAAAAAGCGTTCTGGAAAACGTGCCGAAAGTGGTCGACTACTTCATCAGCAAAGTCCGCGCGGACTCGCCGATGGAGCAGGGCAACGGTGCGATGCCGGCACTGGCCGGCGCTGTGCAGTGGTTGAACTCACCCGAGCTGAACGCTGAATCCCTGCGCGGCAAAGTCGTGCTGGTGGACTTCTGGACCTACGACTGCATCAACTGCCAGCACACCCTGCCGTACGTCAAAGACTGGGCGAAGAAGTACGAGAAGGACGGCCTCGTGGTGATCGGCGTCCACACCCCGGAATACGGATACGAGCGGATCATCGACAACGTTCGGGATCAGGTGAAAAAACTCGGCATCACTTACCCGGTGGCCATCGACAACAACTACGCGATCTGGCGCAACTTCGACAACCAGTACTGGCCGGCGCATTACCTGATCGACGCCAAGGGGCAGGTGCGTTACAGCCACTTCGGCGAAGGTCGCTACGAAGCGCAGGAACAGATGATCCAGCAGTTGCTGCAGGAGGCCAAGGCGCCTGCGGCCTGATCAGCAATATCAATGGCTCAGAGGTCGCGGACCATGAGCCATTGCTCGTTGTCCCAAGCGTGAAAACGCTCCACGACTTGCCAGCCGCGTTTGGCGTAGTAGTCCTGCTTGCTCTGCGTATGCAGATACAAACGCGCAAATCCGCAGTCTTTTGCCTCCTGACAAATCCCTGCAATCAAGCGTTCCGCCAGCCCTTGCCCGCGTGCTTCAGGGCTGACGAAGACGCAGGCCAGCCAAGGTCCGAGATCAGGGCGCAGGGCGAGGTCATCGCGTGCCAGCGCGGCGCCGCCGACCAGATGTTCACCGTCCATGGCGATCAGGCAAGACCAATCACCATTGCCTTGACCCTCGGCAAATTCACGTTGCCATTCCGCCAGCGGGTGGTCGACGTATTCGTAGGGGAATTGTTGGTGGATCCATTGGGCATAACCGTCGCTGTGGTGCATGTGATGCGCGAGCCAATCGAGTTTCAGTGACATCAGTCGAGTCCGTTCCAGAAGCGAGAACGCATCAGAAACCAATCCCCCAACCTTGGCAATCCTCAAGGTGTTCCAGACGCTTTACAGATTTCCACCGCTCATCGGCAAACCCCCGGTTTTACGGAGTTGCCAGACGATTGGCAGGGACGCCGAGCGGTCTCGGCGCGATAGTGCGTGAGCAGGGTCACTGCCGGCCTTGCCCCATAACAAGAGCGCGAGGTTGCCATGCCTAAATTCGTGATTGAACGCGAGATTCCAGGGGCCGGTAAGCTGTCGGAAGCAGAACTCAAAGCCGTGTCGCAAACGTCTTGTCAGGCGTTGCGCGATCTCGGTCCGCAAGTGCAGTGGCTGCAGAGTTACGTCACCGCTGACAAAGTCTATTGCGTGTACATCGCACCTGACGAAGAGCAGGTACGCGAACACGCCAGGCTGGGAGGATTTCCTGCCAACAGTGTGGCGCGGGTGATGACGGTGATCGATCCGACGACCGCCGAATGATCACCGATCCCACCCGCAGCGGAGTTCACTCTTATGAGTACCCCGATTGATCTGACTGCCCTGAAAGAACGCCAGAAAGTCGCCTGGGCCAGCGGCGACTACGCCGTGATTGGCACGACGTTGCAAATCGTCGGCGAAAACCTCGCCGAAACCTGCGACCTGCGTTGCGACGAGGAGGTGCTGGATGTCGCTGCCGGCAACGGTAATGCGACGCTGGCGGCGGCGCGGCGCGGTTGTCTGGTGACGTCCACCGATTACGTCGCGGCACTGCTGGAACGTGGCCAGGACCGTGCCCGCGCGGAGCATCTGGACGTGACGTTTCAGGTGGCCGATGCCGAAGCGCTGCCGTTCGCCGACGAGAGCTATGACGCCGTGCTGTCGACCTTTGGTGTGATGTTCGCGCCGGATCAGGACAAGGCCGCTGCTGAACTGGGCCGGGTCTGTCGCCGTGGCGGGCGAATCGGTCTGGCCAACTGGACGCCGGAAGGTTTCGTTGGCCAGATGTTCAAAATCCTCGGTCGTCATCTGCCGCCACCTGCCGGTGCCCAGCCCCCCTCGAACTGGGGCTCAGATGCGTGGCTGCACAAGCATTTCGATGACCGCGATTTTCTGCTGCGCGTGACGCGGCGCGAGTTCAACTTCCGCTATCGCTCGGCCGCGCATTTCATTGACATCTTCCGCCATTGGTACGGGCCGGTGCACAAAGCTTTTGCGGCGCTGCCGCCGGAGAGTGGGCAGGCACTGGAAAGTGATCTGGCGGATCTGCTCAATCGGTTGAACCGGGCGGGGGAGGATTCGCTGGTGGTGCCGAGTGAGTATCTGGAGGTGGTGATTACTAAACGCTAAAAGAGCCGATCTCCGGTTCAAAGGAAATCCCTGTGGGAGCTGGCTTGCCAGCGATGACGGACTGTCATTCGACAGCGCTGTTGGCAGATCTACCGCCATCGCTGGCAAGCCAGCTCCCACAGGCTTTTGTATTGATCTCTATTAGCCTATTTCACCTGCGGCCGATCAAACCACTCCAGCGCCGTGCGCCAGATGCAGATCCCCAGAAAGTACGCCGACATCAGCAACCACAAGCCCATCACCAACGGGTTGATCACCGGGTGGTTGAGCACCAGCGACAGGCTGCACAGCAGCCAGATCGCCGTCACCGCAATGTTGATCGGCATAAACCGGCGCACGCGGAACGGGTGCAGGAACTTCATCCGCGTCACGGTCAGCAGCGCCAGGCCAATCACCGTCAGGAAGGTAATCCACGGCCCCGGCCCGATGATGTACAGGCACAGCGCGACCACATTCCACGCCGCCGGAAATCCGACAAAGTAGTTGTCCTTGCTCTTCATATTGACGTTGCAGAAGCAGAACAGCGACGACACCAGAATCAGCGACACGGTCAGCAGCAGGGTGTAGTCGGGCAATGGAATGTAGCGATAGATGAACAGCGCTGGAATGAACACGTACGTCAGGTAATCGATCACCAGATCGAGGATCGAACCGTCGAAGCTCGGCAGCACCGATTGCACGTTGACCTTGCGCGCCAGTGCGCCGTCGAGGCCGTCGACAATCAGCGCCACGCCCAGCCACATCAGGCAGTGGGTCGGCTGGTTTTCCAGGAGGGCGAGGGTCGCCAGGAAGGCAGTGACCACGCCAGTCGCGGTAAAACCATGGGCGCCCCATGCTTTGAGCCTGGCGATGTGTACAGTCGATATCACGGGGGCGTTCTCCAGAAAGTGAAGCAAGCCGGGTATCACCCTTGGCGGGAAGGGCGCCGGCAAACCGGGTCGGGGTTGCAGCTATCGACCGGTCTGGCCGGGATAAGGTTCACCATTGATCAATCTTAGCTGGCCGGCGAAAAAATACGCGGGCGAAATTCGTCAACGCTTCGAGCGTCGGCCAAACGGTGGTGGCGCTATTGCCGCACGGGTCTATCGTTGCCAGACGCAGTCACTGCCAACGCTTGAGGATGACATCATGAACACCAGCGATTTGCTCGAACAACTGCTGCGAGGCCAGGCCTCGGCGGGACAACAATCTGCAAACCCGGCTGGCGGGGCAGGCGGTTTAGGCGGGTTGCTGGGCGGCCTGCTCGGTGGCGGCTCGGGCGCGGCCAGCGGCGGCGGATCCGTCGGTGGACTTGGCGGCTTGGGCGGCTTGCTCGGTGGTTTACTCGGCGGCGGTGCCGGTGGTGGTCTGGGCGGCGCGTTGGGTGGGGCGCTGGGTGGCGGTGGCGGTACGCAAAGTCGTTCCGGCGGTACTAATTATGCGGCGCTGGCGTCGTTGGGGATGATGGCATTCCAGGCGTATCAGGCTTGGCAACGCAGCCAGGCCAGCGCGGCACCGCAACAAACGCCGCAAACGGCTAACCTCCTTGCCGGCCCGGAAATTGAAGAGCACAGCCACGCGGTGCTGCGTGCCTTGATTGCCGCAGCTAAGGCTGACGGGCGTATCGATGATGCCGAGAAACACCTGATCAGCAGCGAAATCGGCAAACACACCGATGATCCGCAGTTGCAGCTATGGCTTGACGCCGAAGTCGCCAAGCCGCTGGATCCTGATGAGGTGGCGCAGGCGGCCAATGGGGATCCGGCCGTCGCCGCCGAAATGTACCTGGCCAGCGTGATGCTGGTGGATGATCAGCAGGACGCCGAGCGCAGTTATCTGGATGAACTGGCGGCAGCGTTGCAGATCGACCCCGATTTGCAGGTGCATCTGGAGCAGCAAGCCAAGGCCCAAGTATAGAAAGCCCCACCGGTCATGTTGGTTACCGGATGTGTCCTACGTAAATAAGGGAATCAGCCGACTGCGGCTATCCGTAGAGCCAAGCAAAGTCCTGTGTCTTAACCAGATACAAGGAAATGTGGATGCTCACGATCGGCACGTCATTCGCTTGCAGATTCGAAATCGAGGGAGTTTTCCACCCATTTCAGATATTCGGATTCCGGGTCAGGAGGGTGCGCAGCCTTATTGATCTGATTCAACAACATCCCGCCCTCGATTTCACTCGCGGCCCGCACTGTCTGATGGGCGAGGCCGCACAAGCATGAGCGCGTTGACTTCTTTTCCAGAGGGTTTGCCTTGGGGCGAGCAGCAGGCCTTTTTGTTGCTGGACGGGGCGACGATCAGCGATCTGCCGCAGCGGTTGAAACAGCTCGACCCGATGGCCAGCACGCTTGCCCTCTATGACCAACCACCGTTTTCAGCGTTGCGCGATGTCTCGCCGTTGCTGGTGGCGATCGAGCAACCGAACGATCCGTTGGCGCAGTTCTATCTGCACAGCGCGCAGGAGGAGTGGGGCGTTTTGTTGTTCAGTGCTGCGCCGATGCACGGCGTCGCCGAGCACTTGCGCAAACTGCTGGTTGTCGAGTTACCCGCCGGGCAATCGGCGTTTTTGCGCATGGCCGATGCAGCGGTGGCGCATGCGTTGTTCACTCATGCCGATCAGTGTTTGTTCGGGCCTTTGACCTGTGTGGTGACGGCGGACTGCGTCAACGATGTTTGGCACAGTCATCGACCTTGGCTGGCTGAGTGTCCGGCGCTTGCCGTGCCGTATCGCCTTGATCCTGAGCTGAGCGCGGCATTGGATCAGGTTGACCGGCGTCGAGTGTTGCTTGATCTCGATGCGCATCTGTTAAAGCACTTCCGCGAATTCCATGTCGGGGAAACGTTGGGCCAGCGCTGGCCATTGCTGGATCTTATGGAAACGCAAGCCAGCGCACTTGGCTTGAGCTGTCAGTCCGAGTTGTTCAACTACGCCAACCTGACGGCATTGCTCGACGGCAGCGATATCGGCCAACACCCGCAAATCCATCACTTGCTCCACACCCCCTCGCTGCAATCACCCGGCGAGCGTGTCGCGCTGGCGGCTGATCTGGCAGAACGCTGGGCCAGCCAAAGGGCGAAACCATGACCCATCCTGCGATTCTTGATGCTGCCGCTGCCTCAAAAAAGCCGTTCGGCTCTCTCGACTTTTGCCCGTTGCGGCAAACTCATGTGCAGCTGTTGCCCTTGGCTTATGGCCTGGTGGAAAGACCTCATGACCCGAGTGCTGAGCTGACGCTGCCGCATGCCCTGACCGCGCGGCCAATGGGCATACGCCGGTTGCGCGATGGCTGGCTGTACATCATCGACAGCCTCGGCGGCGAATTGTACGAATACCGCGTGCTGGACGGGATCGTTACTGCGCTGCTGCACCAAGGTAAAACCGTTACTGAGGATCAGCGCGCGGCCATCGAAGAGCGTCCGGCGTTGATCTTCTCCCGCAAGAGCACGCTGTACGTGACCTTTGCCGAAGTGCAACTGAGCGCTGCGAAATGCCGGCAAGTGCTGGACAGCGCGGAAGAGCGCGAGCACTTCATGCAAGCGGTCGATCTGGGGCCGGTCAATTGCCTGGTTGGCGGCGAGCATTTGTTGACCGTCGAGCAGGCCCGGCAATGGCTGGCGGAAGTGGCGGTGGGGGCTGAACCGGTTGCCGAAACCGATGCGACGCGGATGCCGGCGGTGCAGGTCAGCGACGCCCCCGAACACGAGCGCGAGCCTTATTTGTGGGAGCAGCCGCGACGCTTTCGCGAGGCGCACATCGGTGAATTTCTTGGTCGGGTGCGCGGGCCTTATCAGGACGACACGCTGTTTCTGCTGGTTAACGATGACTTGGGCGTGATGCGTGATCTGGCCGAGTATCAGGACACCGTCGTTGGCTGGGTCGAAGAGTGGAGCAACAGCGGCAACAACGAACGTGATTATCTGCTGGCCAGTTACATCGAGTCTTTGAGCCAGCTCGGCAGCGCAGATTTCGACAGTCTGGCCAAGGCCAGTGACGATCCGCAGGCCAAGGCTTTTTATGCCGAGCTGGAGCAACTGCCCGAACCGGATCGGGAGAATACGCGCAAGGCGTTGCTTGAGTATTTGAACAAGGGCGGCAAGGTTGAGCCCGCTTCTGCGGAGGCAACGCCAGAGCTTTCGCAACTTCGCGAAAAAGCCCTCGACGATTCGCTGGCGCTGAACCGGTTTGACGACGTCGCCCCGGATTTCACCGCGCATGGCCGCGTCACCGCCGAAGCGGATAGACGCTTCTATACACGCGAGTATTTTGCTGAAGTCGCCCCGGCCGATTTCGTCGACCGGCACCTTTCGACACTGGTCGACCTCGGCAAGAGTCAGGACCGGCGCATGCGCGACGTGCTCGACGGCCCGTTCCTCAGTGGCAAACGCGGGGTCAACGACCTGATCGACCGTCCGGCGATGGACGACGTCCTCAACCGTCACCGCGACAACCTCGGCCGCTGGAACCGCTTGCTCGAACGCATCACCGCCGACCGCACGCAGTTGCTGATCGCCGGACGCTTCCATCGTTCGGCCTGGTACTTCGACGCGCAAGTGGCGGCGCAAATCTGCCAGGCCCTCAGCACTGAATACGCCTGCCTCAAGGACCTGTGCCGCAGCGACGAAGCAAGCGAAAAAATGCTCAGCTATCTGGAGCAGCACCCGGAACTGACCCGAACCCTGTTCTACACCTTGCCGCTGCGCCTGCAAGCGCAGCAGGCCGGGCAATATTCAACGCTGTTCAACGCCGGCATGGCCACGTTCAACAATCTGCCGGACTGGCTGGCCAAACTGAAAAAGATCGAACAACCGCAACTGCCGGCCCTCGACGAATTGCCCGAACACACCCGCATCGTCGCGGCCGCCGTGCAGGACACCTACAGCCCCGCACTGAATCTGGGGCTGAACCGCGTACTGGAAGGTTTCGACCTGTCGGGCGAGAAACTCCCCGATCTGGATGAACTGTTCCAGCGCTTGCCCAAAGCACTGCGCCTGCGCCTCTTCGACGCGGCAAAAACCAGCGGCGTGACCTTCACCGTCGCCAGCCCCGCGGAACAGGCCGCGTTGCAAGGCGCGATCAAGGAAGTACTGCGCGAACGCGAATACCTGAAAACCCTCAACCGCGAACGCAACCAGCTCACCCACAACAAAAACCGCCAAGGCCATAAAACGGCGAGAGCGGTGGAGTTGCAGGAAGAAATCGTGCGGGTGCGGGCGCAATTGACGCTCTTCGAAGGACGGTTGGCAGCGGCGTTGAGCCCGATCGAAGAACTGCCGGATCGCTCGGCGCGGTTGTACGGCGCGACACCGGCTCGAGCAGGGGTGACGGTGGTGTTTCCGTCGGCGCAGCAGGGAGAGTTGAGGAGTTTGTTGGGGAATATTCGGTTGGGAGTGAGTGGGGTGTCGGCCGGGAGTTTGGTGAAGACGGAAGGGATGGGGTTGGTGGTGGTTTTGGTGCAGGTGGTGAATTTGGTGGGGGTATTCCGTGAAGTGCGCAGGCAAACCCGAAATGAGCGAGTGTGGAAGCCATTCGCCGAAGCGGTAGCCGCGACGGGGGCCGCTGGATTTACCGCTGCGCAGAGCCTTGCGGATACAGCATTGAAGGCGCGTAGTACGTCGCTTGTAGCAGGCTTGCAGCTCCATGCCTTGCAGAATGTACATGTGCAAATGGGCAAACTGCATATTGGATTAGGCTTCTTCAGTTATAGCTTTGGTTTGGTGTCTTCAGCTGTCAGCTTAAAAAAACAGCAACAAAATTGGCAGCAGGCGATTCGCAGTGGAAATCAATCGGCGCAGGATGCCGCCGCGCTAGCCACATCAGGTGCTGGCGGCATGGTAACGGTTAACGCTTACGGGCTGAGTCATACCGTTCACGCCACTTTCACTGTATTGACTGCTCCAAACAAGGCTGCACGAACAACCGCTTGGGCCGCGGCCGGCACACGTCTTTCTAGCGTATTTTTCCGCTTTAATCTGGCGGGGGCTTTATTCACCGTTTTGGAACTCAGTGGTACTTGGCTATACAACCGCTACAACCTCAGTGCTCACGATAAATGGCTGAAAATTACACCTTGGAGTCGGGATGCCGAGATGCGCGGTGATCACTCATTGGATGATTATCAGAGTTATCTGGCATTTTTGATCCATGCGCCTTACGCCCAACTTGGTCCAAACTCCTATGATTCCTGGCTGAAAAACGTGCTGTTCAAAGCCAAGCCCAGCGATATCCATCTGGTGCTGCCAAGACTGACGTTGAGCGATCTCCTGCCTCCTCTTGGCGGCAAATCGAAATATCGGTTAGGCCTCGGCGCGCACCGTATTTCTATTCCCCTGCATAGTCGAGGAGCGCCGCGAGAGCGCAAGGATGTAATCAGCGATGAGGTCGTCAGTAGCGTGAGGATTGTTGAGTCTGCGACGAAGGGATTGGTGCTCTGCCTTCAGTACCCGTTGGACCCCAACTCTGAATTCACTCCAGCGAAAGAAACGCTGGAACTGGCAGTCTGTATTCAGAGCGTGAACGGCAAAGGCGAATGGGCGTCGCGCACCCGCGTAATCCATTTAGATCCTAGGGGGGATGGTCATTTTTCAGTGGTTGCGCCGGAGTTGGTAAAAGAGAAACCACCGGTATTGCTCGTTGAAACCCAGTTTCTGGAGCTAGCCGATCATGCCGAATAAGCCATTAGTTAGCTCGCAGATTGATCAACCTCGAAAGGCCGGAGACACCGAGACATTTCAAACTGGAAAAGTTACTTATCTAGCGCCACTACCATTACCATCACCAATGCCACCCCACGGTCCGCATATCGGCAGTCTGGATGATGTGTATATGGATTTTGGATTGGGATCACCCCAAGTCTTTTCATGGCAAGTAATTTTGGGTGGCACATTCAGTGTTTCTTTTTCCGTGGCCTTTCTCTTTCCATTGATAGGCGGTTTTCTTGGGCTGATGTTTGGTGATGGTTGGGAAACCAGTTGGGTCTACGTAGAAGAGATCTTCGAGGAAACTAGCGTGCTCGCATTGCAAACTGGTTTTCTGATTCTCGTAATTTGCTTAGGAGTCTGGCACCACAACCACAAAAAACGCGCCCATATCATCCCCACCCGCTTCAACCGCCAACGCCGCGAAGTCTGCTTCATGCCCGCAGGCGAAACCCAACCGGTCTTCGTCCCATGGGAATCACTCTCCGCCTGGATCATCGAAGCCCAAGGCGCCACCCAATACGGCATCCACCGCCAATACGGCATGGGCATCGGTTTCTACCACCGCGAAACCCTCACCAGCCTCGAATTCAGCTGCGCCGGGCTGCCTCTCGCCATCAGCCACTGGGAGGCCATCCGCGGGTACATGGAATACGAGGTCAATGACCTCAAATCGATTCAAGACCTGCAAGACCTGCAAGACCTGCAAGGCCCCGACGACCCACCCCACGAAGGCCTGCACACCTTTCGCAACGCCCGCGCGCGCATGCACCAGCAGATCCGCGAAGGCACACGAACAAGGCTGTCGGGCTTTTTCTGGTACCTCTACCACGTCATGACGTTTTGGACGATTCCCAACCACCTCGTCGAATGGGAAGTGCGCCGTCTCGAAAGAATCGGCAAACAGGCACTGCCCGACGCCATGCGCGAATGGTCAGAACCGCTGCCGCAAGACCAATGGGCCAAACCCAGTGAAGAGCTGCTGCGGCTGAGTGAACAGGTGCGGCAAATGCAAAAGCGCCAGCCACATCGACCGATCACCGAGATCTTTGCTGAGGTACAGCGCACGCCTCCAACCGGCAAGCGTCATGCATGAGCTGTTTTTCAAATGTCACTCAGCAAGTCTTCATGTGCAAACAGCACAGCCAGGCGCTCAGCACCGAATACGCCTGCCTCAAAGACCTGTGCCGCAGCGACGAAGCAAGCGAAAAAATGCTCGGCTATCTGGAGGAACACCCGGAACTGACCCGAACCCTGTTCTACACCTTGCCTCTGCGCCTGCAATTGGAGCAGAGCGGGCAATACTCAACGCTGTTCAACGCCGGCATGGCGATGTTCAACAATCTGCCGGACTGGCTGGCCAAACTGAAAAAGATCGAACAACCGCAACTGCCGGCCCTCGACGATCTGCCCACGCACACCCGTGCCATCGCCGAGGCGGTGCAGGACACCTACAGCCCCGCACTGAATCTGGGGCTGAACCGCGTACTGGAAGGTTTCGACCTGTCGGGCGAGAAACTCCCCGATCTGGATGAACTGTTCCAGCGCTTGCCCAAAGCACTGCGCCTGCGCCTCTTCGACGCGGCAAAAACCAGCGGCGTGACCTTCACCGTCGCCAGCCCCGCGGAACAGGCCGCGTTGCAAGGCGCGATCAAGGAAGTACTGCGCGAACGCGAATACCTGAAAACCCTCAACCGCGAACGCAACCAGCTCACCCACAACAAAAACCGCCAAGGCCATAAAACGGCGAGAGCGGTGGAGTTGCAGGAAGAAATCGTGCGGGTGCGGGCGCAATTGACGCTCTTCGAAGGACGGTTGGCAGCGGCGTTGAGCCCGATCGAAGAACTGCCGGATCGCTCGGCGCGGTTGTACGGCGCGACACCGGCTCGAGCAGGGGTGACGGTGGTGTTTCCGCCGGCGCAGCAGGGAGAGTTGAGGAGTTTGTTGGGGAATATTCGGTTGGGAGTGAGTGGGGTGTCGGCCGGGAGTTTGGTGAAGACGGAAGGGATGGGGTTGGTGGTGGTTTTGGTGCAGGTGGTGAATTTGGTGGGGGTTTTTAAGGAAGCGCTCAGGCAGTCAAAGAACAAACGAACTATCGGCCCGATTTTGTCTGCGGTAGCTACGACTGGAGGTGCTGGATTCACTGCAGCGCAGAGTCTCGCTGATACGGCTTTGAAAGCTCGTAGTACTGCGCTTATTGCTGCGCTTCAACCCCATGCCATGCAGCATGTAAATGTGCAGATGGGTAAGTTGCATGTTGGGTTAGGCATGTTCACTTATGGTCTTGGTTTGTTGTCCTCAGCAATCAGTCTCAAAAAACAAATTGAAAGTTGGCAGCAGGCAATTCGCACTGGCAACTATTCGGAGCAAGGTGCAGCCGCGTTGGCGACACTAGGTGCTGGTGGAATGACGGCCGTTAATGCTTACGGTTTAAGCAACACCTTACACGCGGGTTATACCGTATTTTCCGCACCAAATAGGGCAGCAAGAACAACTGCATGGGCCGCCGCCGGCACACGTCTTTCCACCGTTTTTTTTCGCTTCAATCTGGCCGGTGCTTTGTTCACAGTGCTGGAACTCAGTGGCACCTGGCTTTTCAACCGCTACAACTTTAGCGTCCACGACAAGTGGCTGAAAATCACGCCTTGGAGCCGGGACACAGGGATGCGCGGGGATCATTCACTGGAGGACTATCAAAGTTATCTGGCTTTTCTGATACATGCGCCTTATGCGCAACTTGGCCTAAATCCGCATGATTCTTGGTTGAAAAACCTGCTGTTCAAAGCCAAAGCCAGCGATATCCATCTGGTGCTGCCAAGACTGACGTTAAGTGATCTCCAGCCTCCCTTTGGAGGCAAATCGAAATATCGATTAGGCATCGGCGCGCACCGTATTTCCATTCCCTTGCATAGTCGAGGAGCACCACGAGAGCGAAAGGATGTGATCAGCGATGAGATTTTAAGCAGCCTGCGCCTCGTCAAGTCATCACCCGAGGGGTTGGTGCTCTGTCTTCAGTACCCGGTGGATCCAGATTCTGAGTTCATCCCTGCGAAAGAAACGCTGGAACTGGCAGTTTGTATTCAAAAACTGAACGACAAAGGCGAGTGGGCCGCGCGGACACGCGTCATACATCTAGATCCAAGGGATGAAGGGCATTTCGACGTAGTCACACCTCAAATCGTCAAGGAAAACCCGCCCATGTTGCTGGTTGAAGCCCAGTTTTTGGAGCAGTCCGACCATGCCGAATAAATCCTGTCCGCCCGCATCCGCACTGCATTTTAAGCAATCTAAAAAAGCTGGAGATATCGAACCGTTTCCGAGCGGAAAAATTGCCTATCTCGCGCCCTTACCGTTTCCAACATCTTTGCCGCCCTACAGCCCATATATTGTTGAATTGAATGACGGTTTTATGGACTTCGGGTCGGGGGGACCCCAAGTTTTTATGTGGCAGATGACTTTAGGCGGTCCATTAACAATGACCTTTATGTGGTCCGTCTTGCTGCCTATATTTAGTTTTTGTTTTGGTCTCGTGTTGGGGTACGACTGGCTGTATTCCTGGGAGTTTGCGGAGCAATTATTTTTTCCGTCATCAAAACTAGGATTGCTGACCGCATTTGCCATGCTGTCCATAGGACTCGCTGTCTGGCATCACAACCACAAAAAACGCGCCTCAATCATCCCAACCCGCTTCAACCGCCAACGCCGCGAAGTCTGCTTCATGCCCGCAGGCGAAACCCAACCGGTCTTCGTCCCATGGGAATCCCTCTCCGCCTGGATCATCGAAGCCCAAGGCGCGACCCAATACGGCATCCACCGCCAATACGGCATGGGCATCGGTTTCTACCAAGGCGAAACCCTCACCAGCCTAGAATTCCAATGCGCCGGCCTGCCGCTCGCGATCAGCCACTGGGAAGCGATACGCGGCTACATGGAATACGAAGTCAACGACCTCAAATCGATTCAGGACCTGCAAGACCTGCAAGGCCCCGACGACCCACCCCACCAAGGCCTGCACACTTTTCGCAATGCTCGCACGCGCATGCACCAGCAAATCCGCGAAGGCACACGAACAAGGCTGTCGGGCTTCTTCTGGTATCTCTATCACGTCATGACTTTGTGGACGATTCCCAACCACCTCGTCGAATGGGAAGTGCGCCGCCTCGAAAGAATCGGCAAGCAAGCATTGCCCGACATCATGCGCGAATGGTCGGAACCTCTGCCGCAAGACCAATGGGCTAAACCGAGCGAGGAGCTGCTGCGGCTGAGTGAGCAGGTGCGGCAAATGCAAAAACGCCAACCGCATCGGCCTATCACCGAGATTTTTGCGCAGGTGCAACGAGACAGGTAATCAGTGGGTTTGGCGCGCGCCGAGGCAGGAACTCACCGTCCGTCCGGGCATTTTTCACGTCGATTGAATTTTTCGCAGGCGCTGCCTCTCTGCTGCTGTAGAGGCGTGTGGAACAGCGCCCTGCCAATCGACCGAGAATTTTGCCATGACTGTCCTGACACACCTGCAAGCTGCGCCTGCTCAACCGCATCTTATGAATGCCGCCGGGAACATCCGCCAGGTCTATGAAGCGTTGTTGCGCGATGACAATCCCCAGGACCTTGCGCAGGCGTTTTTGCGGGAGCAACTGCAACATGCCGCGCCACTCACCGATTCCCTGCCCGAAGACCCCACGACCTGGCAGGCCTGGGTGGCCGAACATTGCGCCGATGTCGCCCGGCAATACGCCGACTATCTGCAACAACGCAAGGCCGGCGGGCCTCGGCAATTTTTCCGTGGCAAGGCGCAGGCGCTGTATTTCCTGCAAGCGGTGGCCCCCACCAAACTGGTTGACGGCGCTTGGCTCCATGGTCTGTTGCCGCGCTGGCAGGACCCGCGTTTCCAGGGTCTGCTGCGAACCTTTCTGGAAGAACTGGGCGAGGGCAATCCGGCGCAGAACCACGTGGTGATCTACCGCAAACTGCTCGCCGAGCACGACTTGCAGGACAGTGCTGCCATCGACGATGAACGTTACCTGCAAGGCGCGATACAACTGGCGCTTGGTGTCTGTGGCGCTGATTACTTGCCCGAGGTGATCGGCTACAACCTCGGCTACGAACAGCTGCCGTTGCATCTGTTGATCAGCAGTTACGAACTCAGTGAGCTAGGCATCGATCCGTACTATTTCACCCTGCACGTGACCATCGACAACGCCAGCACCGGGCATGCGCAAAAGGCCGTGCAGGCGGCGCTTGATCTGCTGCCGATTGAGGCCGATCGCGGCGAGTTTCTGCGCCGGGTCGCACTGGGCTATCGGCTCAACGACCTGGGGCAGGGCAGCCGCGCGATCATCGAAGGGTTCGACCTTGAGCGTGAGTTGCTGGCGATGCTCGAGCGCAAATGTCCGTTCGCCCAGCACATGCACTCCGATTACTGCCGCTTCGAAGGGAAGACCGTCAATCAGTGGCTGGCCGCACCGGAGCAGTTGCCCGGTTTTCTTCAGGCACTGCAAGACAAAGGCTGGATCAAACGCCACGAAGACCCGCAGGCCAGTCGTTTTTGGCAACTGATCGCGGGCGACGGTGCGGCGATGTTTGGCGTGTTCAATGCCTATGAAAAGCAACTGGTACACGATTGGATCGCCGGTGACTGGACGCCATCGGATAAGGCGAAACCTGTTCGGCGGCACACTCAGACCGCAGCGCCAGTCGAAGGGCTTGAACAGGATCCCGACGTGCAGGCGCTCAACGCCGCGCTGCAAGGTCAGGACGGCTTGGCACAAATGGCGATTCTGATCCCCTGGCTCGCCCCGGCGCGTCATGCACACCCGGCCGGACTGCTCGCGACCCGGCGTTTTATCGAACTCAAATCTCGTTTGCCTTAAGGACCTTGCCGATGAATCAGGAAGAACAACTCTGCCCCAACGATCTCGTGCTGCTGCACCTCGGCCGGCGCTTGTTGGCAGACGGATATCGGTTCACCACCCCGACGCCGTTGACCCATCAACGGGTCAACCAGCGTGACGAGGGCCAGATGGCCGACTCTTTGCGTGATGTGTTCGGCTGGTCGCGTCCATTCGCGCCGGGGCTGTTGTCTGCCGATGAACAGCGGCAACTGCAAGACGCGCAGGTCATTGATAATTACGAAGGCCACCTGAAGAGCAGGGTGCGCTGGTCAAGTCTGGACGATTTGCTGTTCGTCCATTCGGCATTCCCCACCGAGGCGGCTGACGCGGTGTTTTTCGGCCCCGACACCTACCGTTTTGCGCAACTGATCCACGCCCACCTGCAACAGAACTTTGCGCCGATTCATCGCGCGGTGGACATCGGCTGTGGGGCTGGCGTCGGTGCGATCCTGATCGGCCGTGCCCGTCGCGAGGCCGAGGTGCTGGCGCTGGACATTAACCCTGCGGCGCTGCGTCTGACCGCGATCAACGCGGCGCTGGCGGAAGTTGCCAACGTCGACGTACGCGCCAGTGATCTGTTGCAGGGCGTCGAGGGCGAGTTTGACCTGATTGTCGCCAATCCACCGTATATGGCCGATCCGGCAGAGCGCGCCTATCGCCATGGTGGCGGGACGCTCGGGGCAGGGCTGTCGCTGCGCATCGTCGAGCAGGCGCTGAACAGACTGGCGCCCGGCGGCTCGTTATTGCTCTACACCGGCGTGGCGATGGTCGATGGTCGCGATCCGTTTCTCGACACCGTGCTGCCGCGCCTCGATGAAAAGCGCTTCGGCTGGACGTATCGCGAACTCGATCCGGATGTCTTCGGCGAGGAACTGCTCAACCCCGGCTATCAACGGGTCGACCGCATCGCGGTGGTGGCGCTGACCGTGACCCGGATTGGCTGAAACAAGGCAGGTGCACGATGAACAGGAACCTCGACGACTACAACCGCATGCGCGATTTTTCGGCGACCTCGGAACCGGCCGCCGTCAAGCGGTCGGGGCGTAAAACCGGCGCCGAGCATGCTTTGCAGTTCTGCATCCAGAAGCACGACGCTTCGCACCTGCACTACGACTTTCGCCTGGAACTTGATGGCGCACTGAAGAGCTGGGCGGTGCCGAAGGGGCCGTCGCTCGACCCCAAGGTCAAGCGGCTGGCGGTGCATGTCGAGGATCATCCGCTGGATTACGCAACGTTCGAGGGCAGCATTCCGGAAGGGCATTACGGCGCCGGTGATGTGATCGTCTGGGATCGCGGCGTGTGGATTCCGCTGGAGGACCCGCACAAGGCCTACGAAAAGGGCAAGCTCAAGTTCGAGCTGCAAGGCGAGAAGCTCGGCGGGGTCTGGAACTTGGTGCGCACGCACATGCCTGGCAAAAAAGAACAATGGTTTTTGATCAAACATCAGGACAGCGCCGCACGGCCGCAGGATGACTACGATGTGTTGGCAGCCGAGCCGGACAGTGTGTTGAGCGAACGCACGCTGGTTACCAAGCCCAAGTTGGCCGCCGAGCAAACTAAACCGCCGAAAAAGGCCTCGGCCAAGGCGCGTAAACCAGCGACCGGCAAGCTTACCGGCGCGCACAAGGCCAAATTGCCGGCACAACTGAAACCGGAACTGGCCACGCTGGTCGACAGCGCACCGGAAGGGCAGTGGAGTTACGAGATCAAATTCGACGGCTACCGGATCATGGCGCGCATCGATCATGATCAGGTGCAACTGTTCACTCGCAACGGTCATGACTGGACGCACAAATTGCCGCAACAGGCCGCAGCCCTCGCTGCGCTGGGATTGGAATCGGCGTGGCTCGACGGCGAAATGGTCGTCGCCAACGAGCACGGTGTGCCGGACTTTCAGGCCCTGCAAAATGCCTTTGAAGCTGGAAGCAGCGGCAACATCCTCTACTACCTGTTCGATCTGCCGTATCTCAACGGCGTCGACTTGCGTGAAGTGCCGGTCGAGGAACGTCGCGCCGCGCTGGCCACAGTGCTCGGCAGTCATGAACAAGCGTTGCTGCGCTTCTCCGAAGCCTTCGACGAAACCGCGGATGCACTGCTCAACAGCGCCTGCCAGATGCAGATGGAAGGCCTGATCGGTAAACGCCTCGGCTCGCCGTATGTGTCGCGGCGCAGCAGTGACTGGATCAAGCTCAAGTGCAAACACCGTCAGGAGTTTGTGATCGTCGGTTATACCGATCCGAAAGGCTCGCGCAGTGCTTTTGGTGCGTTGTTGCTGGGGCTGCATGATCGCGACAGCGGCGAGTTGCGCTACGCCGGCAAGGTCGGCACCGGTTTCAACGAGTCGACGTTGAAAAGCATTCTGACCCAGCTCAAACCGTTGCAGGTGAAGAAGCCGGCGGTGGTCAATCCACCCAGCGGTTTCGAGGTCAAAGGCGTGCACTGGCTCAAGCCGAAACTGCTGGCGGAAGTCGCGTTTGCTGAAATGACCAAGGACGGTTCAGTGCGCCACGCCGTGTTCCATGGCTTGCGCGATGACAAACCGGCCAAGGGCATCACTGAAGAGCGAGCGAAACCGGTGAAGACTGCAGAGAAGAAAACCGCCACGAAAAAAACGCCGAAAAAAGCCCCGAAAAAAGCCCCGGCGAGCAATCCAGATACCGCGCCGTCACAGCTCGGACTGGCCAATGGCAAGGTGCGCATCACGCACCCGGATAGGATAATCGACGCGGTCAGCGGCACCACCAAGATGCAACTGGCCGAGTATTATGCCAGCGTTGCCGAATGGATCCTGCCGCAGCTCAAGGATCGCCCGGTGGCGCTGGTACGCGCACCCGACGGCATCGCTGGTGAGTTGTTCTTCCAGAAAAACGCCGAACGCCTGGCGATCCCCGGCATCACCACGCTGGACAAGGACGTCACCGGACAACCGGTGATGCTGATCAACAACGCCGAAGCGCTGATTGGCGCGGTGCAGATGAGCACTGTTGAACTGCACACCTGGAACGCGACCACGGTCGATCTGGACAAGCCTGATCGCTTCGTTCTCGACCTCGATCCGGATCCGGCGCTGCCTTGGAAAAGCATGGTCGAAGCGACGGCGCTGACCCTGACCGTGCTCGATGAACTGGGCCTCAAGGCATTCCTCAAAACCAGCGGCGGCAAGGGGATTCACTTGGTGGTGCCGCTGACCCGCAAACTTGGCTGGGACGAGGTCAAGGACTTCAGCCACGCCATCGTCAGTCATATTGCCAAGCTGTTGCCGGACCGCTTTTCGGCGGTGTCCGGGCCGAAAAATCGCGTCGGTCGGATCTTTATCGACTATCTGCGCAACGGTCTGGGCGCGACTACGATCTGCGCTTACGCTGCGCGAACCCGCGAAGGTCTGCCGGTGTCGGTGCCGCTGTTTCGCGAGGAAGTCGCCGAGATCAAGGGCGGCAATCAGTGGAATGTGCACAACGTCCATGAGCGGTTGGCGGAGGTCGGTGACGAGCCATGGGCGGACATGAAGAAAACCCGCCAGAGCATCACCGCCGAGATGCGCAAGCGACTGGGGCTGAAAAAGTAATCAGGTGTCGCGCAGCAAGTCGTGAGCGTTGAGCAATTCGAAGGCGATTTCCGGGTGATTTTCCAGGCCGCGGCGAATGGCGGCCGGAATCGCTGCGCGGGTCTTGCGGCACAGGCCCGGTAACTCGTCGATTTGAATAGCGATGCCGCGCATGGTGCGTACTTCGTTGAAGCCGGGGGCGACGTCGACACGAATCCCTAACTGCTCGTACATGCGCTTTTGCAGGTGTGCGAGGTCAGCGAGGTCTTTGAGTTTTTCCAGGCGCGCCAGCAAGACTTTCTCCTCCTCACGGGTCAGGCGCAGGATGCGCAAATCCGCGCCGGGAGTCTCCAGCAACGGATCGCGCCCGCAAATGCAGGCGCCGGGCGGGCAGGGGGAGCGCAAGGGCACAGAAGTCGTCATGGCCTCCATCATAGAGGCCGTCGGACAGTTTTGCCTATGTGCCGTCAGCGGCCATCCATCGGCTGCTTTATCCGTGACGGCTACTGATTCAGGCCTTCGTAATGCACCAGAATCGCGTTAGCCAGATCTTCATCGCTGGCATTGAGGCCAGGATTGTCCTGGCGAGCCTGTTGCAGCACCGATTCAAGATAAACCCCACGAATGGCCCCGCCACTGGCGACAAATGCAGACAGGTCGTCACGGGCCGGAATCACCATTTTGTGATCCTTGAAGGTCGAGTACAGCGACGCGGAGACACCCGCTGAAGTGGCGACATCACCCGCATCGACGCGGGCCAGCGCCGAACCGACGGGCAGGCATAAGAGTAAAGAAGAAACGAGCACTAACTTGCGCATGACGGTGTTCCTCCACAAGCGCGAAGCAAAAAGGGAAGGATTACATAATGTGAGAGGCGCGCGCGCGGCGGGAGTTCCGTGGCGCAGCAAAGTCTGCGTTATTGCAAAACAGACGCGGGCAACGCCATGGCGGGTTGCCCGACTTTCGAGCTGCGATCAGTCAGATCACCCCGCAGGCCATGCGCTCGCCGCCACCGCCCAGCGGTTTCGGCATGTCGGCGTGGTTGTCGCCTCCAGCGTGAATCATCAGGGCGTGACCTTTGATCTCGGAAATCTTTTTCAGACGCGGCGTCAGTACCGGATAGTTGGCGATGCCATCGGCAGTCACGTACACCGCCGGGAGGTCACCCAAATGACCGTCAGCATACGGGCCGAGGTGCTTGGCGGTTTTTTGCGGATCGAAATGTCCGCCCGCGGCGAGTGCGGCGCCTTTCACGCCGTCCTTCATACCCGCCTCGCAACTGCCGTTTTCATGCACGTGGAAACCGTGCACGCCGGCCGGCAGAGATTTCAAGTCAGGTGTAAACAACAAGCCATACGCGGTTTCACTGATGGTTACCGAGCCGATCGCCTGCGGCGCGCCGTCAGCGCTGACCAGATTGATGGCGACTTTTTCCGTCGCCGCTTGTGCGGTACCGATGGCGAAGGTGCCGAGCAAGCCCAACCACAATGCGCGTTTCATAAGCGTTTTCCTTGTGCTGCATGAGTGTTCACAACGACGGACTCAATAGCCTGCCGGCATTAACCGGTGATGAAGGCGCACCCGCCTGCGTTGCAAAGTGAGACTTGCCGCGCAATCCGAAAGTTTTGCTGCCTTTAGCCTGCATGCCGACACCTGCTGACACGCTCTGGCGCGGCAGACCCGTGCAAATAGGCTTAACTGAAGGCTGACAAGCGCTTACGAGCGTGACGAGAGAGGAAAGTCCGGTGTCGATCAAACTGCGTTTAGTGTTGCTGATTGTGACAAGTCTGCTGACGGCCTTGATCGTGAGTCTGGTCAGCTACGTCGGCAATCAGCGGATGGCCTCGGCGGTCAGCGATAACGCGGTCAGCATGAGCGCGCTGCGCAACCACATGGAAGCCGACATGATGCACGACGCCCTGCGCGCCGATGTTTACTCGGCGATGCTGGTGGGGCTGGGGAAAAGCACCAGCACAGCAAGCGAGGTGCGCGATTCGATCAACGAACATGCCGGGCATTTTCGGGAGGTGCTTGAGGAAAATCTCAAACTGCCGATCAATCCGACATTGCGCACGGCGCTGGAGCATATCAAGCCAAGTCTCGATACCTACATCAACACCGGTGAACGCATGGTCGGGCTGGCGTTGGACAGCCCGGATGCCGCTCAGCAGGAGCTGGGCACGTTCAACACGGCATTCAGTCAGCTCGAAGAGCAGATGGCGGCGCTTAGCGAGTTGATCGAGTCCAATACGCGGCAGACCAGCGAAGGCACCGAATCAGCCATCCGCAGCGCCAACGTCGCGCTCGGCGTGGTGTTGATTGCCAGTCTTGTGCTGCTGTTGATTCAGGGACGCTGGGTCATTTTGAGCATCATGGGGCCATTGAAAACCGCCAGTCGCATCGCCGAAAGCATCGCCCACGGCAACCTGAGCGAGCCGATCACCGAGCCGTCCGGCAAGGACGAAGCCAGTGTCTTGATTCGCACGCTGGCGACCATGCAGCGCGACTTGCGCAACATGATCGATGTGGTGCGGCGCAATGCCCACGGCGTCAGTGGCATGAGCGAACAACTCAGCCAGGGCTGCCATCAGGTCGCCGACAGCAGCCAGCAACAAAGCGTGGCTGCCGGCACCATGGCCGCAGCCGCCAGCCAGATGACCGCGAGCATCGAGGAAATCACCCGCCACGCCGAACGTGCCCTGAGCATGGCCAATCAAGCCGAAACCCTGGCGAAAGAGGGCGGTGGTGTGATTCATCAAGTGGTCAGCGACATGGACGATATCGCCCGATCAGCGCAACAGTCGGCCCAGGTGATCCGCACGCTGGATCAGGAATCCGAAGCCATTTTCAACATCATTCAGGTGATCAAGAGCATTGCTGATCAGACCAATCTGCTGGCGCTCAATGCCGCCATTGAAGCGGCCCGGGCCGGTGAGCAGGGCAGGGGCTTTGCGGTGGTGGCGGATGAAGTGCGCAGTCTGGCGGCACGTACCAGCGCTTCTACCCAGGAAATCGCCGCGATGGTTGCGCGCATTCAGCACAGCACCCGCGAGGCGGTGAGCAGCATGGAGGCGGGTGTCGCGCAGGTCGACAAGGGCATGGCGGTGACGGCGGATGTCGAGCGGGCCATTCGTGAAATCCTCGAGGCGACGTTGAGCACGACGCAACTGGTCAACGACATCACCCGCACGATTGGCGAACAGAGCCAGGCCAGTAACGAGATTGCCCATCAGGTGGAAATGATTGCCGGCATGTCCGAGGGCAACAGCCGGGTGATCGGGCAAACGGCGAATACCACCGATGAGTTGTCGAGCCTGGCGGGGCAGTTGGCGCAGTCGGTGGATCGGTTTCGGTTGTAATAGCGATTGGAACAATTGCAGTTGTGGCGTCTGAATTGGCCTCATCGCTGGCAAGCCAGCTCCCACGATGGGCGGTGGTGTAAACACAATTGCATTTACAACATCGAACCCTGTGGGAGCGGGCTTGCCCGCGATGAGGCCAGCCCGGTCACTATCCATTCAGGCTAGATAGCTCCCCTCAAAACTTGAACGCTTGCCGCCCCACCAACAACCACTTGCCATCCTGCTTCTGCCAGATCTGAAAATTCTCGATCTCGGTCGGTATCAGCTCAGTGCCCTTCAACGCCTGCGCGGAAAAGTGGTGGCGCACCAGCGCGGTATCGCCGGACAGGGTGATGGTCTGGTTCTGCATCTCTAGTGTCTTGAACGCGCTCTTGCCGGTTTCGATGTCGGCGATGAACTCTTTCTTGTCCTGAATCTTGCCGCTGGAATGGCCGTAGGTCAGGTTGGGCGCGGTGAGGGCGTTCAACTCGGCGATGTCCTTGTGCAGCATCGCCTGGGTCAGATGATCCACCGCTTGGGCAACGTCTTTTTCCGCCGGGGCAGACGCGGCCATGGCGTAACCGTTGAAGGCACAGAGAAAGCCGATCAGGAGTCGGGTCTTGGTCATGACATGTGTTTCCTTGTTGTTATGAGGTGATGACTGCTTTGTCAGTCATCGTACAACCTAGCAGATAATTTTTAGATAGGCACTGCTTCAAGGCGCTAATCGTCGGGGTCATGTTCAGCGTTCGCCGGCCGATAGTGTCTTGAGCGGAAAAAGACTCTCAAGTCGGGAACAGACGCGCGGGTTTGCCCTGACGTGATATTCTTCGCGCCAACTTGGTTTGACCTTATTCAGTTTGCTTGCCTTCGGGCGGGCCGACGGAATCCCTGTCGCTCAAGTAGCTGAGCCAATAATGATAAGAAGTCAGTTCAGAAGGGACATTAACTGAGGTCGATGCAGCATGTCGGCCTTGTGTGCCCACCCGTCAAAATTGAAGTGTGCCGGAATCTGCGACGCGAGCCTGAGCGTCATCAAAGCGGATCGCATGCAGATAACAGCGGCGGGCGGAAGGCGTTTTATCATAGGTGCAACAGATGTTTAAAAAAGTGAACACAGCCCTGCTGGGTCTGGCTTTGGCGATGGGGATGACATCCGCCAATGCTGACGAAGCAAAGAAAGTCGACGTCCTGCTGATCGGCGGCGGCATCATGAGCACCACCCTCGGTGTGTGGATCAATGAGCTGGAGCCAAGCTGGTCGATGGAAATGGTCGAGCGCCTCGACGGCGTCGCCCTGGAAAGCTCCAACGGCTGGAACAACGCCGGTACCGGTCACTCGGCGCTCGCTGAGCTGAACTACACCCCGGAAGACGACAAAGGCAACGTAACGATCCCGAAAGCCGTCGAGATCAACGAAGCGTTCCAGGTCTCTCGTCAGTTCTGGGCCTGGCAGGTTCAGCAAGGCGTTCTGAAGAACCCTCGCTCGTTCATCAACACCACTCCGCACATGAGCTTCGTGTGGGGCGATGACAACATCAAGTTCCTGAAAAAGCGCTACGAAGCCCTGCAAGCGAGCCCGCTGTTCGCCGGCATGCAGTACTCCGAAGACCCGGCTGTGATCAAGAAGTGGGTCCCGCTGATGATGGAAGGGCGTGACCCGAACCAGAAAATCGCGGCCACCTGGAGCCCGCTGGGTACCGACATGAACTTCGGCGAAATCACCCGCCAGTTCGCCACGTACCTGCAGACCAAGCCTAACTTCGATCTGAAACTGTCGAGCGAAGTCCAGGACATCACCAAGAATGCCGACGGCACTTGGCGCGTCAGTTACAAAAACCTGAAAGACGGCACTAAAACCGAAACCGACGCCAAGTTCGTGTTCATCGGCGCGGGCGGCGGTGCACTGCACCTGCTGCAGAAGTCGGGTATTCCTGAAGCCAAGGAATACGCTGGCTTCCCGGTGGGTGGTTCGTTCCTGGTGACCGATAACCCGGCCATCGCTGAACAGCACCTGGCCAAGGCCTACGGTAAAGCATCGGTTGGCGCACCACCGATGTCCGTTCCGCACCTGGACACCCGTGTTCTGGACGGCAAGCGCGTCATCCTGTTTGGCCCATTCGCGACCTTCAGCACCAAGTTCCTGAAGGAAGGCTCGTACCTGGACCTGCTGACCAGCACCACCACCCACAACATCTGGCCTATGACCAAGGTCGGCATCAAGGAATACCCGCTGGTCGAGTACCTGGCTGGCCAACTGATGCTGTCGGATGAAGACCGCATGAACGCGCTGAAGGAATACTTCCCGAACGCCAAAGCCGAAGACTGGCGCCTGTGGCAAGCGGGCCAACGCGTGCAAATCATCAAACGTGATGAAGCCGCTGGTGGCGTGCTGAAGTTGGGCACCGAAATCGTTGCTGCACAAGACGGCTCCATCGCCGGCCTGCTGGGCGCATCGCCAGGCGCGTCGACGGCTGCACCGATCATGCTGAGCGTGCTGCAAAAAGTCTTCAAAGACAAAGTCGCAACGCCAGAGTGGCAAACCAAGCTGCACCAGATCGTTCCAAGCTACGGCACTCAGTTGAACAGCGATCCAGCCAAAGTGGCTGCAGAATGGGCTTACACCGCCAAAATCCTCGAACTGCCGACACCACCAGTGATCGGTCAGGTGGCTGCTCCTGCGGCACCTGCAGCTGAAAAAGCTGAAGCGCCGAAGGAAAACGCTGCACGTGACATGGCGCTGTAACTAGCTGCCTGATGCACAAAGCCCACTGAACCGGCGACGGTCAGTGGGCTTTTTTGTGGACGCGTCCCGTACACACCCTATGTAGAGGCTGCTGAGGGCTACGATCTTTGGATCCTGGCCTTTAAAAAGATCGCAGCCTTCATTAACTCCTACAGGGTATTCAAGCGGTCAGGTGTTCAGGGTTTTGCATTGGCCAGACAAGCACCGAGTCGCCGATCCATAGCCTCCCCCAATGCCGGCAGGCCACTGAATGGCCGCACCATCACCTCAATTAGGAGAATTTCCCAGCTTTTATCAAAGTGAGAATATAGCTAATACTTTTAGCTGTGGAATGGTCGAGATTTTAGGTCGCGAACGAAGTTTTTTCTGCTATTTTTGGTTTTCGATAGTTGTTATAGGTAATTTCATTAATAGATCTGCAGCGTGAAAACCGGTTGCTAGCTTTATACCAATAAAGGGGCATAGAACGGCAATAGGTAGAAGATAATATGCTTCTGTGTAACCGATCTTGATAAAGTGGGCGCTTAACGAAATCAATGCTGTATAAAGTGTCAGTGAAATTATGGGTGTCCAAATTATCCACGAACCATAAGTTTGGGGGGATTTTGCACTTTTTGATCTTAGGAAGCGATAGCCGTCCTCCGAAATATGGACAAAGTCACGCGCAGAAAGATAGTATTTTAAAGCTTTAAATGCATTGTCTTGATGAGCTAAAGCCAAGCGTAGAGCACGCGCATCAAGGCTGGATCTAATTCCGAAGGCTTCTCGAACGTCCATGATGAGTACGAATGAATGAGCTGTACGCCATGCTCCTGATTGAACTAATTCGCGCAAGCGCTGAGTTCGTTGGTGCGAGATGCTCGCAGAGTTGTGAATCCATGTAATAGATAGAGTCATGCAAGCGATGAACAGTGGCACAATCACGGCTTGCCAGATTTTAATATCCAATTTTTTCTCCTGTTATGCGGTGCTTCTACTAAATCATGATTGCAATAAGTGATCGGGTGGGGTGATCGGCTTTATAATTAAGCGTTGACTTGTGTTTTTCTTAATGGCCCGTCTTTTAATTGGTCACGGGTTTTGTGAGTTACGCCATATAGATCTTTTATATCTCTTTCTATTTGATCTTCGGTGCCTAGGTTTTTCGCCAGTGACGACTTGGAGGTTGCTGCTATTAACTCTTCTTGGTTTCTGTTGATTAAATCTTCCCAAAATTTGTTGGCCTCGTCTTCCTGTTCTATTTTTGGCGTTGCTCCCATACTTTCAAATCCGAATGCACCGCCTGCGATAAAGGATATGACTCTAACGGTCGGTAGATGATATCTATTTGTTGGTCCCGAAACTGCTTTCAAAATTAATCCTAATAAGAAAGCAGATTTTACTAAGCGTGATGAAGCTTCTTGGAAGTCAAAAGTTCGTCGTCGAGGGTGCGGCAATCCTTGGATCCAACACGCAAACATCGTGCCCGCATTAAAATCTGCATCAAACTCTAAAGCGCGTTCTTCGTTGTCATTGTTGCATTGATAGTCGCAATGCCCGAAAACCATATGCGCTGTTTCATGCAGGAAAAGTAGCAGGCTGACATCCAGGGCTAAATCCAAAGCCCGAGCGCTGACATCGGAAGTGCTAGTTATTTTCGGAAATAAATATTTTATGGAGTTGTCTGTCCCACTGTGTGAAGGAGCTAAATGGGCGATCTCACTATTTTCCATTAGTGAAAAGAGTTCGATGGCTACTGAAAGAGCGATGAGAGGGACAGCAATCGATATCTCAATGCCGTACTCACCGTCGTGACCTCCAACTTGGGCGAAAAAGTTGTCTTGGCTTCTATACCTTAGTTCTAGTGTTTTTTTGCATTTGTTTAAACGATTCTCGTGAAGTAAATCGAGCAGATGTCTGGCCTCTCTGTCAAATTCATTAAGCATTAAGGTAGACAGTTCTAAGCGATCTCCAATTAAGTTCTGATCAATCATAGCTTGATTAATCAGATCTGAAGTTGGTACGCCGAACCGGTATAAAGGATCGGTAGAAGTGGCCCCGTCAGAAAGGTATCTCAAAAAATTATCTCTCTTTATTATCTTTTATTGGGTTATATTTTTTATTGTTGGTGTTGCTTGTTTTTGCAGGGGTGGAATTTCTGGAATGCAGTCATTTGTATTTAAGGAGTTGGGTCGTGGAGCGGTAGGTTGAAGGTGGGGAGGTATTTTTGTAATGCGCCCCCACCAGAAAGTGAGATGTTTTTAGTTGAAGGATGCTCTTTCTTCAATGCTCATTGATGAGAATAGCCGGTTGACGATATCCTGGAATTCCATGGGGGCGTTGCCAAAGGCTCGATAGTTTGAGAGTACATATTTTTTCACAGTGTTTGGCCATTTCCCCTCTTTGTCGGCCTCAACGATTGTGGATTTTGCTGTTTGATAGTTTCCGTAGTTTGGACCCATCGCTTGGGAAAGGGCGTTTTCGAAATCGCCGGTTCTCCAATCGTCAGTGCGAATCTCAAATTGATTTAGAACTTTTATTTTCGTTTGTGAGAGCTTGCTCATATTACCTTCCTTTGGTGTGGTGGTTAAATGTTACAAGGTGTGACGTTGATTTTCTGTGATGAGTCAGCGACTGGGAGTATGTGCTAGTTGCAATGAGGCGCACAGTGTGCATGAAAATCAATTTGTCGTTAGTGATCATGAAAAGAACTGCACAGTGCATGTTATTCACTGTTGTCCGAAATTCAGTTAGTTGTTTTTTCTTTCGCGGCGTGAAGATAGATGGCAAGCCGCCGCCCCATCTCTTCCCCCAACGCCTGCAACCCACTCAACGGCCGCACCATCACTTCAAACTCGACAATCTTCCCACTCTCATCAAAGCGAATCATGTCGATCCCCTTCAACTCCTTCGCCCCGACCTTCGCACTGAACTCCAGGATCACATTCAACCCGTCCGCTGTCGCCAGTTCACGGTGATATTGAAAATCCTCAAACACCTCGAACACCGTGTTGAGAATCATCGACACCACCGATGCGCCCGGATAAGGCGTGTGTGCCATTGGCGAGCGGAACACGGCTTGTGGATCAAGCAGGCCGGGCAGGGCGCTGAGGTTGCCGGTGCGGATCATTTCGTGCCATTGCTTCAGCGATTCGGCGACGTTGGGTTGCAGCTTCAGGTCGGTCATGTTCACTCCAGGGTTGTTCTTGTTGTTCTCGCGACGGCAATGACTCTAGATCAACCACAGCGAAATTGAACCCTTGTGCAACGATTTGAATATCGCCCCATGACCCATGCGGATCAGATGCGCATCTGATCCGTATTTTTTCGCTGGATCTGCCTCTGTTACCGGTTCAGTCATCCGCTCAAAATAGCCCCACAGTTCGGTCACTCACGACAATCCTTCGTCCCGAAGCGTCCGGTGCACCGCAAGCTCAGCATTGAGGAGAGCAACATGAACAAGATGGCGATTTTCCTGGGTGGTTTTCTGGCTCTCACTATTTTGATCGGCTTGCTGGCAACGATTTCTCCGGTCTGAGCCTTCAACAATTCAATATGGGGAAATAGCGTTCTTCACGTTTCTTGAAGTGGATCGGCGCGGTGTTGATTTTTTCACCATTCAGGAACAGCTCGGGCAAGGTCAGGATGAAGTCATCCAGTTCACCTTTGCCCAGCGGTGTGCCGGAATAATGGATGTCGCGTACTTCACGCGCGCGCGGGTTGAAGCCGGTTTTCAGCTGTTCGATGCTGACCTGGTAGGTTTCACCGTTAGCCAGTTGTACGGTCGCCATTGGCGATTGGGCGCTGATCCAGAGCGGAAATTCAGGCAACGGTATCCACCGTTCCTTGGTACTGATGCCGCGCTGGCTGGAAGGCTCCATGTACAGTTGAGTGGAGAGTCGCACTTCGGTATCGACCACGGGCGTCCGTGCAGGCATGGTCAGGTCTCCCGGCAGTGACACGTGGACAAGCAGAAAAACCCAGTCCAGATCTTTCGATGTTGTCGTGAACAGCATCGCCGTTTTCGGTCCGGGGCAGGTCGGGGTGAGGTTTGCCTGCCGTCCCGCTGTCGAATCGGGGTACAGGAGCGGGCCAGCGCTACAGGCTGCGAGCATCGGAAACAAAAGCCAGACCAAACGCTTCAAGTAATGGACTCCATGATTGTTGTTTTATCGGTGTGTGGAGCAGATGACGTTGAAATGTCTGTTCAAACGTTTCATCCGCCCGCATCAGCCGAAGGCCAGCCACTGACCCGCGCCGCCGGGCCGCCCGCAGGATCTGCCGGGTAAACAATCAATGAATGACCGGTGCTGGTTTCGGCGATCAGCTTGATCGCCGGGCCGAATATCGCGTCGCGCTCTTGGGGCGTGCAGGTCGGCAAGTAAACGCGCAGGACTCTGGGGTCGTAGAAGCGGAACACCAGCAGGTTGCCCTCCGGGTCGGTGACGCGCAGCAAGGTTCTAAAGTGACCGCGTAATTCGTCCAGGGAAACCTGCGCAGGGGCGGTGACGAAAATGCCCCAACTCTGTCCCCAACTGTCTTCGAGCAGTCGCCAAGTGTGCGCCTGCTGCGGATCAAGGTGCAGCAGATAGGGCGCTGCCGCCGACAGGCTCGGCGCGAGTTCGCCGGCGTACAGGCAGGAAAATTCAGCGCCGCTGGTGCGAACCAGCGATTCGATGCGTGGGTCGCGAGCGCCGTCGAGCAAGGCGTAGACCTTAGGCGCGTCCGGGCGCCAACCTTGCGGCCAGAGTTCGGCGGTCAACCATTCGTTGAGGCTGGGTCGAAACTGGCTCATCGGTTACAGATCTCGCAGAAAGGCACGCCGGTTTTTGCGGCGGCCACCAATGTCTGCGCCTGCATGTTTTGCTGGATGAGCCGGGTTTCTGCGGCGCTCGGTGGGGCCTCTGCAGACGACGGTGTTGTGAGCGAAGCCGCGGCTGTCGGTGTGTTGATTGGCGCTGCGCTGAGGGTTTTACCGGCGGAATCGGCATCAGCAGGTGTCAACGCTATCGGCAGCTTGATTGCAATGCCGGTACCGGACCCCGGCGATCCGCCGGAGTTGGTTTTCACCTGCGCACCGCTGATGGTCACGCCACCGGCATCGACTTTGACGAAACTGCCGCCAGCCTTGGCCGTGAGTTCCATGCCTCCCTCGATCACAACCTTGTCGCCAGCGTGATAATGGATTTCGTTCCCGACCTCGACAAACTGCGCAGTGCCAACTTTCAGGTGCTGCGTCACACCCACGGTCAGGTGATCATCCGCACGCATCTCGCTGAAACGATCCAGATGCGTAATCCGGTGTTCCTCAACCTTGAACTCACTCAGCGTATTGGCTTCAACGGTGTCATGTCGTTCGTTGCCGACGCGGATCTTCTGATCGTGCTCAATGTTCTCATCCCAGTCGCGTTGGGCGTGGATGTAGATCTGCTCGACGCCTTTTTTGTCTTCGATGCGGAACTCGTTGTAGCCCTTGCCGCCCGGTGAACTCAGGGTTTTGAAGGTGCTGCGGGTCTTGTTGGCCGGTAGGTCGTAGGGGACGACGTTTTCCTTGTGGTACAGGCAACCGGTGACCAAGGGCTGGTCGGGATCGCCTTCGAGGAAGGTGACGAGGACTTCCATGCCGATGCGTGGGATGGCGATGCCGCCGTACGCGGCGCCGGCCCAGCCGCTGGCGACGCGCATCCAGCAGGTGGTTTTGTCGTTGGACTGACCGTCGCGATCCCAGTGGAATTGCACTTTGATGCGGCCGTATTGGTCGCAGTGGATTTCTTCGCCTGCGGGGCCGGTGACGACGGCGGTCTGGCTGCCGAGGACTTTTGGTTTCGGGTGTTCAAGGGCAGGGCGGTAGTGAGCGTCCCATGGGGTGGCGAGGAAGCTGTTGCGGTAGCCCTGGTGGAAATCGCTTTTGTGGTCGGTGACGTCGCTGGTGACGTTCTCGCCGAGCACTTGCGGTTGTTTGCCTTCGTGGAAGACTTCCAGCAGCAGCCACAGGTCATTCCATTCGGCGCTGGGGTGTTCGGCGAGCGTGAGGAAATGGCCGCTGGTGAGGGTTGGTTCGTCACCTTTGCCTTCGGCGAGTTTGTAGTCGCTGCGATGGCGTTCGAGGGCGCGGGTGGAGAGGAACTTGCCGCGCTCGCGGGTGGTGAAGCGGCCGGGGTAGTCGTAGTCCTCGAGGTCCGGGGCGAACTCGGTTTTCACCGCGCCTTCGGGGAGGATCTTCGGTTTTTCGAAGTCGTAGTCGCGGCGGCTGACGCGGGTGGTGCGGGTTTCCAGGCGCAGGTTGAAGCGCTTGATCACCGTTTTGTCGGCGGCCATGCCGGAGTCTTGCTGGTAGCTCACCGGTTTCAGTTTGCGGAACACCGTCTGGTCGTCGCCGAACACCAGTTTGTGGCCGCTGCTGCTGTGCTGGAAGTGGAAGTGAATGCCTTCTTCCTCGCACAGGCGCTGGATGAAATGCAAGTCGGATTCGTCGTACTGCACGCAGTAGTCGCGTTCCGGGTATTCGGCGCCGAGCTGGAAGCTGTAGGCGTCGGCGAGGATGCCGCGATCCTCCAGCACCTGAGCGATGATCTTCGGCACGGTCAGTTGCTGGAAAATCTGCTGATCGTGGTTGTGCCGCAGGTAGGCCAGTTGTGGCACCAGGCTGAGGCTGTAACGGGTCAAGGTCTTGCCAGAGTCGCCTTGCTCGATGCGATAGACCAGACCGTGGATCTTGCCTTCGCCGGTCGGGCCGAAAGTCAGCACGCCGGGCTTGTGCAGCAGCTCTTCGAGTTTGAGGTCGGGGCGGGCGCTGATCAGTTCGAGGTCGAAACGGAAGGGCTGGTTGATGGCTTCACGACCAACAAAGCTCAACACCTGCAGTTCGGTGGAACTGCCTTCAAGGGAAAAGGTAATGTGGGTAGCGTTTGCGTCCAGCATGCCTGACTCCTTCCGTGGAACAGCTTTGCCGATGGTGCAGGAATACCAAAGTGCTATCAAGGGATTTTAAACGCGCTTAAACGCCTGCATTAAACTCGATCTCAAAGCCTTGCACCGAGGTGCCAACCCTATGGACTCGTTGATCATCGCCGCTGGCCGAGCGCTGAGCGCTGGCGATCCGCTGGGCGCGTTGAATTACGTCGCTCTGCGTGAAGACCCGCCCGCGCTGGCGTTGCGTGGCATTGCCATGGCTCAGCTCGGCGATCTGCCTCGCGCCAAGACGTTGTTGCAGCGCGCGGTGAAAGCCTTTGGCAGCAATGAACCGCTGGCGCGGGCGCGCTGTGTGGTGGCCGAGGCGGAAGTGGCGCTGGCGACGCGAGACTTGGGCTGGCCGGTGAAGGCGCTGGAGACCGCCCGGCAATTGCTGCTCAGCCACGGTGACCGGCTGAACGCAGCGCACGCGCGATACTTGCAGATTCGCCGTTTGCTGCTGATTGGTGAACTGGATGCGGCCCAAGCGCTGCTTGTAGAGGTGGATCCCGCACCATTGCCTCCAGCGCTGCGTGCGGCCCATGAACTGATGGTTGCCGGAATTGCCCTGCGCCGGGTACAGGCGCACAAGGCAAGCGCCGCGCTAGTGCGGGCGCAGCTTGCCGCACAACAGGCGGGCATCGCGACGCTGCTGGCTGAGATCGAACACGCCAGGCAAATACTCGCCGCACCCGCCGCGAGATTGATCATGGCGGGTCAGTCGCAACCCGTGAATCTGGAGCAGGTTGAGGCGTTGTTCGCGTCATCGAGCCTGGTTATCGATGCCTGTCGTTACAGCGTGCGCAGAGCCGGGATGACCGTGGCACTGGCAACCCGACCGGTGCTGTTCAGCCTTGTCCGCTTGCTCGCGCAAGCCTGGCCGGGCGATATCTCCCGGGAGCAACTGTTTGCGGCGGCGTTTCGATTGCCGCTCAGTGACGAATCCCACCGCGCGCGGTTGCGCGTCGAAATCGGTCGGCTGCGGGCAGCGCTGGAACCGTTGGCGAAAATTACTGCAACGGCATGCGGCTTCGCCCTGGTGGCAGCCGAGGTGGTGCTGCTCACGCTGCCGCTCGAAAACAGGCATGCGCCGTTGCTGGCCTTGCTGGCCGATGGTGAGGCCTGGTCGAGTTCCGCGTTGGCGCTGGCGTTGGGTCGCAGCCAGCGACAAGTGCAGCGGGCACTGGAAGCGTTGGCAGCGGAGGAAAAAGTGCAGGCCTTCGGGGTCGGCCGGGCGCGGCGCTGGATGACGCCGCCGCTGCCGGGTTTCGCGACGATCTTGTTACTCCCGGTGTCGCTGGGCAATGGCTAGGCTGGACCCACACATCCACGAGGAAGCCGACATGAAACACGCAAACGCAGAAATCCTTCGCGAGTACGGTCCTTTTGACGACATCAAAGGCATTCACGGCGTGACATTCGATGGCCAGCAAGTCTGGTTCGCCAGCGACGGCCAGCTCAATGCACTCGATCCGGTCAGCGGCGAGACCGTACGGACGATCAAGGTTGGCGCTGATGGTGGCACCGCGTTCGACGGCCAACATCTGTATCAGATCGCCGATCGCCACATTCACAAGATCGATCCAGCCACCGGCCGCGTACTCCACACCATCCCGGCACCGGGCAATGGCGGTGACTCAGGCATGGCCTGGGCGGACGGCTCGTTATGGGTAGGGCAGTATCGCGAGCGCAAGATTCATCAGATTGATCCGCAGACCGGCAAGATCCTGCGCACGCTGGAGTCGAACCGTTTTGTCACCGGGGTGACCTGGGTGGATGGCGGGTTGTGGCATGGCACTTGGGAGGGGGATGAGAGTGAGCTGCGGCAGATCGATGCGCAGAACGGTGAAGTCATCGCGGCGTTGAAGATGCCTGAGGGCTCGGGTGTTTCGGGGCTGGAAGCCGACGGTGCCGATCGATTCTATTGCGGTGGTGGCGACAGTGGCCGGGTGAGGGCGGTGCGTCGGCCCAAATGATGGGGGGCGTCTGCACGGGCTTCTTCGTGAGCAGGCTCGCTCCCACAGTGATTGCGGGTGAACACAAGCTTTGTGAGGTACCCAAAACCCTGTGGGAGCGAGCCCGCTCGCGAAAGCGCAGTGTCAGGCACCGCTGTTTCGACGACGTTCAATACCCTCCGGGCCGCCGATGTCCAGCAACCTTCTTTCCACCAGAACATTCTCAAGTGCCTGGCGCTCGACCGGCGCCATTTGGTGCTCACGCTTTTTCAGCTCCAGCAGAATCGGGCTGGACCAGGTGCGATAGGTCTGTTCGATGCTGCGACGCGACGTCATCAGTCTCTCCTTGATCAAGAGCCGGTGTTGCGGGCAGGGGCTCTGTCCGATGAGGTATTAACGTTAGTCGAGAAAGCCAAGACGCGCGAATCCACACGCCGGATGTAGGAGCAGCCTGCGGCAGCTCCTACAGGGGGGGGGCGAGGTCAATCGTCAACGTTCATCAGTTGTTGGACGCCTTCCCACGCCTCGGCGCGCATGCGTTCGATATCCAGACCCGGAATCACGCCGTTATCAACGACCACGCGGCCGCTGACCAGACTGTATTTCACCGTGATCGGCTCACCGGCAACCACTGGCGCGACGGCGCTGTCGTGGAAACCATAGAACCGTGGATGGTCGAGGCTGTAGATCACCAGATCCGTCGCCTGACCGACTTCAAGTGTGCCAACGGCGCCGAGGCCCAGCACTTGCGCGCCGCCCGCTGTGCCCCAGTGAATGACATCTTCAGCGGTGGTCGCCGAGGCGCCTTGTTCCGCCCGGTGAATCAGCCATGCGGTATTGGCTTCGCCGACCATGCTTCCGGACTCGTTCGAGGCTACGCCATCCACCCCCAGGGAAATCGGCACGCCAGCCTCGTACATCTGCGGCACCGGCGCGACGCCGCTGCCCAGTCGGGCGTTGCTCACCGGGCAATGGGAGATACCCGTTCCAGTCTGCGCGAGCATGCGGATTTCGCCGGGTTGCAGGTGTACGGCGTGGGCGAACCAGACGTCGGGGCCGAGCCATTCGTGCTCGGCGACGAATTCCACGGGCAGGCAGTTGTATTTTTCCCGGCAGAAACTCACGTAGTTCTGCGTTTCCGACAGGTGTGTGTGCAAGCGCAAACCGAGGCCACGGGCGGTGTGGGCCAGTTCGCGCAGCAGCGTCGGCGGCAGCGAAAAAGTCGGCGTGGTCGGGGCGACAACCACGCGGCGCATCGCGTCCGGAGTGTCCTGGTGATACAGCGATTTCAGCCGCTCGATGTCGCCGACCATCTGCTCGAGGCTTTCCGGTTGCAGCGCGGTTTTCGAGAAGCCCGGATGCGCGCTCGCTGACTCCAGTGCGCCGCCACGGCACAGGACAAAGCGCAGGCCGAATTCATCGGCCATGTCGAACAGCAAATCACCGGTCTCGGTGCTGCCGTGAGCGTGGTAGAGGTAATGGTGATCGGCGCAGGTGGTGACGCCGGACAGCAGCAACTCGACCATGCCCAAACGCGCAGCGATCCGCGCCAGTTTCGGAGTAAAGCGGTTGAGGCGCGGGTAGGGCACGCTCGCCAGCCAGCCTTGCAGATCCTGATTCAGTCCTTCGGGCACGGCTTTGAGCAGGTTCTGGAACAGATGGTGGTGAGTGTTGATCCAGCCCGGATAGACCACGCAATTGCGTGCGTCGATCACCCGTTCGCCGGGTTGCGCTTGCAGGTCGGCGGCCATTTCGGCAATGCGACCGTTGACCACGCGGATGTCCACGGCGCCGGCCCGCGCACGAGGGCCACGCAGGCCGGTCATCACCGCGACCGGGTTTTTGATCAGGATGTTCTGAAGTTGAGTCATGGGCAGCTCCAAACTAAAGGATGTGCGAGGCGGATTTGCTGGCGGTGGTTTGCGCCACGCTGACGCCATTCAGCGCGGCGTTGAGCAGTACCGACACCAGGCAAGCGATGACCACGCTGCTGTGCAGGAACGGCTGCGACCACTCGGGAAGTTGCTTGAACAAGGTGGGGGCGAGCACCGGTACCAGCGCGGCGGCGATGGTGAAACCGACGATCAGTACGTTGTAGCGATTGCGCTCGTAATCGACTTTGGCGAGGGTCTGAATGCCCGCCGCCGCGACCACGCCGAACATCGCAATGCCGGCACCACCGAGGGCGGCAGTCGGCATCGAAGCGATGATCGCGCCGGCCTTCGGCACGAGGGCAATCGAGCACATCAGCAAACCGCTGACCGCGACCACCCAACGGCTGCGCACGCCGGTCAGGATCACCAGGCCGACGTTTTCCATGAAGGCGATAAACGGAAATGCGGCGAACATCCCGGCGATGGTGCTGGCCAGACCATTGGCGCGCAGACCGTTGATGACCTGCTTGTCTTCCACCGGTTTTTCGACGATGTCGCCGATGGCCACGAACAGCCCCATCGACTCGACCATCTGCACGATCATCACCACCACCATGGTCGCGATAGGGATCAGGCTGAAGGTCGGCAGACCGAAATAGAACGGATAGGGAACGGTCAGCCACGGCGCCTCTTCGACGCTGTGAAAGTTGCCCATGCCGAGACCGTAGGCCAGACCGGCACCGATCAGCATGCCGATCAACACCGCCATGTTACGTAGCAGCGGGCTGCCATAACGGTTGACCAACAGAATCGTGAGTAACACCACCACCGCCACACCGAGAAACGCCGGCGCGCCGAAGTTGCTCGCGTTGCGCCCGCCACCGACCCATTCATAGGCAATCGGGAACAGCTGCAAACCGATCACCGTGACGATGCAACCGGTCACCACCGGCGGAAAAAATCGCCGCAATCGACCCACGAACGGCGCCATCAGCATGGTGAACAACCCGGCTCCGATCACCGCCCCGCAGACTCCGGCAAAGCCCACCTCCGGGTTGCTGCCGATGGCGATCACCGGGCCGACGCTACTGAACGCCACGCCTTGCAGAATTGGCAGGCGCACGCCGAATTTCCAGAAACCAACGGTTTGCAACAGGGTGGCGATGCCCGAGCAGAACAGCGTGGTGCTGATCAGCACCACCGTGTCGGCATGGGACATTTTCAAGGCACTGGCGACAATCAACGGCACGGCGATGGCGCCGATGTACGAGACGGCCATGTGCTGCAGGCCGAGGGTGAGCATCTGTCGCACCGGCAAGATGCGGTCGACGGGATGCACGGTGGCGGCGGATTGCGTTGGAGATGTGGCTGACGACATGGGGAAACACCTCTGGCTGTTTTTATGCGGTAGAGAGGGGTATTCGTCTGATGCCGCTTATCTCAAGAACACAGTGGAACCCTGTGGGAGCTGGCTTGCCAGCGATGGCGATTTAGCAGTCACCATTTTTATAAACTGACAGTCCGCTATCGCTGGCAAGCCAGCTCCCACAGGTGTTGTGTTGTTCACAAGAATTGGCATCAGTCATTCGTGCTGCGAAGCCGCCATCCACCGGCTCCGATGCCTTGTTTCAGCCTGCCAGGCAGGCGGCGAAGCCTTGGTTCAGCGCCGCGCGATCCAGGTCGCGGCCGATGAACACGATCTTGCTCGAGCGCGGCTCCGTGCCCCACGTGGTCGAGGCGCGGAATTCCACCAGGCTGTGCACGCCTTGCAGCACGTAGCGCTGGTCTTCGTTGGCGACGGCGAGCACGCCTTTCATGCGGTACAGGTTGTCGGCCTGGGAGGAACGCAGTTCGCTGATCCAGCGATGGAACGCCATCAGGTTGACCGCGCCGTCCACGGCGATGCCTACCGATGACACGCTTGGGTCGTGTTGGTGATCCTGCTCTTCAATAGAGTGCTCAGCGTGATGGTCGTGATCATGGTGGTCGTGCTGTTCAGCACCGATTTCCATCAGCTTCTGCGTGCATTCAAACGCGCCGATGCCGAGAATTTTCGTCAGGTCTATTTGCGCATGGGTCGAGGTCACCAGATCCGCCGTGGCGTTCAAGCCACGGATCTTGCCGCGCAAAATTTCCACCTCGTTGCTGCTGACCAGATCGACCTTGTTGATGACGATCCGGTCGGCGCAAACGATCTGATCCACCGCCTGATTGTCGACGCCATCGAGTTGCAGATCCTCCAGATGCTGGGCGATGTGTTTGGCGTCGACCATGGTTACGATCGCGTCGAGTTCGACTTCTTCGGCGATCGGGTCATTGATGAAGAAGCTCTGCGCCACTGGATACGGATCGGCCAGGCCACTGGTCTCGATGAGGATGTGATCGAGGCGCACCGGCCGCGCCACCAGTTCGCGGACGATGCGCACCAGGTCCTCGCGAACCTCGGCGGTGCAGCACACGCAACCGTTGACCATCTCGTAGATCTCTTCGGTCTCGGAACTGAGGACGAGGTCGCCGTCGATGCCGACTTCACCGAACTCGTTTTCGATCACGGCGATTTTGCGGCCGTGGTTTTCCTTGAGGATGTAATTGAGCAGGGTGGTTTTACCCGCGCCGAGGAAACCGGTGAGGATGGTCACGGGGATTTTGGTGTTGCGGGTTGGGGCGTTGAATGGGGTGTTCATGGTGAGGCTCCTTTGATTGACCGGTGCACACTGAATTCGGGTGATGCTGCTTCATTGTGGGAGCGAGCTTGCTCGCGAATGCGGTGTGTCAGTCCGCGGTGATAGCGACTGTTCCACCGCATTCGCGAGCAGGCTCGCTCCCACAGGGATTTGGGTGTTCTCTCCAGCGGGTGGCGACGCCGGCATCGAGGCCAAAAAGATCGAGCACGCGACCAAGGCTGTGGTCGACCATTTGCGCCAGATTCTCCGGGCGGGCGTAGAAGGCTGGCACCGGTGGCGCGATAATCCCGCCCATCTCGGTAACGGCGGTCATGTTGCGCAGGTGGGCGAGGGTCAGCGGCGTTTCGCGGGCCATCAACACCAGCGTGCGGCGTTCCTTGAGGGTGACGTCGGCGGCACGGCCAATCAGCCCCGAGGACGTGCCGGTGGCAATCTCCGCCAACGTCCGCATAGAACACGGCGCGACGACCATGCCGAGGCAGCGAAACGAACCGCTGGCAATCCCGGCAGCGACGTCATCGGCGCGGTGGTAATGACTGGCCAGCGCAGTGACGTCGGCCAGTTTGTAGTCGGTCTCGTGGGCCATGGTCAGCAGCGCGGCACGGCTGATGATCAGGTGGCTTTCGATGTCGAGTTCGGCGAGCAATTGCAGGAGTCGTACGCCATAGATGAAGCCGGACGCACCGCTGATGCCGACCACCATTCGTTGCCGGTTCATGATTCAAGTCCTTTGAGCAGAACCCGCGCGCGTTCGAGTACCTCTTGATCGAGCTGCGCCTTGATCCCGTCAAACCCGGAACCGCGAGTCGCATCCAGGCCCATCCGCGAAGTCGTGCCGTTGACCGACGACGAAGGATCGAGCGGACTGCCCGGCAAGCCATCGATGGTGAAAATATCTAGATGCGGCTGGAAGTGCGTGGCCAGCGCCCACAACACTTGGCTGTCATCGCTGATGTCGATATCGCTGTCCACCGCGATCACGGTTTTCAGGTACGGATCCCAGCCGAGCAAGGCCAGCATGATCTGCCGCGCCTCGCCGTCGCGACTCTGATCCAGCGCCACGTAGCAGTGAAAATGCGTGCCGGAATTCGGGTAATGCACGGCGGTGACGGAGGGGAAACGTGCCTTGAGTTTTTCGCTCATCTCGGCTTCGCGGGGTAGACGGGCGAGGGTCAGGTGTTCAGCGTAGCGGCCGCCCATAACGTCGACCAGCCAGGCGTCTTTGCGTTTTAACAGGGTGTCGACCCGCAGCACGTTGTTGGTCGAACGATCCGAGGAATAACCGCTGAATTCACCGAACGGACCTTCTTCGGCATAAGCGGCCGGGTCGATGGCGCCTTCCAGCACGAACTCGGCATAGGCCGGGACACCGATGCCGTAGCGCGGGGTTTTCACCAGCTCCAGCGGCGCGCCGAACAGGCCGCCAGCCACAGCGCGCTCATCGCTGCCGTAGGGCAAACGTGCAGCCGCGGCGAGCATGAATAACGGATGCGCACCGACGACCATCGCCACGCGCAGTTCTTCGCCGCGCTCGCGGGCTGTCTGCAGCATCCGCCACAAGTGCCCACGTGAGTGCAGACTGGTCGCGAGCGCTTGGCGGGCGTGGCGCATCGAGCGGTGATAGCTCATGTTGGCAATGCCGGTTACCGGGTCTTCGGCAACGATGATCGCGTTGGTGATGTACGGCCCGCGATCGCTGGCGAAATGCTTGAGCATCGGCAGCAGCGCCAGATCCAGCGCTTCGCCTTCGAAGACCTCATCGAGGATCGGTCCGCTTTCTACATAACGCGGAGCGATGGGCTGGTTGGCGCGGGTTTGAAAGGTTTCGTGTAACTGCGCAGGCGTTACGCCGAACAGCCGGGCGATGCGGGTTCTGGAGGCAAACAGATTGGTCGCCACCGGCATGCCGAGGCTGCCGACGTTTTCGCAGATCAGCAGTGGATCGCGGCCCTGGGCGGCGAGGGTGTCGACCAGGGCGGTGACGTCCTGATCGGCGGAAATCGGGTGGGTGAGGGTCAGCACATCGTCCGGGTACTCACGGCGATAGGCGTCGATAAACACGTGAAAGTCCTGAGAATCGCCGAGCGTCGAACGGGTCATGGTGTCACCTCGTAAAAAGCAGGCACGCAGGGGTGAGAGGGCGTTCGCGCGGCCAGCCGTTGGCCTGCCGGTCGAACGAGCGCCGGGTCATCTTCGTGCCTGTAAAGTCGCTGTGCTTTTAAATCCTGGCAACGAACCCTGTGGGAGCGAGCTTGCTCGCGAAGGCATTGGTTCAGTCACCATCGTTGTTGAATGACACACCGCATTCGCGAGCAAGCTCGCTCCCACAGGTTATGTGTGTGGCTACAGGTATGTGGTGGTCAGACGAATGTCGGCCTCGACCAGATCCTTGGGCGGTGGCGTCGGTTCGATCCCGCACAACCGGGCGATGTTGTTGCCCAGGTAGTCTTCGAGATGATCCTCATCGATGCCCAGACCTTGCGGTGCCGGTGAGCACAACACCTCCAGTTCGCGCAGCCACATCCCCGGCTCGTTCGGCGGCGAATCCGTGCCGAACACAATCTTGTTGCGCGGCAGTTCCTTGGCGAATTCGACGATCCGCGACTGGAAGCACCAGCCCGATTCGCAGTAAACGTTCGGCGTGTCCATGGCCATCCAGAACGCTTCGAATGAGTAGTTGCCGCCGGTCTGGATGCCGAAGTGGCCGATGATGAAATTGACCATCGGGAATTCGCGGATGATCGGGTAGAACATCGTCGGAATCGTGTACGGGCCGTCGCCGGTGTGGATCAGCACGACGATGTTGTACTTGGCGCAGACCTTCATCGCCGGGCGCAACCAGTCGAGTGCGCGATCCGGGCGATAGCCGTGCATGTTGGCGTGCAGCTTGAGCATCTTGAAACCGTATTCCTTGATGTGGAATTCCAGCTCCGCCGCACCGTTTTCCGGTCCCCAGCGCGGGTTGAAGTTGAAGTTGCCGATAAAGCGATCCGGGTATTTCACGCAGAGTTCGGCGACGTAGGACATGTAGTCACGCACGCCCTCGCGGCCCCGGCGGTTGCCGTCGCGATAACCGGTGTTGCCCGGTGGCGGCTGGATGAAACCCATGTCGATACGGCGCGGTTTGCCGTTGATCATGTACGGGCCGTCCATCAACTTGAGCATGCGCTCGCCGGTGAACGGTTCGCCTGTGTGACGCCAGGCCTCGTCGACCAGGTTGGTGGGGTGCAGATGGGTGTCGATGATCATCGGTTCAGCTCCTGGCCAGTTGAGTAGTGACGGGATGCTTGAGTTGCGCCTCTGCTTCGGAAACGGAACGCGGTGGCGGGGTCGGTTCGAGGCCGATCATCCGCGCGGTGTTGTTGCCCAGGTACTCTTCGAGGGTGTCCTCGTCGAGGTTCAGGCCTTGCGGCGGTTCGTGGCAGAGCACTTCGAGCAGGCGCAGCCACATGCCCGGTTCGTTCGGTGGCGTGTCGGTGCCGAAGAGGATCTTGTGCGTCGGCAAGACCTTGGCGAATTCGACGATCCGCGATTGCAGGCACCAGCCGGATTCGCAGTAGACGTTGGGCAATTCCATCGCCCATTGCATCGGTTCGAACACATAGACGCCGCCGGTCTGCACGCCGAAGTGGGCCATGATGAAATTGACGTTGGGGAACTCCTTGATCATCGGCACCCATTCCGAAGGGATGCTGTACGGCCCGTCACCGGTGTGCAGCTTGACCGGAATGCCCAGTTCGGCACATTTCTCGAAGCATGGGCGAACCCAGTCGAGGGCTCGGTCAGGACGGTAGGCGTGCATGTTGGCCTGCATCTGCACCATGCCGAAACCGTGTTCCTTGACGTAACGCTCGATCGCCTCGACGCCGTTTTCCACGCCGCAGCGCGGGTTGTAGACGAAGCAGCCGATGAAACGATCCGGGTAGGTCTGGACCATTTTCAGGGTGTAGGCCATGTAGGCGTCGATGGATTCGCGGCCGCTGAGGTCGCCGTCGGTCCAGGTGTAAATCGTGTTGCCCTGCGGCGGCTGGATGAAGGCTTTGTCGATACGGCGCGGCTTGCCGTTGACCATGTACGGGCCATCCATCATCTCCAGCAGACGCTCGCCGGTGAACGGGTCACCGTCATGCCTCCAGGCGAGGTCCACGAGATCCGTGGGATAGCAGCTGATATCGATGATCATTGCAGTCGATCTCCTGATAGCGGGGAAGGGAGCCTTGCGGCTCTCGGCATCCACGTCCCGGGCAATCGGCCGTTGCTATGCGCAGGATTCGCGCATTCCCTCGCCTGTTCGCATCCGGCCCGGGTGGGTGGTTGCTGAGGGCGAGTATTGGAAAGGGGTGCGGGGTTCGTACAATATTAATTGGGCGGGGTGGTGATACTTGGGCGATATGGGCAGATCAAGAGCTACCCTCACCCCAGCCCTCTCCCGGAGGGAGAGGGGGCCGACCGAGGTGTCTTTCGCGATGCATCGACCTGAAAGACAGAGTCGATTATGGATTCGGCGAGGCTGGTTCATGTCGACGATTTTCTGCAGCATCCCTCTTTCAGATCGAGTTGATTATGGATTCAAAGCAGTAGGTGCACGTCGGTGTAACTCGTCAATATCCCACGGTCAGTCCCCTCTACCTTTGGGAGAGGGCTAGGGTGAGGGCTGGTTCCCCAGCGTCAACATCGCCAAAGCCTGAACCACCTCGACCACCGGCGCCACACGCTCAGCCTGCCCATGCGGCCACACCGCGTAAAGATTGTAATGCGCGGCAATCTGCGCCTCGTTCAACGCCACCAACCGCCCACTGCGCAAGGCATCGGCGGCCAGTAATCCGCGCACCAGTCCCGCGCCGACACCAGCCTCGGCAGCCGCAATCAAATTCGCCGCATTATCAAAAATCACCCGCGCCGGCGGTTCGGTCGGTGTCATCCCGGCGGCATCCAGCCACGGAATCCACGAGCGCCGCGTATAGCCCAACAACGGCAACTGCAGAATCTGCGCCGGGCTCAACGGCACCTGCAATCCGTGTTGCGCCAGCAGCTCCGGCGAAGCCACCGCCAACACCCGATCGCCACAAATCTGCGTCATCTCGCAGTCATCCCAATCGCCATAGCCATAACGCAATGCCAGATCCACCCGTTCAAACGTACTGCGATCACTGCGCGGCATCGACAGCAGCGTCACCTCGTAATCCGGCAGTCCATCGAGCAACTGCGGCAGACGCGGATTGAGCCAGCTCTGCGCCAGTTCACTGTCGACATCGAGTGTCAAACGCTGCGCCACGCTACGGTTTTTCACCGACGAGATCGCCCGGTCAATCTGCGCCAGACCGTCCGACAGCACACTGGCAAACAACTGCCCGGCGTCGGTCAGATTGCTGCCGCCACCTTCACGCACGAACAGCGGCTGGCCGATGAAATCTTCCAGCGCGCGGATCTGCTGACTGATGGCGCTGTGGGTCAGATCGAGCTTGCGCGCGGCACTGGAGAAACTGCCGCTGCGCGCCGCGTGGATAAACGCGCTCATGGACTGCACCGATGGGTATCGCTTGTACATGTTGTTAGTCCTGCTTACAGCGGTTGGCAGAAATCGTCGCTGGCCGCGTGTTGCTCAGGGTTCCAATAATCGGTGACCAGGCCCGCACAAAGACGGGCCGCTCTTCTGGAGCCTGACAATGATTGCATTCACGGTTAACGGCGAACGACGCGAGCTGGATGAAGCGTCCTCCTCCATGCCCTTGTTATGGGTACTGCGTGATCAACTGAAGCTTACCGGCACCAAGTTCGGTTGCGGCATGGGCCTGTGCGGTGCCTGCACCGTGCATCTGAACGGCGTCGCGGTACGTTCCTGCCAATTGCCGGCAGCCGCCGTCGCGGGCCACAGCATCACCACCATCGAAGGCTTGTCACCGACGCAAAACCACCCGTTGCAACTGGCCTGGATCGCCGAAGATGTGCCGCAATGCGGCTACTGTCAATCCGGGCAGATCATGTCCGCCGCCGCGTTGCTCAACACCGGTGCGGCGGTGACCGATGACTCGATCCGCAATGCGATGTCCGGGAATATCTGCCGCTGCGGCACTTACGGGCGCATCAACAAAGCGATCAAACGCGCGGCGAATGCGCCGAAGGAGGCGTGATGAGCCTTATCGACGACAGCCGTATCGAACTGCCGCGCCGGGCCTTTCTCAAGCAAGCAGCGACCGTTGCTTCAGGTTTGGCAATTGCCCTGTACCTGCCGAGCGGCATAGCGGCGACTGACCCGAAAACCCCGGCCCCGGCGAGCGAATTCGAACCCAATGCCTGGGTGCGCGTGCTGCCTGACGGCACGGTGAAACTGGTGGTGCACAAGCACGATTCCGGCACCGGCACGCAAACCGCATTGGCCGCGTGCGTGGCAGAGGAGCTGGACGTCAACCCGATGACCGTACAGGTGATCACCCCGGAAGATCCGTTTTTCGAAACCTACATTCATCCGGTCTGGAAGGTGTTTTCCACTGGCGGCAGCACCAGTGTTTCCCTTGAATACGATCGCTTGCGCATGGCCGGAGCGACTGCACGAGCGCTGTTGATCACGGCGGCAGCGAAGCAATGGAAAGTCAGCACTGACAGTTGCAGCACTGAAGACGGTCGGGTTGTTCACATTGCGAGCAAACGCAACCTCGGTTACGGCGAACTGGTCGGTGTCGCGGCGAATCTGCCGGCTCCGACTAACGTCATGCTGAAGGATCCGGCGCAGTTCAAATACATCGGCAAGCTGCGCCACAAGCGTGATGCAGCGGCGAAGGTTTGCGGACGCTTTGAGTACAGCATCGACGTGCAATTGCCGGACATGCTGGTGGCGGTGATTCAGCGTGCGCCGGTAGTTGGATCGAAAGTGCTCAGCGTCGACTCGGCGGCGGCTTTAAAAGTGCCGGGCGTACGCAAAGTGCTGGCGATTCCGGGGCGACCGGATGTGCTCGGCGGCAATCTTGAAGGTGTCGCCGTGCTGGCGGATACGTTCTGGGCTGCGCAGCAGGGACGCAATGTGCTGGAGATCAAATGGAGCGATTCGCCCTTGGCCGGGTTCGACAGCGAGCAACTGGTCAGCGCTCAGGCCCGAGCCATCGGCGATCCTGAAGCTCAAACCGTCAAAGCCATGACCCAAGGTGATGTCGCCGGGCAATGGTCGAGTGCGGCGAAGTTGATCGAAGCCGATTACACCATGCCCTACAAGGTGCAAAACCCGCTGGAGCCGATCTGCATCACCGCGCAGGTCAAGGACAAGGCAATCACTTATTGGGGCGGTGTGCAGGTGCCGTCCTCGGCGCTGGAAGCCGCGCAAATCGTGTGCGGCATCGACAAGGCCAACGTGACCATTCATGAATTGGTCTCCGGCGGCAGCTTCGGCGCTCGGGAGGCTAAATACTGGTTGTTCGAAGTCGCGTGTCTGGCGCAGAAAACCGGCGTACCGGTGAAATTGCTCAATAGCCGCGAAGACGAAATGCACGCGCTGTTCTACCATTCGGCGACGTTGCATCGGGTCAAAGGCGCGCTCGACGCTCAAGGCAAACTCGCCGCGCTGCAACTGCACGCGGTGTCCCCAGCCTCGCCGGAGCAATGGGAGCCAGGCTATTTCGAACGCCCCGACAAAATGGATTACAGCACCACCGAGGCGATCACCGCGTGGGACTTCGCCTACCGGCCACCGCATCTGGAGTTGAACTGGGTCAAGCACGAAAGCAGCGTGCCCAGCGGTTGGTATCGCTCGGTGAGTTTCATCCCCAATGTGTTCGCCGTGGAAAGCTTCATGGATGAGCTGGCCCATGCAGCAGGCTCTGATCCGCTGGAATTTCGTCTCGCCAACATGCAGGAAAGACCCCGCCATGTGGCAGTGCTCAAGCAAGCTGCCGAGCGCGCCGGCTGGGGCAAAACATTGCCGCCTGGCACGGCGCTGGGGATCGCGACCAATCAGGGTTACACCAGTTTTATCGCCGTGGTCGCGCGCGTGGCGACGGTCGACGGCAAGCCGAAAGTCGAGAAACTCACCTGCGTCGTCGATTGCGGTTTGGCGGTGTCGCCGGGCGGTGTTGAAGAGCAGATCTACGGCGGTTTGATGTGGGGGGTCGGTCACGCCTTGTTCGACCGGCTCGACATCAAACAGGGCAGGGTGGTGCAGAGCAACTTCCACGACTACCGCGTCACGCGCATGTCCGACATGCCGGCCACGGACATCCTCGTGCTCGACGGTGAGCCGAGCAAACCCGGTGGCGTTGGCGAATTGGGCAGTCCGTCGGTGGTGCCGGCCATCGCCAACGCGCTGTTCGCGCTGACCGGCGTGCGCCAGCGTTCGACACCGCTGAGTCTGGGGTAAGCCGCCATGGACTTGCGTCTGCTCCGCTACTTCATGGCACTGGCCGATGAGTTGCATTTCGGTCGCGCCGCCGAACGCCTGCACATCTGCCAGCCGCCGCTGAGCCAGCAGATTCGCTTGCTGGAAGAAGAACTGGGCACACCGCTTTTCGAGCGCAGCCATCATCGGGTCGAACTGACGTCGGCGGGGCAAATGCTCAAGGAGCAGGCACCGCTGGTGTTTGAACAGCTAGAGCGGGCGCTGGATCTGACGCGGCAGACCGGACGCGGGCAACTCGGCGAGCTGGAGATCGGCATGATCAGTTCGGTGATGGTCGGCGTGCTGCCCAAGGCCTTGCACCTGTTTCGTGAGCGTTATCCGCAGGTCAATTGGCGCTTGCATGAGATGACCCCGGCGGCACAGGTCAAGGCGTTGAAGGAGAAACGCATCGATGCTTGCGTGTTTCGCGTGGGCTATGACGATCCGCTGTTGCGCAATGAATTGCTGATCTATGAGCCGATTCATGTGGTGATGCCGGCGGATCACCCGCTGGCATCTCGCGAGGTGCTGGCGCCGGCGGATCTGGCGCAGGAGCCGTTCGTGGCGCTGGAGTTGAAGCAGTCGCGGTTCGCCCATTTTCTCTATCAGTGCTGCATTCCGGCCGGGTTCACCCCGCAGATTCGTCAGCAGGTGATTGAGGTGCAGACCTTGCTCAGTCTGGTGCGCGCCGGGTTTGGCGTGGCGCTGTTACCGGCGTCCATCGAGCAATTGGCGCCGGCGGGGTTGGTGTTTCGGCGCTTGACCCCGGCGCTGCCGGAAGTGCCGTTGTATGCCACTTATCGGGCGGATGATGCTTCGCCAGTGCTCAAGCTGTTTCTCGACACACTGCGTGAACTCATCGGCAACCCAAAACCGCTGTAGGAGCTGCCGAAGGCTGCGATCTTTTGATCTTGATCTTTAAAAATCAAAGTCAAAAGATCGCAGCCTTCGGCAGCTCCTACAGGGGGGGCGAGGTGGTTTTGAATGCGTCGGCACGATCACGGGCCGCCGCGGTCGTACTCTTCACATGGGCGTATCACTTGTGGAGATCCAATGAGCCAGGAAGTCCTGACCACCGAAACCAACCGCCGCCAGTTGCAGCAGATCATCGCCGGGCTGTCCGACGGGGTGATTTTGCTGGAGCTGGATCAGAGCATTCTCTGGGCCAACGAAGCCGCTATGGCCATGCACGGTGTCAAGCGGATCACCGATCTGGGCCACAATGCCGACGAATACGCCAAGAAATTCAACCTGCGCTATCGCAACAATCACTCGATCACCGCCGAAAACTACCCGATCAGCCGGGTGGCGCGCTGTGAGAGTTTCAATGACGTGCTGATTGAAGTGTCGCCGACCGACGATCCGGAACGCGTTTGGGTGCATAGCGTACGCAGCATGATTCTCACGGATCGCGAAGGGCAGCCCGAGTCGCTGGTGCTGATCATGAGCGACGTCACCGACTGGGCCAACGCCGAACTGCGCTTCGAAAAGACCTTCAACGCCAACCCGGCGCCGGCGGTGATCTGCCGTCTCAGCGACCTGCGCTACATCAAGGTCAATCCAGGGTTTCTGGAGATGACCGGCTATACCCGCGAGCAGGTGATCGGCACCTCGGCTTATGAAATCGACATCTTCGAGCAGGCCGAGAAAAAGGATCTGGCGATCCAGCGTCTGCGCGACGTCGCGACCATTCCGCAGATGCAGGCCGAACTGCGTCTGCCCGATGGCGGCAGCAAGCAAGTGATCGTCGCCGGCCAACCGCTGACGCTGAACGATGAGGATTGCATGCTGTTTTCCTTTGTCGACATGGAGCTGCGGCATAAGGCCGAAGTGGCGTTGCGGCAGAGTGAGGAGCGTTTTGCCAAGGCGTTTCGCCTGACGCCGGTGCCGATCCTGATTTGCAGTGCCGACGAGCAGCAGGTGATCGACGTCAATCAGGCCTTCCTCGAAACCCTCGCCTATGACAGCGAGGACGTGCTCGGCAAAACCGTGACGCAGCTGGATTTTATTGATGACAGCGGTGCGCGCACGCGGTTGCTGGCGGCGCTGGCGAAAAACGGGCGAGTCGATCGGGTGGATGTGCGGGTGCGCAGGAAGGATGCCGATCTGCTCGAATGTGCGCTGTCTGCCGACACCGTGAATATTCAGGACACACCGTGTTATTTGCTGGTGTTGATGGACATCACCGAGCGCAAACGCACTGAGCTTGAGCTGGTGGCGGCGATTGAAGAGGTGATGAAAGACGCTTCCTGGTTCAGCCGTACGCTGATCGAGAAACTGGCCAATGTGAAGAAGGTCAATTCGCCGCAACTGCCGAGCGTTTCGTTCACTGATCTGACGGCGCGTGAGCGTGATGTGCTGGGGTTGATTTGTGAAGGGCTGGCGGACAAGGAGATCGCGGCGCGGTTGAAACTCGCGCCGAACACGGTGCGTAATCATGTCGCGACGGTGTATTCCAAGCTGGATGTGCACAGTCGCAGTGAGGCGATTGTCTGGGCGCGGGAGCGTGGGCTGTTTGCCGGGGATTCGAGCGCCAAGGGTCAGCGGTAAGGTGCAAATGCACTAGTTGATCTGGTGCAATTTGAGGTGTTGGCGGGCGGCGGCTGTTCTTAGTCTGGTGGGGTGCGGTGCAAGCCTTTTGAGGTTTGTGGTCGCGTCCCTTCGAAGTTGTTAAAGGAACAGCCGCAATGATGAATCTTGCGCAGTTGCGCGCGCAGCTTGAGCGCAGTTTTTCGCCGCTGGCGTGTGAGTGTCTGGTGGATGGTGACCATTCGCTGACGGTGAAGCTGTATCACCCGGTGTCGGGGCAGGTGGATCTGGTGATCAGTGGGTTGAAGCTTGATGCGCTGCGGACGCCGGAGTCGGTTGAGGCTTTGATTGAAGAATTGCGGTATGAGTTGGAGAGCAATTCTTTGCGTTCTTTTCGGGATCCGGATTTGGCTTAGGGCTTTTAGGCTTGGCGGCCTTTGGGCCGACCAGGCTCTTGGGGTTTTGGGTGTATATCCGTTGCTGCGGGTGTTGCTGATTAGGGTTCCGCCCTTACGGCGGGTCACCTTTTCCAGACGCCGGAGTGCCGGCCCAGCGAAAAGGTAACCCAAAAGGCTTGCTCCTACGTTCGGCCCGCTCGCTGGGGCTCGGGGTTCCTTCGCTGCGGGATCGATCCGGGCGCAGCGTCTCCGGTTTGCTTCGCTGCACCTCCTCTCGCTGTGTTTGGCTGCGCCAAACGGTCGCTGCGCTCCCACGCCCGGATCACTCCCTCTGCTCAGCCTTCCGACGTCGCTCGTGGATCAAGATCAAGAGCTGCAGCCGAGCTAACGCTCATCCTGTTGAGTGGTGAGAAGCGGATGCGATTTGCTTTTGCTTTTCTGTAGGAGTGAGACTGCTCGCGATGGCGGCCTGACAGCCGATCAATCACTGTCGGATGTACTTCGCCCCACTGTGGGAGCGAGCTTGCTCGCGAAGGGGTCCTGTCTGGCAAAGCACATTTCAATTTGCCAATCCTCTCGAATCCGAACGCAAAATCGACAGCCACTTTCTCCCGATCTGGCCGATTCACTGGCGCTTGCAGAGCGCTCGGCTATAAAGAATGAGTGGTCAGGTCTTCCGTGGTCGGTTGGTTCGCGGGAGTTGCTCTTCCATTCATCGCGGGTCGTCCTATGAACAATCTTGGGAAACGCGTGTTGCCGTTGGCTTTTTTTGCTGTGTTGTTGGCTGGCTGTGCCAGTCCTCCACCCCCTCCACCGGTAGCGCCGCCGCCACCGCCGGAACGCACGTGTCAGGTGCTCGAAAACACTGAGGTCGCCGGTGACGTGTACGCCGACGGGCAGGTTACTCGACACATCACGACCACCCGTTGCGTCACGCAGTAGCGCCGGCGGGGCGTAAGTCTCGGGTTGAACGGATCGTGCTGGTCGCGGACCTGGCCGGTACGGCGGTGTTTGCCGTGGAAGGCGCCATTGTGGCGATGCGCAGTCAGCTCTGTGGGAGCGAGCTTGCTCGCGAAGGGGCGATGTCAGCCAACATATTTGTTGAATGGCACACCGCATTCGCGAGCAGGCTCACTCCCACAGGGTTAATCATTTGCCTTGAAAATCAGGACAGGAACCCACCATCCACATTCAGCGCAACCCCGGTGGTGTAGCTCGACGCATCACTCGCGAGGTACAACACCGCACCGGCCATCTCACTAGGATCGGCCACACGCTTGAGCGGGATCTGCGTCAGCGCTTGCTTGAGAATCGCATCGTTCTTCACCAGCGCCGAAGCGAACTTGGTGTCGGTCAGGCCCGGCAGCAGGGCGTTGCAGCGGATGCCGAACTGCGCGCATTCCTTGGCGAAGACTTTGGTCATGTTGATCACCGCGGCTTTGGTCACCGAGTAGATGCCCTGGAAGATCCCCGGCGAAATACCGTTGATCGACGCGACGTTGATGATGCTGCCGCCGCCGTTTTCGCGCATCAGCTTGCCGGCTTCGACCGACATGAAGAAGTAGCCGCGAATGTTCACGTCGACGGTTTTCTGAAATGCGCTCAGATCGGTGTCCAGCACGTTGCAGAACTGTGGGTTGGTCGCGGCGTTGTTGACCAGAATGTCGATGCGGCCGAACTGTTCCTTGATCCCGGCGAACACCTGGCTGATCTGTTCCATTTCACCAATGTGGCAGGCCACGGCCGTGGCCTTGCCGCCAGCGGCAATGATCGCGTCGGCGACGTGCTGGCAGCCGTCGAGTTTGCGGCTCGAAACGATGACATGCGCGCCTTGCTGGGCCAGCAGTTTGGCGATGGCTTCACCGATGCCACGGCTGGCGCCGGAAACGAAAGCGATTTTACCGTCGAGGTCGAACAACTGAGTCTTGGACATAAGGGTTCCTGGGTGTGGGCCGTCAGAGGCTCGATTTCGCAATGACCTGCAAGCTCATCTGCTCCAGCAGTTTGTTCATGTGAATGAACTGCGCGAAGCGTTTGTCCTGGGTCTGGCCATGGTAGAAGCGGTAGTAGATCTGCTGCACGATGCCGGCCAGACGGAACAGGCCGTAGGTGTAGTAGAAGTCGAAATTGTCGATCTGGATGCCTGAGCGTTCGGCGTAGTAATCGACGAATTCACGGCGGGTGAGCATGCCCGGAGCGTGGCTCGGCTGGCGGCGCATCAATTGCACCGGCGCCGGATCATCCGCCTGAATCCAATAGGCGAGGGTGTTGCCCAGGTCCATCAGCGGGTCGCCGAGGGTGGTCAGTTCCCAGTCGAGCACACCGATGATCTGCATCGGATTCTGCGGATCGAGGATGACGTTGTCGAAGCGGTAGTCGTTGTGGACGATGCTGGAGGTCGGGTGGTCGGCCGGCATCTTGTCGTTGAGCCAGGCTTTGACCTTCTCCCAGTGTGGCGCGTCGGGTGTCAGGGCTTTTTCGTAGCGCTCGCTCCAGCCTTTGATCTGACGGGCCACGTAGCCTTCCGGTTTGCCCAGATCACCGAGGCCGCAGGCGTTGTAGTCGACGCGGTGCAGTTCGACGAAACGGTCGATGAAGCTTTTGCACAAGGCTTCGGTTTTTGCCGAATCGAGGCCCAGTTCCGGCGGCAGTTCCGAGCGCAGGATGATGCCCTTGACCCGCTCCATTACGTAGAACTCGGCGCCGATCACCGATTCGTCCGTGCAGTGCACGTAAGCCTTCGGGCAATACGGGAAGCCGTCGCGCAATTGATTGAGAATGCGGAATTCGCGGCCCATGTCGTGGGCGGACTTGGCCTTGTGGCCGAACGGCGGGCGGCGCAGGACGAATTCCTGTTCCGGGTATTCCAGCAGGTAGGTCAGGTTCGACGCGCCGCCGGGGAACTGGCTGATCGCAGCTGTGCCGCTCAGGCCCGGAATGTGCGCCTTGAGGTACGGATCGATCAGGCTGGCATCGAGTTCTTCGCCAGAGCGGATACGGGTGGACTGGTCAGTAAGCGCCATGCTTATCCCTTCTGCTTATTTTGGAGGCCAGACATCATTTGCTAATCTAATGGCGCGCCCGATTGCTCACAAGCGCGGTGCGGTCTTATAGGTTAGCGTGTTGCCGGATAATCAGCGTTCCGAATAAGCAGAGGATGCCCACTCTGCTGGCGCTGGCGCAGGTCAGTGCACGCGCTGGTTGCTGCGTCTTGGGGGCAGTGCAATCGGGGTGAGTACCGGTTGCCCGGAGAAGAATGCCGCGAGGTTTTTGCCCACTAGCTCGACAGTGCCTTGGGTGGCTTCCGGTGACAGACCCGCGACATGCGGGGTGAGCAGCACATTGCTCAGGGTTTTCAACGCATCGGGCACTTGCGGCTCATGGTCGAAGACGTCCAGTGCGGCGCCGGCAATTCTGCGCTGTTCAAGGGCGGTGATCAGGTCCGCCGTGGCGATCACACTGGCGCGGGCGATGTTGACGATGAAACCCGTGGGGCCGAGTGCATCGAGCACCGGACGCGTCACCAGATGCTGCGTGCCGATCCCACCCGGCGTAGCGACAATGAGAAAATCCGAGGCCCGCGCCAATTCAGTCGGCGTCGAGCAGAACGTGTAAGGCACATCGCTGCGCAACTGACGGCTGTGATAGCTGATGTCCATGTCGAAACCCAGGTTCGCCCGTTTGGCAATCGCCATGCCCACCGCCCCCAACCCGAGAATCCCCAGGCGCTTGCCGGCCAGCGACGGGCGCATGATTTTCGGCCATTCCCCCCGACGCACCGCGGCATCGCAACGTGGAATGTCGCGCACCAACGCCAACAGCATCGCCATGGCGTGGTCAGCCACCGACGAGGCGTTGACCCCGGCGCCGTTGGTCACGGTGATCCCGCGATCGCTGGCCGCTTGCAGATCGACCTGCTCGTACCCGGCGCCGATCACCGTGATGATTTTCAACGCGGGCAGGGCGGCGATTTCCTCGGCGGTCAGACCCAGCGGGCCACGGGTCAGCACCGCGTCGATTCGCGCGCCGTGGGTGGTGATGGCTTGTGCTCGTTCGGCCGGTGTCGGCGCCAGGATCAAGTGAAAGCCCTGATGTTCGAGAATCGGCAAATAGTCATTGATGGTTTCAACCAGTACCAGAACGGTTGCGGGCATCGCGCGGCTCCTGTGAACGTCGGCGGGTTGTTCGCGAAAGTCGTTTCAGAGTGCTGAATCCGCAGCGGCTTGGCAATCGTTGTCGTTCGCGCATTGGTGCTTTGATTCTGGACGGCTTCGGGCAAGAAGCAAGGGTTGGCAGCACACCAGTGATCCGGTGTGCTGTCGGCATCATTGCGCCGCTTGGGCTTTGGTTTGCTCTGCCAGGGCAATCGGCTTGAAATCGTAGGTTGGATAGAACTCGGTGCGGTAACTGCCCCATGCAGTGTTTTCCAGGGCGAGGTTCACTTCTGCCAGCCGCGAGGCGGGGAATCGTACAGTCACCACTTGGCCAATGCCCATCATGATGTTCCAGCTCACCACTTCGACCCCGGCCGGGGGAAAGGTTTTGTAGAAGCCTTGTTGCGTGAGCTGGGCCTTGAGTTCGCTCAGCGGGCGGGTCTGATCATGTTTCAGAAACACGGTCAGCATCATTGCGTTGTCAGCAGTGGCGACATTATTTTTGGCGGGTTGACTGGCGGCTTGCGCGTTGACTCCGGCGCAATACAACGAGGAGGCCAGCAACGTCGACAACAGCAGGGCTTTAACTGTCTTTTGCATCATTGACTCCTGGTCTTATTGTTTGATAGCGGATCTGGTTTCTACGGTGCCGGTATACGGCGCATGAACGACATGAATACGCACAAGAGGATTGTTGTCGATCATGTCGCGGGGGACTTCCCGCGAATAAGTGAATTCACTGTCGTTCAATGTTTCCAGACGCCTGACAATTGTTTTGGTCGGGCCGATATCGGGTACCAGGATGTGCTGCTTCTGGTCACCGGTGACAAAGAAATAACCGCCTCCACCATTGTTGTACTTTGACTCTCCCGTGTCGGTGTAAAAGAACTCATATCGATTACGATCGGGGTCCCAGGTCGATATCCCCACGACGCCGGGATACTTCGCCTTGACGTCTGTTTCAGAAGCGCCGTCGATGTAGACCCTTGTGGTCAGCCATCGCGGCGAAGAAGCCAGCTCGCGGACATCGGCGTTGGCGCTGGCAAGTGGGGTAAAAAGCAGTGCGGCCGACAGCAGGCCGGTCATTGTGTGCTTTTGCATACGTTGTCCTCTTCAGCAAACTTCGAAGGTCGTTTGCGATTAGTCTTTCGTCATTCAGGGCATGAAAAATATATTCCTGGAAAAGAGGGTTGATCAATACTCGCGTAGTTGCTTGTAACAAATGGGTGTTGTTCGGATGTTTGGTAATATTTCGTCGTGGTTTTATTGGGTGTTTTAGTTGTAGGAGTATTCTTAAGTGTTGGTAGGTGATGGGCTTTTTATGGGTGTTTTCTGTAATCCATCGCGCTGGTTGCATTAGATAAGTAAACACAGTTGTAGGACGGAGGATAGGTTTACAAATCCGTGATTGACGCAACCGCGTTCGGTGAAGTTGCGTCAATTTCAAGGAGCGTTTCTTTAGAACCTCACCTCCGCGCTGTCGATTAACCGTGCGAAGGCGCCGCCGAGGGTTGCATTGTGATGGTTGATGATCGCCTCGGCAGGTAGCGCGGCAGTGTCCAGGCAGGTGTGGGCGTCGGCGACCAGTACGGGTTTAAAGCCCAGTTCGGCAGCGCTGCGGCAGGTGCTGTCGATGCAGAACTGGCTTTTCATGCCGACCAGATAAAGATCCTCGACATTAACGGAGTTGAGTCTCTGAGCGAGGTCAGTGCCATGGAATGCATTGGGGCAGGATTTGTCGAAAAGGGTGTCGAGTTCAGCGTCCAGTTCAAGCGCGGGCAGAAATTGCCAGAATGGGCTGCCGGCGGCAATCGGCGAGCCTTCCGGGCCCGTGTGGCGTACGGCGAAAATCGGCACGCGTCGATCACGAGCCTGAGCGATCAGGCGCTGAATGTTGGCCACAATTCGTTCGCCGTCATAGGGCTTTTGCGGGCCATGGAACAGGCCGACCTGCATATCGATGATCAACAGTGCTGCGGGCATGGTGGTTCTCCTTGAGTGCTGCAGATGCCGCACGGACGGGAGAAACAACAAGGCCCCGTCCATTGCTGGCGGGGCCTTGGGTTTGCTGCGCTGGGTTTACCTCACGCACAAACACCACGACCCGCCGGTGGCGGTCGTGGTGGTGCGGGTGAGGTGCAGCGCGCGAAGGTTCATGGGCCGATCATGCTGGCGCCGGTAGCTGGCTGTCAATTGCGGGGTCAGGTGACGTACTGCGCAATGCCATTGCCGAATGACCAGTTCTCTTTTTTCACCTCGACCAGATTGATGAACACGTCTTCCGGGCGTACCGCCAACTGCTTGTGCAGGCTTTCTGCGATTGTTTTGAACAGCAACTGCTTTTTCTCAACCGTGCGCCCTTCGCTGATGGTGATCTGAATGAATACCACGCCGTCGCTGCGCTGGATCCCCAGATATTGCGGATCGTAGACCAGGTGCTGGCCATCGTGCTCGGTCAGGATCTGAAAGTTGTCGTGCTCGGGCACATCGATACAACTGCGCAGGGCGGCGTAGATCTGCTCGCCGATGCGTTTGGCGAAGGTGGGGTCGGGGTTTTGTCTGATGTCGACGCGAACGAGGGGCATGGGCAGAGACTCCGGGGGGCAGGGGACTCATTCACGCTAGAACATTTCAACCAGATTGAAAGCATGGGGTGATGACCTCGCTACTGTTTTTGTATGAGGCTACCTACGAAACTCGCGGATTTTACCTACGCATTTGGCAGAGCCATCTGCTATCGGGCAGACGGTTAACGCGAAATCATGGGGCAGTAATGGGAGGTGGTCCAGGATGGAAAAAGCTTCCCGAGCGTTAACTGTCAGCAGCCAAGGAAGGTTCATGCATCTTGATGACCACAAAAATGTGGAACTCGAAAGGCTACAAACGGAAACCCAAAAGCTCGGCGCGGAGAGGCGCAAGCTTTTGGCGGAGGAAGCAAAACTGAAACTTGAGACTTTCTTGTATCCCCTTGTGGTGGGGGCTGGGGCATTAACTGCAATTGCCACCGCCGTTGGGCTTTATTTGAAGCTGTAAGAGAGCGCAGCAGGTTGCAGTTGCGCATGCGTGTTGATTCAGAGCACCAAAAAAAGGGAAGGGGGCAGTATGAACACAGAGGAAAGCAGAGCCAGGATAGACCGACTGTATCAAGAGGAGTTTGAGTTCAGAGAAGCCATGAAGCCCTTTCGCAAAGCCGAAAGGCGTGAAACGGTTTTGCTGTTTAGCCTTGGAATGTTGATGGGCGCGGTGGGGATCGCTTTCGTGATGGTGTTGGCCCGAACCATCTGAATACCCTTGCATGTGCCTATTAACGACATTACGAATACCTGTTTACGACAGATAATTTCCCGAAAACGACGCCAAACGGATCTGCTCCGCACAACCATTCCTCAGCTAAGTCTTTGCTTCTGCTCATTTATCGCGGAGAATCGCGCCCCTGTTTCGGCCGGAGCATGTCTGTCGGTTTTTTCCGACGCGTCCTGACCGAGTGGCAAGTGACCGGAATGCGGAGATCCGACCGGATGAATGATCAGGCCAATAGCGTCGAAGAGCGCTTTGATGCAGCAGCACCCGCTGAACTTTCGAGCTGGAATCGCCAGGACACCACCTGGATGTTGGGACTGTTTGGGACGGCCATCGGCGCCGGCACCCTGTTTTTGCCGATCAACGCAGGGTTGGGTGGCTTCTGGCCGCTGGTGGTCCTCGCGCTGCTGGCCTTCCCGATGACGTTCTATGCCCACCGTGGCCTGACCCGATTCGTGCTTTCCGGTCGTGAAGGCGCCGACATCACTGAAGTGGTCGAGCAGCATTTCGGCATCAAGGCCGGCGCGCTGATCACCTTGCTGTACTTCTTCGCGATCTTCCCGATTCTGCTGATCTACAGCGTCGGTCTGACCAACACGGTCGCCAGTTTCCTTGAGCATCAATTGCACATCACGCCGCCACCGCGCGCGCTGCTGTCGTTCGTGCTGATCCTCGGTCTGTTGGCCGTGGTGCGTTGCGGTGAGCAGGCGATCGTCAAGGCGATGAGCCTGATGGTTTACCCCTTTATCGTCGCGCTGCTGTTCCTCGCGGTGTACCTGATTCCGCACTGGAACGGCGGCATCCTTGCTACCGCTTCGCACGTGCCAGCGCCGTCGGCGTTGCTGCATACACTGTGGCTGGCGATTCCGGTGATGGTGTTCTCGTTCAACCACTCGCCAATCATTTCGGCGTTTGCGGTCGATCAGAAGCGTCGTTATGGCGTCCACGCAGAAGAGCGCAGCTCACAGATCCTGTCCCGCGCGCACCTGTTGATGGTGGCGATGGTGTTGTTCTTCGTCTTCAGCTGCGTGCTGACCCTGTCGCCGGAACAACTGGCCGAGGCCAAGGCGCAGAATCTGTCGATCCTGTCGTACCTGGCCAACCACTTCAGCAATCCGACCATCGCCTTCGCGGCGCCGTTGATTGCGTTTGTGGCGATCTCCAAGTCGTTCCTCGGTCACTACATCGGTGCCAGTGAAGGTCTCAAAGGCCTGATCATCAAGAGTGGCAAACGCCCGGGCGCCAAGGCGCTGGATCGCATTGTGGCGGCGTTCATGTTGGTGATTTGCTGGGTCGTCGCCACGCTGAACCCGAGCATTCTGGGCATGATCGAGACGATCGGTGGCCCGGTGATCGCGGCGATTCTGTTCCTGATGCCGATGTACGCCATCCGTAAGGTGCCAGCGATGGCCCGCTATCGCGGTCAGGCGTCGAACGTGTTTGTAACGGCTGTCGGCCTGGTAGCAATTTCGGCGTTGATTTATTCGCTCACTGCGTAGGTCAGAACGCCAGATACTCAGCTACAGTGGCCGCTGCATACGATGTATGCAGCGGCTTTTTTTTGTCTGGAGACAGTGGATTGTCGAGCGCCCCGCAACCTGTTGAACAAACCAATCGCTGGCGGGATGTACTCGCCGGTCTATCGATAGCAGGTCTCTTGCTGCCCGAAGCGGTGGCGTATTCGACCATCGCCGCGCTGGCGCCACAGGCCGGGGTCATTGCGCTGTTTGCCGGACTGCTTTGTTACGGGGTATTCGGCACCAGTCGCTTTGCGATTGTCTCGGCGACGTCCTCTTCGGCGGCAGTGCTGGCGGCAGCGACGGCGACCCTGGCCAATGGTGACCCGCAATTGCGTTCCACGTTGGCGGCCGGTCTGGTGCTGGTCACGGGTGGGTTGTTTTTGCTGGCCGGGGCTTTTCGTCTGGGCAGTGTCACGTCCTTTATTGCCAAACCGGTTTTGCGCGGATTCGCCTTCGGCCTGGCACTGACGATCATTCTCAAGCAGGTCGCCAGTGTGGTCGGCGTGCATCTGACCGAAACCAATCTGGTGCGCTTCGCCCCGCAACTGTTTGAACAGCTGCCGCAATGGAACTGGCCGGCCGCGGCTGTCGCGGCCGTCGCACTGGTATTGCTCGGAGTGTTCTCGCGATTCCCGCGGGTGCCCGGTGGCTTGCTGGTAGTGGTGATCGGCATCGCCGCCGGGCAATGGCTGGACCTGCCAGCGTATGGCGTGAAGATGATCGGCATTATCGACCTGAGCCTGGAAGTTCCCAATCTGCCGGCCTTGCCGTTCGCCGACTGGCTGCGTCTGGGGGAGGTGGGGTTTGCGCTGGTGATGATTCTCTATGCGGAGTCTTATGGCTCGATCAGTGCGTATGCGCTCAAGCATGGCGACCGCGTCACCTCAAACCGCGACCTGTTGGCGCTGGGAGCATCGAACCTGCTTTCCGGGCTGTTTCATGGTATGCCGGCAGGGGCGGGATACTCGGCGACCTCGGCGAATGAAGCAGCGGGTGCGACGTCTCGCTGGGCCGGCGGGGTAGCAGCGTTGGTGGTGTTGATCATCGTGCTGACGGTGTTGCCGTGGATTGCCCTGACCCCGGAGCCGATCCTTGCCGCGATTGTCATGCATGCGTTGGGTCGCGGTTTGAGTTTGCAGCCGCTGGGCCGCTACTTCATCTGGCGCCGGGATCGTGTGCTGGTGATCTGCGCGGTTACGGCCGTGTTGGTATTGGGCGTGCTGGACGGTCTGCTGGTCTCGGTGGCGATCAGTGTGCTGCTGATGCTCAAGCAGATGTCGGCCGCGGATATTCAGGTGCTTGGGCGGATTGATGGCGGGCATGATTTTGTCGATGTGCAGCGTCATCCCATTGCCCAGACGGAGCCTGGCGTACTGATCATTCGGCCCAGTGAGGCGTTGTTCTTTGCCAACGTTGAACGGATTCTGGGCGCGGCGTTAAGGCTGATCCGCCATGCAGAGGTGCCGGTGCACACGGTGATTCTGAGCCTTGAGGAGACGCCGGACCTGGACGGCACCAGCATTGAGGCGATGCAGGAGTTTTTCCTGCGGGTGCATCAGGAAGGCAAGCGATTGATTCTGGCGCGGCTCAAGCATGAAGCGCTGACGGTGTTGGACACTTTGCCTGAAGTGCTGGCCAACGGTGTGATTCTCAGCGGTTTGAGCGTCGATGGCGCCGTGCAGAAAGCCCTCACCCTAAACCCCAAGGCATAAAAAAAACGCCGCTCATCTCACGATGGGCGGCGTTCTTCATTGCGTTGTTACGTTAGGCTTGAACGACCGGGATGTTGGCGTTCGCAGCAGCTTCACGGAACTCGGCGATCTGGTCGAAGGACAGGTAGCGGTAGATATCGGCCGCCATGCTGTCGATCTTGCCAGCGTATTCCATGTACTCCTCGACGGTCGGCAGGCGACCCAGGATCGAAGCAACGGACGCCAGCTCGGCCGAAGCCAGGTAGACGTTCGCGCCGTCGCCCAGACGGTTCGGGAAGTTACGGGTCGAGGTCGAGACCACGGTGCTGTTCGGCTCAACGCGTGCCTGGTTACCCATGCACAGCGAGCAGCCTGGCATTTCCATGCGTGCGCCAGCCTTGCCGTAGATACCGTAGTAGCCTTCTTCGGTCAGTTGGTGAGCGTCCATTTTGGTCGGCGGCGACAGCCACAGACGGGTTGGCAGCTGACCTTTGACTTGATCCAGCAACTTACCGGCAGCACGGAAGTGACCAATGTTGGTCATGCACGAACCGATGAACACTTCGTCGATCTTCTCGCCAGCAACGCTGGACAGCAGACGGGCGTCGTCCGGATCGTTCGGCGCGCACAGTACCGGCTCGCTGATGTCGGCCAGATCGATTTCGATGACTTCGGCGTATTCGGCGTCGGCATCGGCTTCCATCAGTTCCGGGTTGGCCACCCAGGCTTCCATCGCTTGAGCGCGACGTTCCAGGGTACGCGCATCGCCGTAGCCTTCGCCGATCATCCAGCGCAGCAGGGTGATGTTGGAGTTCAGGTACTCGGTGATCGACTCTTTCGACAGCTTGATGGTGCAACCGGCAGCCGAACGTTCGGCCGAGGCGTCGGACAGTTCGAACGCCTGCTCCAGGGTCAGACCTTCCAGACCTTCGATTTCCAGGATGCGGCCGGAGAAGGCGTTTTTCTTGCCTTTCTTCTCGACGGTCAGCAGACCGTTCTGGATAGCGAAGTAAGGAATCGCGTGAACCAGGTCACGCAGGGTGATGCCAGGTTTCATTTTGCCTTTGAAGCGCACCAGGATCGATTCCGGCATGTCCAGCGGCATGACGCCGGTGGCCGCAGCAAACGCAACCAGACCGGAACCGGCCGGGAACGAGATGCCCATCGGGAAACGGGTGTGCGAGTCACCACCGGTACCGACGGTGTCCGGCAGCAGCATGCGGTTCAGCCACGAGTGGATGATGCCGTCGCCCGGACGCAGGGAAACGCCGCCGCGGGTCATGATGAAGTCAGGCAGGGTGTGGTGGGTGGTCACGTCGATCGGCTTTGGATAAGCCGCGGTGTGGCAGAAGGACTGCATCACCAGATCAGCCGAGAAGCCCAGGCACGCCAGGTCTTTCAGTTCGTCACGGGTCATTGGACCGGTGGTGTCCTGAGAACCCACGGTGGTCATTTTCGGTTCGCAGTAGGTGCCAGGACGGATGCCTTTGCCTTCTGCCAGACCGCAAGCCTTGCCGACCATTTTCTGCGCCAGGGTGTAACCCTTGGTGCTTTCGATCGGTGCATCAGGCTTCTTGAACAGGTCGAATGGTGGCAGACCCAGCTCGGCGCGAGCCTTCTCGGTCAGGCCACGGCCGATGATCAGCGGGATACGGCCGCCAGCACGTACTTCGTCCAACAGCACCGGTGTCTTCATTTCGAAGGTGGTCAGGACTTCGTCGGTGCCGTGTTTGCAGACTTTGCCAGCATGCGGGTACAGGTCGATCACGTCGCCCATGTGCATGTTGGAAACGTCGAACTCGATTGGCAGTGCGCCGGCATCTTCCATGGTGTTGTAGAAGATCGGAGCGATTTTGCTGCCGAAGCAGAAACCGCCAGCGCGCTTGTTCGGCACGTATGGAACGTCGTCGCCGAAGAACCACAGAACCGAGTTGGTAGCGGATTTACGCGAAGAACCGGTACCGACCACGTCACCGACGTAGGCGATCGGGAAGCCTTGACCGCGCATTTCTTCGATCTGCTTCATCGGGCCGATGGCGCCCTGCTGATCAGGAACGATGCCGTCACGGGCCATTTTCAGCATGGCCAGGGCGTGCAGCGGGATGTCTGGACGCGACCAGGCATCAGGAGCAGGGGAGAGGTCGTCGGTGTTGGTTTCGCCAGTAACCTTGAAAACGCGCAGGCTGATCTTGTCGGCCAGCGTTGGGCGGTTTTTGAACCACTCGCCGTCAGCCCAGGATTGCAGCACGGCTTTAGCGTGAACGTTGCCGTTCTTGGCTTTCTCAGCGACGTCGTGGAACGCATCGAACATCAGCAGGGTGTGCTTGAGTTGCGCGGCAGCGACTGGCGCCAGCTCGGCGTCGTCCAGCAGGTCAACCAGAGTGACGATGTTGTAGCCGCCCTGCATGGTGCCGAGCAGTTCTACAGCGCGCTTTTTGTCCAGCAGAGGGGAGGAAACTTCGCCCTTGGCCAGTGCAGACAGGAAGCCGGCTTTTACATAGGCCGCTTCGTCCACGCCTGGTGGAATGCGATTGGTGATCAGGTCAACGAGGAATTCTTCTTCGCCAGCCGGAGGGTTTTTCAGCAGCTCGACCAGGCCTGCTGTTTGTTCGGCGTTAAGCGGCTGGGGAACGATACCCAGGGCTGCACGCTCTTCGATATGTTTGCGGTAGGCTTCAAGCACAGTTATTACCCTCATCAGTGGTCCCAAATGGGTGTCCGGGACGCTCATCCCGAAATTGCCGTACTCATGCTCCTCACGACGTTGTGGGTCGTTCGGCCAGAATTACCGGCAATTCCTTACAGAAGCTGCTTTCAAAGTTTTACGCCTGCAGAACGGGGAGCTGATGAGGGTTGGCGCTGGATTTTTCCCCGCTGGAAAAATCCCTCGCCAACACCGCTCTGAAGGAACGACTGTGCTCGTGACGCTTTGAAAACAGCTTCTAACGGACATTGGCGCCTTAAAAGGCTGGCTGATTCTACGGCAAAAAAAATTTAAAGGTAAGTCGCGCTCTATTGGACTTTCGTGGCAATGCGCGCGGCTGGGTCAAACGCGCGGTGCGGCTGAGACCCTGATGTTTGAGGGGTGATCAATGCCCGACAAAGGGCTAACATGCCGACCTGTTCCGCGTTTCAGTGTTTTGCCTATCTTATGCCCAATCAGACCATCAAGACCCCTTGCGTCGGCCTCTGCTCCACTGTTTACGGTGATCTGGTGTGCCGTGGCTGCAAGCGTTTCCACCACGAAGTGATCCATTGGAATGGATACAACGAGGAGGAAAAGCGCGCGGTGTGGCTGCGTCTGGAGCAATTGCTGTCACAAGTGATGGCGGCCAAGGTCGAGATTTTCGATTCAGCGCGCCTGCGCGAGCAACTGGAGCAGCGCAAGATCCGCTTCGTGCCGCATCAGTCGGAATATTGCTGGGCGTATCAGCTGATCGCCCGTGGTGCGCGGGTGATCATTAATCTGGAAGCGTACGGAATGGTGTTGCTGCCGGAGTTTCGCGACTGGAATTTGCCGGAACTGCGCGATGCCATTGATCGGGAATTCTTCCTGCTGTCGGAAGCGCACTACCAGCGCTACATCGCCCCGGGCTTTTTGAAAGACGCCTTCGGCGCCTGAAAGCTTGCTCGCGAAGGGGCCGGTTCAGGCACCGCAATCCTTAATGTTTCACCGCCAACTCCACCAAATGATCCTCAACCTCCTGCGGCTTGAGCACCAGCACATCGCTTTCCAGCGCATCCAGAATCACTTCTGCGGTATTGCCGATCAACGCCCCAGACAATCCGGTGCGCGCCACCGTGCCGATAACGGTCACCGCTGCCTGCAGCTTGTGCGCCATGAACGGGATCAACACATCCGCCGGGCCTTCCTCGATGTGCAGGTGTTCATCATCGACATCGAATTCCGCCTGAAACGCCCGACATTGCTCGCGATAGCGCGCTTCGATGGTTTCGCTCAGTTGCAGCGTCGGGTCGGCCGCCGACAGCATTGGCGATGGATGCGCGCTGATTACATGCAGATCCGCCTTGGCCAGACTGGCGATGTCATAGCCGTGATCGATGATTGTGTTGTGCAAATGCCGGTGTTCACCGTCGAGATTACCGACATCCACCGCCGCCAGGATGACTTTGTCCTTCCACGAACCGGCAGTTTTCACCAGCAGCACCGGGGTAGGGCAGTGGCGCAACAGTTTCCAGTCCGCCGGGGTCAGCAGGGCTTTTTTCAGTGAACTGTCCGGGAAGTGCTGCTTGATCACCAGCCCGCAGCCTTCGGCCTGCTGCACATCGATGATGGTTTCGTGCAGGCTCTCGTTCCACGCCTGCTCGGTGGTCACGCTGTAGCCGTCGGCCAGCAGCGCGGCTTTGAGCACCCCGAGCATGCCGGCGTGGTCGTGCTTCTTGTCGCACACCAACAGGTGCAGATGGGCCTGGGTCACGCCAGCGATCAACTTGGCGCGCTTGAGCGCCAGGCTTTCCGAATGTTCGGGGTTGATGACCACCAGAATGCTGCGAATGGCTTGCATGAGCGGAGTCTCCAGCAAAGAAAAGGCACGGCGTTGCACAACTATAGTTGCTGCCCGATCGTGCGCGACTTGATGCATATCAACGCCAGCCGCTGGTGGTCTGCGGACAGGCCGGTATAATCGGCGCCCTTCGCTCGAACACCTTTTACCGTGAGCCCCATGATCCTTCCCGAAATCCACGAATTCCTTGGCTGCCGCACTCCAGACGCCTGGGTTCAGGCTGCACTGGCCGATCAGGAAACCCTGCTGATCGACCACAAGAACTGCGAGTTCAAGGCTGCCAGCACCGCCCTGAGCCTGATTGCCAAGTACCATTCCCACGTCGACCTGATCAACATGATGTCGCGTTTGGCCCGGGAAGAGCTGGTGCACCACGAGCAGGTCATGCGCATCATGAAACGGCGCAAGATCGAACTGCGTCAGCTCCACGCCGGTCGTTACGCTTCAGGCTTGCGCAAGGTCGTGCGCAGTCATGAGCCGGTGAAACTGGTGGATACGCTGGTGGTCGGCGCGTTTATCGAAGCGCGCAGTTGCGAACGTTTCGAAGCGCTGGTGCCGCATCTGGACGAAGAACTCGGCAAGTTCTACTTTGGCCTGCTGAAAAGCGAGGCGCGGCATTTTCAGGGTTATCTGAAACTCGCCTACCAATACGGGGACGCGAAGGATATTGCTCAGGTCATCGACAAGGTCCGTGCCGCCGAGCAGGAACTGATCGAGTCGCCGGACGAAGAGTTCCGCTTCCACAGCGGCGTGCCCGTCGCGGCATGACTCCGTGTAGGAGCTGCCGAAGGCTGCGATCTTTTGCTCTTGAAAAAGCCGCATCAAAAGATCGCAGCCTTCGGCAGCTCCTACAGATGTAGCGATCAGTGCATGAATGTTAAAAACTCTTAAGAGTATGAAACATCACTGAAAACCGGGACCTGCGGCCGGTTTTTGCTGCCTGAAACAAACGCCACCCCCACGAAAGCCGCCATAATGCCGGCCACTTCACACAAGGGCGGCAGACGGGCGTTATGGATAACCTGGGTTTTGGCAAAGTCCTGCTGGTGGAAGACGATGAGCGTCTGGCGGCGTTGATCGCCCACTTTCTCGAACAACACGGCTACGAAGTGCGCACCGTGCTGCGCGGCGATCTGGCCGTGGCTGCCTTTCTGGAATTCAAGCCGAAAGTCGTGGTGCTCGACCTGATGCTGCCGGGGCAGAGTGGTTTGCACGTATGCCGCGAGATTCGCAGTGTGTCGGACACGCCGATCGTGATACTGACCGCCAAGGAAGACGATTTAGACCACATTCTCGGCTTGGAATCCGGCGCGGATGACTATGTGATCAAACCGATCAAACCACCGGTGTTGCTGGCCCGGTTGCGAGCATTGCAACGGCGCCAGGTGCCGGACAGTCATGTGGTCAGTTTTATGGAGTTCGGCCAGTTGAGCGTCGACCGCAGTTGCCGTGAAGTGCGGCTGGCGGGCGAGGTCATCGAAATGACCACCATGGAATTCGAGCTGCTGTGGTTGCTGGCCAGCGCGGCCGGCAAGGTCCTGTCGCGTGACGACATCCTCAATCGCATGCGCGGGATCGCCTTCGACGGCCTCAACCGCAGCGTCGACGTGTACATCAGCAAGTTGCGCAACAAGCTCAAAGACAATCCCCGCGAGCCGATCTGTATCAAGACCGTGTGGGGCAAGGGTTATCTGTTCAATCCGTTCGCGTGGGAGCTGTAGATGCTGCGGTTATTCTTCGGGCTGTTTCTGGTCATGACGATTGGTCTGGTGCTGGCGTTGCAGACGGTCGAGCGCACCTTCGATGCCTTGCTCGATTATCAGATGCAGGACTACAACCGTGAGGCCGTGCGCGGACAGGCCTGGACGTTGGGTCAGCAATTGCGTGAACTCGACCCCGCGGCCCGGGAAAAACAGCTGGAAACAATCCGTCCGCATTACGGTTTGGGACTGACGCTGGTCGACACTTCTGAACTCGCCCTGAGTGACCAGGAAAAGGCCGAGCTGGCCAAAGGGCTGCTGGTGATCCGCGACAAGTACACCCAGTACATTTCCGCGATTGACGAGGGGCCGCAATTGCTCAGCATCCGCTTGCCGGCCGAGCCGAGTCTGATGCCGTTCTACATCGCCGGCGCTTACCTGATGATTGCCGTGCTGATCGGCATCGTCCTGTTTTTCTGGGTGCGCCCGCACTGGCGTGATCTGGAGAAACTGCGCCTGGCTGCCGAGCGTTTCGGCGACAACGATCTGTCGGTGCGCATTCAATTGTCGAAGCGCTCGAACATCCGCGATCTGGCCGAGCACTTCAACCTGATGGCGGCGCGCATCGAAGGCCTGATCGCCAATCAGCGCGAACTGACCAACGCGGTCTCCCACGAGCTGCGCACGCCGATCGCGCGGTTGTCATTTGAACTCGATCAGCTCAAGCAGCAACCGGACGCCAGTCAGAACCGTGAGCTGATTGCCGACATGTACGCCGACCTCGGCGAGCTCGAGGAAATGGTCTCGGAACTGCTGACCTATGCCAGCCTTGAGCGCGGCGCGACGGTGATCAAGCGTGAAAACATCCAGGCTGCCAATTGGCTCGACAGCGTGGTCGGCAGCGTGGCGCTGGAAGCCGAAGCGGCGGGGGTGCAGTTGTTGATCGGTGATTGTCGGCTCGACACCGTGCGAATCGAGCCGCGATTCATGGCGCGGGCGGTGATCAATCTGCTGCGCAACGCGATTCGCTATGCCGAGCAACGAGTTGAAGTGACCCTGGTGCGCACCGGTGATTATTACGAAGTGCGGGTCAACGACGATGGGCCGGGCGTGCCAGTGGACGGGCGGGAGAAGATCTTTGAACCGTTCTCGCGACTGGATGCCAGCCGGGATCGCCGCACCGGCGGTTTTGGTTTGGGCCTGGCGTTGGTGCGCCGGGTCTCGCAGTCCCATGGCGGGCAGGTTGAAGTGGGTGATTCGCCTTGGGGTGGGGCGTCGTTCCGGATGACCTGGGCGCATCTGGATTGAATGCCGTTGCTTGCCCCGGCCTCTTCGCGAGCAGGCTCGCTCCCACAAATGGAATGCGTTCTCCTGTGGGAGCGAGCCTGCTCGCGAAAGCGCTGGGTCAGAAACATCAATGTTGGCTGACAAGACGCCTTCGCGAGCAAGCTCGCTCCCACAGGGATTTGGGTTTGCCATGGATCTATCGAGTCAAACCGAGGCGTTCATGCCATTGGGCGATGGATTCCTCGGGGTAGACATCGAACTGTTTGTCTTTCGCTTTGGCCTCGACTTCCACCCAGGTTGCTTTCGAGCCGAGCATCAAATGTGTGTGTTCCGGCGGCACCGGCAACTGCGTGTCGATAGCCGAGGCGAACGGGTGGATCAGCTCGGGCCACTCCGGGCTGAACAACCACAGACCGCTGCCGCACAGTGAACAGAAATGCCGCTCGGCCGTGCTGCGATGGGCGCGCTTGTCGCCTTCGTCTTTCATCTTCGCGTGGTAGATGCTGATGTGTTTGCGTCCGCGCACCTTGAGGCTGGTCGCGTCGCCGCCGAGGTTGATCGCATAACCGCCACCGCCCTGGGTCTTGCGGCAGATCGAGCAATAGCAGCGTTGATAAGGGTAGGGATGGGCACTGGTGAGACTGAACGTGACCTCGCCGCAATGGCAGGAGCCTTCGAGATGCATGGGAATTCTCCCGTTTTGAATGTGCGGTTGAGCCTAGAACATTCAGTGCGATGCAGGTCGGTGTGATTCGACGGGCGGGCGCAGCGTCTAGCCCCAGTGTCCCCGCAATCCCATGGGGCGAGACTTCGGAACCCGGCATGCAAGCGCTGTTGAACGAGATTCTTGACGCTGTCCGCCCGCTGATCGGGCAGGGCAAGGTGGCTGACTACATTCCCGCCCTCGGCACCGTGCCGGCCAATCAGCTGGGCATCGCCGTGTACGGCAATGACGGCGAGATGTATTGCGCCGGTGACGCCGAGACGCCGTTCTCGGTGCAGAGTATTTCCAAGGTGTTTAGCCTGGTGCAGGCGATCGATCACTCCGGCGAAGCGATCTGGGAGCGCCTCGGCCATGAGCCGTCCGGGCAGCCGTTCAACTCGCTGGTGCAATTGGAATTCGAACGCGGTCGGCCACGCAACCCGTTCATCAATGCCGGTGCGCTGGTGATCTGCGACATCAACCAGTCGCGCTTTGCCGCGCCGACCCTGTCGATGCGTGATTTCGTCCGGCGCCTGTCAGGCAATCCGCAGATCATGATCGACGGCAAAGTCGCCGACTCCGAATACCAGCACCGCGCGCGCAATGCGGCGATGGCGTATCTGATGCAGTCGTTCGGCAACTTTCACAACGATGTCGAAGCGGTGCTGCGCAGCTATTTCAGCCACTGCGCGTTGCGCATGAACTGCATCGATCTGGCGCGGGCGTTCTGCTTTCTGGCCAACGACGGTTTCTGCAAACACAGCGGCGAACAGATCCTGACGCGTCGGCAGACCCAGCAGGTCAACTCGATCATGGCCACCAGCGGGCTGTATGACGAAGCGGGCAACTTCGCCTATCGCGTCGGCTTGCCGGGCAAGAGCGGCGTCGGCGGCGGGATTGTTGCGGTGGTGCCGGGGCAGTTCACGGTGTGCGTGTGGTCGCCGGAGTTGAATGCTGCCGGCAATTCGCTGGCCGGGATGGCGGCGCTGGAGATGCTCAGTTCGCGGATTGGCTGGTCAGTCTTCTGACCCGATCCGCCAAACACCGCAAAACCCTGTGGGAGCTGGCTTGCCAGCGATGAGGCCCTGTCAGTCACTATAAATTGACTGAACCACCGCTATCGCTGGCAAGCCAGCTCCCACAGGTTTCTTTAGTGGTTGAAGAGGTGTATTTCATCGAGTAATCCGCTACATTTTCCGGCCGCCCTCTGCATGGTGAATCCGCTTCATGTCTCTTGCGCTCGAACGTCTAGTCGCTGGCACGCCGATCCCTTTCGCTGGTAACCGCGTCACCGTGGTCAGCCCCGAACTGGCCGCGCGCTTTCAGCCCGGTGACCATCTGCTGGTGGAGCAGGTGAGTGGCGAGTTGCTGTTGATCCCCGTGGCAGATCAGCGGGCGGCGTCCGTGGCGATCGAGCGTGCGGCAGCGGCATTCACCGCGTTGTCGGCGGTGTCCGATGAGGCCATCAGCCAGTTCTTCGACTTGTTCGCACAACGTCTGGAAACCCCGGCGTGTTGGACGCACATCGAAACCGCTAACCTTGCCGACATCGAGCGGGCCAAGGCGCGCGGTCGCTCCACCACCCGTTTGCTCGCCGATGAGCGCATGCGCTGCGATATGATTGCCGGCCTGCGCGCCTGGCGTGATGCGGCGGCAACGCGCGGCAAAGTCATCAGCAGCGTCGAGCATGACGGCTGGAAGGTCGAGCAAGTGGTTTCTCCACTGGGCATCGTCGCGTTTGTCTTTGAAGGCCGGCCGAACGTGTTCGCCGACGCCGCCGGTGTCTTGCGCACCGGCAACACCGCCGTTCTGCGCATCGGCAGCGATGCCTTGGGCACCGCGCAAGCCATCGTCACTCACGCGTTAAACCCGGCGCTGGCCGACGCTGGTTTGCCGGCCGGTGCGGTGTCGTTGGTGGAAAGCGTCAATCATGCCGCCGGTTGGGCAATGTTCGCTGACCGACGTTTGTCGCTGGCGGTGGCGCGTGGCTCGGGTCGTGCGGTCAGTCAGTTGGGCAGCATTGCCCAGCAGGCCGGCACCGCCGTCAGCCTGCACGGCACGGGTGGCGCATGGTTGATCGCGGATCGTGCGGCCGATGCCAAACGCTTCGCCGCCGTGGTGCGCAACTCGCTGGATCGCAAAGTGTGCAACACCCTCAACGTGTGCCTGATCCAGCGTGATCGCGCGACGGAACTGGTGCCGTTGTTTCTTGATGCGCTGCAACAAGCCGGTACCGCGCGTGGCCAGGGCTGCAAATTGCACATCGTCGAAGGCAGTGAAGGCTGCTTGCCGAGTGAGTGGCAGAACGCGACGGTCGAGGTCTATCGCGCTGAGGGTTATCAGACCGAAGCACTGGCTGAGCCCTTGGCGGAGTCGGCGTTGGGCCGCGAATGGGAATGGGAAGAAACCCCGGAAGTCAGCCTGATGATCGTCGATGATCTGGATCAGGCGATTGCGCTGTTCAACCGCTACAGCCCGCAATTTACCGTGTCATTGATCAGTGAAGATGCCGCCGTGCAGGAGCGTTTTTACAACGCGGTGAATGCGCCGTTCGTGGGCAACGGCATTACCCGTTGGGTCGATGGGCAGTATGCGTTGAACAAGCCGGAACTGGGTCTTTCGAACTGGGAGAGTGGGCGCTTGTTTGCGCGTAGTGCGATTCTTTCGGGGGACGGCGTATTTACTGTTCGTAGCCGCATGACCCAGATCGATCTGACGGTAAAACGCTGATCCCGTGTAGGAACTGCCGAAGGCTGCGATCTTTAGTGATCGTTCCCACGCTCCAGCGTGGGAACGATCAGTTGCTCAGGCCGCGTGCGTGGTTTGTGCATGAATCGCGCAAGTCGCCGGTTGCTCGGCCAGCGGCACAAACGTGCGACGGTCCGAGGACAGCGCATCGATCGAACCGGTCTCGATGTCATACACCCAGCCATGCAGATTCAGCAGGCCTTTTTCCTGGGCCAGACGCACGCTCGGGTGGGTCTGGATATTCGCCAGTTGCGCGATCACGTTTTCGCGCACCATCGAACTCAATTTCGCCGCGTCATTGGCATGCGGTCGTGACTCGTTGACCACTTTCGCCGACTCGGCATGCTGCAGCCAGCCACTGACGGCGGGCAAGTGATCCATGCATTTGCATTGGGCAATCGCGGTCATCGCGCCGCAGTCCGAATGGCCGCAGATCACAATGTCGGTCACGCCGAGCACCGCCACCGCGTACTCCACCGTCGCCGAAACCCCGCCCGGATGCGGGCTGTAGGACGGCACGATATTGCCGGCGTTACGGATCACGAACAGCTCGCCGGGTTCTTGTTGGGTCAGCAGTTCCGGCACGACACGGCTGTCGGAACAGGTGATGAACAAGGTGCCGGGCTGTTGCGTGGTCGCCAGGTGTTTGAACAGTTCGGTGCGTTGCGGGAACGCTTCGTTCTGGAATCTCAGGAAGCCATCAATCAGGTTTTTCATGGTGTTGTCCTCTCAGTTTGAGCAACCGCTGCCGAATTCGCTGTATTGAAGAATGTGTTTGCCGCCGTGGCTGTCCAGATACGTCATCTCCACCGGCACCACGCCACACACATCGGCAACCGGGGTAATGCTCAGCACTTGGGCGATGTCCAGCTGCATGCCGTAGCGATAGGCAACGGCCTCATCAGCGGCAGATGCCTGGGCGTAAAAACCGCCGAGCAGGGCCACAATCAACAGAATTTTTTGCATGGGGCAGCCTCCAGATGTGTTTGGTGACGGGTAGCCATTTGAGGGTGGTTGGCCCGCACGCAGGGTGCGGGCCGGTGCGGATCAGAACGGACGCAGGGGCAGGAACTTGCCGTCGAGGGTGACCACAGCGCGGGAGCCGCCTTCCGGGTCTTCGACTTTCTTGATGTCGAGTTTGAAGTTGATCGCGCTGATGATGCCGTCGCCGAACTGCTCGTGAACCAGGGCTTTGAGGGTGGTGCCGTAGATCTGGATCATCTCGTGGAAGCGGTAGATGGTCGGGTCGGTCGGTACGCCGCTGAGGCTGCCACGCAGGGGGATGATCTGCATCGCCGCGACGTCTTCAGCACTCAGTTCCAACTTGTCACCGACCACTTGGGCAGCGTTTTCCGGCAGTGGGTGCTGGCCGAGCAGGGCAGCTGTGACGTACGCCAGACTCAGGCCGGTGCCGTCTGCCAGATCCTGCCACGACAGATCTTTGCGTGCCTTGGCGTCGAGAACGCGGGTGGTCAGGGCCAGGCTGGTGTCGTTGTAGGCGTGGGACTGTTGCATGGTGTCACTCCTTTCAGGGGTTGGCTTGCTGTGTGGGATTGATCTTCTGCCGATTCATCCATAGCGTCCAAGACCGATATACAATGCTTGGCATAAGTCCTGCCTATAGTTGGTGATTCCCATGTTGCTGCGACATTTGCGTTATCTGCTGGCCGTTGCCGATCACGGCGGCTTTACCCGTGCCGCCGAGGCGTTGCATGTGTCGCAGCCAACCCTGTCGCAGCAGATTCGCCAATTGGAAGAAACCCTTGGGGTGAGCTTGTTTGATCGCACTTCGCGTACGGTCAAACCGACGGACGCCGGCGAGGCTTACATCGAATGCGCGCGGCGGGTGTTGGTCGAGCTGGAGGCGGGTAAACGCGCGTTGCATGACGTGAAGGATTTGTCTCGCGGGACGTTACGTATGGCGATGACACCGACGTTCATGGCGTATCTGGTCGGGCCATTGGTGCGCGATTTTGCCGCGAGGTATCCGGGGATTCATTTGCAGATCTTCGAGCTGTCGATGGACGACATTGAGGCGGGGCTGGCGGATGACTCGCTGGATATTGCGATTGCGTTTACGCCGGTGCGTAACGTCGATATCGAGTGTATTCCGGCGTTTACCGAAACTTTGGGGATCATGGTCGGGCGGGAGCATCCGCTGTATGACAGCCACTCGGTACTGACGCCGGAGGATATTGCTTCGCTGGACTTTGCCTTGTTGGCGCCGGACTTCATTACACGGTTATCGGTGGATGAATATTTCCGCCAGCATGGGATTACGCCGCAGGTGCGGATCGAGGTGAATTCGGTGAGTACGTTGCTGGAAGTGGTGCGTCATTCGCCGCTGGCGACGATGTTGCCGCAGGCGATTGCGACGGAGGATCGGGCGTTGCACCGGTTGCGCGTGGAGAGCGAGGCGCCGCAGCGTGGGGCGGCGGTGTTGCGGCGGCGCAATAATTATCACAGTGCGGCGGCGGTGGCGTTTGTGGAATTGGTGTTGGACATGGGAAGCCCCTCACCCTAACCCTCTCCCAGAGGGAGAGGGGACTGACCGAGTTGCTTGGGCGATTTACGCCGACCTGAGAAACCTGAGTCGAACTCAGGTTCTGAAGCACCATAAATCGGCTCCCTCTCCCAAGGGAGAGGGGACTGACCGAGGTGTTTGTGCAATTTACGTCGACCTGAAAGTTTTGAGCCGAACTAAAATTTTGAGCGCAGCACAAATCGGCTCCCTCTCCCTCGGGAGAGGGCTGGGGTGAGGGGCTACAATTCCAGTCACGCCAAATCAATGCAAGCGAACAAAAAAAGGCCTGCTTCCTTTAAGGAAGCAGGCCTTTCAGTTATTTAATGACTAACTCAGCAGAACCGATCAATCACCCGAACTTCATTCTTGTTCTGCATCGAATCCCACGCCTGTTTCAGCGTTTGCAGAACATTCCCGATGAAGTCCTTGTCGGCTGCGGCTTTCTTGCCAACATAACCGTGGCCGCGACGGTACATCTTCAGGCGGGCCAGCAGGTTCTGATGATTGCGGTCGAACTCTTCTTCGCCAGCATGGGGCGCCAGGCAGTCGATATGCACCTGACCCGACTTGCTGATCCACAGAATATGGCTGTCGTGGCTGTCTTTCTGCGCAGCGAACATACGAGCCAGTTCTTCGATAGTAGGTTGATTGTTCAGATTCATGATTTTGCCCCTTGACCAGTCTGGTGATCTTTCAAAGTTGATTCGCTAATACAGGTAGCCCATCGGTTAGTTGATCCCTGGCACCGAAACCAGGACGTCAGCGCTCGCCCGTAGAAAGTACGGGGTCGTGCATCTGTTGCATGTAGTCGTGTTGAATAACTGCTACGCAATAGCGTCACAACGAGGAGAAGCAGCGAAAACCGGGAGGCTCCTTGACGACATTTACCGTGTCGGCCACAAGCGTCTTGAGAATTTTCGCCAGCGCTTCTCGTCCTTGTACTGGACGTTCAGGCTAGGTCAGCTTCTTCAATCTGCCTTGTGGGCAGCGTGTATCCGGAAAAAACAACTCGGCGGTCAGACGAGTTTGCTCAAGCGTGTTACCGATGTTCCCGATCGGGGAACGTCTTCATCATGCAAAAGCAAAACGATGCCGTCAACGGTTTTGTAGTGATTATTTTTGCTCACTACATATTGTCGGACAAAGCTGTTTTGGAATGAGAAAGAATCCGTTCAGGCAACGGAAAAGGGCGTGTGCAGGCGGTAGAACGTGCACGGATAGCCGTCCACTTCACGCTGCTGCCGGGTGAAGTCGCCGCCGCTCAATACAGGGATCAGCCCGGCCCAGAAGCGTCGTGCCGGCAGGTTGGCGTCGATATGGAAAATCTGCCATTGACCGGGGATGTGGCTCAAGAGGGCAGAGACGACAAACTGCGCGACGCCTTGGCCACGAAAGCGTCGCGCAATGAAGAAATAGCCAATGTTGTGTTCGGCACCGGCGATGTGGGTTTCGTTATCGGCGGTCACGAAGCCGGCGAGTTCGCCGTCGACGCGGATCAGGAAGGGGTGGGTGGCCGGGTGGCGCCAGTAGTCGAGTTTTGGCTGGATGGAGAAGAAACCGTATTCGGCGAGCTTCAGCGGCAGCCACTCACTGAAGTCGTACATGTAGAACTGCATGAGGTTTTCGATGATGTCCAGTTCATCGCGCTGGGCGGGGTGCAGTTCGATATTGGCCATGCGCCGGGTTCCTGAAGTGATCAGCCTTGCAGAAACAGTAGCGGGTTTTATTTGGCTGACGGTTTCGCTGTGCGTTTTGTCGTACCCGTGGTTTTGCTGCGGGTCGATTTGCGTTTCTTCTTCCACGGTGCCGCCGCTTTACCGGCCGGTGGCGGGCCGCTGATGGTCAGGCTGAGGCTGGAGCAGCGCGTCACCTGTTTGCTCATCCACGCCGCTTGTTTGGTGACGAATTCTTCCAGGCTCATTTCGCCGCTTTGCACCATGTCCAGCGCCTGTTCCCAGATCGCGGTAGTGCCAGGGTCGGCAATCGCGCGCGGCACGGCGTCGATCAGGCTGAACGCGGCCGGGGTGGCGGCGAGGGCCTTGCCGTTTTTCACCAGATAGCCACGGTCAATCAAACCCTGAATGATCGAGGCGCGGGTGGCTTCGGTGCCGATACCGGTGGTGTCCTTGAGTTTCTGTTTGAGCAGCGGATCCTCCACCAGTTTGGCGACGTTTTTCATCGCCTTGATCAGATCGCCCTCGGTGTAGGGTTTGGGCGGTTGCGTCCACAAATCCTTGAGCTTCACAGCGGCGATGGCGCATTCGACGCCTTGGCTAAGGGCCGGCAAGGTTTGCGGTGCGGGAGCTTCGCGGCCCTTGGCCGGCGCCAGTGCCTCGGGCAGGGCACGTTTCCAGCCTGCTTCGATGATCTGCTTGCCCACCGCGCGCAACGCTTCACCGGCGCAATCGAAATCGGCCTGGGTGCGATCGTATTCATGATTGGGCAGGAACTGCGCCAGATAGCGCGCGCGGATCAGCGTGTAGACCGCGCGGTGCTTGCCACTCAGGCGCTCTAGATTCTTCGCCGCTGCGGTGGGAATGATGCCGTGGTGAGCGCTGACCTTGGCGTCGTTCCACGCGCGGGATTTGCGTTGCGGCTCCAGAAACCCGTTGAGCGCCTCAAGACCCGGATCGGCCTGGCGCAACGCGGCGAGAATCCCCGGCGCTTCGCTGTGCTGGCTCAGCGGTAGATAACCGCAATCACTGCGCGGATACGTGATGACCTTGTAGGTTTCGTAGAGCGCCTGGGCAATGTCGAGGGTTTCCTGCGCGCCGAGGCCGAGCTTCTTCGAACAGACTTCCTGCAAGGTGCCGAGATCGAAGGGCAGGGGCGCCACCTCACGCATGCGCTCGGTTTTCAGCTTGACCACCCGGGCACTCGCAGCGCTGCTGATCGCAGCCGCCGCTTGCTGGGCCAGCACCTGATTCAGGCAGCGCTCCTGATCGTCACAGACATCCGACGGCGCCCGCCACTGCGCGGTAAACGGGATGCCGTTGTGCAGCAGATCGACATCGATCGCCCAGAACGGCACTGGCACGAAATCGGCGATGCTGCGGTCGCGATCCACCACCAGGCGCAAGGTTGGCGTCTGCACGCGGCCTACCGGCAACACCCCTTGATAACCCGATTGCCGACCGAGCAGCGTGAACAGCCGGCTCATGTTCATGCCGATCAGCCAGTCCGCCCGCGAGCGGCCCAGCGCCGAGTGATACAGGCTGAAGGTTTCGGCCCCCGGTTTCAGTGCGGCAAGGGCCTTGCGGATCGAGGCTTCGTCCAGTGCCGAGAGCCATAAACGGCGGATCGGCCCGCGATAACGGCAATGCTCGACCAGTTCCCGGGCGATCATCTCGCCCTCACGGTCGGCGTCGGTGGCGATGATCAGTTCGCTGGCCTCGCCGAGCAGGCGCTTGACCGCTTTGTACTGGCTGGCGGTGCGCGGCTTGACGGTCATTTTCCACTTGTCCGGGATAATCGGCAGATCAGCCAGCACCCAGCGCTTGTAGCGCGCGTCATAAGCATCCGGCGGCGCGGTTTCGAGCAAGTGGCCGATGCACCAGGTCACCGTGACATCCGTTCCCAGCCAGCAGCCGTCGCCGCGACGCTTGGCGCCGAGCACGGCCGCAATGTCTTTGGCCTGGGAGGGTTTTTCACAGAGGTACAGCCGCATAACCACCATCGTCGATCAAGGTCGGAACAGGTGCACAGAATGGCCGGACTTGGCGTCAGGGGCAACTTTTATCTGTATGGATATACAGATAAAAAGCATTGCAGCAGGTGACGGGTAATACAGGGACGCAGGCAGGGCTATCGAGAAATTGATTAGCGCCCGGTTGGCGCCTGTGTCAGGTTTTTCGCCGATGCAAACACGCGAGTGACAGGACGATCTCGCCAGAAGATCGCCGTGGTCTGTCGACACTGACTACTCAGAAACAAGGAAGTCCATCATGGCTCAAGCCAAATCGAAAACCAGCAGCGCCTTCGACGAAATCGATACGTTCAGCCACCTGTATGACCGTGGTGTCGGGCTGGTCAACGGCAAACCCTCATTCACTGCCGACCAGGCTGCTGATGAAATCCTGCGCAAAGGCCTGTCGTGGGGCGACAAGAACGCTGACGGCAAGATCGACCTCAGTTACACCTTCCTGATCGAGAAACCGGCGAACTACAACGTCAAACTGGGCAACTTCAGCGAGTTCAGCGCCCAGCAAAAAGCCCAGGCGGTGCTGGCCATGCAATCTTGGGCTGATGTCGCCAACGTCACTTTCAGCGAAGGCAAGGGCGGCGATGGCCACATGACGTTCGGTAATTACGACGTCAGTACCGGTGGCGCGGCCTTCGCTTATTTGCCGAGCGGCGGTGGTTATGACGGCCAGTCGTGGTACCTGATCAACGATCAGTATCAGGTCAACAAAACCCCGGACACCAACAACTATGGGCGCCAGACCCTGACCCACGAGATCGGCCATACCTTGGGCCTGTCGCACCCGGGCGCCTACAACGCCGGTAATGGCAACCCGACCTATAACGACGCCAAGTACGCCGAAGACACTCGCGGCTACAGCCTGATGAGCTACTGGAGCGAAGCCAACACCGAGCAGAACTTCAGCAAGGACGGCAGCGGCGCGTACGCTTCGGCGCCATTGCTCGACGATATTGTCGCGGTGCAAAAACTGTATGGCGCCAACTACGCGACCCGCGCCGATGACACTACGTACGGCTTCAACTCCAACGCCGAGCGTGACTTCTACAGCGCCACTTCGGCGTCTTCCAAAGTGGTTTTCTCGGTGTGGGATGGCGGCGGTAATGACACGCTGGACTTCTCCGGCTTCAGCCAGAACCAGAAGATCAACCTTAATGAGGGTTCGTTCTCCGATGTCGGCGGCCTGGTGGGTAACGTCTCCATCGCTCACGGCGTGACCGTGGAGAATGCGCTGGGCGGTTCGGGCAATGACCTGCTGATCGGTAATGTGGCCGCCAACGATCTGTTCGGCGGTGCTGGTAATGACATCCTTTACGGTGGTGGCGGTGGCGATACCTTGTGGGGCGGTGCAGGCGCAGACACCTTCGTGTTCGGTGCTGCCAGCGATTCGACCATGACCGCGCCGGACTGGATCATGGATTTCACCAGCGGCCTGGACAAGATTGACCTGTCGGGAATCGCCGGTTTCGCCACGGGCGCGGCGTCGCTGAACTTTGTCAGCGGCTTCACCGGGCATGCGGGTGATGCGATCCTGACCTACTTCGCGCAAACCAATCAGACCAGCCTGATGGTTGACCTGACGGGGCAGGGTTCGGTGGACTTTGCCGTGGGTGTGGTGGGGCAAGCGGTGGCGACTGATATCGTTGCGTGATGCCTTAAGAGCGGCCCTCACCCTAACCCTCTCCCAGGGGGAGAGGGGACTGACCGAGTTGTCTGGTGAAATCCATCGACCTGAAAAACCGAGTCGACTATGGATTCAAAGCCAATCGTTCAAGTCGGTGATTCTCGCCAATATCCCCCAATCGTTTCCCTCTCCCTCCGGGAGAGGGCTAGGGTGAGGGGCTTTTGAAGTTGATGGGCCGTTCGGCTGCAAACCCACCCCAACCAGAACCAATGAGCTATACCTGAACCGGTCTCTTCGCCGTATCCAGGAGAACCCCCATGAAAACCTCCGGCCCCAGTCCCGTCATTGCCCTCGAACAACTTCCCGGCTGCCTGATAGTTAAATTCCACGGCATCCAGGTCGCCGCATCCTCCCACGTCATGATCCTCAACGAAGCCAATTACCCGCCGGTCTATTACGTCCCCCGCGAAGACATCGACGAAAAATACTTCGCCCGCACCGATCACACCAGTTACTGCCCTTACAAGGGCGATGCCAATTACTTCAGCCTGCAAGTGCCGGGGCATGAGGGCGCGAACGCTGTGTGGACCTACGAGAATCCGAAAGTGTCAGTGGCACCGATCCGCGACTATGTGGCGTTTTATCCGGATCAGGTGAAGTTCGAAGTAATCAAGGCTGATGCCTGAGCAAAAAAAACGGCGAGGGTAAAAGCCCTCGCCGATATTTTTCTGGTTGAGTTTCAGTTCTTGTCGAGATCGATATTCTTCGTCTCACGCAAACAGATCATCCCCACCACCAGGCTCACCCCGGTAATCAGCACCGGATACCACAGCCCATAGAAGATGTCCCCGGTGTACACCACCAGCGCAAACGACACCGTCGGCAGAAATCCACCAAACCAGCCGTTGCCGATGTGGTACGGCAGCGACATCGAGGTGTAGCGAATACGCGTCGGGAACAGTTCGACCATCAGTGCTGCTAATGGGCCGTAGCACATCGCCGAGATGATGATCAGCGCCACGATCAGGGCGACGATCATTGGTTTGTTGATCTGCTGCAGATCGGCCTGTTGCGGGTAACCGGCCAGGGTGATCGCGCCGCGCAGGGCAGCCTCGTCGAAACCATCGAGTTTGACGTCGCCGACGCTAACCTGCACGGCGCTGCCAGCCGGGGCGGCGGCGCTGGAGTAGGGCAGGCCTTGCTTGACCAGGAAGGTTTTGACCTTGTCGCACGGGCTGTCGAATTTGGCTTTGCCGACCGGGTCGAACTGGAAGGTGCAGGTCGCGGGATCCGCCAGCACGGTGATCGGTGCCTGACGGCTGGCCTGATCGATCGCCGGGTTGGCGTAGTGCGCGAGGGATTTGAAGATCGGGAAGTACAGCGCCGTGGCCAGCAGCAAGCCCAGCATCAGCACCGGTTTGCGCCCGACCTTGTCCGACAGCCAGCCGAAAAAGATGAAGAACGGCGCGCCGATGACCACGCTGATAATCAGCAAGGTGTTGGCCACCGCCGGGTCCATTTTCAGGAACTGGGTGAGGAAGAACAGCACGTAGAACTGCGCCGCGTAGAAAGTCACCGCTTGCCCGGCGTTGATGCTGAACAGGGCGATCAGCACGACTTTGAGGTTTTCCCATTTGCCGAAGGATTCGCGGATCGGCGCTTTCGAGGTTTTGCCTTCCTCTTTCATTTTCAGGTACGCCGGCGACTCGTGCAGGCTCAGGCGAATCCAGGTGGAAATGCCCAGCAGCACGATCGACAGCAGGAACGGGATCCGCCAGCCCCAGACTTCAAACTGATCGCCGGTGAAATAGCGGCAACCGAGCACCACCAGCAGCGACAGCAACAGGCCGAGGGTCGCGGTGGACTGAATCCAGCTGGTGTGGAAACCGCGCTTGCCGATTGGTGCATGCTCGGCCACGTAGGTCGCCGCGCCGCCGTATTCACCGCCGAGCGCCAGGCCCTGAAGCATGCGCAGGAGCACCAGAATGATCGGGGCGGCGATGCCGATGCTGGCGTAGGTTGGCAGCAGACCGACGCAGAAGGTCGCCACGCCCATCAGAATGATCGTCGCGAGAAAGGTGTATTTGCGCCCGATCATGTCCCCCAACCGACCGAACACCAGCGCCCCGAACGGCCGCACGATAAAGCCTGCGGCGAAGGCCATCAGCGCAAAGATGAACGCCGTGGTGTCGTTGACCCCGGCGAAAAACTGCTTGCTGATCACCGCCGCAAGGGCGCCGTAGAGGAAGAAGTCATACCACTCGAACACCGTACCGAGTGAGGAAGCGAAGATGACTTTGCGTGTATCCGGGCTGGTCTCCGCGCTGCGCACGGCGTCCAGCGGCTGAACGTGTTCTGACATATCGGTATCCCTCACAGTGATTGTTTTTGTTGTTCCACTGGTGTTGCGTGTCCGGGTGATGCGCGATGCCCTGAATCTGTTGATGATTCCTGTGGGAGCGAGCCTGCTCGCGAAGGCGTCGTGTCAGTCAACGTTTATGTTGAATGTGCTACCGCATTCGCGAGCAGGCTCGCTCCCACATTTGGACTGTGTACAGGTCCAGCCAGGATGAGTTGTGCCGCTTTCTCGGCAATCATCAGCGTAGGCGAACAGGTGTTGCCCGAGGTGATGCGCGGCATGATTGACGCATCGGCAATGCGCAAACCGGGCACGCCGTGGACGCGCAGTTGCGCATCGACCACCGCGTCACCGTCATTGCCCATGCGACAGGTGCCAACCGGGTGGAAAATCGTCGTGCCGATTTTCGCTGCTGCTTGCTGTAACTCTTCTTCACTTTGCAGGTTGGCGCCGGGCAGATACTCGACCGGTTTGAACGCTTGCAGGGCAGGCGCGCTGACGATGCGTCGGGTCAGGCGAATCGCATCCGCCGCCACGCGCAAATCTTCAGGATGGCTGAGATAGTTGGGCTGAATCAGCGGCGCTTCCTGTGGATCCGCCGAACGAATATCGATGCGTCCACGACTCTGCGGACGCAGATCGCAAACCGAAGCGGTAAACGCCGGGAAGCTGTGCAACGGCTCGCCAAAACGCTCCAGCGACAGGGGCTGCACGTGGTACTCAAGATTCGCTGAGGTCTGCTCCGGCCCCGAACGCGCAAACGCGCCCAACTGACTCGGCGCCATCGACAAAGGCCCGCTGCGGTCATACAGATAGCGCAGGCCCATGCCCATCTTGCCCCAAACGCTGCCTGCGATCTGGTTCAGCGTGCGGGCGTTTTCCAATTTGTAGATCAGGCGCAATTGCAGGTGATCCTGCAGGTTGCCGCCGACACCCGGCAGCTCATGAATTACGCCGATGCCCAAGCGTTCGAGCAATGGCCGCGGACCGATTCCGGAACGCTGCAGAATGCTCGGCGAACCGACCGCGCCGGCGCACAGGACGATCTCTTTGCGCGCCTTGAATTGCTTGGTCTGACCTTCATGACGCGCACTGACTTTTGTTGCGCGACCGTCCTCCAGCAGCACACGATCGACCTCAACCCCGGTCAGCACCGTCAGATTCGCCCGGTCGCGCACCGGTTTCAAAAACGCCTTCGCCGCGTTCCAGCGCACGCCGGATTTCTGGTTGACCTGGAAGTAGCCGCAACCCTCGTTATCGCCCTGATTGAAATCATCGATGCTGGCGATGCCGCTTTGCTCGGCGGCACTGCGAAACGCATCCAGAATCGGCCACGACAGGCGCTGTTGTTCGACCCGCCATTCACCCTTGGCGCCGTGAAATTCAGCCGCACCGGCAAAGTGGTTTTCGCTCTGTTTGAACAGCGGCAGAACATCGTTCCACGCCCAGCCCGGATTGCCTTCGGCCGCCCAGCCATCGTAATCGTTGGCCTGGCCACGCATGTAGATCATGCCGTTGATGGAGGAGCAACCGCCCAACACTTTGCCGCGCGGATAACTCAGCGCGCGGCCATTGAGACCCGGTTGTTCTTCGGTCTTGAAGCACCAGTCGGTGCGCGGGTTACCGATGCAGAACAGGTAACCGACAGGAATGTGAATCCACGCATAGTTGTCGCGCCCGCCGGCTTCGAGCAACAGCACCCGCTGCTGCGGATCTGCCGACAGCCGATTGGCCAGCAAGCACCCGGCAGGGCCGGCGCCGACCACGATGTAGTCGTATTCATCGAGGGAAGTCTGCATTCCCTGACCTCGCTTTTTGTTTTTATTGTCGGACACTCTAGTTGTTAGCTTTCGTTAAAAGAATGTTAGTTTTTGCGCAGCCGCTGTGCGTTTTCAAACAGCCTGCATAGACCATAGCCGACAAGGACACGCCATGTTCGACTGGAACGACCTGCGGTTTTTTCTCGAACTGCAACGCAGCGGCCGCCTGCTCACCGCCGCCCGCCGTCTCAACACCACCCACGCCACCGTCGCCCGCCACATCGAAGCCATCGAAAAAAGCCTCGGCACTGCGTTGTTCGTCCAGCACGCCCAAGGCTACGAAATGACCCCGGCGGGGGAGGCGCTGCTTAAACATGCTGAAGCGATGGAAAACGTTGCGTTGCTGGCGCAGGAAGAGATCACCCAATCCACTGCGCCACTGGGCAAGATTCGTGTCGGCGTCACCGAAGGGCTGGGCATCAAGTTTCTCGCCAGCCGCATGATCGGCTTGTTCGAGCGTTATCCGGGATTGGAAGTGGAACTGGTCGCGGTGCCGCGCTTTGTCAGCATCCTCAACCGTGAAGCGGAAATCAGTATTCATCTGGAGCGCCCGGCGGCGGACATGCTCGTCACGCGCAAGCTCACGGACTATCGCTTGGCGCTCTATGCCAGCCAACGCTATCTCGATAAAGCCCCGCCATTGCAAAGCCGCGAAGACCTCGGGCGGCATGCGTGGATCGGTTATGTCGATGATTTGCTGTTCAGCCAGGAACTGATGTTTCTCAACAGCTTCTGCCGCAGCCCGCGCGTGGTGTTCCATAGCACAAGCGTCATTGCGCAGCAGGAAGCGGCGCGGTCGGGATTGGGCATTGCGGTGCTGCCTTGCTACATGGCCGAGTCGGATCCCGATCTGGTGCAGTTGCTGCCGGATGAAAGCATCGAGCGTAGTTACTGGATCAGTACGCGGCGGGAGTTGCACAAGTCGGTGCGACTGCGGGTGGTCTGGGATTATGTGGTGGGGTTATGTGAAGCGGAGCAGGGGCTTCTACGCGGTTAAACAGCCGGATCCAAACCCCCTGTGGGAGCGAGCCTGCTCGCGAAAGCGGTGTATCTGATACGCAAATCTCGCCTGACCCACCGCCTTCGCGAGCAGGCTCGCTCCCACAGGGGGGATGCGCATATCACTCGAGATGTGTGTCATCTCCGGGTTGATTTACATATGGATATCCGTATATTCGGATTTCCGTATGTGATGAGCCCGTCCCATGATCACCCCCACCGAAGTCTTCAAGAGCCTCGCCGACGAAACCCGCGTCCGCGCCATGCTGCTCATCGCCGATCAAGGTGAACTCTGCGTCTGCGAGCTGATGTGCGCACTCGGCGACAGCCAACCGAAAATCAGCCGCCACCTCGCGCAACTGCGCAGCAATGGTTTGCTGCTCGATCGCCGTCAGGGCCAGTGGGTCTATTACCGTCTCAACCCGGAGCTGCCGGCGTGGGTTCGCGAAATCCTGCAAGTGACGTCCAAAGCCAACGCCGATTGGCTCCAGGACAACGCCGCCCGTCTGCAGAACATGGACGGTCGTCCGGTTCGCGAAGCTGCCTGCTGCTGAGGAAAGAGAAAACATGCGAGTCCTGTTTATGTGCACGGCCAACAGCTGCCGCAGCATCCTCTCTGAAGCCATGTTCAATCATCTTGCGCGCCCCGGATTCGAGGCCGTGAGCTCCGGAAGTTTCCCCAAGGGCCAAGTGTTGCCGCGCAGCCTGTCGACGCTGCAACAGGCCGGCATTGCCATCGATGGCCTGTACAGCAAAGGCAATGACGCGTTCGAAGACAATCCGCCAGACATTGTCATCACCGTCTGTGACAAGGCCGCCGGTGAGAGCTGCCCGGTGTACTTCGGCCCCGCGCTCAAAGCCCATTGGGGGCTGGCAGATCCCTCGGATGTGATCGGCGACGATGCCGCCGTGGACGCGGCGTTTGCTGCCACGCTGGCGATCATCGAACGGCGCTGCGCGACCTTTCTCGGCCTGCCATTTAAAGCACTCAGCCGCGCTGAGCTCCAGCGTGAGCTGGATCGTATCGGCTCTCTCTGAGCTGGAGGACACATGTCAGAACAACTGCCCTATCTTGATCATTCGCTGTTCGAAGGAGCGTCCCCTTTGGGCGAACACAAACCCCGCATCCTGCTGCTCTACGGCTCGACCCGCGAACGCTCGTTCAGCCGTTTGCTGGTAGAGGAGGCCGCGCGCCTGCTCGAACACTTCGGCGCCGAAACGCGGATCTTCAATCCGTCCGGTCTGCCACTGCCCGATGACGTTCCGGTCGACCATCCCAAGGTTCAGGAACTGCGCGATCTGGTGCTGTGGTCGGAAGGGCAGGTCTGGTGTTCGCCAGAACGTCATGGCGCGATGTCCGCCGTGTTCAAGGCGCAGATCGACTGGGTCCCGCTGGAACTCGGTGCCGTGCGCCCGACCCAGGGCAAAACCCTGGCGGTGATGCAAGTCTGCGGCGGCTCGCAGTCATTCAACGTGGTCAATCAGTTGCGCGTGTTGGGCCGCTGGATGCGCATGTTCACCATCCCCAACCAATCCTCGGTGCCGAAGGCCTATATGGAGTTCGACGACACCGGGCGGATGAAAGCGTCGCCGTTCTATGATCGTGTGGTCGATGTGATGGAAGAACTGGTGAAGTTCACCGTGCTGCTGCGCGATCAACAGGCGCATCTGGTCGATCGTTACTCCGAGCGCAAGGAAAGTGCCGAGCAACTGATGGCGCGGGTCAACCAGCGTTCGATTTGAGGCCGTCCCTCGGCGAGGGACGGCTGCGTTCACGTGCGGCAACGGCGGGCGCCGCGCTCCGCACCGTTGGCGGGTACGGGGCGCAGGGATGGCGTTACAGACTCAGGCGATGAATGACCTGGTGGGCATCGTCAGGATCGCTGTGGGTTTCAAAGCCCAGTGATCGGGCGAGGTCGCGCATGTCCGTGTTGCTGGCCGAATCCACCGAATACAGATGCTTGAAACCGTTGTGCCGGGCGGCTTTGATCAGGTGTTCCATCAGCAGCGTGGCCAGGCCCAGATGCATCCACTCATCGGCGACCGTCACCGCGCACTCGCAATCCTGCTCGCCCGTGGCGGCGTAGCGGCTGATGCCGATCTCGATCAATTCACCATTTTCGTGAGCCAGTGCGATGAAGGCCGCGCGTTGTTTGTAATCGACGTCCATCAACTGATCGAGCAACGCGGTGCCCGGCTCACTGATCTGCGCGAGAAAACGCAGGTGCCGGGACTCGGGCGACAAGCGTTTGATAAACGCGTATTCGCGTTCGCGATCCTCGGCGGCCAGGGCACGGATCAAAACGTGGCGGCCATCCCGGAGCGACTCGATCCAGTATTCACCTAGGTGCGCGGCATAGGCCGGCGCCGCGCGGTCATTGTGGTCTTTGACAGTGAGCATGAGATGAGCCTCCATCGGGGCTGAACGAGCAACGCGCAGGAGAGTGCGCTGAGTCTGTTCTACACCGATGTCAGCCCCGGAAGCTGATCTGGATCAGATTCCGACGCGCGGCCACTGTTTTTCAGCGGGCGATGATGCTTCTGTTTCCGCAATAGGCTCAACTCTGCGGCGGCTCGCGGGTGCTGCGTTGCCCAGCGGTGCGCGGTTGCCCGTCGGGAATCGACAAGGTCGCGCGCAGGCCGCCCTCAGCGCGGTTGACCAAAGTGATCCGTCCGCCCAACTGCGTGGCGATGGTGTTGACGATGGTCAGCCCCAGCCCCGCGCCTTGGGCATTGCCGCGACTGTAGAAGCGCTCGAACAACCGCGCCCGGTCGGCTTCATCGATGCCCGGTCCCTGATCTTCAACGCTCAAGTGATAAAACCCATCGGCCTGGCTGAGCAGCACGGTGATCACGCCGTGTTCGGGGGAGAAGTTGGCGGCGTTGGTGATCAGATTGTTCAGGGCAATGTCGATCGTGCCGGCGCTGGCCATGATGATGAACGGCTGGGCGCTGTCTTCAAAAGCCAGCTCCAGCTGTTTGCTCAGCAACCATGGCGTCAGTTGCACCAGGCTGTTGCGCACGGTTTCGCTGAGGTCGATGGGTTGCAGCGGCGGCGGATTGGGTTTCGGTTCCAGGCGCGCCATGGTCAGCAACTGGTTGACCAGGCGACTGGTGCGGTCGACCCCGGCGATCAGAAACGCCAGCGACTCACGCCGCTCCTGTTCGGTGCCGGCCTCCTGCAGGTTTTGTGCATGCACCCGCAACACCGCGAGCGGCGTGCGCATTTCGTGGGCGGCATCGGCGATAAAGCGCCGCTCACGGCCAAGCACTTCCTGAATCTGCGCGAGCATACGGTTGAGCGCCGCCTGCATCGGTTCCAGCTCAGTGGGCAGCGGCGCCAGTTGCAACGGTTCCAGCGAACCGCTGTGACGGGCGCGCAGGGTCTCGGCCATATTCGCCAACGGCTTGAGGCCCCAGCCGATGGCCAGCCAGACCATCGCCGCGAGCAGCAGGCTGCCGATCACGTTCGGCCACAGGGTGTGGCGGACGATGCGGTCGACCAGGTCGGCGCGCACATCGTCGCGCTCACCGACCCAGATGCGCAGGTTGTTCTGCGTATCTTCGAGGAGAAAGGCGCGCCAGTGACGATTGTTCAGGTCCACTACATCGCTGAAGCCGGGCTGCGTCGGTGGTGCCTTGAAGGACGGTGCACTGGCGGTGTGCACCAACACATCACCGGCAGGATTCCACACCTGAAAGGCGATTTTGCGTTCGTAAGGATGACCCTCGCCGCGCGGCACCGCTTCGCCCAGCGCCGAGTTGAACGCCTGGTACAGTTCGGCGTGCTGTTTGCTGGCCAGGGGCATGCGCATCACGCCTTGCAGCAGGCGCGCGTTCTGCGCCAATTGCGCGTCGTAGACCTCGGCGATTTCGTGATTGCTGTCGTGCAGGTTGAAGGTGCTGAGCACCGCGAGGCCGGCCAGCAACAGACCGATGATCAATGTCAGCGTGCGGCGCCGGATCGAGGTCATCGACGCTCCTCCACCAGATAACCGACACCGCGGATGGTGCGGATCAGGTCGGTGGAAAACTTCTTGCGCAAGTGGTGGATGTGCACTTCGAGGGTGTTGCTTTCGGCTTCTTCGTTCCAGCCGTAAAGCAGCTGCATCAGTTGATCGCGGGTCATCACCCGGCCCGGCGGTGACAGCAGTTCGTGCAGCAACTGATATTCCTTGGGCGTCAGGGCCACAGGCTGGCCCTGATAGCTGACTTGCTGGGTGCCCGGGTTGAGGCTGATGCCGGCATGTTCGATCAACGCCTGGGCGCGCCCGGCACTGCGCCGCAACAAGGCGCGCAGGCGTGCCTTGAGTTCGTCCAGATCGAACGGTTTGATCAGGTAGTCGTCGGCCCCGGCGTCGAGCCCGGCGATGCGATCTTCAGTAGCATCGCGGGCGGTGAGAATCAGCACCGGCAGATTCGAACCGCTGTCGCGCAGGCGGCGCAGCACTTGCAGGCCGTCCATGCGCGGCAGACCGAGATCGAGCACGGCGACATCGAAGGTTTCGCTGAGCAGCGCATGCAACGCGCTGCTGCCGTCCTTGAGCCAGTCGACGGTGTAACCCTCGCGGCCCAGCGCCTGATGAATGCCTTCACCCAGCGCCACGTCATCCTCAACCAGTAATAAACGCACGCGGACTCCTGTCAGTCGAGTTTCTTGTTCACGTCCAGCAGCAGGCTGGCGATTTCTTTGCGGCGTCCGGCATCGGCACTTTCCCGGCCCGGGCGCGGCGCCGCTTGCTGGGCTTTGAGCAGCGCTGCTTTGGCTTCAGCGTAGCGCTTCTGACGGTAGAGGTGATCGCCCCAGAAGTACAGGCTGTCGATGCCGTTGGGGTTCAGTTGCAAGGCTTGCTTGAGCAGTTGCTCGGCCTTGTCGCTGTCGCCGAAACCGATGGGCCAGCCCGGCACGCGGTCATACAGCGCGGCGAGGCTGGTGTAGGCCGAGCCTTGCAGGGCTTTGGGGTCGAGGGTCAGGGATTTCTCCAGATCGGCCTTGGCATCCTTGGCTTTGCCCAGTGCGCCGAGGCCACCCTCGGCACCGGCCCAACTGCTGGTGACGATGCCTTTCCAGATCCACGCTTCGGCCACCGCCGGGCGCTGCGTGGTGAACGCGTTGGTTTCGCTGGCCAATTGCTCGAACGCGGCGGCGCGCTGTTTTTCCGCCACTTCATATTGAATGTGCGCCCAACTCTGCTGGATGCCCTCCAGGCGTTGCTGGTCGGCCGGTTCCAGCGCCCAGACGCTTTGGCTGAGGGCGGCGAGCAACAGGCATGCGGATAGTCTTTTCATGGCTTTGGCGACTCGTTGTCAGGTTTTTCACTGAGGCGGCGGATCAGCGGCAACTGCTTGCGCAGGCCTCGATCAACCAGATGCGGGAGCAGATTGTTCAGGCGGACGAAGAAGCGTTCCGGCCAGCCCAGATAGAGGTCGCGGCGATCACCGGCAATCGCATGGATCACCGCCGAAGCCACGGTTTGCGGGTCGTCGACGTTGGCCTTGAGTGCGTCGTTCAACGCTTGCGCGGCGGCGCTGTTCATTGAGGTGCGCGTGGCGCGCGGCGCGACGTACAGCACGCTGACGCGGGTGTCGGCGAGCTCTCGGCGCAGCGCCTCGGAGAACCCGCGCAAAGCGAATTTGCTCGCGCAATAACTGGCGTAACCGGGGTAGCCGATCGAGCCGTAGGTCGAGCCGACGTTGACCACCATCGCGCTGTCGGCCTGCTTGAGCAGCGGCAACAGCAGCTTGGTCAGGCACATCGGCGCACTGATGTTCACCGCCAGCATCGCATTGATGTCGCTGTCATCCAGCTGTTCGAGCATGGCGAAGTGATTGACCCCGGCGGCGTTGATCAGCAGGTTGATGCCGCCGATGGCTTCGGCGGCGACCAGCACTTTGCGCCGGTCGCTGAGGAAGGTCAGGTCGGCCGCGACCCAGCACAACGACTCGGGGTAGCGCTTGAGCAGCGGCGCCAATGCCTCCTGATGCCGCGCCACCGCGAGCACGTGGGCGCCGGCGGCGCACAGGGTTTCGGCGATGGCCAGGCCGATGCCGCCACTGGCACCGGTCAGCACCACCCGCGCATCACGCAGCTGCATGTTGAGCCTCCGCGTCACGCGGCAAGCCACGGAACATGTCGGTGTACAGGCGATAGACGACTTTCGAGGCATGGATCACGGCGGCTTGATCCTCCAGATCTTCGAGCTGATTCATCAGGCGCCGATAGGTTTGCATGTGCTCGATATCAAGAGAACCGTGGGAGCTCAGGTAACTGAACGCCGTTTCCGGCAACGCCAGACGCTCGCGAATGCTGCCCGCCGCGTGGGTGGCCAGGGCGATGCTGGTGCCTTCGAGCACATTGACCATGCCGAACAGACCGACCGGATTGCCCCGGGCGATCAGGTCGTAAAGGAAGCTGACCATCAGCTCGATCGACAACGACGGCTGCCCGTCGCGCACCGCATCGCGATCGCCGCCACACGCGGCGATGTCGTTGAGCACCCAGTGCTCGTGGCCGTATTCGTCTTCGATGTACTCGGCCACCGCTTTGCGCAGCCATTCCAGGCGCGACGGCAGGCGCGCGCCGCAAGCCATCATCAGCGGCACGGTGTGGCGCACGTGGTAATACGCTTGCGCGAGAAATGCCCGATAGCTGTCGAGGCTGACCGTGCCTTGCAGGGCATCGAGGATGATCGGCAGGTTGAACAGTTCGTGGCGTTCCTGTTGCGTGGCTTCTTGCAGGGTGTCAAAAAAACTCATGATGCGGACTCCTCGGAAACAGCGGATTCGGTCAATTGCGCGTGGTACTGCGCGACGATGGCGTCGCGGCGCGGGCGGCCGTTGGCGGTGAGCAAACCGTTGGCGGCGGTGAAGGGTTGCGGCAGGCGCGTCCACTGATGCACTTGGGCGTAATCGGGCAAGGCCTCGTTGGCTTCGGCGACGGCAGCGGCCAGTTCGGCGTCGGTGCAGTCCGGGCGATGCGGCCAGAGCAGGGCGTGGTTGCGCGGCAAGGCCTCGCCGTAAACGAACGCCTGGGCGATGTGGCGACGCTGTGTCAACTCGGACTCGACCCATTCCGGGTTGACGTTGCGCCCGAAACTGGTGACGAACTGGTGCTTCTTGCGGCCCTTGAGATAGAGAAAACCTTCCGGGTCGAACTCGCCCAGATCGCCGCTCGGCCACCACTCTTCGGCGTACGGCGCATCGCCCAGATAACCGAGCAATGCCGAGCCCTTGATCAGCACTTCGCCGTCCTCGGCCAGCCGCACTTCAACATGCGGCAGCGGTCGGCCGACACTGCCGGGGCGGCGCGCACCGGGGCGATTGAGGCACACCACCGACGCGCATTCGGACAAGCCGTAACCTTCGTAAACCGGCAGCCCGAGCCGTTGCGCGCGGTGCAGCAGATCCTCCGACACCCGCGCACCGCCGACAGCGGCAAAGCGCAGGGTTTGCGGATCAAAGGCTTTCTGTTCGGCGGCGCTGACCAGTAACAACAGCAACTGCGGCACCAGGATCAGACTCTCCGGCGCACGGCTGGCCAGATAACCGAGCAAGCGCGGAATCTCGACGCCGCTGGCGCCCTGAATGCCGAGGGTTTTCTGGCTTGGCAAACTCAACATGGCGCCGGCATACAGCGCGGCGTAGCAGCCGAGATTCTCCAGCAGGATAGCCAACGGCAACAGCGCCAGATGATGCTGCGGGCCGCTGGCTTCGCTGGCCTGATCCAGCTCCCGTGCCACCCGCAGCAGGCTCTCGGCGCTCAGGCACACGCCTTTCGGCGTGCCGGTGGTGCCGGACGTGAAGGTGAGTTTCGCGGTGCCGGCCGGCATGCGACTGGGGCCACTGAACGCGCGGCACCAGAACTCGCCACGTTGTTCATAGCCGACCGCGAGCAATTCGGCGCCCAGCTCCGGCTCGGCGATCACCCGTTCGGCCTGGCTCTGTTGCAGACAATGGGCGCGCTGCGCCGCACTGAAAAACGGCGGCAGCGTCACGCAGGTCAGGCCTTCGAACAGCACGGCCAGATCCCAGAGCATCGCGTCGACGCCGTTGTCCAGCGCCAGCGCAATCACTTGCGCCTGCTCGTCGCGCAGGCGCTCCTGGCGATACAACACCTCGGCGTACAGGGTCGCGTAATCGAGTTTCAACGTGTCGCCCCACAGGGCTGTCGCGTTGTCATTGCGCCGGGCATGGTCGCGCAGGGTTTCCTGGAAGCGTTGCAGTTCAAGCGACATGACAGGCTCCTTCAATCGAACTCGGCAAACCCAGGCGGGTAAACAGGCCGATATTGCGCAAATGGATGAACCCGGCGCGGATGTTGCCGACGTGCACCCAAGGTTTGCTTTCGTAATAACTGCCCCAGTGTTGACGCTCGTCACCCAATCGTTCCGGGTCAGCGGCGCACAATGTCACTGGCTTCAAACCCAAGCGATGGAAGCTGTTGACCAGGCCGATGTTGCCGGTGAACGTCACCCATTCCAGGCCGCCCATGGCCAGCAGGTAGGTGATAGCGATGATGCTCAGGCGCGCACTGCCGGTGTCGTTGGCGGCGAGGTTGCCGACTTCGACGATGGCGCTGCGTTCGACCGGACGATCTGCCGCCGCGCTGATCAACGGCTCGATCGGCTCATCCAGATAGCGCTCGAGGAACAGTGGCTGCAAATGCGCGCGTCGCACCCCGGCCACGGCGCACAACTCGCCGTCGCCGTTGTGCATGCCGAACAGCTCGGGCATGAAATGACGGATGTCGGCGCCATGGGCCTTGCGAAAACGTTGCTGGATAAAGGCTTCGAACGGCTCTCGCAGGGCATCGTCGGGCCGGGCACCGGTCAACGTCATCTGCGGCGTTTCGGCTTGACCGAAGCGCAGGGGCAGGGCGATGTTCCAGTCAAATTCGGGCATGGGCAGAGCGCCTCCCTCAATAGGTTTGAGGCGAGTATCGGAGGCATTTCTTAACGAAGTCTGAAGGTGAAAAAAGGTTAACCTGACGCTCTGTCTTCAGACTCTCTTAAGACTGGGCGGGCAGGGTAATGCCGTCGGTTCGCCCGGCAACCGGATCGAGACGGTCGAACGAATCGACTGTCATTCACGACAATCACGAGGCGCAGCTTATGACCCGCGACACCGCCGTAACCCGTTATGGAAAACTCTCAATCACCCTGCACTGGCTGATGCTGGCGCTGTTCGTCGGCGTCTACGCCTGCGTCGAAATCAAGGGCTACATGCCCAAGGGCAGCGAAGCACGCGGCTTGCTGATGGGCTTCCACGGCCTGTTCGGCGCGAGCATCTTCGCCCTCGTCTGGATCCGCCTGCTAGGCCGCCTCAGCCCACGCCCGCCGATCACCCCCAAACCCCCTGCGTGGCAGACCGGCATCGCGCACCTGACACACCTGGCGCTGTACGGCCTGATGATCGCCACACCGATCCTCGCCTGGCTGATGCTCGCCGCCGCCGACAAACCGTTCCCGTACTTCGGCTTCCACGTCCCGGCACCCGTAGCCATCGACCCGGACTTCGCCAAACAACTGAAGTACTGGCATGAACTGATTGGCAGCACCGGTTACTGGCTGATTGGGCTGCATGCGCTGGCGGGGTTGTTCCACCATTATTGGGTGCGGGATAACACGCTGGTGCGGATGCTGCCGGGCCGCACCGAATAACCCTGATCCACTACAACCCCTGTGGGAGCGAGCTTGCTCGCGAAAGCGGTGTGTCAGCCTATGATGATGTTGGCTGACACGGCCCCTTCGCGAGCAGGCTCGCTCCCACAGGTTTTTGTGGTGTCTGGCAGAGCGGGGCAGTTGCCGGAACCGCACTTCGCGTCCACTCTATGACCTGCCGACAAGGAGCGTCCGCCGACCCTCCGTCGTGACCACAGGGAGCTTGCAGCATGAGCGAAGACAACAAGGTAAAAGGCCCGGCGTCGTACTTCCCCTCCATCGAGAAAAAATACGGCCAGCCCATCGATCACTGGCTGATCCTGCTCGCCGGCATCAGCGACAAGAAACACATGGAACTGGTGGCGTGGCTCAAGCAGGAACACGGCATGGGTCACGGTCATGCCAACGCCTTGGTCGCGCATCATCTGGCGGGTAAAAAGTGAGGGCAGGGCAGCGATGAATTTCTCCCACCGGCCAGTGACGGCCGACGACGTCAACACCCTCTGCAGCTTTCCCCAAGGCGAACAAGAGCTGTTCTTCATGTTCCCGAAAGCCAACTTCCCGCTGACGGAAGAGCAGATGCACAGCGCAATCAGCCAACGCTTCGACTCCACGGCTTTTCTGGCCAACGGCGAATTCGTCGGCTTCGCCAATTTCTACCGCGCTGAGCACGATGGCATCTGCTGCATCGGCAACGTCATCGTCGCGCCTTACGCCCGAGGCCAAGGTGTGGCGCGGTACATCGTCGAAACCATGACCGCGTTGGGTTTCGAAAAGTACCAGGCCAAGGAAGTGCAACTGTCTTGCTTCAACGAAAACACCGCCGGCCTGCTGCTTTACCCGAAACTTGGCTTCGTACCGTTCTCCATTGAAGAGCGCCCGGCACCGGGTGGCAAACGTTCAGCGCTGATCAACATGACACGCCACCGACCCTAACCATCCCCCAATCCCTGTGGGAGCCGGGCTTGCCCGCGATGACGCCAGCCCGCCCGCCGCGAACCCCGAGCCCAACACAAAACCTGTGGGAGCGAGCCTGCTCGCGAAGACGCCAGCCCAATCACCCCAAATCCCAAGCCAGACTCAATCCCCTGTAGGAGTGAGCCTGCTCGCGATAACGCCAGCTCAGCCACCACCAATCCCAACTCAACCACAAATCCCTGTGGGAGCGAGCTTGCTCGCGAAGACGCCCACCCAGTCACCCCATCAACCACTGACCGAAATAAACAGTAAAAACCACCACTGTTTAAACGAAGCCTCAAGTAACCACCGAAACCCTACAACGCCTTGCGCCGTTACCTACGACTAAGCCAGAATCCGCCGGCTTGTGCGTCTAGGTCGCGGGTTCTATCGTCTGTCGGTCGCTGAAAAACAGTGATCGGGTTTGGTAGCCCGCCATAACTAGTCGCATCGCGAACCGTTCGCAGACCTCATCAGGTCTCTGCTCAATGGTGGCCATGCGCAGGACACCTTCGGGTGTGCCGGGTCCTAGTTACCGGTCTACCAACCCGCGTATGGCCGCCACCTTCGTTTGGTAGCGAATGTGAAGGCTCCTTTTTATTAACTAGGAGTTTCACCATGATCAAACCAACACCCAACCCACCCGAAACCGACCCCACATCCCCCTACGAATCCCCCGACTCCAAGCGATTCCACGAAGCCGCCGAACGCGCCCTCGACCACTACCTCAAACCCGCCAGCCAAATCATGGCCAGCACCCAACAACCCGAACGCATGTACCTCGCCAACCCGAAGTACAACAGCGAATCCCTGCTCGCCAACGCCAGCGAAACCCTCGGCTCCGCCAGCGAAATGCTCCTCAACTTCGCCGCCATGCTCGACACCCCCCACCGCAAAACCGCACTGGGCATCGCCCAAGTCGTGATGCTCGGCGAAATCGCCGTCAACCAAGCGCTGGATAACGTCGAAATAGCCAGCTAGATGTGAACGATCTCTGTAGCGATTCCTGTGTTCTTCGCTACAGAGATCTATTGCCCCACATTGTTCAGGCGTCGCTTTAAATAGACGTGTGTTACATCACTTGTAGTGGCCTGACTTGACGCGATAGCGTTGGCGTCCATCTCTCGACCGAGCGGTTCTCCAATGGCGTTACACGAATGCATGCACACATTTGAAGAGTTAGCCCAAACGGTTCTGCCCGGCCATATGACCAGAATGAAAAGCTCTCTCGAAACTCCGCGAGAGATGAAGGACTTTTCAGTGCCCGGTGTTGGCGTTAAATCGTTGCTGAAGCAGTTCAAACTGGCGCAAGATTTTTCGGGTTGCTACGTGCTGATCGACAACGGCGTGCCTATCTACGTTGGTATTTCAAGAAGCGTGATCAGTAGGCTTCGTCAGCACGTCTTCGGTAAAACACACTTCGACGCTAGCCTGGCATTTCGAATTGCGATGGCAAAACATCCAGATCAAACGATTTCGAAGCTGACGCGCGCGAAGGCAATGGATGATCCTCTATTCGGTACATCATTCGCAGAGGCTCAGTCCTATCTCAAGTCACTCCAGGTGGCAGCGATAGATATTGAGAATCCGCTTGTGCTTTACGTTTTCGAACCCTACTGCGCGCTGGATCTTGATACTCACCAGTGGAATTCGTTTGAGACCCATTGATTCGGAATTCTCTGCATCTCAAATGACCTGTTAAACAGATGATCTACATGTTTGTTTAATAGGTGTCTCTCGTTGCTGGCTACGCCCTACAACTCCTTGCGCCATCGCCTACGACTAAGCCAGAATCCGCCGGCTTGTGCGTCTAGGGCGCGGGTTCTATCGTCTGTCGGTCGCTGAAAAACAGTGATCGGGTTTGGTAGCCCTGAGTTTTCGTAGATTGCATAAGCATCATGATTCGCAGTGTCTGTTCGACACGGCTTTTATGGTGGTCATGCACAGGGCGTCTTCGGGCGCGCCGGTTTTCTACGTCCCGGTCTACCAACCTGCGCATGGCCGCCACCCTCGTTTGGTAGCGAGAGTGATGGCTCCTTTTTTTGACGTAGGAGCTTCATCAATGATCAAACCAACACCCAACCCACCCGAAACCGACCCGACATCCCCTTACGAATCCCCCGACTCCAAGCGATTCCACGAAGCCGCCGAACGCGCCCTCGACCACTACCTCAAACCCTCCAGCCAAATCATGGCCAGCACCCAACAACCCGAACGCATGTACCTCGCCAACCCGAAGTACAACAGCGAATCCCTGCTCGCCAACGCCAGCGAAACCCTCGGCTCCGCCAGCGAAATGCTCCTCAACTTCGCCGCCATGCTCGACACCTCCCACCGCAAAACCGCCCTGGGCATCGCCCAAGTCGTGATGCTCGGCGAAATCGCCGTCAATCAAGCGCTGGATAACGTCGAAATCGCCAGCTAACCCTCACCCCGACGAGGGGAAGCCCTCGTCGATCCCCGCGGCCCACCTTGGCTGGCACACGGCCACGGCTTGCGCCCCCCAGCCTCGGCTGTCACCCTTCGGGCCGTTCTCAAGGATCAGAACCAGGAATCACGGATGAGTGGCTACGTACCCAACCCCCCGAAAAATTTTCGTTACGAAGAAGCCAAACCCGTCGATATTCACGCCCAGCGTTGGGCGGAATATGAGAAACACGGGAAAGAACCTGCGCGCGAACCTGAGAAAATCGGGATAGCGCTGAGGATTGGGGTTTTCTTTGATGGCACTGGGAATAATGCGAACAACACGGCGGCGGGATTGCTGTGTGGGGCGCAGCATCCGATTGCGCCGGAAGATATTCCTGCTAGCTGCCAGCCTTACATGAGCGATCCGGATAGCAGTTACGGCAACGATGTCAGCAATGTAAAAAGGCTGAGCGACTTGTATGACGCCGTACCTGACGCAGTAGGAGAGGGACCGCTGAAGCGAACCTCCCGCGTCGTCTATATCGAGGGCATTGGCACCCGCTCTGGAGAAGAAGACAGTAAGTTCGGCTCTGGCACCGGACGCGGTGAAACAGGTGTTGCCGGTCGAGTCGAGTCTTCATTTCCAGTCATTCAACAAGCTATCAGCCGAGTCCTGATCGATAACCCAGGGAGTGAAATCGCTTCCTTGACGTTCGACACGTTTGGCTTCAGTCGTGGCGCCGCAGCGGCTCGACATTTTGCCAATGAGATCGTCCGCACCAGTCGTGGCCCACTTGGCACCGTGCTGAGAAACCTGCCAAGAGCCTTTAGCCCTAAATTTAACGATCAGTATAAAAGTGACATCAACATGGGGTTTATCGGCTTGTTCGATACCGTCCCATCGATTGCTGGTTGGTCGAATCTTGGCAACATCAAAAGCGCTGTAGCAACCGGAGTCAAACTCTATCTCGATCGTCGTTTTTTTACCGATGTCGTCCAGTTGTCTGCCCGTGATGAATGCCGCGCCAACTTCGCACTCAGTCGCGTCAAAGCGGATCACTTGGAGATAACCTTGCCGGGTGTGCATTCGGATATCGGCGGAGGCTATCTGGAAGAGGCGCAGGAGTGTGTGCTTGTAAGTCCCATGCAAACTCTGATCGTGCCTTTGAATACTGATGTCACGACGACCTCGATCTACCGCGATGCCGTCAATGCCAAGGCCCAATGGTTAGGCAAAGGCTGGCCTACGGAAATGCTTGAAATCGTAACGCCCGACGCATTGCTGATGCCGAACAGCCCGCAAGATCGACTCAGTCCCAATGTGAAGCGCGTGTACGCCGCTCTGCAGCTTAAACGCCCGGTGAGTGGCATGTTGTCCAGGGTCTACCTACGAGTGATGCACCGCTTGGCAAAAGAAAAGGGCGCTCGATTCAACGACATTCCAGATACGCCTGATCTGGCCATTCCTGAAGAGCTGCAACCCCTGTGCGATAGATTCTTGGCGGGGGACTACAGCGTCACCCCACAAGAAGATGAATTGCTGAAATTGAAGTACATTCACACCTCAGCCAACTGGAACCATCCGCTTGGCCGAAAAGATGGCAGCGGGATCAACGCGGTTTACATCAACGCCCCCACGGAAGACTCAATCCGCGTGCAACATCCTCATGTACCTGACTGGACGCTTTGGTAATGAAAGTTCTTGTGACCCTGCTGTGCGCGCTATTCATGACTGCCTGTCAATCTGCTGATCCGTTGTCGGCGAAGAACGACCCCAAATCCGAATCTTGGGAGCTTGCGTTCACCGAGCCCTATTACATGAAAGTGTGGGTTGAGGACAGCGCCGTAGAAGACATCAACGGCAAGCTATTCAAGCGCACGGGATCCGGAACAGCCGCAGGCGGGGAGCCTGAAGACGGAAAAGAATCCGCTCGGGGCTGGCATGCTTTAGGTGGTGCTGCAAAAGCAGTTATTGGTGCTGATCTTCCCAAGCGCATTTACGTGCGCTGGCAATCAATTGTCGAGCCACAGACATATCAGGTTTGGGTTGATGTGCCCGAAGAGGCGAGGAACCTGATGGTGAAGTCGGTTAATCAGCGGTGTCCGGAAGCTCCGGAACAGCAGGCTAGCTACAGCGCTTCTATCTATTTGGGTCTGGCCCCTAGAGGCGTTGTGCAGGTTTTTGTCAGAGACTCTTGCCACCGTCCTGTCAAGGTGGCCAGAGCTCAGGCTGAGATTGAGCCGTTGGGACCGAGCCAAGGAAAGAACGAAGGGCGTTACGCTTATCCGGTGAGTGAGAAGGCGAAGCGGTATATCGATAAATACGGTATTCCTTACGGAAGTTGGTAACTAACGTGCTTGTTACCTACATGGTCAGCTCAATGAATTGGCTCCGGCCAGCACTAACCAACCCGAACGCATCTAGCTGGCCAACCCCGTGTACACAGCGAATCCCTACTCGCTAACCCTAACGAAACCTTTGGCTCCGCCGCTCGGCACTGAGCAAATGCTCGGCCAGTTCGCGGTGTATCAAGCATTGGATAACGCCGAAATTGCAAACTGACTACCCGTACGACGAGGGGGGCCTTTCTGCACAGGCTGTTTAAGACGAATGACACACGCAACAGTGCGTGATTAATCAAAGATCGTCACGTAGCATAGTGCCATGATCCGCTCTTCAGTCATCCTCTCACTACGCGCTTCTGTACCGACTCAATAAGGTTTGTAAATGATAAAAACTATCCCGATGTGGAAAATGATGTTGGCCACCAAAGGTAAGATGTTGGGGCTTGTAATCCTGGCATTCTTACCTGTCTTCATCATTGGCGGTGCGTGGATGTTTGTTGAAGGGTTGCAGAATGGCAAAATGCGCCAGGCTGCAATGGGTCTTCTTTGTCTGATTTTTTTTGGTGGCGGCACCCTGCTCGTGGGATTTTCGAAAAAATATGTTCCCGGCAAAACCTTTCAGGCATATAGAAATAAGAAACTCCATACACAGAAAGCCGTTTATTACGGTTACGCGATCATCGCTTTTATCTGCCTGATTTTTGCGGTTCTTGTACCGGAAGACATGCTGAGATCGGTAGGCTATGCAATAGCCGCCGTTTTTGCTCTTTACACTTATTCGAAAAGCCTGAAGTTTCACGCAGATATCGATTTTTCGACGAATGAATATTTAGCAACTGCTTTGGGGTTTCCTGTCGGGGAGAGGATTCTGGTCAGTTACCAGAATTTTGAGGCCGGCGAGGTTGACGCGGGTAGTAATGCTTTTGCCGCAACAGCGACGAAACTAATTGTAGCGTCGTTTGATGGGGATAATTGGATAAAGCTGTCTCGTGATCTCAATCAGGTCTCGCACATTGGTATCGCTGGCGATGAAAGCCAAAATTACTTCTTTAAACTGCAGTTCGTTGACGGAGCAGATGTTTTATTGCGCATTGAGCTCTATGAAAAGCTGACCTCCAATCCCGTTATGGTAATAACAAGGCTGTTAGAGGCCATTGATGCAAGTCTTCTTGGTGAAGGTGTTGCCCCCCAGACTGGACAAAGACGTCGTATGGTCGTCAACGATGGTGCTTCAACCTCGAGTTCAAAAACTGTTGCGCCTGAGTCGACACTGGCCTCCGTAGTGCCTGTACGTAGCGTTGAGGTCGCCCCTGATGTATTAACTGCCATCCAGACCGCTGCGGAAGTTACTCCCGGTCGCAGGCTGGAGCTTTAATGATGTCGCATTGCACAACGTTTGAATTTTCTTATGTCGATGAAGAAACCATCGCCAAAGCGTTCGGTAAGATGGGCATCATCCCGACGACGGGGCTTGTTTCAATATTCTCCAGTGACTTCAGTAAAAGGGTTTTAAGCAAAATAGGCTATATGGGCACGCAGCAATTTAGAGCTATTTGTGGCCAGACGGCGGATGATTTCAACCTGTTTGTCTGCCAGGTTGAGGCGGGCTCTTACAAACTTCTGATCGAACGCGGAACTGCGTCAGCTGGCGATGAAGCATTAATGGCTGAATTGGCTTTGAGCTTTCAAAAAGCTTATATCAGCGTGGTCATTGATGGGACCATCAAACGCATAGAGGCGTCAGGTGTACCAGCCAGAGTGAGAGAAAGTCCTCAAGGATTTGAGGTGGAATTTGGACCTCACTACGAATACAGCATTCATGTCACTTTCACCGGCGATGAAATTACGGAGGAAGTGCGTGGCGTGAAAGGCGACATTTGCACACGACTTACTGAAGAACTTGAGACTCTACTTTCCAGGCCTACTGCAGAACTTGTCACCGAGTGGAAGCCGGAATACACCGTAGTCCATGAAGAGCAAACCCTTCAAATTCTCAGTGCGAATTTCTAAATGGAAATCAATGTGCACCACATGGAGTTGAGCACTGTTAACGGCCCCGGATTACGCTTGACACTATGGGTGCAGGGCTGTGGGCTTAACTGCAAAGGTTGCTTCAACCAAGCGACCCACGCTTCTGAAGTGAGTACGCTGATGTCTGTTCATGAACTGGCACAGAAGATAAACGCTCTAGATGTCGCTGGGGTTACCCTCTCCGGTGGAGAGCCGCTCGACCAGGCACCAGCCTTGGAGCAATTAATACGTGCTGTCAATGCCGAGAAAAACTGGATTCTCTACACCGGCTATACGCCAAAAGAGATATTTCAGAACGAATCCATGATTCGAGTTGTTAAAGCCGTAGACTTGACGCTGGCCGGTCGCTATCGACATAACGCTATACATCCCTATCAACACAAACAGATAATCAAAACCAGCGACAGAGTCGATATTGACTTTTTCCGCACTAGAAGATTTGTCGAATTCGTTGTTTCAAGTCACGATGTTACCAAAACCGGTCTTCCGATGCATGTATAAATCAGTTCAAGCGCAGGGATAACAGGCATGAACCGTACCAAGCAGTTAACAGATTACCTCAAAGCGCGTTATGCGGTCCTGGTCATTGAGACGTTCGAGGAAGAGCGTGCACTCAATGAGATCTCTGACATCGCCAAGTCGCTTAGCCATCGTTTGTTCGTTTGGAACTCGACGCTAGGAGTACAGACCAACGGCGTCGTTGCTGGGGATAAAACCTTTGACTTGAAAATGGCTCTGGATTTTTGCGAAGAAAAGGCAAAAGAGGAGGGCAGCAAAAACATCTTCGTTTTTTGTGATGCTCATAACTATCTTTCCTCAAGCTCAAATCCTGTCTATCGTCGTCGACTTAGAGATTTAGCCATCAATATCCGCTCGCGTGGATATCGCAGTAATTGCATTGTCGTGGCACCCAGCTTTGAAATTGCCAATGATCTTCAGAAGGAAATCACACTGGTTGATTTCCCATTGCCGTCAAGAGATGAAGTCAAACTTCAGATCAATAATTTCGTAAACTCCTGGCAGGGCAACAGCAGCGTTAAGATTGATCTTTCCAGCGATACTAAAGAAAAGCTGGTTGATGCTGCTTTGGGTCTTACCGGGTTAGAGATCGACAATACTTTGTCTCGTTCGTTGGTTTCCAGTCTGAGCTTGGATGAGACGACTGTAAAAGACCTGCTTTCCGAGAAAAGACAAATTATTCGGAAAACAGGTATTTTGGAATACGTCGACTCAAGGGTAAGTCTTGAGGATGTTGGGGGACTGGCAACTCTTAAAAAATGGCTCCATTTGCGCAGTCAGTGTTTTGGGCAGGCTGCTCAGGAATTTGGTGTCGGAACCCCGAAGGGTTTGCTCTTAACTGGAGTCCCAGGTTGCGGTAAGTCTCTAACGGCGAAATGCGTTGCGTCGTCGTGGAATATGCCCTTATTGCGTCTGGATATGGGGAAAATCTTCCAGGGAGTGGTTGGCTCTTCAGAGTCCAATATTCGTTCCGCTCTACGTACTGCCGAAGCTATTTCGCCCTGCATCCTATGGATCGATGAAATTGAAAAAGGACTTTCCGGCTCCTCCGGGGGGGCATCTGATGGTGGCACGGCTACACGCGTGTTCGGCACGCTGTTGACTTGGATGCAGGAAAAAACAGCCCCGGTCTTTGTATTCGCTACCGCTAACAACATCAACAGCTTGCCACCGGAATTGTTGAGGAAGGGGCGATTTGACGAGATATTTTTCGTCGATTTCCCGTCGACAGTAGAAAGAAAGAAGATTCTTGAAATACATCTGAAGAAATCGAAACGCGACCCGGCAAAATTTGATCTGGATCGATTGTCCGCGCTAGGGGGCGAGTCAAATTTTGGCCAAGACATCGTGCTATCTGGTGCCGAAATCGAAGCTTGGGTTGGCGACTCGCTGATTGAAGCGTTTTCACGGCGGATGAATGGCTCTGATGATGCAAGCGACCTGACCATGGATGATTTTGAAACGACGATTTCGCGTTTGGTACCCATGAGCAAAATGCGTAAAGACGAGTTCACCAAACTTCGTGATTGGGCTAATCAGAATGCAATTAGCGCTTCGGCCATGGTTGCGGGACAGAACGCTACGGAAACGCCAATCGGCGGCAGGCAAATTGATTTTTGATCTGCACTGATGGCGGCCTCACCGTTTAAACACTAGGGACACGCCCTTGCGGCTCCGCAAAGCCGCGAGGGGACAAGGAATTCAGGAAGTAGAGTCGTTCAACCCCGTCAACCTATGACGATGTCAAACCCGGCACTAGCCAACACTTGGCCATTCACCATCACCCGAACGCCATGCCACCCCACATGGTGTTTACGCGTGGTGAAATCACTAATCACCTGCTTGCGCTTGACCACGGTGCTTCCAGATCCTGGTAACGCCAGAGTCTTCAACTTAAAAACCTTCCCCGAAACCCCACCATTCGCCTTCACATAGTCAATCGCATAATCAATCACCAACCGCTGCTCATGCGCCACCGTCGACTTCACCACAAACGACAATGTAATCGCTTCTCCCAACCTAACCACCGCCGGCTCAACCCGCACATCCAACAACTCAACCTCAGCCTTCGCCCCGGCGCCAATCACCGTCAGCGCCCTTAAATCCCCCTGCTTAATCAAACTCCGCAACGCATGCTTCGCAATCCACGCCGTGTGCTTGTTCTCCAGCGACCAACCTTCAATCGTGTCCAACACCCACTCCGGATGCACCTTTGTCACATCATTCAAATGATTCGCCACGGACTTGCGCACGTACAAACTCTCATCCGCCTTCAACCGATCGAGTATCCCGGCGGCCAACTGCGGATCGGCCTGCACCGCTTCCAACCGAAACGACCACGGCAGGCGAGGGCGGCTGCCTTCGCTGGCGAGTCGTCGAACGTGGTGGTTCTCGTCTCGGCTCCAGTCGTGCATCAATTCCAGCGAGCGTTCCAGGTCGCTGCGCAAAAAGTGGCGGATGGCGAATTCGGAGGAGCCGAAGGTGGTGAAGTACTTCAGCGCATCCATGGAGGTGTCGAACGCATGCCCGCCATAGCTCGCGACGTAATGCGGCAGGCACATGCTGACGAATCCGCTGTTCAGCCTTGGTGCGAGTTCGAAAAGCACTTCTAGGGAATCTTGGTAATCCAGTGGCAACACGGCGTGCAGGCTTTCACTGACACGCGCCATACGTTGCATCACTGATAGGTCAGCGAGTCCGTCCTGGGCGTGTTTGAGAAACGCCTTTGCCTTGAACGCCGGGTACACGGCGCTCATTTCGCTGGCGATGTGTTGCAAGCGCTCGGCGTTGAAGATTTCCTTTAGCGCCGGGGCGGCGGTGTCGGTGGTGCTCATGGTCAGGTCATCGGGGTGCTGACGAACGCTTCGAGGGTTTCGGCGTAGGCGGTGTATTGGGCGATGTGGGGGTAGCGGCGGGTGTCGATCTGGTCGGGGACGACGAGGCCGGTGAAGCTCCAGGCGACGGCGAGGCTGATGCCGGCCTGGGTGAGGGTGCCGTCGGTGGGCAGGCCGGTTTTTTCCAGTTCTTGCTCGAGGGCGGTGAAGGCGGCGGCGAGTTGGCCTTCGACGCGTTCGACCCACGGTTGATATTGAATGTCGGCCGGGCGCAGGTTGCGTTCGTAATAAAGCTGCACGGCTTTTTCGCAGGCGGCGAGGCTGAGGCCGATCAGGCGCAGGGCGTGGGCGCGTTGTTTCAGGTCGGTCGGCAGCAGGCTTTTGCCGGAGCTGGCTTCGAGGTAATCGAGGATGAGGGTCGAGTCCATCAGGACCACGCCGTCGTCGAGGATCAGCGTGGGGGCTTTGACCACCGGGTTGATCTGCTGGAATTGCTCGAAGTGGCGGAACACCGAGACTGACTCGTGTTCGAGGTCAATCCCTAAGCGTTTGGCGGAGATCGCCACGCGACGCACGTAAGGGGAGTCCAGCATGCCGATCAGTTTCATGACGCGTTCCTTCAAGTCAAACCGGTGGGAAGGCATAACCTAGCCGACGTTGAGGCAATTGTCAGTCGTCGAAGCCGGGTTGTTCGTGAATCTCATCCACATTCAGTTCCAGCCGATACGCCACCGCCACAAACAAGGCCTGACACAAACACAGCGTCGCACTCAGCGAGCGAAAGGCGAGGGCGCTGCCTTCGTTGACCAGCAATACGCTGTGGGCGAGTTTCGCCAGTGGTGAGAGCTGGCTGTCGGTGAGGATCAGGGTGTTGGCCTGTTGCTGGCGGGCGAAGCGCAGGCAGTGTTGGGTTTCCTTGGCGTAGGGCACGAAGCTGATGGCGATGACCAGATCATTGGCGCGCACGCTGCGCATTTGCTCGCGATAACTGCCGCCCAGCCCGGACACCAGATGAATTTTTTTCTGAGTGTGTTGCAAGTTGTAAACGAGGTAGTCGGCGACGGCGAAGGAGCGGCGCACGCCGACGACATAAATGTTGTCGGCGTTGACGATGAGGTCGACGGCTTTTTCGAACGCGGTGTCGACGAGTTCGCGGCCCAGGCGTTCGATGCCGGAGCGGGTGGCGTCGATGCATTCGCGGGCGAGGTCGCCGGCGCTGGTTTGCTGCGATTGGTTGGCGATCATGCTGCGGATGCGTTGCTGGTAGTTTTGTACCGGCGAGGCTTTGTGGGTGTAGGCGCTGCGGAACAGCGCCTGCATTTCGCTGAAGCCGCTAAAACCGAAGCGTTGCGAGAAGCGCACGATGGCGGACGGGTGGACTTCGCACTCGCGGGCGATGTCGCTGATACGGTCGACCATGATCCGGTCGCTTTGCTGGCTGATGTAGCTGGCGATGCGTTTGAGCTGGCGCGGCAGGGCGTCGTATTCGTCGGTGATCAGTTGCAGCAGGCGCTCGGCATTGATCGGGGGGCTGGCGAGTGAAATCTCGTCGGGGGCCGGCAGATCGGGGCGGGGCATAGGTCATCCTTCAGGCTTGTTGATCACTCGGTGCGCCTGATAGTAGGGGGGCTTTTGCGGTTCTGCTTTGCTGAAACGATGCAGTGCGTGGTAAAAAATTGCGTCTGGACGCTGGGTGGTTAGCCGTTTGTCTTCTATATACAGCCGCTCGACTGAATTTCTTGCTATAAACGCACTCCGATTGCCCGTGTGAACGCTGTGTCAGAGCCGTTTCCGGACGTTGTCGGACAAATTCCCTGTATTTACAGTTGCTGAGGCCTCGATCGGGCCTTAGACTGCCGCCCCTCGTAAATTGAGTGCCGGGTGGCATTTGCAATAAACGATGCCTTTTCGCCGACCGCACGCGGTTCGCCGAAACGCTCCCTAATTCGCCTTAATGCACGTTTTTTTATAGAGATATCAATGACAAAGGACAAGTTGCTGGCCATGCCGGCAGATGACTACATGAATGCCGAGCAGCACGCTTTCTTCACTGAGCTGTTGCAGAACATGAAAGTCGAAACCCACGAGCGCATTGAGCAAAATCGTATCGCCATCGAAAGCCTGGACACCCCGGCTGACCCGGCGGACGCGGCTTCGGTTGAAGAAGAGCGCACTTGGCTGGTGAACGCGATCGATCGCGACCAGCGCATGCTGCCGCAACTGGAACAAGCCCTTGAGCGCATCAAGGAAGACAGCTTTGGCTGGTGCGACGACAGCGGCGAGGCCATTGGCCTGAAGCGCCTGCTGATCAGCCCGACCACCAAGTACTGCATCGAAGCTCAAGAGCGTCACGAGCAGATCGACAAGCACCAGCGTCAGGCCTGATTCTGTGAGGTGACCCTTTCACCAGGGGCGCCTTGAAAAGATCGCAGCCTTCGGCAGCTCCTACACGGGCGTTGCTGGCGGCTGCGATCTTTGTTTTTGCACGTCTGCAATAAGCCCGAGCCGTTCCATTGACCTGCCACAGACCCCACGACTAACGGACCATGGATAATGGCGTTGTAGTGGCGTTTAATGCAGTCACAACAATGAGAACAAGCGTGGGGTGTTGATATGACGAGAGATGGATCTCTGGTTGGGGCTTTGCCTGCACCAGTGCTTTTGCCGAAAAACCGCTGGATCGCTCCGACCCTGCAAAGCATCGCCCTGATGCTGTTGCTGGCCGGCATGAGCCTGGCCGAATGGTCGCTGTACATCGGCATGCCGCTGGCGGTGCTGATTGTCTGGCTACCGCGCCTGCGCTCCCGCGCTATCCCCGATGTTCAGCCTGCCGACCCTGGCAGCGCCATGTCCGAACTGACCCGCGACCTTTCCTACACCACCAGTCATAACGCCTTGTCGGCGGCGGGCGTGGCGTTTTCGGTCAAGGAACTGGCGAGCAAACTCGAATCGCAACTCGATGCGGCGGCGCGGATCGTCAGCAACGCTGAGGTAATGATCGCGACCGAACACGCGACTTCGCAGCTCAGCCGTGCAGCGCTTGAGGCGGCCAGTCAGGCACATCACAGCAGCGCAGCGGGGCGCACGGAACTGGTGGATTCGATCGCGCGCATGCATCAACTCAGTCAGCGCGCCAATGCCAGCCGTGAATTGATTGAGGCCTTGAGCCTGCGCAGCGACGATATTCAGCGCGTGACGCTGGTGATTCAGTCGATTGCCAGCCAGACCAATCTGCTCGCATTGAACGCGGCGATCGAAGCGGCGCGGGCCGGTGAGCATGGTCGCGGTTTTGCGGTGGTGGCGGATGAGGTTCGCGGATTGGCGGCGCGCACGGCCTCGGCAACCGGTGAGGTCGGTGAGATGGTCGCTGATATTCAGCAACGCACGGCGCAGGTGGTGGAGCAGATTCGCCAGCTGTCGAGCGATCTGCAGACCGGTGTCGAGCAGGTCGAGCACACCGGCCAGCATCTGGAGAACATTGCGCGATTGGCTGCCGGGGTGGAAAGTCAGGTTGGTGAAATTGCCCAGGGCGCGGAAACCAATCGCGAACAACTGGACAGTCTTTTTAAAGCCATTGAGCAGATGCGCAGCGACCTGGCGATCAGCGACCAACAGACCCGCCGCCTCGCTGAAGCCGCCGTGCAAATGGAAGGGCAGGCGGAAACCATCAGTGAACGCTTGGCCGAAGTCGGGCTGGATGACTATCACCAGCGCATCTACGATCTGGCCCGCGAAGGCGCGAGCCAGATTGCTGCACGGTTCGAGGCGGATCTCGAGCAGGGCCGGATCAGCCTCGAAGACCTGTTCGACCGTCAGTATCAGCCGATCCCGAATACCCATCCGGCGAAGTTTCAAACCCGTTTCGACCGTTACACCGATCAGGTGCTGCCGGCGATTCAGGAGCCATTGTTGCCGCGTCACGAGGGGCTGGTGTTTGCCATCGCCTGCACGCAGCAGGGTTATGTACCGACGCACAATCAGTTGTTCAGCCAGCCGTTGACTGGCGATGCGCAGGTCGACGCTGTGAACAATCGCACCAAACGCAAGTTCGCTGATCGCACCGGTATTCGCTGCGGGAGCCATCAGCAACCGGTGCTGTTGCAGACCTACACCCGCGACACCGGTGAGCTGATGCATGACCTTTCGGTGCCGATCATGATCAAGGGTCAGCACTGGGGTGGTTTGCGCCTGGGCTATAAACCGGAAAGTCCGCGCTGAGGGATTGTTACTGCCGGTGCAATGAATCTGTGCATGGAGCTTGCTGTTTCTGCTCGAAAGAAACCATTAATCTGACCACTTAGTTAGGTTGCTAATGATTTCGGGAGAGCTGCATGCAGTGCAGAGTGGATGTTGCCGTAATGATTGGCAGTGGCGTGCCCGCCGGTTTGCGCGCAATGGGTCGCAGCGTTTGCTGGGTAGTGCTGCTCAATGGCGAGCGTCGCGGCACCGCTTTTGCCAGTCGCGACGAAGCGGAAGAGTGCAAGGCTGCGTGGCTCGCGCAGTTGCACGCCAAGCCAAGTGACAGCCTGCACTGATCAGGATTACTTGCCGCGATGCAGGCGTACATTCAGTTCATCGACCATGACCGCTTCTTCACCGTCAGCCGTTAACCATTCCTTAAGCAATTGCGCCTGTTGCGGTGACCAGAAGTCGGCGTCGATCAGTTTAACGTCGGCAGCCAGTGGATGCGCTTCGATGAAATCGTCGATTGCTGTGCCTTCTGAAGGCAGCCCCAGTTGATCGAACAGGGTTTTCAAATCGTATGCTGGCAGTTCCATCGTGTACTCCTTCGGTGGGCGCCGGTATGGCGCGGTCGATCTCTCTCTTTATCTGAGGCAACCGCTCGCCAGGAGTTCGATCTTAGACTCAAGTGAACGGGCGAGAGCACAGGCTTCGTTGTGATCTTCGCGGAAACCTCTTACACGCCCGGTCGAGGTTTCCTTGATGTGGAAGAAAGCGTTGCCGGCCGGCACGACTTGAAAGCGTGGCCAGTGCTCGTTGATGGCGCTGACATGCAGGATCAGCGGCGATTCGATCCGGGCGTCAGCAGTCATGGCAAAGTGGGTCCGAGTGCACATGTGAAGTCCTTTTCATCAGTTGGCCGATATTTACAGGCCGTTTCGGGTAGTCGGAATGAGCATCGCTGCTCTAGAATCGCCAGTACCTGTTGACGACAGGGCTTATCTAAAGCAATTTTTCGCCAGCGATATGTCGGAAAAGTGCTTTTTTTCGTGAGAATTTTCCCTAAAGTTCGTAGTCAGACTGCTCTTGCCGACGTTGAGGATTTTTCCTTCAAGTTTTGGCGACATCGGGATGAGTTTCGCGAGTGACAATCCAGTAGTCTTAGCAACCTCGCGTTGAATGAGCACTCTGCTCGATTCGGGCTTTATTGATTTATTTGGCAGTGACATCGGCTTGGCCGTTTATTTGCCGTGCGCGTTTTCCGCGTGCGGTTTTTTCAGATGTGGGGATGTTTCTTTGGCAGTCAGTAATCTCGATATGCATGCTTTGTTCGTGCTGGGTGATTTGCGTGCAAAGCTGGTCAAGCTGTTCCAGTCGCGTTTTGTTTACATCACCGAGCAGAACGCCGAAGGCATTTACGTGGCCGAGATCGACACCGAAAGCGCCTTGGTGGTCGATGACAAACCGGGGCTCAAGCTCAAGGTCGGCGATCATTTCAGTGCATCGGTCTTGCCCAGCCGCGAAGGCGGCAAGATGGATATCCGTTTTCGCGAAATCAAACTCACGGTTTATGGGCTGGGCGATTACGCCTTCGTTGAGACCGCTGACGGGCACGCGATCCTGTTCAAGGAAGGCCACAGCGTGGTGACCGTGTTTGCCGCCAACCAGCAATTGCAGGAAGGCCTGACCAAAACGCTGAAAGCCGTGACCGCCAAAGCCGCCAAGTGGCGCAAGGGCGAACTGGTGACGTTCAAGGCCAGCGAGTGAGCCGCGCGGATTTCCATGCGCAGAACCTCGACACTGCACGCGAGGAGGCTCGGCGTTTATTCGCCGCCAAGGCCGAACTGCAAGGCGCCTGGCTGAATTGGCTGGCTGCGCATATCTACGCACTGCGTCCTGCGGAGTACGCCAGCATGGTCAGACGTGAGCTGCAAAGCCTGCAGGAAAAGTCTGATTCATAACCTCGTCCGGGGCATGTCCCGGAAAAAGCAGGAACCTCGGCTACAGTCAGTTGACTGAGTATTCAGAGGCTTGCGGTCTTCTGTCAGGCCATCCTGCCATTGCTGTGAACAGCACGAGGTGCAATGCATGAACGGATTTCGACGGTTATTGGCCGCCAGCGTGGCCACGTTCGGTTTGCTGACATCAGCGCAATCGGTGATGGCCGCCGAGGCGCCGATCCATTTTGCCGACCTGAACTGGGAAAGCGGCAGCCTGATTACCGATGTGCTGCGGATCATCGTCGAGAAGGGCTACGGCTTGCCGACCGACACCTTGCCTGGCACCACCATCACGCTGGAAACCGCATTGGCCAACAATGACATTCAGGTCATTGGCGAGGAGTGGGCGGGGCGCAGTCCGGTGTGGGTCAAGGCCGAGGCCGAAGGCAAAGTCGTCAGTCTCGGTGATACGGTCAAGGGCGCTACCGAGGGTTGGTGGGTGCCGGAGTACGTGATCAAGGGTGACCCGGCCAAAGGCATCAAGCCGCTGGCACCGGATCTGCGCAGCGTCAGTGATCTGAAAAAGTACAAGGACGTGTTCAAGGATCCGGAAGCCCCGAGCAAGGGGCGGTTTCTCAACAGCCCGATCGGCTGGACCTCGGAAGTGGTCAACAAGCAGAAGCTGACGGCTTACGGGCTGCAGGACGACTACACCAATTTCCGCAGTGGTTCGGGTGCGGCGCTGGATGCCGAGATCAGCTCATCGATTCGTCGCGGTAAGCCAGTCTTGTTTTACTACTGGTCACCGACGCCGCTGCTGGGCAAATTCAAACTGGTGCAACTGGAAGAGCCGCCGTTTGATGCCGAGGCGTGGAAGACGCTGACTGATGCCGATAATCCCAATCCAAAACCGACCCGGTCGCTGGCTTCGAAGCTGTCGATTGGTGTTTCGACGCCGTTTCAGAAACAGTATCCGCAGATTGCCGAGTTTTTCAGCAAAGTGGATTTTCCGATCGAGCCGTTGAACAAGGCGTTGGCGGACATGAGCGAGAAGCACACCGCGCCGCGTGATGCGGCGGTGGCGTTCATGAAGGCCCACCCGGATGTGTGGCAGGCCTGGTTGCCGAAGGATGTGGCGGAGAAGGTTTCGGCTGATCTGAAATAAAGGGTTGAGGCTGGTGGCCTCATCGCGGGCAAGCCCGCTCCCACAGGTATTTTCGTCGAATGCAAATTTTATGTACGACGCAAAACACTGTGGGAGCGGGCTTGCCCGCGATGCTTTTAAAACTTCGTCTGCACCGCCAGTTCGAAGGTGCGCGGTGTTCCGAGGTAATACGCCGGCGAAACATGCGCAAACTCGGCATACACCTCATTGGTCAGGTTACGCACGCGCCCGGTGACGGTGGTATGCGAATCAACCTTGTAGCTGAGAAAGCTGCCGAACAATGTGTACGACGGCACGGTCATGGTGTTGGCCGTGTCCGCATACACCGACGCCACATATCGCGCATCTACCCCACCTTGCCATTGCGGCGAAAAATCATAAGTCAGCCACAGATTGCCAACGCGATCCGGCACGTTGGTCGGCGTGTTGCCTTTGCGCGAGACCACCACACCGGCGGCATTCTTTTCGGTGAAGTCATCGTACTGTGCGTCGACCCAGGCGAAGTTGCCTTCGGCTAGCAACTTGTCAGTGATGCGCAATGAACTGGCGATTTCCACCCCTTTCGACGTCTGTTGACCGACCGGAATACTGCCGGCCGGATCTAGCGGGTCGGTCACCGCGAAGTCTTTTCGCTCGATCGTGTAAGCGGCAATCGTCGCCGAGCCGCGTCCATTCAGATAATCGAATTTGCTACCAATCTCCCACTGCTTGCCGGTGGAGACGTCGAAATCCTGCGTGCCATTCGGTTGCTCGGCGGCGGTGCTGTATTGCACGTAGACGCTGGCCGACGGAATGAACTGGTAGGTCAGGCCGGCGCGTCCGGTGACTGGCTCCCAACTGCGCTTGAAGTGCTTGGGGTTAGCGGCGGTTACAGTGCGATGGTTGGTCACGTCGAGATCAATGTCGTCATAGCGCAGGCCCGTGAGCAGCGACAGTTTGTCGGTCAACGCAAAACGGTTTTCCACAAACAGTGCCTTGGTTGTGACCTCGTTGGTCTTGTCGCTGACCAGTTTGGGGTTGGTGCCGGGAATGTCGTAGAAATGCCCCGGACGGAAGTTGTTCGGGTCTACCGTGCTCGCACCTTTGATGTTCAGCGGCGAGTTGGTGGTCTGGTTGACCTTGTATTCAAAGCCACCCGACCACGTCGTCTCGAGACCGAACAGCGTGTTGTCGTGGCGCAGTTCGAACTGGTTGCCATTCTGCTCGCCCTGATGGCGCACCTGATACGCGGTGGAGCGATTCACCGCCGTGTTGTCGGCGTTGTACTGGTAGGTTTCGAGGTTGCGGTAATCGCGCTGGCTGTCGAGGTGATACAGCGTGTTGCGCAGAGTGGTGCTGTCGTTGATGCGGTAATCGATGATCGAGCGTACCCAGATCGTTCGCTGCTCGTAACGACCGTCCTCGACGTTGTAGTTGTTGAAGCGGTTGTGTTTATCGATCTTCAACTCGCCGGCCTTGGGATTGAGCACGGGCGTGCCCCAGTAAGGACTGTCTTCGTGCTCGTCCTGATACTCCAGCGCCAACGTGTGCGACAGGTCGGGCGTTAGATCGCTGAGCAGCGAGAACGCCACGCTCCAGGCATCGCGCTCCTGGCGGTCGATGTAGCCGTTGCTGGTGTTGTGGCTGACGTCGAGTCGCGCGTAGTGCTGGACGTCGGCGCTTGGGTCGGTCAGGGCATGGTTAAGGCCGAACGCGGTTTCAGTGGTGTCGTAAGTGCCGTAGCTGACCCGGCCTTCAACAGCTTGTTCATCGCGGGTGGCCAGTTTGGTCACGTAGTTGAGTGATCCGCCGACGGAGCCCGCGCCGTTGATCAGCGATGACGGGCCGCCGACCAATTCCACTCGGTCGTAGATCCACGAATCGACAGGACGGGCGAGGCCACCGGAAACGTTGACGCCGTTGAACATCTGGGTGATCTGGCTACTGGTGAAACCGCGATAGGAAACGAATCCACCAAAACCCGGCGGAGCGCTGGCGTTGACCCCGGGCAAAGTGTTGGCGGCGTCCTGGAAGTTCTGTACGCCGTGACGTTCGATGTCGTTGCGATTGGCGATGGCTACCGACGCCGGCGTATCACGCACGCTCAAACCGAGTCGCGAGGCCATGCCGCTGGACTGGTCGAGGCTCAAGCCCGGTTCTGCGCCGGACTCGCCGTCGATGGTGATCGGCGCCAGATCCACGGTGGATTGCGCCCAGACGTTGACGGACAGGCAGCCGCACAGGCTCGCCAGCAAAGTGAGTTGTTTCATCATTGAATCCTGAATGCTTGTCTAGGAGTCAGCGCACAGGCGAACGCCGCGCGTTGGCGCAGTGGGCTGACAAATCAAAAAGGCAGGGACATTCAGGCGATCGGAGGGGCACGAGGGTTGGCCGAAGGCCAGGTGAAGCGGGCAGGGAGGTCGGCACTGACGATCGGTGCCAGCGGTGGGCTGTGTTGTTCCGGCAGGATCGCCAGGGTCAGGCTGGAGTTGAACGCTGGGCCCATGCCGCCGCCAACCGAGCACAGCGGGCAGCCAAACGCTTTGGACAGCGTTGGCAGTTGTTCTTCGGTGGGGTTGCTGGCGAGCGGCGCTTGGGTGGCCGGGTCGACGGTACAGAACTGGCCACCGATACCGTTGAGCTGCATGCCGACCATTTGTCCGTGACCGATGCTGCTGGCGAACACGTTGAACAGGACGCAGCAATAGAGCATCCAGGCCAGCAGTGAGCGATCGGAACGGGAGAATTTCATGGGGCGGCACTTTACCGTACCGCTGATCGGTCGTGCACTTGAAAAAAATCCGACTAGGATGATTTGTTCAAATCCCTTTCCAAGGATTTCAACCATGACCTTTGTGTTGGCTCAATGGCTGGTGACTACTTTCGCGGTGATCGCCTTGATGCACGTGTATTGGGCGCTGGGTGGACAGTGGGCGGCAGCGGTGGTGGTGCCGCAGGTGCCAGTGCGCGGTTTTGTCGCAACGGTGCGGCCGGCGTTCAAGCCGTCAGGCTGGCTCACGTTGATCGTGGCAGCGGCATTGCTGGTGATTGCTGCGTTGGTGTGTATGCGGGTGGGCTGGGGAATGCCGGCGGTGACGCACAAGGCGTTGCAATGGGTGATCAGCGCGATTGCGCTGTTGATGTTTGCCCGGGCGATTGGTGATTCGCATCTGGTCGGGTTCTTCAAGGAAGTGAAGGATTCGCGGTTTGCGCGACTGGACACCTGGGTGTATTCGCCGTTGTGTGCGGTGCTGGGGGCGGGGTTGTTGGCGGTGGCTTGGGTCTGAGAGCAGATCGGATTTTTGTGGTTGCTGAACTGGCCTCATCGCTGGCAAGCCAGCTCCCACAGTGATTGTGGGTGTAGACAAATACCGGGTTCCACCTAAAACCCTGTGGGAGCTGGCTTGCCAGCGATGAGGCCAGCACCAACACCACAAGGATTCGGAATCAGCTACCGCTTTCGGTGCGGCGGCTACTGACCTCTGCCGGCACATCATCCCCAGCCATGCGCTTGCGGAACAACGCCGCCCGCGCCAGCAGCAATGTAGTCACCGGTACGGTAATCGCCAGCAAAATCGGAATCAGCCAGGCGTGTATGACTGGCCCGGACTTCAGCGCCGAAAAACAGATGATCGACGCTAGTGCCACACACCACGCGCCCAGCGTCGAAGCCAGCGCCGGCGGGTGCATGCGCTGAAAGTAATCCTTCATGCGCAACAATCCGATCGCGCCGATCAACGCAAACAGACCGCTGAGTACCAGCAGGATCGCCACCGGAATCTCGACCCACAGCGACAATTCAGCATTCATTCGATCACCTCGCCACGCAGCAGGAATTTCGCCAGGGCAAACGAGCCGACGAAACCGAACAGCGCAATCAGCAGCGCCGCTTCGAAGTAAGTGTCACTGGAATAACGAATACCCAGGGTCAGCATCATCAGCATGGCGACGATGTACAGGTAGTCCAGCGCCAATACCCGATCCTGCGCCGACGGGCCTTTGAACAGGCGCACCAGGGTCAGCACCATCGCCAGCGAGAACAGGAACAGCGTCAGCAGAATCGCGTTCGACAGTAATGGGCTCATTCGAAAATCTCCATCAACGGCCGCTCGTAGGTGCTCTTGAAGTGCTCGATGAACTGCGCTTCGTCATCCAGATCCCAGACGTGCAGCAACAGAATGCTGCGATCCAGCGACAGCTCCGACCAAACCGTGCCGGGCACCACCGTGCAGATCATCGCCAGAGTCGCCAGGCCGTGGGCATCGCGCAAGTCCAGCGGGACTTTGACAAAACCCGAGCGCGGAGGGCGGCGACCCGCGTTGAGTACGCCCCACGCGACGGTCAGGTTGGACGTCACCACGTCACGGCCCACGAGCAGGAACAGACGCAGAATCGTTCCTGGACGGCGAATGCGCACTTGTTTCGGGCGCAGTTTGCGCATCATCAGCGGCGCAGCAAAACCCAATATTGCGCCGAGCAGCAGGTTGCCCGGGCTGACCGACAGGTTCAGGGTCAGCCACAAGGCGCACAGCGCCAGCGACAACAACGGTGCAGGAAACACACGTTTCATGGCTGCACCTCCAGCATGGCCGATTTGGCCTCCGGGCTCGGCACGGCACGGGTGCCGAGCACCGCCATCACGTATTGCTGCGGATTGTTCAGCGCATCAGCGGTGGCCTGGGTGTAACGCAACAGGGGTTCAGCCTTGAAAGTCAGGACGATGCTCAGCCCCAACAACAGGAAGATCGGCGCGCATTCGAGTTTGCGCAGCAGCGGCGAAGGGCGCTCCTCCGGGGTCCAGAAGCGCTGGATGCCGAGGCGTGAGAACGCCATCAACGATGTCAGCCCGGTGAGGATCAGCAGCGCGAGCAGCGCCCATGCCGCGTTGGAGATTGGTGCGCCAGTGCCCAGGCCCAACGGGTTGAGCAAGGCGCCAATCAGGCTGAGTTTGCCGATGAAACCAGACAGCGGCGGCATGCCGATGATCAGCAGCGCGCAAGCAATGAAGCTCAGGCCGAGAAACGCCATGGTCCACGGGATGACCTGACCGACCACGGCTTTCTGCTCGTCATCAAGGTTGATGCCTTTGGGCGGTTGCAGGGATTCCTGCGGACGCGGCAGCAGTTCGCTTTCGTCTTCCAGCGGGATCTCGTTGGCCGAACGCGAGCGCTCGATCAACTCGGCCAGCAGGAACAGCGCGCTCAATGCCAGCGTCGAACTGACCAGATAGAAAAGTGCCGCGCCGATCAGGTTCGGTTGGGCAAACCCGATCGCCGACAGCAGAATCCCCGCCGACACCAGAATGCTCAGACTGGCCATGCGCTCCAGGCGTTGTGCGGCGAGAATCGCCAATGCCGCGCAGGCCATGGTTGCCATACCGCCGTAGATCAGCCAGTCGCCACCGAAGAATGCCGACGCTCCGGCCTGCCCTGAGAACAGGAGGGTCCACAGGCGCAGCAACGTGTACACGCCGACCTTGGTCATGATCGCGAACATCGCCGCCACCGGCGCACTGGCCGAGGAGTAGGCCGGGACCAGCCAGAAGTTCAGCGGCCACATGCCGGCCTTCGCCAGGAACGCTACCGCGAGAATGCCAGCACCGGCGTGCAGCAAGCCCCGGTCGGCTTCCGGCACCAGCGGAATCTTCAGCGCCAGATCGGCCATGTTCAGCGTGCCGGTGACACCGTAGATCAGAGCCGCGCCAATCAGAAACAGCGACGAGGCAAGCAGGTTGATCGAGATGTAATGCAGCCCCGACGAGACCCGCGCCCGACCCGATCCGTGCAGCAACAGGCCATAGGACGCGGCGAGCAACACTTCGAAGAACACGAAGAGGTTGAACAGATCCGCCGTCAGGAACGCGCCGTACAGGCCCATCAACTGAATCTGGAACAGCGCGTGGAAGCTTGAACCGGCGCCGTCCCAGCGGGCCATGGCAAACAGCAGGGCGCTGACGCCGATGATTCCGGTCAGCACCAGCATCAGCGCTGACAGGCGATCGACCACCAGCACAATGCCGAACGGCGCCTGCCAGTTGCCCGGCAGGTACACGCCAATGGAACCGGGCACGCCCGTGGTTTGCGTCCAGTGCAGCAACAGCACCGAAATGAACAGGCCGACGAGGCTGGAGAACAGGTTGATTTTCGCCTTCAGCGGCCGGTGCCGTTCACCGAGCATCAGCATGATGGCGGCGGTCAGCAGCGGCAGCAGAATCGGTGCGGCGATCAGGTGAGTCATCGCCATCATTCTTTAGGCTCCCGGCCGTCGACGTGGTCGGTGCCGGTCAGGCCGCGCGAGGCGAGCAGCACGACGAGGAACAACGCGGTCATGGCGAAACTGATGACGATCGCGGTGAGTACCAGTGCCTGTGGCAGCGGGTCGGTGTAATGCAGCAAATCCTGGGTGACGCCGTCCTTGATCACCGGCTCCTTGCCGATGAACAGGCTGCCCATACTGAAGATGAACAGGTTGACGCCGTACGACAGCAGACACAGGCCCATGACCACCTGGAACGTCCGTGGCCGCAGGATCAGCCAGACGCCGGACGCGGCGAGTACGCCGATGGCGATTGCGATGACTTCTTCCATCAGACGGCTCCCTTGGTGGCGACGGACTTGGGCAGCGATGCGGTTTTGTGACCCCGCACCGATTGGTGGGCGAGGGCGGTGAGGATCAGCAGCGTCGAACCGACCACCACGCCGTACACGCCAATGTCGAAGAACAAAGCGCTGGCGACATGGATGTCACCGAGCACTGGCAAGGTGAAATGCCAGGTGTGCGTGGTCAGGAACGGATAGCCGGCCAGCATCGCGCCCAGGCCGGTAGCGGTGGCGAACAGCAACCCGGTGCCCATCCAGCGCAGCGGCCGCAGGCTCATCTGCGCCTCGACCCACTGCGTGCCGGCGACCATGTATTGCAGGATGAACGCCACCGACATCACCAGACCGGCGACGAAACCTCCGCCCGGCTGGTTGTGCCCGCGCATGAACAGGTAGAACGACACCACCAGCGCAATCGGCAGCAGCAGGCGCACCAGCACCGCCGGCACCATCATGAAACCGAGCGCGGTATCGCTGGCCGAACGCGGGTTGACCAGATCGGTGACCACGTCAGGTGCCAGCAAGCGTTGCTGGGCGGGCAGTTGCAGGCTTTCTTTCGGCGGGCGGAAGCGCCGCAGCAGGGCGAACACGGTCAGCGCCACCGCGACTAGCACGGTGATTTCGCCAAGGGTGTCGAAGCCACGGAAATCCACCAGCATCACGTTGACCACGTTGCTGCCGCCGCCCTCGGGCATGGCGCGGCTGAGGTAGAACGAGGAGATATCGTTCGGCGTCTGCCGCGTGAGCATGGCGTAGGACAGCAGCGCCATGCCGCCACCGACGGCAATCGACAGCAGCAAGTCGCGCAGGCGGCGAATGCGTGCCTTGCGCAGGCTGCTCGGCAGTGGCGAGACTTCTTCGATACGACGTGGCAACCAGCGCAGGCCAAGCAGGATCAGCACGGTGGTGACCACTTCGACTGCCAGTTGCGTCAGGGCCAGGTCGGGCGCGGAGAACCAGACGAAAGTTACGCAGGTCATCAACCCGCAGACGCTGACCATGGTCAGTGCGGCGAGACGGTGATACTTGGCCTGCCACGCGGCGCCGAGGGCGCAGGCAATCGCCAGCAGCCACAGGGTCACAAAGACGATCGAGCCGGGAATCTTCGGCCGGTCGCCCCAGCTCAGGCTGCTATGCAGCATCGGGATCAGGCCGGCGAGCACAGCCGCCAACACCATCAGGAACAATTGCATTTGCAGACGCTTGGTGCCGAGTCGCCGCTCCAGGCGTCGGGCCAGGCGCATCATGACCACCAGGCTGCGTTCAAACAGGCGCTTGCCGTTGAAGCGACCCACCAGCGGCGGGTATTTGAAGCGCCCGCGCTTGAGCTGATTGCGTAGCAACAGATAGACGATGATGCCGCCGGACATGGCGATCAGGCTCATGATCATCGGTGCGTTCAGACCGTGCCAGATCGCCAGGCTGTATTCCGGCAATTCGCCGCCGACGACGGGCAATGCCGCTGCCGCGAGCAATGGACCGACGATCTGCGCCGGGAAAATCCCCACCAGCAAGCAAGTGAACACCAGCAACTCGACCGGCGCACGCATCCAGCGCGGTGGCTCGTGCGGGGTGTGCGGCAGGTCGGTGGCCGGTGGACCGAAGAACACATCGACGGTGAAACGCAGGGAGTAGGCAACGCTGAACGTACCGGCGATGGTCGCGACAATCGGCAGCGCCGCTTCGACCCACGCCGTGGCGTTGATGAACACGGTTTCGGCGAAGAACATCTCTTTCGACAGGAAGCCGTTGAGCAACGGCACGCCGGCCATCGAGGCGCTGGCAACCATGGCCAGCGTCGCGGTGAATGGAATCAGTTTGATCAGGCCGCTGAGTTTGCGGATATCGCGGGTGCCGCTTTCGTGGTCGATGATGCCAGCGGCCATGAACAGCGAAGCCTTGAACGTCGCGTGGTTGAGGATGTGGAACACCGCCGCCACAGCCGCCAGCGGGCTGTTCAGGCCCAGCAGCAAAGTGATCAGGCCGAGGTGGCTGATAGTCGAGTAGGCCAGCAGACCTTTGAGATCGTTCTGGAACATCGCGCAGTACGCGCCGAGCAACAGCGTACACGCGCCGGCCCCACTGACGATGTAGAACCATTCTTCACTGCCTGACAGCGACGGCCACAGACGTGCAAGCAGGAAAACCCCGGCCTTGACCATGGTCGCCGAATGCAGATAAGCCGAAACCGGTGTCGGCGCCGCCATCGCGTGGGGCAGCCAGAAATGGAAAGGGAACTGCGCGCTTTTGCTGAGCGCGCCGATGAGAATGAGGGGTAAAAGAATAGGGTAGAGGGCGTGTGCACGAATCAAGTCGCCGGCGGCCAGGACCTTGTCGAGGTCATAGCTGCCGACGACATGGCCGAGAATCATGACCCCCGCCAGCAGGCATAACCCGCCGGCACCGGTGACCATCAGCGCCATGTACGCGCCGCGACGGGCGTCGGCGCGGTGGTGCCAGTAGCCGATCAGCAGGAACGAGAAGAGGCTGGTCAGCTCCCAGAAAAACACGATCTGGATCAGGTTGCCGGAGATCACCAGACCGAGCATGGCGCCCATGAACGCCAGAAAAAACGCGAAGAAACGCGGCACCGGATCGTCCGGCGACATGTAATAACGGGCATAGAGAGAGACGAGCGTACCGATGCCGAGCACCAGCATCGAGAACAGCCAGGCGAAGCCGTCCATGCGCAGAACGAAGTTCAGGCCGAGGCTGGGCAGCCACATGAACTCTTCGCGGATCACGCCGCCGTGGGCAATTTGCGGGTACAACATCGCGACCTGGACGGTGCCGATCAAAGCGACCAGGCCTGCCAACAGGGATTCGGTATTACGCGCGTTGTGTGGCAGCACCGCTGCCAGACAGCTGCCAATGAATGGCAGAAGCAGTAGAACTATCAGGGACATAGGCTTCTAATCTGCGGAAGTTTGTGAAGCATCATACGTGCCAGCTCCCCGATCACCAAACGCCAGGATGTCTCAGAATCCTACAAAGTAGTCTGGAATTTTCTGTTTGGCATTGTTTCAGGGCAGTGATGTCGTGGCAGATGGCCCTTTCGCGAGCAGGCTCGCTCCCACATTGGAATGTTTTTCAGAATGTGGGAGCGAGCCTGCTCGCGAAAGCGTTGGGGCAGACGCTGAAGATGTTGCGGATTAGCCCTGAGTTTCCCGCTCCAGCTCAACGTCTGCTGGGGCAGCCTTACCCTTGGTCTTCAACTCACTGACAATCACCGCCGCGACAATCAACCCCGCGCCCACCAGCGCAATTGCCGGCAACCGTTCCCCGGCAATCCGCCCGACGATCCCTGCCCATACCGGCTCGCCCGCATAGATCAACGTCGCCCGGGTTGGCGAAACACTCTTCTGCGCCCAGTTCATCGCCACCTGAATCGCTGCACTCGCTGCGCCCAACCCCAGCGCGGTCACCAGCAGGGTCCAGGAAAAGTCCGGAATCATTTCCCCGGTCGGCACCACCAACAGGAACGACAGCACGGAGGTGGTTGCCAGTTGCACAACGGTCACTCGGCGCACATCGACCTGACCGGCATAGGTGCTGATCAGAATGATCTCGGCGGCTATGGCGATGGCACTGATCAATGTGGCAATTTCGCCCGGACTGAAATTCAGCGCCGCGCCGGACGGCCCGGACAACAACATCAACCCGGTAAACGCCAGCATGATGCCGATGCTCGGCATCAGCCCCGGCCGCCGCCCCAGCACCAGCCATTGCAGCAACGGCACGAAGGGCACATATAAGGCGGTAATGAACGCCGACTGACTGCTCGGAATGGTTTGCAACCCGACCGTCTGCAAGCCGTAACCGAGCATGATCGCCACGCCGATGAAGGCGCCCGCCTTCAATTCGAACAGGGTCAGTTCGCGCAGATGGCGCCATGAGAACAGTGCGACGATAGCCGCTGCAGCGGCGAAGCGCAGGCCGACGAAGAACATCGGGCCGCTGACGGTCATCGCATGCTGAACCAGCAGGAAAGTACCGCCCCAGATCATGGTGATCAGTACCAGCACGCACTCGGCTTTGCTGAAGCGAGAGAAACGGAGGGGAGTGGGGGAGCTGTTCTGCGACGTCATGACCTTGCGCACTATAAAAAGGAGGCCGCACAATGCGACCAACGTTGCGCAGTATACTGCCCAACCTCACCGAGTGAGCAATATAGTGCACAAAGATTCAACGCAACGGGCGTCCGTCCTGCAACACGTCAGCTTGAATGTGCGGCGTCTACGGCATGCCGCCGATATGAGCCAGACCGCGCTGGCAGAAAAGTCCGGGGTCAGCCGGCGCATGCTGGTGGCGATCGAGGCGGGCGAGAAAAATGTCAGCCTGACCACTCTTGATCGCGTTGCTGAAGCGCTCGACGTCGCGTTCAGCGATCTGATCCAGGCGCCGGATGCCCGCGATCCGAGCCGCATCAACGAGGTGGCTTGGGCGGGCACGATCCCGGGCAGTAAAGCGGTGCTGCTCTCCAAAGCCACCGCCACTCGCGAAGTCGAGCAATGGGAATGGTGTCTGCAACCGGGCGAGGTCTACCCGTCGCAAGCGGATGCCGAGGGCTGGAGCGAGCAGATTTTCGTCTTTGAGGGTTGCCTGACGCTGATGCTCGGCGAGCAGCCGCAGCACATCGGCACAGGCGAGTTCTTCATGTTTGCCAGCAATCAACCGCACTCCTATCGCAATGATGGGGACGTGGCGGCGCGGTTTGTGCGTAATGTGGTGATTTGATGAGTCAGAGTGCAGACATCCTGATTATCGGCGGTGGCCTCAGCGGTACGATGCTGGCGGTGCAATTGTTGCGTCTGCCTGGCCGGCGCAAGGTCCTGATCATTGAACCGCGTGCGGAACTGGGACGGGGCGAGGCGTACAGCGCGGTCGAACTGGGTCACACACTCAATGGCAACGCCGCACGCATGAGCGTCGATCCGGATAATCCGGATGACCTGACGCAATGGCTCACCGAGTACATTGCCGGTGGCGGCTGGCCGGAGTCTGCCGAACAGAAGGTGTCGATCAGCGAACTGTTTCCGCCACGCGGATTGTTTGGCGTGTATGTGCAGCAGCGTCTGGCCGAGGCGCGCAGAGTCGGGGCGCTGAATGGCTCAAGCGTTGAGCACATTCGTGCGGAAGCCGTCAATCTGCAAGTCGGTGCCGATTCGGTGCAGCTCACGCTGAGCAATGGTCAGGCACTGCGCGGTGGCTTCGCGGTACTGGCGACTGGAATGTTCCCTGCCGCGCGAACCCCGCAGAAGGCCTCCAGTGGCCTCAACGCCGCCGCGCTCGATCCTTGGGATGTCGCGGCCATGCGCCAGCTCGATCCGCAATCGACGGTGCTGATCATCGGCTCCGGCCTGACCATGGTCGATGCCGTGGTGTCGCTGGAGCAGGCCGGGCATCGCGGGCCGATCGAAGTGTTTTCGCGGCATGGTTTGTTGCCCCATGTGCGCCGACAACCGCCGGCATGGGTGGATTTTCTCGGCGAAGATCACAGTATTCGCACGCCGCGGCAGTTATTGCGCGAATTGCGTCGGCAATGCCAGGCAGCCATTGCGCAAGGCATCGATTGGCAGGCACCGCTGGATACGGTTCGGGTACACATCGCTCGGTTGTGGAGTCAGGCGACTGACAGGCAGCGTCGACAATTCGTACGGCATGTACGGCCGTGGTGGGAAAGTCATCATCACCGTTCGCCGCCGTTGAGTGCGGCGCTGGTTGAGCGTCTTTATAAAGAAGGGCGATTGCGTATTCAGGCAGCTTCGTTCAAAGGGCTTGAGCCGAGCCCTGAAGATGGCGTCAGCATTCGCATTCGACGTCGTGGTGAGTCGCAAACCTGCGTGGTGCAGGGCGCCGCGTTGATCAATTCCAGTGGTATCGAATACGACTGGCGCCGAGTTGCGCGACCGTTGCCGCAACAGGTGCTGGCGCGGGGTCTGGTGCAACCGGGACCGTTGGCGTTGGGAATCGCGGCGGCGGTGGATGGCGCTGTGCTGGATGCCGAGGGGCTTGCGGCTAGCCGGTTGTTTGCATTGGGACCGCCATTGCGCGGGATGTGGTGGGAGAGTACGGCGGTGACGGATGTGGCGTTGCAGGCCAAGGCGTTGGCGGGGCGGTTGGTGGGATGAGGTTGATGGTGTTCTTTCGGACCTCTTCGCGAGCAGGCTCGCTCCCACAGGAGATTCAGGTTGCAAATACCATTTGTGCCACGCCACAGAACCTGTGGGAGCGAGCTTGCTCGCGAAGGGGTCATCTGTTTCAACATCTCTGTTGACTGGAAGACCGCTATCGCTGGCAAGCCAGCTCCCACTTGGATTGTGTGATGGCTTAAAGGTTACGCCACCACTCGATAACACGGCACATACGCCGCGCCACCCGGCAACTTCATCCGGTGCTGGGCGACGAAGGCTTTGAGCAGGGCATCCAGCGGCTGCATGATCGCGGCGTCACCACGGATCTGATACGGCCCGTGTTCTTCGATCAAACGAATGCCCTTGTCCTTGACGTTGCCGGCAACGATCCCGGAAAACGCCCGGCGCAGGTTGGCCGCGAGTTCGTGCGGTGGCTGGTCGCGGTGCAGTTTGAGGTTGGCCATGTTTTCGTGGGTTGGATCGAACGGGCGCTGGAAGCCTTCGTCGATTTTCAGCAGCCAGTTGAAATGGAACGCATCGTTGCGCTCGCGACGGAACTGCTTCACCGCCTTCAGGCCTTGGGTCATCTGCCGCGCCACTTCGGCCGGGTCGTCGATGATGATCTCGTAGTGCTGCTTGGCGGCTTCGCCAAGGGTCGCGGTGACGAACGCGTCTAACTGTTCCAGATACGGCGCGGCATGTTTCGGCCCGGTGAGGATCACCGGGAACGGCAGCCCTTTGTTGTCCGGATGCATCAGGATGCCCAGCAGATAAAGGAACTCTTCAGCCGTACCAGCGCCGCCCGGGAAGATGATGATGCCGTGGCCAACACGCACGAAGGCTTCCAGACGCTTTTCGATGTCCGGCAGGATCACCAGTTCGTTGACGATCGGGTTTGGAGCTTCGGCGGCGATGATGCCCGGCTCGGTCAAGCCGAGGTAGCGACCGCCGTGAATGCGTTGCTTGGCGTGGGCGATGGTTGCGCCTTTCATCGGGCCTTTCATCACGCCGGGGCCGCAACCGGTGCAAATGTCGAGGCTGCGCAGGCCCAGTTCGTGGCCGACTTTCTTGGTGTATTTGTATTCTTCGGTGTTGATCGAGTGGCCGCCCCAGCACACGACGATCTTCGGCTCGACGCCCGGACGCAGGGTGCGCGCGTTACGCAGCAAGTGGAAGACGTAGTCGCTGATGCCTTGCGAGGTGCTCAGGTCGATGCGTTGGCTGTCGAGTTCGTTTTCGGTGTAGACGATGTCGCGCAGGGCGCTGAACAGCATTTCGCGGGTGCTGGCGATCATTTCGCCGTCGACGAAGGCGTCGGCCGGAGCGTTCAGCAGCTCCAGGCGCACACCGCGATCCTGTTGGTGAATGCGGATTTCGAAGTCCTTGTAGGCTTCGAGGATGGTCTTGGCGTTATCGACATGGGCGCCGGTGTTGAGGATGGCCAGGGCGCACTGGCGGAAGAGGGTGTAGGTACTGCCGGATCCGGCTTCGCTCAGTTGCTGAACTTCACGTTGAGAAAGGGTTTCCAGGCTGCCTTTCGGGCTGACCGAGGCATTGATTACGTGTCGTTGGGTCATGCAATGATCCTTAAAACGATGTCATCTCAAGACTAGGCGATGGCATCCGAATAGTGTGTATCCATGAATGAAGATGGCACGATCTGCGCTGTACCGCCATGTCCCCGTTGGACGCTGAAAAGATGAAAAGGAGCCCCAGCATAGCTAAATCCGCGGTAGAGGCGATAATGCGCCGGCCGGTTTTTTCAGTTACCCCTTTTGTCGCTCAAGGAAGTCATTTGTGATGTTCGAGATTCAGCCGATGGACGCCGCCACCTTTCGCCAGCAGACCCGACGCAGCACGATCATCATCGCCGTGCTGTTCCTGGTGCTGGCGATGTTGTTTTCCAGCGTGGCGGTGGCGCTGTTCGGCGAGCCTGGCGGCGATAACCTGCGTTTCAATGTCGGTGGCGTGTTTGTGGCATTTCTGCTGACCGCCGCGTTACTGCGCGGGCGCTTCTGGAATCAGAGCTGGATGGCGCCAGCGGTGTACAGCTGGCGGCTCAAACGCAGTCTGATGAGCATCACCAATGTGATGCATCAGATGACGGCGGCGGTGGAGAAGAACGATCCGACGGCGATGAAGGTTTTGCGCTTCTATCATCTGGGATTGACGCAAATGCACGAACTGGACGGCAACTCCAGTGATCATGGGCAACTGTGGCGGGAAGTCGAAGCGCACAAGGCGCGGATGCAGGCGCTGGGAATCGATACCGAGCAGACGCGCCTGGATCCGGCCTGGCTGGAAACCTTGAAGCCGACGTCGCGCTGATTACACAGCTCGGCGCAGTTTCCACGAACGGATCAAGCGGCCATATACCAGCAGGTTCACCGCCAGCACCACGCTGCCGAGCGCCAGTTGAATCTGCGGGGTGAGCCCGGCCGGGTAGATGATCGGCCAGATGTAATGTTCGATGAAGCCGCCGGCGTATTCAGTCTGCCCGGCCGCGTGGCGCATGAGGTTTTCCCAGTAGGTCAGCGGGCAGGTCAAGTGCAACACCTCAACCGCCACACCCCAGGCGGCAGCGGGCAAATGCAGCCACATCAAACGTGGCCATTTGAGGACCAGCAGCCCGCCAAACAGCACGAACAGAATGAATGACAAATGGAACAGGACCAGCCCGTCGGCTGCGATTCGGTACAGCATGTCGTCTCCCTGACGCGATTGTGAATGGCTCACATGGTACGCCGATGGCCGTCCACAGTCGGCGCGATTTAGCGCAATTGCGCAAGATTGTTCAAGCCGGACAAGGGGATTTGCTGGCAGAGTCTGTTGCTGTTTCCACTGTTGAAGAGCGATATGTCTGACTCACTCTTGCCGCGCAATGCGTTTCTTCGCGGCGCTGCGGCGATCATGCCGTTATCTCTGGCCACCGCGCCGTGGGGGCTGCTGGCCGGCTCCATGGCGATCGAAGCCAATCTCACGCCGCTGCAAGGCCAAGGCTTGTCGAGCATTGTGTTTGCCGGGGCGGCGCAACTGGTGGCGATCGGCATGCTCAAGGGCGGCGCGGGGATTTTCTCGATTCTGTTGACCACGCTGCTGCTGACTTCTCAGCACTTGCTGTACGGCATGAGCATGCGTTCGGTGATTTCGCCGCTGCCGGGACGCTGGCGAATCGGGCTGGGTTTTTTGCTCACCGATGAGTTGTTTGCGCTGACCAGTCAGCACGATCGTCAACAGTTCAATCGCTGGTATGCGCTGGGTGTCGGCCTGACGTTCTACATCGCGTGGAATCTGTTCACCCTGGCCGGCATTGTCCTCGGCAGCAGCATTCCGGGGCTTGAGCATCTGGGGCTGGACTTCTCGATTGCCGCCACCTTCATTGCCCTGATCACACCGGTGGTGCGCAACGTGCCGACAGTGGTTTGCGTGGCAGTGTCGCTGTTTTGTTCGGTGTTGTTCAGTTACTGGCAATGGGGCTCGGCACTGGTGTTGTCCGGGTTGGCAGGAATGACCGCAGGGTTTATCTGCAACAAGCTGTACCGGGAGCGCACATGATGGTTTGGGCGGTAATTTTCGGCATGGGTTTTCTGGTGTTCCTCAATCGTTACGTGTTCCTTGAACCGCGTTTGCCGGTGCGTTTGAGCAGCAACGCGCGACAGTTTCTCGGTTTCGCGGTGCCCGGGATGCTCACGGCGATCTGCGGGCCGATTGTTTTCATGCCCGACAAACAGCTGAATCTGCAGTGGGATAACCCATACTTGCTTAGTTCGCTGGTTGCAATTGGACTGGTGATATATACGCGCAGCACTTTGCTCAGCATGTTGCTGAGCATGGCGTTCTTCTTCTTACTGCGCTGGTGGTTGTAAATTGTCTGTTCTACGCTTTTGGGGATCGAGGTTCACTGATACAGGAGGTGCACATGGCGACTGAGCAGAAGCATCCGGAGACGGATGAGCAAGAGACTGATGAGCCGACTGAAAAGGAAATAGAGCGGGAAAAGCACAAGGAGCAAACCTGGAAGCATGATGACGGCCGGGAGCTTTCAGATCCCGACCGCAAGTTTTGAGTGGTTTTACGAAAAAGCCCCGCATTTGCGGGGCTTTCTTGTGGTTTCAGATATCGTCCAGCGGCGTGAACTCGGGGTGTGAAGCCCGATACCCCAAGGTTCGGTCGATCCACGCATTCAGCTCGTTGACCATCACCGGCGGATGGCCAGGATAACCTTCGAGGGTGGTGCGCAGGGTGCGTTCGATATCGGGTACGGAACGCAGGTTTCGGGTCTTGATGTAGTGGCCGATAAAACAGTCGAGTTCAAAGCGTTCTGTCATGGACAGATAAATACACTCCAGGCCGCTGACCTGTTTGATTGCAAAATCGTCGCGCAACTTATTTCTCTGCAAGGCTTGTAGACGTTAGGGGTTCCTGGTTTGTTGACTCTTTGGTCAACTGGTATACCAAATGGAAATGCGGCGCGCATGCTAGCCGTAGTGCATCTAAATGTATGTATGACGGTTGAAATGTCAGACAGGCGGTTAGTTCATTCGAACGTGTGTTTTATTTGCAGCGTCTCAAAGATGAAACAGTTGTTGTAACGATCACGCGTCACCTGTAAGAGCTGCCGAAGGCTGCGATCTTTTGATTCTGAGAAAGCAAGTGTCAAAAGATCGCAGCCTTCGGCAGCTCCTACATTGATATACGCGTGAAGTCGGCAAATGTTTAAGTCTGTTCGATAATCAAACTGGCCCCCTGATTGCGCACGTTCCCGACAGCTTTGCCGACTTTGTGCCATTCGAACACTTCGCTGCCTTCACCCTCGAACAGCAACATTTGCTCGGCGCGTTCAATCGGCGTCGCAGGATCGAGCCACTCGCGCACCAAATCCGCGCGGAACACCACCGGTCGGCGATCATGGATGTCGAGCATGCCGCCGACGGCATCGGCGGTGATGATCACGAAACCGTCGTCGTCCCGGGCCGCCGTTTCGGCTGTCGGAAATTGTCCGATGGCCGCGCAGAAAACCGCTCCCTTGTCTGCCCGACGAATCAGCCACGGTTGTCGGGTTTTGTCTTCGGTGTCGACCCATTCAAACCAGTTATCGATGGGCACAATCAAACGATGTCGCCAGATCGCGCGGAAGAACGGACCGTGGGCGACTTTCTCGACCCGGGCATTGATCGGTGGGGGACGATCCTTGGCCCAATGCGGGCGCCAGCCCCAACGCAGCTTGTCAGCCTGCAGGTGTTGCCCTTGTTGATGCAGGACGGCCAGCGCGGTGGTCGGCGCCGCGTTATAGCGATCGAGCGGTGCATCGCCGACGTGATTGATCAACGCGTCGGGAATGCTCAGCACCGCGACGAAGTCATGAATGCCCCGGTATTGCGAGAGTCTTCCGCACATGGGCTGAATCTCCGGTTGGAGATTTCAGCTTAGTCGTTGGCGTCCTGCCCGGTGAACGTGTCGCGCCAACTCAGCCAACGGCGTTCGAGCATGGCCAGCAAGCCGTCGCTGAGTTTGCCGAGCAAAGCGAGCACGATGATCGCGGCCAGTACGATGTCCGGCCGCGAGGTTTCCCGGCCGTCACTGAGCAGATAACCGAGGCCCTTGGTGGCCGCGATCAATTCCGCCGCCACCAGAAACATCCACGCCAGGCTCATGCCGCTGCGCAATCCGGTGAACAGGCCGGGCAGGGCGGCTGGCAACAAGATCCGTCGCACCAGTTGCAACCGGCTGAAACCATAGATGCGGCCGACCTCCACCAGTTTGCGATCAATGTTGCGTATGGCTGCGACGACGTTGACGTACACCGGAAAAAACGCGCCGATGGCGATCAAGACGATTTTCGAGGTCTCGTCGATGCCCAGCCATAACAGCAGCAGCGGCACCCAGGCCAGGCTCGGAATGGAACGCAGGGCGGCAAAGGTCGGTTCCAGATAGGCCTCGGCTTCGCGGCTCAAGCCGACCCAGGCGGCAAACACCAGCGCCAGACTGGCGCCAATGACAAAGCCCAGCAGCACGCGGATCAGGCTGGCGCCAATGTGTTTCCACAGCGCACCTTCAGCGAGATCGGTGAGGGTCAGAGCGATCTCGCTCGGTGCTGGCATCTGGTAGGACGGCAGCCAGCCGATGCGTACGATAATTTCCAGCATAACGATGATCAGCACCGGCAAGGCCAGGCCCTTGCAGCGGCGTTGCCATGTCGGACTGAAACCTGCCGGGCGCTGTCGCGACACGACAAGTGGCGCGGGCAGGTCTTTGCTCTGAGTGGTCATGGTTTTGGCTCCGCTCACGACAAATCCGCGACGGGGCGCGGACTTGTCGTGAGGCTGATCGGTTACTGGCGGGCGACGGCTTGCTGCACACCGCTATCGAGCAATTGATCGATGACTTGATCGACATTCACCCCACGGCGCACCAGTTCCTCGGAGACCAGAATCGGCGCCGCAGCCTTGGAGGCGCTGATGTCCTGCTGGGTGAGTTGCGGGCTGCTCAGGTCAGTGCGCGACAGTTGCAACCTGGCTACATCCAGCGGTAAGCCGGACTCTTTGGCGAGCAGGGCAGCGAACTCATCGGGATTTTTCAGCGCCCAGTCGCGGGCCTGTTCGTAGGCTTTGATCACAGTGTCTATGGTTTGCGGATGTTCTTTGGCGTATTGCTCGGTGACGCTGACCACGCCGTAACTGTTGAACGCCGGGTTACGGTAGAGCAAACGCGAGCTGGCTTGAACCTGGCTGGCGGCCATGTGCGGATCGAGGCCGGCCCAAGCGTCGACATCACCTTTCTCCAGCGCGGTGCGACCATCCGGGTGTTGCAGGTGGACCAGTTCCACATCGTCTTTTTTCAGCCCGGCCTGTTGCAGGCTGCGCAGGGTGAACAGATACGGATCAGTGCCTTTGGTGGCGGCGATCTTCTTGCCCTTGAGGTCGGCGATGGTCTGGAATGGCGAATCCTTGCGCACCACCAGTGCTGTCCATTCGGCGCGGCTGTAGACATAGACGGATTTGATCGGGCTGCCGTTGGCGCGGCTCAGCACCGCAGCAAGGCTGGCGCTGGAGGCGAAATCCACGCCGCCGCTGTTGAGGTATTCCAGCGAGCGGTTGCTGCCCTGACTCAGTACCCAGCTGACCTTGGTCTGCGGCAAGGCTTTTTCGAGGAAGCCGAAGTGCTTGAGCACCAGACTGACTGGCGAGTAATAGGCGTAGTCGAGATGCACTTCCGCCGGCGCAGTTTCAGCCGCGTGGGCGAGCGGTTGCAGGCTCAGCACCATGGCGCTGGTAGCCAGCAGGGTTTTGAGTCGAGGGAAGAACGATGTCATGGGGGCGCTCCGGCAAAGGCACAGGTTTCTTATGTCCAAAAAGATATTTTTATCGAATGCTTCCTGCATGAATGGAATATTGCAGGCTCTGTGCCATGTGCTTGAAAGCGCCGGTTTATAAGGGGTTAAAGGCACGAAGGCGGGTTTTGACTGTTGATTGAGCAACACTGTGGTTTGCCACTGTTGCTACACCAACAGTAAAACTCGACAGTGATGAGCTTATGCATTAATCGAATTTAAAAACCAGGAATCAAGAGCGTTATGGTCTATGCAATTTCCCTTTGCAGGATTCGCCATGAAGCTGTCTCGTTTCCTACGCGGTGCACTAAGCGCTGTACTGTTTACTTCGCCACTGTCCTACGCAGCCGAGACGTTGGTCCTGCACGTCGGTGATCAGAACTACTACAACATCCGTGCCTCGATAGAGGCGTCCGGCGTGTTGAAAGACGCGCCTTATACGGTCGACTGGAAACACTTCCAGGCGGCGGCACCGTTGGCTGAAGCCTTGCAGGCCGGTTCACTGGATCTGGGCTTTCTGGGTGACTCCGGCTTTTTGTTTTTGGCTGCCAAGCAAGCGCCGGTGAAGTTGATCGGCGTGTCGCGGCAGAATCCGGACACCATCGCCTTGTTGGTGCCAAAGGATTCGCCGGTGAAAACCATCGCCGATCTGAAGGGCAAGAAAGTCGCCTACTGGCCTGGTGCCTGGAGCCAGCAATTGACCTTGCGCGCACTGGAACAGGGCGGTCTGCCGGAGAACTACGTCGATTTCGTCAAACTGATGCCAATCGATGCCGCCGCAGCCCTGCCACAGGGCAGCATTGACGCTTTCCCGGTGTGGGAACCGTACATTTCCCAGCAGGTCGTGTTCTCCGGTGCGCGGCCGATCCTGACCGCAAAAAACCTGATGCCGGGGCTCAGTGCAATCGCGGCGTCAACGCCGTCGATCGACAGCAAGCGTGCGGCCATCGCGGATTTTCTCGGTCGTTTGAAACTGGCTCGGGCCTGGGTCGACAGCCACACGGATGAATACGCCGATCTGTGGGCGAAGAAAGCCAATCTCGATCAGCAGGTGTCGCGCCACTGGTTGCGCCAGGCGCACATGACGGTCGGGCCGGTGGATCAGCAGGCAGCGACGGATCTGCAAAGTACCGCGGATTTCCTGTTCAAAGTGAAAGCGCTGCCGGCTCCGTTGGCCACTGCCGGCATTATCGACACGTCTTTTCAACAAGCATTGGCTCACTGAGCGAGCGCCGGAACCAAACCCTGTGTACCTTATCCAACCTCCGCTCGCGGATCGGGGCGCAAGGATGGATAAGGGCGATGGAGTTTTGCCAATCGACAACATGACGGCAGCCGCCGTGCTCAAGGCAAAACATGAAATCCGGATTCAAACTTCTTTGTGCTGCGCTCATTGCTCTCGGACTGGCCGGTTGTATCGCCGCCCCGATAGAAATGACTGCGCAAACCGAAACGCGCCTGAAAACCCAGGCACCGGTGCGCTTTCTGTTGACGTTTGACGATGGCCCCAGCGCTTCGAGTTTCTGGAATCCGTCGGCCACGGTGCTCGACAGTCTCAAGGACAATCCGCTGATGCCGAACATCAAAGCGGTGTTCTTCGTGCAGACGCGTGCACCGCGAGCGGGCAACAGTGACATCGGCCGCAGCATCATGCGCCGTGAACATGACGAGGGGCACATCCTCGCGTTCCACACGGCGACCCATTGGCACACCAATCATCGCTTGCTCGACCCGCAAGAGCTCGAAGAGTCGCTGACCAACGGCACCGCCGATATCACCGCCATTACGGGGGCGCCGCCGACGCTGCTGCGCCCGCCGTTCTGGAATTACGACAAGCGAACCTTCGCCGCCTATCAACAGCACGGCTTGCACGTTTTGCTCACCGATTTAAGCGCCAACGACGGCAAGATCTGGGGCTTCAATGCCAGCCCGCGACGGCGGGCAAACATGCTGCGGCAGTTATCGGAGATCCGTGAGCGTATTGCCCTTGGCGAATTACCGACCGTGGACGGGGTTATTCCGGTAGTGGTGACGTTTCATGATCTCAACCGCTATACCGCGCGGCACACGCGCGAATATTTGCAGATTCTGTTGGACAGCGCGGCTGCCACTGGCGTGAAGCTGGCGGACAAGCCTTTCTATGATGATCACGCTGAACTTGAGAAAGCCGCGTTGGCTCGCACCGTGGAAAAAAGCTCGGAGCCGGTGAATTTGCCGGGGATGTGGAACTGGATCTGGGATCATGACGCGCACTGAGGAAGTTGTGACGCGCTTGGCATTTTTGTGTCGAGCAAGACACAAATTGCTCATCTATGCTCTACGGATTCAGCGAACCATCGCCTGCGAGGCGTCCACCCATGCTTGTCATTGCCGATATTTGCCGCATTGTCGAGTCTGGCTTTCCGGCACGTAAATGTGACTGCACCCCATCAGCGCAGGGGCTCCTGCAGATCAAGGTTTATGACCCGGAAAGTGGGTGGGTGGATTTATTGCTCAATGGCGTTTCCACGGAGCATCTCGTCACGATTCGTGACATTTCCAACTTCATCGGTGAGTTGCGCACCGAAATGAGCGCGGGCCGCCGAGCGTTCGCTGGCTAAAGCCTCATAACCGCCGTTGAAACGCTTGAACGATGCGTAACGTCGCCTCGCTGGTGTTCAGATTGCGCACCGCATCCAGCGGATGCCAGATGCAGTCGATGATTTCGTTTTGTGGGCGCACTTGCTCAAAGTCCAGCACGGACGCCTCGTAGACATGATGTCGTGTGCTGCCGCTTTGCAATTCCATTAAATACAACACGTCGTCGGCGTCCAGGCCGGTTTCTTCCTGCAATTCGCGCACGGCGGCCTGCGCCCGGGTTTCCCCGGGCTCGACCTTGCCACCGGGCAATGTCCAGCGACAGTGGGGTTTGCGTACCAGGAGAACGTGGCGATCCTGTTCGCATATTACGGTTGCGCGTACTTTCATCTGTTACCTGTTTACCGCTGTCACAAAATAGAAATAAAACTGCAATATTTGAGCCGAGCCTGTGACAAGGGTTCATTTGGATTTTGAGCGTTGATTACCGCGAAAAGTGCCAGATCCCTGACCGTTGCAGCTTGCGACGCCCGGACGGCATTTCGGGCAGATCAGGGTGTAAGGTAAAAGCGTGAAGCTGGATCTGACCGTTAGCAAAAAATGGAGGTGTCCATGAGCATGCCGATGTTGAACAAGATGCACATGAACGGCTATGACGTGCTGAGCGTGAACAATGGCCCATGGCGGGTTTGCACCCAGGGCGATCGGCTGGCGTCGTTTGGCAGCCGGGAGGAAGCGCTGGCCTATGCCGCCGCACTGCCTGGCTACAAAAAACGCTCGACACGCGCACAAAGTCACAAAACCCACTGACTGGCTGGCAGTAACGAAAAAGCCCCGGCAAACGTCGGGGCTTTTGTTTGGGGGAGGGCGGGTTGGTCTCAGTGGACCTTGGTTCGGCTGATGGCGCGGGCTTTCACTTCCTTGGCATAGAGTTGCAGCCGTTCTTCATCGCTTTGCAGCACCTCACAGGATCTCAGCACGGTTTGCGCATCTGCTTCATTGCCGGATTTGCGCAGTTGTTCTGCGATACGTTTCAGGTCGACCGCCGACCATCTCAAGTCCGATGCAACGCTTTGCAGGTCGCGTTGAAGTTCGTGTTCGTATTCATTGAGCCGCATGATCACCTCCAGAACATTCTCGGTAGAAAAGAGTAGTCGCATTTTTCGTCGATGGGCAAAGCCTGTTCATCAGCATGCTGAACGGTTGTGAAAAGTTGTGCAGATTGCGCCAAGGGCGCGTTGCCACGATGGATGTAGAGTCGCTTACACGCTACATTCACTTTTTTTCAGATCAGGAATACACCATGCGGATATGGATCGGGAGTCTGGCGTTGGCCCTGTTGGCGGGTTGTTCGTTGCCGGCCTCGCTGGTGCCGGGTGAGCCGAATGTCAGCAAGACCAGCGCCAAGTCGCCCAAAGACTATGCTGCGTGTTTATTACCGTTGTGGCAAAAGGATGTGGCCAAGACTTCGCAGACATCGATTTCCAACGGCTATCGCATCACCGCGCCAAGCATCATCACAGCGGACGAGATCCTCGACATCGTCAAGTACAAGGATGGCAGTCGGGTTTCGTTGTATCAGGGCCCGCCGTGGGCCAAGTCCGGGTCGTTGCGCCAATCGGTGCGTGATTGCCTGTAACGACGCCTGCAGAGATAAAAAAAGCAGAAGCCGTATCGTCGGTTTCTGTTTTTTTTGGCTGCCTGGAGGCTGAAAGGTATGGATCTGATTCGCGAAATGAACGGTGACAGTTGCGCACGAAGGGTTTCCTCCGTGTGCACTAGGCTTTTGCGGGGCGATCGATAGTCAGGTCGGCCGGTCTTTCAAGGAGCCTCGGATCATGGATGATCTGGTCAAAGAAGTTATTCCGCTGTTGCAGTATCTGATTCCCGGTTTTTTGTCGGCGTGGATTTTTTATTCGCTGACGGCGTTCAAGCGACCGGATACGTTCGGGCAGATTGTGCAGGCGCTGATTTTTACGTTTGTGATTCAGGGCGCGGTTTGGGGCGTGGGCGCTCTGTGTTTGTGGGTGGGTTCGAAGGGATTTTCTGTCGGGCGCTGGGATGCCAAGACCGAAACGATGTGGGCATTCGTTGTGTCGGTGACGCTCGGGCTGTTTTCCTGTTATCTGGCCACGAATGACAAATTGCACGGCTGGTTACGCAATCGAAATGTCACGAAACAAACTTCCTGCCCCAGCGAATGGTTCAGCATTTTTGCCCAGCACCATCGTCTGGTCACACTGCATTTGATCGATGAAAGGCGCGTTTTTGGCTGGCCCGTGGAGTGGCCGCCGGAATCCAGCAGTGGCCAGTTCGTCATGCAGAATCCCTGTTGGCTGGATGCGGAAGGGGCAGAAGTGCCTTTTGGCGCTGAGTTTTTGCTGATAGATTCCGGGAAGGTCAAGTGGGTCGAATTCGGCCCGAAATCGGAGGTTTCTTTATGACAGCCAGAGCACCGCAACCAATGCCGGAATGGGTAGCGCGTCGCTACACGAAAGATGGCAAGCCAGTGGCAAATGCGCAGCCCAAGGCACCCAGTGCTCCACCACCGCTCAAGAGCTAGTATTTTCTTTAACCCCAGCCCTCAGCCACCGCCCGGCGAATCGCTTCCAGCAACATCGCAAACGCCGGGTTGTCGTTGTTCTCCCGCCAGATCAGATGCAGCTCGCTCTGCACCCCTTCGCCTAGATCGATATCGCGAAACACCACATTCTTGAACACCACACTGGTGGCGCAGCGCGGCACCAACGCCAGGCCCATACCGGCGTTGACCAGTGCCAGAATCGTCAGCGATGAGCCCAGCCACTGCACATAATCCGGCGCGACCCGTGCCGAGCGCAGCATGCCGGTCAGCAACTCGTTGAACGGCGGATACGCTGCGTGGGAGTACATCAGGAACGGTTGTTTATCCAGGTCACTGACTGCCACTTCAGCCGCCGTTGCCAAGGGATGACCGCTCGGCACCGCCAGTACAAACGGTTCACGCACCAGGCATTCAGTCGCGTAGCCCGGCTCCAGCAACGGCGCGCGAGCGATGCCCAGATCGATGCGGCGGGCGCGCAGGGCTTCGTGTTGCTGGTATGTGTTCATCTCCGCCAGATCGATTTTCACCTGCGGCTGTTTCAGTCGCGCCTCGGCAATCACCTTGGGCAAAAACTCATACACCGCGCTGCCGACAAAACCGATGTTCACCGAACCAATGTCGCCCTCGGCAAACCGCCGGGCGGTGACTGCCGCTTGCTGCGCGCGCTCCAGCAGGTTCTGTGCTTCGATGAAAAAGGCCCGGCCGGCGGCGGTTAACGCAACACTGCGAGTGCTGCGGGTAAAAAGCTCGACGCCGAGGTGATGCTCGAGCAATTGAATCTGCCGGCTCAGTGGCGGCTGGGTCATGTTCAGTCGCTCGGCGGCGCGGCGAAAGTTGAGTTCGGTGGCGACCGTGGTGAAGCAGCGCAGTTGAGTCAGTTCGAACATTGATCTAATCCGGGTATCAATCGAATGCCAAGTTAGATTAGACGGGATCAATACCCCCGTCCATGATCGGCCCATCGCTTCACGCCATCCCTAAAAAAACAAGATCGGGAGTCGCCCTTGAAAACCCTCCAGAGTCCGCTGGACGTCACGGTTCTCGCCTGTGCCGCCGCCAAGGTCAAGCGCCACGTGCTGCCGCTGTTCGTGGTGATGTTCATCGTCAACTACATCGATCGGGTCAACATTGGTTTTGTGCGCAGTCACATGGAAACCGATCTGGGCATCGGCGCGGCGGCTTATGGCCTCGGCGCCGGATTGTTCTTCGTGGGTTACGCGCTGTTCGAAGTGCCATCGAACATGCTTCTGCAACGTTACGGCGCGCGGGTCTGGCTGACGCGGATCATGTTCACCTGGGGCGCGGCCGCCATGGCCATGGCGTTCGTCAAAGGTGAAACCAGCTTCTACGTGTTGCGCTTTATTCTCGGCGCGGCCGAGGCGGGGTTCTTTCCGGGGATCATTTACTACTTCACCCAATGGCTACCGGCCTCCGAGCGCGGCAAGACCATGGCGGTGTTTCTCAGTGGCTCGGCGATTGCCTCGGTGATCTCCGGCCCGGTCTCCGGTGCATTGCTGCATATCAGCGGTCTGGGCCTGCATGGCTGGCAGTGGATGTTCCTGATCGAAGGCGCGGCGTCGGTGGTGCTTTGTGCATTCGTCTGGTTCTGGCTGCAATCGCATCCGCGTCAGGCCAAGTGGCTGAGCGAAGAGGAACGCGAAGCGCTGGTGGCGGCGATTGCCGAAGAGCAGCGCGCTCGTGAGGCGTCGCAGGTGGTCAAACCGTCGATGTTCAAACTGTTGGCGGATCGGCAGATTGCGCTGTTCTGCTTCATCTACTTCTCCATTGCCCTGACCATTTATGGCGCGACGTTCTGGCTGCCGAGCATGATCAAGAAGATGGGCAATCTCGGCGACTTCCAGGTCGGCCTGCTCAATTCGATTCCGTGGATCATTTCGATTGTCGCCATGTACGGTTTCGCGGCGATGGCCGGCAAGTGGAAATTCCAGCAAGCCTGGGTCGCCCTGACGCTGGTGATTGCGGCCATTGGCATGTTCATGTCGACCACCGGCGGTCCGATCTTCGCTTTTGTCGCCATATGCTTCGCGGCGATCGGTTTCAAGGCTGCGTCGGCGTTGTTCTGGCCGATTCCGCAAAGCTATCTGGATGCGCGTATCGCCGCTGCGGTGATCGCCCTGATCAACTCCATCGGCAACCTCGGCGGTTTCGTTGCGCCGACCGCGTTCGGCTTCCTCGAAGAAACCACCGGCTCGATCGAGGGCGGACTTTATGGCCTGGCGGCGACGTCACTGGTCGCTGCGGTGGTGATCTTCTTTGCCCGCACGGCGCCTGGCGCGAAAGGTAAAAACCTCGCAAAGCCACATGAGGTCACCGCCGTTGTCGCGACGGCCAGCCCGGCCGCGAGCCATTGAATTGATTGTTGATCTGTCAGGAGCGTTATCTTGAAAATCACCCGTGTCACCGTGACCCCGATTGCTTTTCGCGATCCGCCGCTGCTCAACGCCAGTGGTATCCACGAACCCTTCGCCCTGCGTTCGATCATCGAGATCGAAAGCGACAACGGCTACATCGGCCTCGGCGAAAGCTATGGCGATGCCCCGGCGCTGGCGATTCAGCAGCAGTTGCAGACGCAACTGATCGGCCTCGACCCGTTCAACCTCAACCAGTTGCGCGCCATCGTGCAGGCGACCGTCGCCGCGAATAAACCTGCCAGTCTCGCCGGTGCTGAACTGGCACCCGGTTCTCATGCCAGCAAAGCGGTGAGCAATGCCTACTCGGCGTTCGAAGTGGCGTTCCTCGATTTGCAGGCGCATTACCTGAACGTGCCGCTGGTGGACCTGCTCGGTGGCGCGATTCGTGATGAAGTGCCGTTCAGCGCTTACCTGTTTTTCAAGTACACGCAGCATGTCGACTCGCCGTACAAACCTGACAACTGGGGTGAAGCACTCAGCGAGCAGCAGATCGTCGCGCAGGCTGCACGGATGATCGAGGCGTACGGTTTCAAGAGCATCAAGCTCAAGGCCGGCACGTTGCCGCCGGAGCATGAAGTGGCGTGCATCAAGGCGCTGAAAAAAGCCTTCCCCGGCTACCCGCTGCGCATCGATCCGAACGGCAACTGGTCACTGGAAACCTCGATTCGCATGGCCGAATTGCTCGGCGATGATCTGCAGTATTACGAAGACCCGACCCCGGGCCTCGACGGCATGGCCGAGCTGCACAAACGCACCGGTCTGCCGCTGGCGACCAATATGGTGGTCACCGATTTCGACGAATTCCGTCGCAGTGTTGCGCAAAACAGCGTGCAGATTGTTCTCGCCGACCACCATTACTGGGGCGGCCTGCGTGACACGCAGACGCTGGCGAAAATGTGCGATGTGTTCGGCGTTGGCGTGTCGATGCACTCCAACTCGCACCTGGGTATCAGCCTGATGGCGATGGCCCATGTGGCGGCGGCGGTGCCGAATCTGGATTACGCCTGCGATACGCATTACCCGTGGCAGGAGCCGGATGAAGAAGTAATCAAGGGCGGCAAGCTGCCGATTGTCGACGGTTGCGTGAAGATCACGCGATCACCGGGACTAGGGCTGGAGCTGGACCATGATCAGTTGGGCAAGCTGCATGATCAGTACCTGACCTGCGGAATTCGTCAGCGTGATGATGTGCGGCAGATGCAGCGGTACAAGCCGGATTGGAGGGCGGTCAAACCGAGGTTTTGATGTCGTTCTCGCTGGCCTCTTCGCGAGCAAGCTCGCTCCCACATTTGATCTGTGGCGTTCACAAATCCTTTGTGGGAGCGAGCTTGCTCGCGAAGGGGGCGACTCATTCTTTCAGAGTGTATGCATCAACCAATCCCGAAACGCTTTCAGCGACGGCAAATTCTCATTGCGCGGCGGATACACTAGGTAATAGCTGCGGCGACTGGTAATTGGCTCACCCAGTTGCAGCAGTTCACCATTCAACAACTCATCTTCGACCAGAATTCGCGGCACCAAGCCCACACCAATATTCGCCCGCACCGCTTGAATCAGGTGCGAGGTCATCTCGAAGCTCGGCCCGATGCGCATGCTGCGGTGCGGCAGACCCTGATGGCTGAACCATTCCGCCCACGCCTGGGCATTACTGCTGACATTGAGCAGCAGTTGCCCGGCGATTTGCTGTTCGGCGTCATCGCGCTCAGCATCGGACAGTTGCGCACTGGCGATCACCACCAGTTCCTCGGTGTGCAAGGGCAGGGCGGTCAATCCCGACCATTCACCGCCACCGACGCAGATCGCCGCATCGATTTCGCTGGTATCGAAGTCGATTGCTTCGATCCGCGAATGGAGGTGCACGGTCATGCCCGGGTGCGCGGTGTAGAAATCCTTGAGTCGCGGCAGCAACCATTTCGAACCGAAAGTCGGCAGCGTCGCCAGGCGCAAGCTGTGAATGCCCGAACCAAACGCCATCGCCTGCAAGGTCGCGCTGCGAATCTGCCCCAAAGCTTCGGCGAGTTCGCGTTGATACATACGCCCGACATCGGTCAGCACCACTTGCCGGCCTTCGCGAGTGAACAAACGCATGCCGAGCATTTTCTCGAGAATCTGCACCTGACGGCTGACCGCACTCTGCGTCAGCGACAGTTCATGGGCGGCGCGGGTGTAGCTTTCATGGCGCGCGGCCGCCTCAAAGGCCAGCAATAACGACATGGAGGGTGTGAGCGTGCGCGGATTCATTCGTAAAAGTCATCAATAGCGGGTCGAATTTACGGTTGTCCCGGCGTTCGCCAGCAATGAACATGGGCACCATGAGATGGCGGAGCCTGACGCAATCATTCGTTGCGTACAACTGTTTACCGCCACGCGGCCCGATTTGACCGAGATAACCTGACCGATGATTGCCCAGCTGTCCCCCGCCCAAGCCCTCACCAGCGATTACCAACAGTTCCTCAAAACCCTGAAAGCCAGCGGCTTTCGCGGTGAAATCAGCGCTGACTACGCCAGCCGCGTGGTGCTGGCGACCGACAACTCGATCTACCAGCGCCTGCCGCAAGCGGCGGTGTTTCCGATGGACGCCGAGGATGTGGCGCGGGTCGCACAGTTGATCGCCGAGCCGGCGTTCCAGCAAGTAGTGATCACCCCGCGCGGCGGTGGCACTGGCACCAACGGCCAATCGCTGACCGATGGCATCGTCGTCGATCTGTCGCGGCACATGAACCGCATCCTCGAAATCAACGTCGAGCAGCGCTGGGTGCGGGTGCAGGCCGGGGTGGTCAAGGATCAGCTCAACGCCGCGCTGAAATCCGCCGGGCTGTTTTTCGCCCCGGAACTGTCAACCTCCAACCGCGCCACCGTCGGCGGCATGATCAACACCGACGCTAGCGGCCAGGGCAGTTGCACCTACGGCAAGACCCGCGACCATGTGCTCGAACTCGACATGGTTTTGCGCGGCGGTGAGCGTTTGCACGGTTTGCCGCTTGAGGAAAGTGAGCTTGAAGCGCTGTGTGCCCGCGAAGATCGCGTCGGCGAAATCTATCGCTGTGCGCGGCAGATCATTGATGAGCAGGGTGACCTGATCAAAGAGCGTTTCCCCGATCTCAACCGTTGCCTGACCGGTTATGACCTGGCGCATCTGCGTGAGGCTGACCAGCGTTTCAACCTCAACAGCGTGCTGTGCGGTGCTGAAGGCTCGCTGGGTTTTGTCGTTGAGGCGCGGTTGAATGTGTTGCCGATTCCCAAGCACACGATGCTGGTGAACATCCGCTACGCCGGGTTCATGGACGCACTGCGCGACGCCCGTGCCCTGATGGCGCTCAAGCCGTTGTCGATCGAAACCGTTGACTCGAAAGTGTTGTTGCTGGCGATGCAGGACATCGTCTGGCACGGCGTCGCCGAGTATTTCCCGGAAAGTGCCGAGCGCCCGACGCTGGGCATCAATCTGGTTGAGTTTTGCGGTGATGATCCCGAAGATCTGCAACGCCGTGTCGAGGCGTTCATCGAGCACCTGACCTGCGATCAAACCGTTGAACGCCTGGGCCACACGCTCGCCGTTGGCCAAGCGGCGGTGAACAAGGTCTACGGCATGCGTAAACGTGCGGTGGGCCTGCTCGGCAACGTCGCCGGTGAAGCGCGGCCGCAGCCGTTTGTCGAAGACACTGCCGTACCGCCGCAGCACCTGGCCGAATACATTGCCGAGTTGCGCGACCTGCTCGACAGCCACGGTTTGCAGTACGGCATGTTCGGTCATGTCGATGCAGGCGTGCTGCACGTGCGGCCGATCCTCGACATGAAAGACTCGCAGCAAGCGGCGCTGGTGCGCCCGGTGTCCGATGGCGTTGCGGCGCTGACCCAGCGTTACGGTGGCCTGTTGTGGGGCGAGCACGGCAAAGGCTTGCGTTCGGAATATGCCCCGGCGTTTTTCGGCGAGTTGTATCCGGCACTGCAAGCGCTGAAAGCTGCGTTCGACCCGTTCAACCAGTTCAACCCGGGAAAGATCGCCACCCCGGCCAACACCGGCGCGGCGCTGCTGAAAATCGACGAAGTCACTTTGCGTGGTGAGCTGGATCGGCAGATCGACGAAAAAGTCTGGCAGGACTACGGCGCCGCGATGCATTGCAATGGCAACGGCGCCTGTTACAACTTCGATCCCGATGACGCCATGTGCCCGTCGTGGAAAGCCACCCGCGAACGCGCGCAATCGCCCAAGGGCCGCGCCTCGTTGATCCGCGAATGGCTGCGTTTGCAGGGCGAGGCGGGTGTCGACGTGTTGTCCGATGCGATTCGCAAGCCGGCGCTTTTCAGCACGCTGTGGCAGCGCTGGCGCAACAGCCGTGCGCAGGCCGAGGACTTCTCGCACGAAGTTTATGACGCCATGGCCGGTTGCCTGGCGTGCAAATCCTGCGCGGGACAGTGCCCGGTGAAGGTCAATGTGCCGGAGTTTCGTTCGCGCTTTCTTGAGCTGTATCACAGCCGTTATCTGCGCCCGGCGCGGGATTATCTGATCGCCTCGCTGGAATACAGCATTCCGTACATGGCGCGGATTCCGGCGCTGTACAACGGGTTGATGGGCGCTTCATTCATTCGCAGCTTGCTGGAACGGGTCGGCGGCATGATCGATGTGCCGTTGCTCAGTCGCTTTGATTTTCATGCGGCAATGCGCCGTTGGCAGGTGCAAGCGGCGAAGGTTTCGACGTTGTCGGCGCTGACCGAGGCCCAACGTGCGCGCAGCGTGGTCATCGTGCAGGACGCCTTCACGCGTTACTTCGAAGCGCCGCTGTTGGCCGATCTGGTCGAGTTGATTTCGCGTCTGGGTTATCAGGTGTATCTCGCACCGTTCAGCGCCAACGGCAAACCGCTGCACGTGCAGGGCTTCCTCTCGGCGTTCAACCGCGCGGCGCTGCGCAATGCTCGGCAACTGCGTGAATTGGCCGATGTGGGCGTGCCGTTGCTGGGCCTCGATCCTGCCATGACGCTGGTGTATCGCCAGGAATACCTGAAAGTGCCGGGCATGGAGCAATGCCCGGAAGTGGCGCTGGTGCAGGAGTGGTTGCTCAAGGTGATGCCAGAGCAGGCGGCGCAGGATAAAAGCGCAGCGTTCCGCTTGCTCGCCCATTGCACCGAGAAAACCAACGCCCCGGCCGCGACTCGCCAGTGGGAGCAGGTGTTCGAACGCGCCGGTTTGAAACTGGCCACCCAGGCCACTGGTTGCTGCGGCATGTCCGGCACTTACGGCCACGAAGCGCGCAATCGCCAAACCTCAGTGGTGATCTACGAGCAGTCGTGGGCACGTCAGGTGGACGCGCCGGCGGAGCAGGGTGAAGCACTGGCGACCGGTTATTCCTGCCGCAGTCAGGTCAAGCGCCAGTCGGATCTGGCACTGCGTCATCCGTTGCAGGTGCTGCTTGAGGTTCAACGTCGCTGAGGTCGTCGCCCGTGTCCTGGTCCCAGATCAGGCGCGGGTCGAAGCTCATCGCCGCGAGCATGGTGAACACCACGACCAGGCCGAAAAACAGAATGCCCGGTCGTGGCTCGATATCGCCCAGCGCCTGAAACTTCACCAATGCTGCGACCAGCGCCACCACCAGCACGTCGAGCATCGACCAATAGCCGATCAGCTCGACGAAGCGGAACAGCTTCGAGCGCTCCTTGCGCGCCCAGGCGCTGTCGCGCTGCACGGTCATCAGCAGCAACGTCAGGGCGACGAACTTGACTCCCGGCACGGCGATACTGGCGATGAAAATGATCAGGGCGATGTCCCACGCGCCGTGTTCCCAGAACTCCAGCACACCGCTCATGATCGTGCTGTCGGCGCCGCTGCCGAGCATGGTGGTGTTCATCACCGGCAACAGATTGGCCGGCACGTAAAACGCCAGCGCCGCGAGCATGTAGGCCCAGGTGCGGGTCAGTGAATTGGTCTTGCGCCGATGCAGCGGCGCATCGCAGCGCGGGCACTCATGCGGTTCGTCGGTCATGTCGCAGGCCAGCCCGCAGCTGTGGCACAGGCACAGATTGAGTTCGCTGGCGGTCGGTAGCCGTTTCATAGAATGTCCCAAAGGTCGCGGATGTCGCGGCCGGCAATCCTGATCATCATCAGGCTCAGCACGGCCAGCGCGAACAGGCCGATACCGGGCAACACATCGAGCAGTCCCGCCAGTTTGAACACCGCCACCATCGCCCCCAGCAAGCACACTTCGAGCATGCTCCACGGCCGCAAGGTTTCCAGCCAGCGCATGCACAACTTGAAGCCCGGAGCACGTCGCGATGACAGCGCGAAGCTGAGCACCCAGATCAGCAGCACCAGTTGAAACGCCGGGGCAATGATGATCGAAATCGCCGCGACCATCGCCATGAACGTGATCGGCCCCTGACTCAGCGCCAGCACCGAATCCCATAGCGTCGCGCTGTTTTTCAGGCCCTTGAGGCTGATGCTCATCACCGGGTAGAAGTTGGCGAACAGCCACAGCATCGCCGCCGTGAACGTCAGGGCCAGGCGCTGTTCGACAGTCAAACCGTTGAAGCGCTGGAGCACGCCGCCGCAACGTACGCACGAGGTTTTCTGGTGTTTGGCCAGCACGACTTTTTCGTACACGCAGTCGCAGTGCTCGCAGATGATCAGGTGTTCGGTGTTGACCATGGACAACGCTCGACAGCAGCCGCAAGGGCAGGGGACTTGATCACTATAGAAGCCTGAGGCTATTGGGCAACTTGCTCGGCTGAGGTTTTCTGAGAATCACTATCGATTGAGCTTGGGTTTTTGCTGATTATTGTTATAAGGTAACGCGAATTTTCAGGGGTGGTCATTCTGCCACCCGGTGTTATCCCTTCGATTGCGAAACGCTCATGACGATTGTGCTCCCTCGTTCTGCCCCGTTGGCCACTGGCCGGCTGCTGTCCATTGACGCCCTCAGAGGTCTGGTGATTCTGTTCATGCTGCTGGACCACGTGCGCGAAACCTTTTTGCTGCACCGCCAGGTCAACGACCCGATGGACATTGCCAGCACTGAACCGGCACTGTTTTTCAGCCGCACGTTGGCGCATCTGTGTGCACCGGTGTTCGTACTGCTGACCGGATTGTCGGCGTGGTTGTTCGGCGAAAAGTACGCGGGCAAGGCCGATGTCAGTGCGTTTCTGTTCAAGCGCGGTCTGTTTCTGGTGGTGCTGGAGTTCACGCTGGTGAACTTCGCGTGGACCTTTCAGCTGCCACCGAGTGTGATTTATCTGCAAGTGATCTGGGCGATCGGTTTGAGCATGATCGCCTTGTCGCTGCTGGTCTGGCTGCCGCGCGGGTTGTTGCTGACGTTGAGTCTGACGATCATCGCCGGACACAACCTGCTCGACGCAGTGCATTTCCCGGTGGAGTCGGCGCTGCATGTGCCGTGGGCGATTTTGCATGATCGCGGCTGGATCGACGTCAGCGACAACCTTCGTCTGCGCACCTCCTATCCGCTGTTGCCGTGGATAGGCGTGATCGGTCTGGGCTATGCGCTGGGGCCGTGGTTTGCTCGCGGCGTTGAAGCGGGTTTGCGTCAGTGGCAACTGCTGATCGCGGGTAGCGCAGGACTGCTTGGCTTTGTCGGGCTGCGGCTGATCAACGGCTATGGCGAGAAACCGTGGGCCGTGGGCGATACGTCGGTGCAAACCCTGATGAGTTTTTTCAACATCACCAAGTACCCGCCGTCGTTGTTGTTTATCGCGCTGACCGTCAGCGCTGGGTTGTTGCTGCTATTGGCATTCGAACGCTTGCAGGATCGTCGCTGGATTCGCGGGCTGACCGTATTCGGTTCGGCGCCGATGTTTTTCTACCTGCTGCATCTGTACACATTGAAGGTGTTGTACCTGATCGGCGCGGCCTTGTTCGGGCTGAATCAGGGCAGCTATTTCGGTTTTTCGTCCGTCTCGGCAATCTGGCTGGCCGCAGTCATTCTGGCGATTGTGCTGTTCCCGGCCGTACGCTGGTTCTCGGCATTGAAGGCCCGCCGCCGCGACATTGCCTGGCTGAAGTACCTGTAAGCGCTAGTGCCGGTTGCGCACGAAGTCGATAAACGCCTTCAGCGCTGCCGGCACATGACGGCGGCTCGGGTAGTACAGGTGCAGACCCGGATAGTACGGGCACCAGTCAGTCAGTACTTGCACAAGGCGCCCGCGGGCGAGGTGTTCGCTGACCATGTCTTCGAACACATAGGCCAGGCCCAGCCCTTGCAGCGCGGGCCCGACCATCAGGCTGACATCGCCAAGAGTCAGCGGGCCATTGACTTCGATTTCCTGGGCGATGCCGCCGCGCTCGAGCTCCCAGCGATACATCGAACCGCTGGGGTAACGGTGGCGGATGCACGGCAGTGCGTGCAGGTCCTCGGGTTTTTGCGGTGCCGCGTGGCGCTCGAAAAATGCCGGTGAACCGACCACCACCGAGCGCATCGTCGGGCCAATCGGCAGCGACACCATGTCGGCCTCCAGGCGATCGCCGAAGCGCACACCGGCATCGAAGCCGTTGGCGACGATGTCCAGCAGCGCATCGCTCTCGACCACTTCCAGACGAATGTCCGGGTACAGCTGCAAAAACTCACTGGCAATCGGCAGCAACACCAGTTCGCAGGCTTGCCGCCCCGAGGTGATGCGCAAGTTGCCCGAGGGTTTATCGCGGAAATGGTTGAGATCTTCCAGCGCATCGTCGATGTCGCGGAATGCCGGTTTCAGTCGGGCATACAGGCGCTCGCCAGCCTCGGTCAATGCCACGCTGCGAGTGGTGCGATTGAACAGCCGCACGCCAAGACGATTCTCTAGTGCCTTTACCGAATGGCTTAACGCGGACGGCGTCAGGCCTAGCTCGATTGCCGCTTTGCTGAAATTCAACTGCTGAGCGGTGCAGAGGAATACCGAAAGATCTGCCGCTGAAGGGGTTTTCATCTGTGAATACCTTTCACAAAGTCATGCAAGATTGCTGGGATTATCACACCAGTAACACGACCTTAAAGTCGCATCAACTCATCAAGAAGACCCCGGTACCACCGTCAGGGTCGCAGACAGGAGGAGTTGATATGCGTACCTGGTTCATTACTGGCGCTTCCCGTGGTTTCGGTAACCTCATTGCAGAACGCGCCCTGCGTGCCGGCGACGCGGTGATCGCCACCGCACGTAACCCGCAAGACATCACTGACCGCCTCGGCGAGCAACCGAACCTGCTGGCGGTGCGTCTCGACGTCACCCGCGAAGACGAAGCGCATCAGGCCGTTGCCGCAGGGATCAAACGCTTCGGCCGGATCGATGTGCTGATCAACAACGCCGGTTTTGGTGTGCTCGGCGCCGTCGAAGAAACCAGCGCCAGCGAGACCGAGCGCTTGTTCGCGACCAATGTGTTCGGCCTGCTCAACGTCACCCGCGCGGTGTTGCCGCATATGCGGGCGCAACGCAGTGGCCGGGTGATCAACATCTCGTCGATCGGCGGATACCAGGCTTATATGGGCTGGGGTGTTTATGGCTCGACCAAGTTCGCCGTCGAGGGCATTACCGAGGCATTGCATCAGGAACTGGCGCCGCTGGGCATTCAAGCCACGGTGGTCGAGCCGGGCTTCTTCCGCACAGATTTCCTTGATGAACAGTCGCTGATCAAAACCCGGCTTGAGTTGGCGGACTATAGCGAAACCGTTGGCAAGATGCGTGCGTTCGCCGAGGCGGCCAACCATGCGCAACCGGGTGATCCGCAGAAGTTTGCCGAGGCGATGCTGGCGCTGGTCAATGCACCGAATCCGCCGCAACGCCTGGCGCTGGGAAGTGACACGGTGGCGCGGATCGAGGCGAAGAATCGGCTGGTGGCGCAAGAACTGGCCGAGTGGAATGAGCTGGCGCTGTCTACCGATTTCGCCAACTGAACGCCGGAGCTGTGAGAGCGAGGCTGCTCGCTCTCATCTTTTTCGTGCGCAAACTTCGGTGGATTTTTCTGTGTATTTCGCGCCTTATTCGCTGCGCAACGCAGCTTTGTGATTTCTCAAAGGATGGAACGAATGATTTCTATGACTCAGCCGCACGGAGCGCGCGACAAATTGCTCATACTCGCGGCCGTGTGCCTCTCGGCACTGGTCCTGCCGTTAAGTTTTACTGGCGGTGCGGTGGCGACACCGGCCATCGGCCGTGACTTGGGCGGCAGTCCGGTGGCGCTGACCTGGATCACCAATGCGTTCATGTTGACGTTCGGCAGTTTGCTGATGGCCGCCGGCGCATTGGCTGATGTTTATGGACGCAAACGCCTGTTCACCTTCGGCATGTTGCTGTTCACCGCCGCGTCATTTGCGCAGAGTCTGGCGCCTTCGGTGTTCTGGCTGGATGTGTTGCGCGCCGTTCAAGGTGTGGCGGGGGCAGCGGCGCTGGCCAGTGGTTCGGCGGCGTTGGCACAGGAGTTTGAAGGGCATGCCCGGACCCGCGCGTACAGCGTGCTTGGCACGACGTTCGGCATTGGTCTGGCCTTCGGACCCTTGGTGGCCGGGGCGTTGATCGAGGCCTTCAACTGGCGGGCGATTTTTGTCTTTACGGCGTTGATTGGTGGGATCGCGATGGTCTTCGGTCTGCCACGCATGCGCGAGACCCGTGATCCGGAGGCCAAAGGGCTGGACTGGCCGGGCACGCTGCTGTTCAGCGCAATGCTGGCGCTGTTCACGTTTGGCCTGATTCAGGCGCCGGACAGTGGTTGGGGCAGTCCGCTGGTCATCGGTTTGCTGGGTGCTTCGGCGGTGTTGCTGGCGACGTTCGTACTCATCGAAATGCGTGTCGAACGGCCGATGCTCGATCTGACGCTGTTCCGTTATCCGCGATTCATTGGTGTGCAGATGCTGCCGATCGGCACCTGTTTCTGCTACATCGTGCTGGTGGTGATGTTGCCGCTGCGTTTCATCGGCGTTGAGGGCCTGAGCGAGATCGATGCCGGTCTGCTGTTGCTGGCGTTGTCGGCGCCGATGCTGGTGGTGCCGATGCTAGCCGCCTCGCTGGCGCGTTTTATTTCCGCCGGCATTTTGTCTGGCGCCGGGTTCCTGATTGCCGCCGTGGGCCTGCATTGGCTGAGCCTGTACACCGTCGGTGAGGCGAAATTCGCGCTGGTGGTGCCGCTGCTGCTGATCGGTGTTGGCGCAGGTTTGCCGTGGGGGTTGATGGATGGTTTGTCGGTCAGCGTCGTGCCGAAAGAGCGCGCAGGCATGGCTGCGGGCATCTTCAGCACTGTGCGGGTGGCGGGTGAGGGGATTGCCTTGGCGATTGTCGCGGCAGTGCTGGCGTCATTGCTGCACGCTGATCTGTCGAGTGCCGTGCACGCGGTGACAGGCAGTACCGAGGCGTTGCTGATTGCCGAGACCGCGCACCGGGTGACCACGGGTGATATGGCGCATGCGATCAACACCGTTCCGGGGCTGGCCAATGAACGCCTGGTGCAAAGGTATGCGGCGGCGTTTCAATATCTGCTGCATATCCTGACGGTCATCACGCTGGTGTCGGCGGCGGTGGTGCTGGGTTTGTTGAGCAAAGATCGCAGCGTCGCCGAGCCACAACAGGCCGCCGCGTAAACCCACTGTGGGAGCGGGCCTGCTCGCGAAAGCGGACTATCAGTTGGCATAAATGTCGACTGATGCACCGCGATCGCTGGCAAGCCAGCTCCCACAGGGTTCTAAGGTGTCTGCAGCATCAGTGGTTACACCGCAGTCATTGTGGGAGCTGGCTTGCCAGCGATGGGGCCGGTGCATTCAGCATCTTCATCGCTTGATGCACCGCTATCGCGAGCAGGCTCACTGCCACAGGGTTTTCCGGTGTCTGGGTTATTTGCGATCCAGCCACACAGTCTGCGCGTTGCAGAACTCGCGTACGCCGAAGTGCGACAGTTCGCGTCCGAAACCACTTTTCTTCACGCCACCAAAGGTCACGCGCGGGTCGCTGGCGGAGTAGCCGTTGATGAACACGCCGCCGGTGTCCAGTTCGCTGGTCAGCTGCTGGGCCAGTGCCACGTTAGCGGTGTAGATCGTTGCGGTCAGGCCGAATTCGCTGTCGTTGGCCAAGGCCACGGCATGCGCGCAATCGCGGGCGGTGATGATCGACGCGACCGGGCCGAACAGTTCCTGTTTGAACGAGGTCATGCGGTCGGTGACATCGGCCAGCACGGTCGGCTCGTAGTAGTTGCCCGGGCCTTCGGATTTGCCGCCGCCGAGCAGCAGGGTGGCGCCTTCTTCCAGGGTGTCGCGCACTTGCTGGTCGAGTTCGTCACGCAGGTCGAAACGCGCCATCGGGCCGATGTAAGTCTCGGCGGACAATGGATCGCCGACCTTCAACTTGCGCGTGGCTTCGACAAACTTGCGGGTAAATTCTTCGACCACGCCTTCTTCGATGATCAATCGTTTGGCCGCCGCGCAGACTTGGCCGGAGTTCTGATAGCGACCGATGACCGCCGCTTGCACCGCTTCATCCAGATCAGCGTCGTTGAGCACGATAAACGGATCGGAACCGCCCAGTTCCAGCACGCATTTCTTCAACGCGGCACCCGCCTGAGCGCCGATAGCCATGCCGGCACGCACGCTGCCGGTCAGGGTCACGGCGGCAATGCGCGGGTCAGCGATGGCGGTGGAAACGCCTTCAGGGGTGACGTTGATCACTTCAAACACGCCATCGGCGAAACCGGCGCGGGTGAAGGCGTCGCGCAACAGGTAGGCGCTGCCCATCACGTTCGGCGCATGTTTGAGCACGTAAGTGTTGCCAGCGATCAACGCCGGCACGGCACCGCGCAGCACTTGCCAGATCGGGAAGTTCCACGGCATTACCGCGAGGATCGGACCGAGCGGGCGGTATTCGATGCGCGCCTTTCCACCTTCAACCTGCGTCGGTTCGGCGTCGAGCATCGCCGGACCGTTTTCGGCGTACCACTCGCAGAGCTTGGCGCATTTTTCGATTTCACCGCGTGCCTGGGCGATCGGCTTGCCCATTTCCTGAGTGATCATAGTGGCCATGGCCTCGCTGGTTTCACGCAACGCACCGGCCAGGGCGGTCAGCAAGCGCGAGCGATCCTGCAATGGCTTGCGCTTCCATTTGCCAAAACCGTAAGCGGCGCGAGTCAGCGCGGCGTCGAGGACGGCGGCGGATTCAAACGCGTAATGACCGATCTGCTCGCCCGTGGCGGGGTTGATCGAGATGGCGTGGGTCTGGCTGGAAATCTGGCTCATGGCATCGTCCTGCAGGTTCGTCGGATGTGCCTAGAGTAGGGTGGTGTTTGTTTTCTGGAAACTGAATAATAAAGATCGTTTCTTTCACGATTGGAGAATGACTGTGGATCTGGTGCAGCTGGAAATCTTCAAAGCCGTTGCCGAACACGGCAGCATCAGCGCCGCCGCCGCGCAGATGCATCGCGTGCCGTCGAACCTGACCACGCGGATCAAGCAGCTCGAGCAGGATCTGGGCGTTGATCTGTTTATCCGTGAGAAAAGTCGTTTGCGCCTGTCGCCGGCGGGGTGGAGTTTCCTTGAGTACGCGCGACGGATTCTCGATCTGGTGCAGGAAGCTCGGGCGACGGTGGCGGGGGAAGAACCGCAGGGCGCTTTTCCATTGGGCTCGCTGGAAAGTACGGCCGCCGTACGCATTCCCGAATTGCTCGCGGCGTACAACCAGTTGCACCCGAAAGTCGATCTCGATCTGTCAACCGGACCGTCCGGCACGATGATCGACGGCGTGCTCTCCGGGCGTCTGGCTGCAGCGTTTGTCGACGGCCCGGTGCTGCATCCAACACTGGAAGGCGTGCCGGCATTCGAGGAGGAAATGGTCATCATCGCCCCCATCAACCATGCGCCCGTCAAGCGCGCGGCGGACGTCAACGGCGAGAACATTTATGCCTTCCGTTCCAACTGCTCCTACCGTCACCACTTTGAAAAATGGTTCAGCACCGACGCTGCCGTACCGGGCAAGATTTTCGAAATGGAGTCCTATCACGGCATGCTCGCCTGCGTCAGCGCCGGTGCCGGACTGGCGCTGATGCCGCGAAAAATGCTGCAAAGCATGCCGGGCAGCGCCACAGTCAGCGTTTGGCCATTGGCGGCGGACTTTCGTTATCTGACCACCTGGCTGGTGTGGCGACGGGGCACGGTGTCGCGCAGTCTGAGCATGTTTGTGCGCTTGCTCGAAGAGCGCGGGGTGGTGCGGGCGCAGGAATGACCGCGGCCGATGTACCGCTAACGTTCAAGCAGAGCGCAATGTTGAATGGTTGACCGGGCATTTAATGCCGATAGCCCTCAAGCGTTTCTCTGCTTCGACCAGGTCGGCGTCCGTGGCTTTGGGGTGAAGCCGTACTTCGTGAATGGTGTCGGGCAGGCTATACCTGAGTAGGTAGCCGCGGCCTTTTTTCTCGATCACACGATGGCTCTGCTCAAGGCTTTCCGGGGACATGCAAGAGGTGATTTCTTCGCTCTCGTACGAAAGTTTATCCCCGACCCGGACCTCATAACCGGGTTCTACGCCAAATCCGGTCAGTACCGAATACTCGGTGAGTCTGAAAATGAGGCGGCCTTCCTTGTCGGGATGAAATTTTCTTTTTTTGAACTCAAAGGGGGCCTGACTGGCATTCTGTTTGCGTTCATCATCGTAGATCACCGGTGTGAACGTTACGGCTTGGTTCAGCGGGGGCGGAAGGAGCATCTCAAGTGCCATATCCGTGCTAATGATCAAAGCACCTTTGTCCCCAAATCTTTCCCACATGTGATGCGTTTCATCGGCACCCATATACCAAGAGCTGATGAAGGTTTTTTCCTTGCCCCGGTCTTTCATCGCGCGCTGAAGATCATCGACTTGATTGAGCAGTTCTTCGTCGATATCTGAAGATCTTTCACGAAGAGCACGAGATAAAAAGGTGGGATCGTACTCGCCTTCGGTCTTGTCTTTCTGGTCGGCCACCGGGCTCACGTAAATTCCATTGTCAGCCAAGAGCCAGCCGAACTTTTCGCGGTCCAGATAACGCATAACCGGCTTGATCATCGTCCATTCCATTGCATCAGCCTTAAGGGAATCGACATGCTAGCGCATGGCTATCATTTTTTCACGGCATCTCACAGGCTTCGTACATCAATTCGCGCGCGTGCCGGTCAGATCGATTCTTCAGTAGAAAATGCCGGGCTCGTGTGTCAGCGTCCGGCATTTTTTTGCCCGTCAAAACGCCCCGTCAATACTGCGCGGCAGATTCAGCGGATTGGCCTCGCGCAGCACTTCTGGCAACAACTCATCGGGAAACCCTTGATAGGCCACGGGCCGCAAGAAGCGCTCAATCGAAGTCATGCCGACCGAAGTGAAGCGGCTGTCCGATGTAGCCGGAAAAGGGCCGCCGTGCACCGTAGCAAAGGTCACTTCCTGTGGGTGGGCGAAGGCGTTGACCACGATGCGCCCGGTGCGGCGTTCAAGAATCGGCAGCAGGCGCCGCGCCAATCCCAGGTCGGTACCGTCAAGTTGAATCGCCGCGCTGAGTTGACCTTTGAACGAGCGGGCGACGGCCAGCAACTCGGCTTCATCGTTGGCAGCAACCAGGAGCGCCGATGGACCAAACACCTCATGAGCCAATGCCGGTTCGCCGAGTAACCGGTGCCCCTCGACTTCCAGCAACGCAGCACGCCCGGCGAATGTGGCATCGGCCGGATTGCCCACGGCGATCACCTGCGCCCCGGCGCTTTCAATCGCCACCAGACCCTTGACGTAGGCGCCATGAATGCCGGGCGTCAGCATCGTCCGCGCCGGTGCCGCGCTGACCCGTTTGCCCATGGCGTTGCGCAGCTCATCAAACCCCGCACCGCGGATGGCGATCAGGATCGACGGACACAAACAGGCCTGACCGACGTTGACCAGCATCCGTTCGATAAAGCCTTCGCCGATTTCGGCGCCGCGAGCCGCCAGTGCTTTGGGCAGGATGAAGGTCGGGTTGACGCTGGTCATCTCGGTGAACACCGGGATTGGCTCGGGGCGCAATTGCGCACGGCGATACAGCGCCATGCCGCCCTGTTCGGAGCCGGTGAAGGTCACGGCTTTGATCAACGGATGATCGACCAGCGCTTCGCCAATGGCATTGCCGCCACCACGCACCATCGAGAAAACACCTTCGGGCAAGCCATGCGCCTGCACGGCTTTACGAATGGCCCGCGCCTGGATTTCCGAAGCGCCGGGATGCGCGTTGTGTGCCTTGAGAATCACCGGCGCCCCGGCCGCCAGCGCGGAGGCGGTATCGCCGCCCGCCACCGAGTAGGAGATCGGGAAGTTGCTCGCGCCGAAAATCGCTACCGGACCGATGGCGATTTTTTGCAGACGATGATCCATCCGTGGACGCGGTTGGCGCTCGGGCTGCGCGGGGTCGATCGCCAGTTGCAGGAAACGGCCCCTGCGCACGACATCGGCGAACTGGCGGAACTGGGTTGCCGCTTTCGCGGCTTCGCCTTCGAGCTGGGCTTGCGGTAGTCCGGTTTCCAGCGCAGCGCGTGCGGCCAGTTCGCTGCGTACTTCATCGAGATTGTCAGCGATGCTCTCGAGAAACGCGGCACGCTCGGCCAGCGAGGTGTGGCTGTAGTAGTCGAACGCTGCATCGGCAAGTGTTACAGCCTGATCGACCTGTGCCGCACCGCCGAAAGCGAAGTCCGGTTCTATCAGTTGATCGGTGGCCGGGTTCAGCGCTTTCATCGTGCCTTCGGTGGCGGCCACATCCGCCGCGCCAATCAGCAAATGGCCGGTCAGACTCATTGCGCTTCACCCTGTGATTTGAAGTTGGCAATCAGTTCGTCCGTGCTGGCAATCACGTGAGCGAATGTCGGGCCGTTGAGCTCGTGGGCGGCGTGCATCATTTCCGCTTTGAAGGCCGCCGTTGCATCGCGGACCAGGGTGACGTGGTAGCCCAGTTCCGCGGCATAGCGAGCGGTGGCTTCGATGCAGGTGTTGGCCAGCAGGCCGACGATGATCACGTGGGTGACACCTTGCTGCTTCAGGCGAAAATCCAGGTCGGTGTTGGCGAAACCACTGGAGCCCCAGTGTTCCTGAACCACGATATCGCCGTCCTTCGGGGCGAAATCCGGGTGCCATTCACCGCCCCATTCGCCGCGAGCGAAGTGGTGCATGTGCATGATTTTGCATTGCGTCGGGGTCGGGTGATCCCAGGTTTCGTAGTCGCCTTTTTCCCAGCGGTGATGGGGTACGATGACCACCGGGATTTTCAGCTCGCGCACCGTGCGGTCGAGTTTGCGCAGGTTGTCGAGCAGGCCGTTCTGTTCAGCCATCGGTTTGATCAAAGGGAAAATCTTGCCGCCGTCCGAAAGAAAATCGTTATACGGATCAACCAACAGGTAGGCGGTTCTGTCCAGTGGATAGGGGGTATTCGACATGGCGGCTTGCTCCGGCAATGGGATTATCGGTGCACAGGGCTTGTCCCGGCATCGTGTAGATATGATAATCATAGTAACTGTAAAAGAGGCAAGCCCTGATGGCAGTAAACGATAGCCTTCCTGACACGCTGTGCCCGATCTCCCGGGCCGAGACGATCGTCGGCGACCGCTGGACCGTGCTGGTTTTGCGCGAATTATTCATGGCCAATCATCGCTATGACGAGATCCAGGCGCAGACCGGCGGTACGCCGCAAATGGTCGCCGCGCGTCTGAAATGTCTGGAAGCGGATGGGCTGGTTGAGCGGCACTTGTACAACGAGCGACCGAAACGCTACGAGTACCACCTCACCGCCAAAGGCGAGGCGTTCTACCCGGTAATCATTGCGCTGCGGGCGTGGGGAGAAACCTGGTGTAAAACACCGGAGGAGGGGCTGGCGGTGAACTTGACCCATAAGAACTGCAACCACAGCGCCGGTCTCGGGCCGCTGTGCGAGCACTGTGGCGAACCCTTGCGTCGCGAAGATCTGATCAGCCAGCCACAAGCAGCCTACGCCGCCGAACGGCAGGCGCGGCGTGAGGCGTTCAAAGGCAAATAACCTCGATCACGGCGTACCGTTTCGACCGTGCAGTACGTAGCCGGGGCGCAGGCTCAAGCGCTCGTAGTAGGCTTTCACCGCAGCAAAATCCGGGTGAGCCAGTGGCGTTTCGAACCAGCGATTCACCGACAGCCCGATGGGAATGTCCGCCAGGGAAAACTGTTCGCCGCTGACGTAGGCGCTGGTCTTCTCCAACTGCCGGTCGAGGATGGCCATGTTCCGCGCCCAGTCGCGGCAACCGGCTGACAGTGCGGCGCTGTCCTGATGCTCAGGCGACTGTCGCACCAGCGACAGAAAGGCGTACGACCACGAGCGATTCAGCTCCGACGCTTGCCAGTCGATCCACTGATCGATCCGTGCCCGGGCTTGCGGTTCGCTCGGATAGAGCTGCGAACCGTCATAGCGCGACGCCAGATAACGAATGATCGTGTTCGATTCCCACAGCGTGAAATCACCGTCCTGAATCACCGGCACCATGGCACAAGGATTCAGCGCGAGAAATTCCGCATCGTTCGTCGGTTTGAACCCTGACCCCCAGTCTTCTCGCGTGAAGGGAGGTGCAATTCAGCGCACGTCCACAGCACTTTGCGCACGTTGATCGATGAGGCTTTACCGAGTATTCGCAGCACTGGATGTCCCTTACCCAATCGTCGTCAGGCGTAAAGAAATACCACACCGCAACGGAGAAGGCCCGCACAGCGCGGGCCTTCTTTTTTAGCGAATCAATCTCACAAACTACTCGCCAGTTTCCCGCCCATCATCCGCCGACGATAAGACGTGTCGCGATTGGCCAGCCAGAAGTACAACGGCGAGGTCACCAGCAACCCCACCAGCCATGACAGATCCGCGCCATTGATGTGCGCCGACACCGGACCGACGTACAGCGGCGTGTTCATGAACGGGATCTGCACGGCGATGCCGATCGCGTAAGCCAGCAACGCCTGCGGGTTGTAGCGACCGTAGATGCCGCCGTCGACCTGGAAGATCGACTGGATGTTGTACTGGCCTTTGTGGATCGCGTAAAAGTCGATCAGGTTGATCGCCGTCCACGGCACCAACACCACCAGTAGTACCAGCACCATGTCGACGAAGTGGCCGATGAAGTCTTTCGAGGCGCCGACGGCGGCAAAGCAGCAGGCCATTAACACGATGATCGATATCACCGCACGGCTTTTGGCGGTGGGGATCCAGCGGTAGGCGAAGGTTTGCACCAGAGTGATCAGCGACAGCACCGCGCCGTAGAGGTTGAGGGCGTTGTGGCTGATCACGCTGAGCAGAAACAGCACCAGCATCAGCGGGCCAATCGAGCCGGTGGCGAGTTTCACCGCGTCCATGGTGTCCATGCCCACCGGAGTTGCCAGCACGGCGACGGCACCGAAGATGAACGCCAGACTCGAACCCAGCGCCGAACCCAGATAGGTCGTCCAGAAGGTCGACGAGACTTTGACATCCGCCGGCAAGTAACGCGAATAGTCGGACACGTAAGGTGCAAACGCGATCTGCCACAACGCTGCCAACGACACAGTGGCGAGCCAGCCGGACAGATTGAAGCTGCCACGGGTGAGGAAGTCGTCAGTCTGAATGTGGGTGAAGATGTAGCCGAAACCGACGACGATGCCGATCCCCAGCACCCAGGTGCCGATGCGGTTGAGCACGTGGATAAAGCGGTAGCCGATGATGCCGATGATCCCCGAGCCGAACGCGCCAATGACGATGCCCACCGGCACCGGAACGCTGTCGACCACGCCATGCAACGATTTGCCGGCCAGCACGATGTTGGAGGCAAAGAAGCCGATGTACATGACGCCGGCAATCAACACCACCAGCAACGCGCCGAGGGAGCCGAACTGCGCGCGGCTCTGGATCATTTGCGGGATGCCCATCTGCGGGCCTTGCGCCGAGTGCAGCGCCATCAGCACGCCGCCGACCAGATGGCCGACGAGAATCGCGACGATGCCCCAGAGCAGATTCAAGTGAAACAACTGCACGCCCAGCGCACCGGTGACGATGGGCAACGGCGCGATGTTGCCGCCGAACCAGAGCGTAAACAGATCCCTGACCTTTCCGTGGCGATCTTCGGGGGGCACATATCCTATCGTGTGTTTTTCAATCAGCGGAGCGGAGGATGCTGCAGGGGTAGCCATGACGAACTCCAAGGCAAGGATGAGTACGTGGACGTACTTCGGCAAGCGCCGGCACGGGCGGCGCATTTCTTGTTGAAGTGATCATGTGCAAAGCATCGCGAGAGATAAATTAGTAAGTTTGTTGCTACAGACCTTAAAAAAAATATGCTTGGGCTGGCGCCAGCGTCCGGTATGTTCAAGCTTGATCGTGCGCCAGGGAAACAGGGCGAACACCCGCGCTCTTTGGGAGACTCACATGGCCGCCTACAACCTGCGCCAACTCAAATACTTCGTCACCACCGCCGACTGCGGCAGCGTCGCCGAAGCCTCGCGCAAGCTCTACATCGCGCAGCCCTCGGTTTCCACTGCGATCAAGCATCTGGAAGAAAGCTTCGGCGTGCAGTTGTTCATCCGTCACCACGCTCAAGGCGTGTCGCTGACGCCCAGTGGCTCGCGCTTTTATCGCAAGGCGCTGGAGCTGCTGCGGGTGGCCCACGAGTTCGAACAGAACGCGCTGGCCGACAATGATGTAGTCGCGGGGCAGATCGATATCGGCTGTTTCGAAACCGTCGCACCGCTCTATCTGCCGCGCCTGATCGCCGGTTTCAAGGCGCGCTGGCCGGGGGTGGAAATCCGCATTCGTGATGGCGAGCAACAAGAACTGGTGCAGGCCCTGACCGCTGGCAGCATCGACGTGGCGATGCTGTTCGAACACGACCTGGACAGCACCATCGAAACCACGCCGCTGATGCCACCGCAACAGCCTTATGCGTTGCTGCCGGCCAGCCATCGCTTCGCGCAACAGGCAAAAGTGTCGCTGCATGATCTGGTGCTGGAACCGATGATCCTGCTCGACGTAGTGCCGAGCCGCACCTATTTCGTGAGCATTTTCGAAGAGCGCGGCCTGACGCCGAATATCGTCTTCAGCTCGCCGTCGATCGAGATGGTGCGCGGTATGGTCGGTAATGGTTTCGGCTTTTCGATTCTGGTGACCAAACCGTTCAGCGACTACACCTACGACGGCCAGCAAGTCGTGTGTGTGCCGCTGGTGGAAGACGTCACCGGTTCGGGATTGTCCGCAGCCTGGCTGCGCCGCGTGCAACTGACCAAACCGGCGCAGTTGTTTGTCGATCATTGCCGCGAAGAGTTGGCTCGATTGCACCCGTGAGTGCCGTCGAGCCAATAGTCAGAGGCTGATAAACGCCAGCATTCGTTGCAGCATGGCATCGCACGCCTGCAACTGTTCGAGGCTGACAAACTCATCGGGTTTATGGCCCTGGTCCATGCTGCCGGGGCCGCAGACCACCGTGGGAATCCCCACCGCATCGAACAGACCGCCTTCAGTGCCAAACGCCACGGTGCCGAAATCCTTTGAACCGCAGAAGGCGGAAATCAACTCGGCAGCCTGGCTTTGCGCATCGGTGGCCAGCCCCGGATACGCCGACAAGGCGCTGAAGCGGATATCGCTTTGTGCACTGACGGCGCGCATGCGCGGCAGTACTTCGTGCTCGGCATAGGCTTTCAGCGCCTCGGCAACGAGGGCCGGATCCTGCGAGGGCAGGGCGCGGATCTCGAAGTCGAAACGGCAATCGGCGGGCACGATGTTCAAGGCTTTGCCGCCACTGATCACGCCGGTCTGCACCGTGCTGTAGGGCGGATCGAAGCGCGCATCGTGATGCTCCGGCGCTTTCAACTGCTGGCCGAGGCGACCCAGTTCGCCGATCAGTTCGGCGGCGTATTCAATCGCGTTGACCCCGAGCGGCGCATAAGCCGAATGGCACGGATGGCCGTGGACGTCGCAGCGCATCGCCAGTTTGCCTTTATGGCCAAGCACCGGTTTCAGTTCGGTCGGTTCGCCGATGATGCACAGCAACGGCTTGATCGGGCGTTGCTGCAAGACCTTGAGCAACGAGCGCACGCCGAGGCAGCCAACCTCTTCGTCGTAAGACAGGGCAATGTGCACCGGCAGGCGCAGCGGCGTTTTAAGCAGCAACGGCACCAAGGCCAGCACGCAGGCGATATAACCCTTCATGTCTGCGGTACCGCGCCCAAACACCTTGCCGTCGCGTTCGGTCAGTTCGAACGGCGGCAACGTCCACGGCTGGCCATCGACCGGCACCACATCGGTGTGCCCGGACAGCACGATGCCCGGTTGATCCACCGGGCCGATCGTGGCGAACAGGTTGGCTTTGCTGCGCTCATCGTTGTAGATCAGCGCGCAGGGCACGTCGAAACTGGCGAGGTAATCGCGGACGAATTCGATCAACTGCAGGTTGGACTCACGGCTGGTGGTATCGAACGCCACCAGTGCCTTGAGCAACTCGACGCTGTTCATCGATCATCCCCGGCCACGCCATAGCCCGGTGCTTTGGCCGGATCGAGGGCGCGGTCGATGTAATCCTGAAGCTGTGGCGCATAGGCATTCCAGAGCTTTTGCAACTGGCCGATCGGGTCTTCATCAGCCCAGTCGACGCGCAGGTTGACGATCGGCCAGGTCTGCTCGCCGACCACCACGACAGCGGCCGAATGCACGGGACCGGCTTCGCCACCGAGGGCTTGTGCGGCGTGCAGGGCTTTGAGCAGGCGATCGGCGAGTTGACCTTCGCCGTCCTCAAAGGCACTGACCATGGCTTCGATCACCGAACGCCCGGCGAGCATGTTGCCGGCCGCTACGCACTGTTCGCCGGTGACGGCGTTGTGCACGCCGAGGGTTTGCGCACCGCTGAAATGTGCAGTCTGGCCGAGGTGGTTGATCGCGGTGATCTGGCGGTACTGGCTGTAGCCGTTGCGGGTCAGGACTTTGTCCAGCGCATCGTCCGGCGCCAAACCTTGCTCCATCAGCGCGAGGACTTCCGGGCCGAGTGACGGCAGGGTGATGTTCTGGCTCGACACCGCGCCGACACCCGGCAGCAGCCACGGGCAACGGGCGCCGACGGCGATGCTGGAGGAACTGATGGCGACACCGAACTGGCCGGTTTCGGCGCAGCGAGCTGCGATTGAAAAGGTCATCTGCTTACTCCTTTCTAGGAAGATGTTGTCCTTGAGGGCCTCTTCGCGAGCAGGCTCGCTCCCACATTTGAAATGCATTCCATTGTGGGAGCGAGCCTGCTCGCGAAGGCCATAACGCGGTGTACCTGCTTACTCAGGAATCACCGCAATCACATCAATCTCCATCAACCACTGCGGCTGCCCCAGCGCCGACACCACCAGCCCGGTGGAAATCGGGAACACGCCTTTAAGCCACTTGCCGACCTCGCCATACACCGCCTCGCGATAACGCGGGTCGATCAGGTAAGTCGTGGTTTTGACGATATGACTCATATCACTGCCGGCTTCTTCCAGCAGTTGCTTGACGTTGCGCATCGCTTGTTCAGCCTGCGCACGCGGATCACCCAGGCCCACCAGATTGCCGTCGAAATCAGTGCCGACCTGGCCGCGCACATACACGGTGTTGCCAGCACGAACGGCTTGGCACAGGTCGTTGTCCAGCGTCTGGTTCGGGTAAGTGTCTTTGGTGTTGAACATGCGGATGCGAGTGTGGGTTGGCTGGGTCATGGAGCGCTCCTGAAGAAGGTTTGCCCCGGCGCAATCGGCGCCGGTGCGAAAAAGGCAATCAAGCGTCGACGGTGTCGGTGGCTTTGCTGTGGGTGTTCTGGTGCAACTCGGCTTCACGCTGCTCGGCATCGCGGTAGTCCAGATACTTGCGCTGGGTGGCGATGTGATCGGCGACGTGCTTGGCGTCGTGCCACACGCCCCAGATAAACGACGAACCCCGGCGCGACTGCCACGGCAGCCCGAGGAAATACACCCCCGGCTCGCTCGACACGCCGCGCTGATGCACAGGCTTGCCCTTGTCATCGAACGCCGCGACCTGCAGCCACGAATAATCCACGGCAAACCCGGTGGCCCAGATGATCGAGGTGACGCCAGCCTTGGCCAGATCGAGATCGGCCAATGGGTTTTTCACGCACTCGGGATCCGGATAGGTTTCGCGCGCTTGCGGTTCTTCCGGCAGATCGAGGCCATTGCGCTCGATGTAGGCATCGGCAGCATCCAGCAGCGCCAGGTAGTTTTCGTCGCCGCGAGTAAGGTTGCCGACGAGGTCCTGCTTGAAGCTCACCACGCCGTTATTGAACGATTCTGTAACGCCGACCAGGGTCATGCCGCGATGGGCCAGACCACGGAAATCGATGGTGCGACCGCCATGGGCGCCACTGACCGCGATGGTCACGTGCTCACGCCCCGGTTTCATCGCCGCTTGATCCCACTCGCCGAGCACGCCCAGCCACCAGCAGAAATCCCGGTTGCGGTAAGCGCGAGGCGGGCGGTCATGGGCGCCGACCGACAGGTAAACCTGCTTGCCGGAACGTTGCAATTCATCGGCAATCTGCACACCGGAGGAACCTGCGCCCACCACCAGCACCGCGCCTGCCGGCAGTTGCTGCGGGTTGCGGTAGTCAGCGGAGTGGATCTGCAGCAGGCGTTCGTCTTGCGGGGCAATCGCCGGGATCACCGGTTTCTGGAACGGGCCAGTGGCGGCGACGACGCGGCTGGCTTCGATTACGCCTTCGGAGGTCTCGACAGTGAAACCCGGGCGTCCGACATTGCGCACCACGCTTTTCACTTCCACGCCGGTACGGATCGGTGCATTGAACTTCTTCGCGTAGGCTTCGAAGTAATCGGCGACGCGTTCTTTCGGGGCGAAACCGTCGGGATCGACATCATCGAATTCCAGGCCAGGGAAGCGGTCGTGCCATGCCGGGCCGTTGGCAACCAGCGAGTCCCAGCGCCCGGTGCGCCAGCGTTCGGCAATGCGATTGCGCTCCAGCACAAGGTGCGGCACGCCGAGTTTGCTCAGGTGCTCGCTCATGGCGACGCCTGCCTGGCCGGCACCCACGATCAGCGTGTCTGTTTTTATTATTTCAGGGGTCATCTCTACATCCTTCCTAGCAAGGCAGTGGGATTCGGGCCGCTGTTGGCTTGTCCGTTTGGCTTGAGGTCAGACTAGGGAGAGGGGGGATATCGGTAAAATATTATTAAGCTGGGATGTGAAGATAAAATTCTGATGCAGAAGGGCGAAAGCCTTTGAATACGCGGCTTTCAGTTGTTGGAGGGGGAAGAGAGGGGCGAGTGTGGCCCCTATATTTCGCGCGAACCTTTGTGCGCCAGTGTGTCACCGGTCAGGAGTTTTTTCGCTGTCTCGGGCTCATTCGGCAATTGGCCGCTGAGATCCCAGATCTCGAGCATTTTTGCGAACTCGAAAGCGTGGCGCGGGTCGAGCTGGATCCAGTGCTGGAAAGCCTGACGATCAGCCGGCGGGCAATCGTCATCCTGCAGGCGCATGCACCAATCAGCGGCTTGGCTAGCGATGTCTTCGTCTATTTCGTTGCAGTCGGAAGGGGGCATGGGCAGGTTCCTGATTGGCCGGATAACGCACCCTACAAAGCGGACTGGGAAAAAAATGTCAAAACGGCGTGATGATCGGCTGGGTGCGTTTGCAGCGGACCTTCACGCGGTCCGCGCGGGTTGCCATTATCGGCAAAACGCGAGCAAATGCCGACACCGATTTGCTCGGCAATGGCCCTGACGATAGATCGTCCCGGTCGAGACGCAGAGCCGCAAAAAGTCCGTCAAACCGATCTGACGGACTTGTTCACGACAAATTTTCAGCGCTGGAGAAACGCCAGCAGATCCTCATTCAAGGCCTGCGCATGCGTCACCGCAAAACCGTGCGGCGCCCCGGCGTAAACCTTCAGTTCAGCGCCCTTGATCTGCGCCGCCGCCTGTTTGCCGGTGGTTTCGAGCGGCACGATCTGATCACCGTCGCCATGGATCACCAGCGTCGGCACGTCGATCTTGGCCATGTCCGGGCGGAAGTCGGTTTCCGCGAACGCCGTGACGCAATCCACCGTGCCTTTGAGCGAGGCCATCAGGGCGATATTCAGCGTCTGCGTGAGCACGCCGTCAGAGACTTTCTGGCCCTGATTGGTGCCATAGAACGGCGCGGCGAAATCGGCGATGAACTGCGCACGATCCTGCAGCAGGCCGGCCTTGATGCCGTCAAACACTGAACTATCGACGCCCTGCGGGAAGTCGGCTTTCTTGCCGAACAGCGGTGTCACCGCGCCCAACAACACCAGACCGGCAACCCGCTCGCTGCCATGCCGGGCGATGTAGCGGCTGACGTCGCCGCCACCCATGGAGAAGCCCACCAGCGTCACATCGCGCAGGTCCAGGTGATTGATCAGTTGCGCGATGTCATCGGCGAAGGTGTCGTAGTCATAACCGGTCCACGGCTGGTCGGAACGGCCGAAACCACGACGATCGAAGGCAATCGTGCGATAGCCACGGCTGCTCAGGTATTCCATCTGGTATTCCCACATATCGGCATCCAGCGGCCAGCCGTGACTGAACAGCACAGGTTTGCCGCTGCCCCAATCCTTGTAGTAGATCTCGGTACCGTCTTGCGTGGTGAAAGTGCTCATGGAAACTCCTGCTTCGGGGTTCAGTGCCGAAATGGCGGCATTCACTATCAGCGCAAAGCGCTCCGGCTACTTGTATGCAGGTGCTGGTTTTGCGTCGGTCCAGGCGTGAACGTGTCTTGCAGTTGTATGATGCAACTGTGAGCCGCGAGGCCAATCGACGAATGCATGGAGTACTCCTACGTGAAACGCAAAAGTTTGCAGGGCAATGCCTGCCCGGTCGCCCGGACGCTGGACCTGATTGGTGACTGGTGGTCGTTGCTGATCATTCGTGACGCGCTGGACGGGATTCGCCGTTTCAATGATTTTCAGAAGAGTCTGGATATCGCCAAGAACATGCTCAGCGCGCGCCTCAAAGGCCTGGTGGAGCAGGGCATCCTGCAAGCGCTGCCAGCGGCCGATGGCGGCGCCTATAAGGAATACGTGCTGACAGAGCGCGGCAAAGCCTTGCAGACGGTGATCGTCGCGCTGTCGCAGTGGGGCGCTGAATTCATGTACGCGCCGGGTGAGCCGGGCTCGGTGATGGTCGATGCGAAGAACCGTCAACCGATTCGCAAGCTGACTTTAACGGCGGCCGATGGTCGCGCGCTGGCCCCCGAGGACGTCGCCACGCGACTGGGCGTTGAACACTGAAAGGCGGGGCTGCTTGAACTGAGTTAATCGCTGCCGCCAAGTCAATGAAAACGGGCCCTTGCGGCTCCCGCACCCGGTGACACTGACCTTATCCGTAACCGCCAGAATCGCCTGCTCGAAGAGCAGCAGGGCTCAAGGAACTGCCCGGAAAGGACGCCAAGCCTGCGCAACCGGCAGCCCCCAACTGTTCCTCAGTCGGTTCTGGATAGCTTGGGATTGAACTGATGAAAATTTATAAAGGTAGTATTTCTAAAAAGTCATTGAACCTGTTCGTATCGGATATTGGTTCCGGGGAGTTTTTTTCGTATGTCGGGAATCTGGTTTCACTGGAGCAAACCATTTCTGTTCTAGGTTTGCTTTCTCCTGATTTTATTGAGCTTGACGGCCACGTTTTCTGGTTGCCTAACGCTGAGCAATACGACCCGCAAAGGTTTCCTTTGAAGGGCCTGGTCGAGACTGAAACGGGTGTGTTGGAAAAAAGTGCATTGCGTAGAGATGTTGAACGATACAGAAATGTTTTTTCAGTAAATCAGTTCTTTTCAAAGTGGGAAGATGCGCCGGACCGACCCGTATTTAAGGTTGGTCTGTCGGAAGAAGACTATCGTCTTTGTCATTTGTTTGCCGAACACCTCACTGGATATTGGAAGCGCGCATTATCAGACTGCTTTCCAGGGAAGGTGTTTCAGTTTGAAATCGCTGACGATCTGCTCGACGAATATGGCGTTTGTCTCACATTCTGGCAGTCGTAGTTGCAGCCTCCAGCAGAACTGGGATGCACCCAATGAAAATCAAGCTTTGATTGAAGAAGAAGTTCAGCGGGTTATTGATGAAGTCGAGGTGGAACTCTCCAGAACGGGACACATGCTTGACGTCGAGAAGTGACTCGGCGGAGCGGGCTATCCTGGAAGCGTCTCTGGTAGCTTCTTGCCTGTGGCCAAAGAAAACGCCCCGAACAATTTCGGGGCGTTTTCATTTACCGAACACTGGATGCTGTGTGCTTAGCGAAACGCCGGCACCACATGCTTGATAAACAGCTCCAGCGACTTCTTCTTCTCCTCATGCGGCAAGCTGTTGTCACACCAGAAACTGAACTCATCCACCCCCAGTTCCTGGTAGTACTTGATCCGCGGAATGATCTCTTCCGGCGTACCAATCATCGCCGTCTTGTGCAGACTCTCCAGTTCAAACTCCGGACGCCCGGCAAACTTCTCTTCCGGGCTTGGCGCGAGGAAGCCGTTGACCGGTGTTTCCTTGTTGCCAAACCACGCATCGAAGGTACGGTAGAAACGCGAGATCGCTTTCGCGCCGACTTTCCAACCGTCCGGGTCATCAGCGGTGTGCACGTGGGTATGGCGCAGCACCATCAATTGCGGACGTGGCACGTCTGGATTGTTGTCCAGCGCGGTCTGGAACTTGTTCTTCAGGTCGAGGACTTCTTCGTCGCCCTTCATCAGCGGCGTAACCATCACGTTGCAGCCGTTGGCCACGGCGAAGTTGTGCGAGTCCGGGTCGCGGGCGGCGATCCACATTGGCGGGTTGGGCTTCTGAATCGGTTTTGGCACGCTGGTGGAGGTGGGGAATTTCCAGATCTCACCGTTGTGGGCGTAGTCGCCTTGCCAGAGCGCGCGGACCACCGGAACCATTTCCCGCAGTGCCTGGCCACCGGATGAAGCGGGCATACCGCCGGCCATGCGATCGAATTCAACCTGATAGGCGCCACGGGCCAGGCCGACTTCCATGCGACCGTTGCTGATCACATCGAGCAACGCGCATTCACCGGCGACGCGCAACGGGTGCCAGAACGGCGCGATGATGGTGCCGGCGCCGAGGTGGATGGTGGTGGTTTTGGCGGCGAGGTAGGCGAGCAATGGCATCGGGCTGGGCGAGATGGTGTATTCCATGGCGTGGTGTTCGCCGATCCACACGGTGCTGAAACCGCCGGCTTCGGCCATCAGGGTCAGTTCGGTGAGGTCTTCGAACAGTTGGCGGTGGCTGACGCTTTCGTCCCAGCGTTCCATGTGGATGAACAGGGAAAATTTCATGACGCTTCCTCGGATCTTTTGTTGTTGAGGCTACAAAAATCGGCGGGAGTGAGCGGTTCGCGATCGCGCTGTGTCAGTCGCTTGCTGCGTCGCTTGTAACACTGCTTTCGCGAGCAGGCTCGCTCCCACATTTGATTTGCATAGGGCTGGTTGTTCGATCAGGCCAGGACGGGCAGGGCGCCCATCTTGCCGTGGCAGTACACCAGCGGCCCGGCGATTTGCTCGGGGACGATCAGGTTCTTCACCGCGCCGACCATGATGGCGTGGTCGCCGCCTTCGTATTCGCGCCACAGCTCACATTCGATGATAGCCGTCGCGTTGGCGAGGATCGGGTTACCCAGCTCGCTCAAGGTCCATTCGATGCCTTGCGCTTTGTCTTTGCCTTTGCGGGCGAAGGCGTAGGCTTCGCTTTGCTGGCCGCCGGACAGAACGTGGATCGCAAAACGCTTGTTCTTGATCAGCACCGGATAGGAATCAGAACTGTAGTTGGGGCAGAACAGCACCAGCGCCGGGTCCATTGATAGCGAGCTGAACGCACTGGCCGTCAGGCCGACGATCTGACCGTCGTCGTCCAGGGTGGTGATAACGGTTACGCCGGACGGGAACGAGCCCATGACTTGTTTGTAGATGGCGGCATCGATCATTGGTCGGTCCTCGGGTGTGGTGCTGCTGTTTTTATGTGTTTGTTGGTCTGATGGTATACCAGTATTTAATCTTTTCAAGGCCTTTTAAGCTGAACCGATAAACGTGCTGCGTTCGTCGGAAACTCAGCGTTTGCTGGGCTTTCGGCTGGTCTGAAGGCCGCGGTTTCAGTAAGGATGGCGTATCAGTTGGCGCCGCAAACTACGGATCAGTCTTGTGAATTGTTTGGAATACCATAATATGGTCTGCATCTGAGGGGCGACCAAAGAGTCCCCCCGGTTTGGCTTCATACAACGATAAGAACAGACAAACTCGAGTTCATGCATATGTCCCAGATGTCCCGGCAAGATCCGTTGATCGAGAACCATACGGTCGACTACGTCCCACTCGCGGAACGCCACGGGAAGGCCCGCGACCTATTCACTCTTTGGTTCAGCACCAACATTGCGCCACTGCCCATCGTCACCGGCGCCATGGTGGTTCAGGTGTTTCACCTTGATTTGCTCTGGGGGCTGCTGGCGATTGCGCTGGGGCACCTGATCGGCGGTGTGGTGATTGCGCTGGCGTCGGCGCAAGGCCCGCGCATGGGCATTCCGCAGATGGTTCAGAGTCGCGGCCAGTTCGGCCGTTATGGCGCGCTGTTGATCGTGTTTTTCGCCGCGATCATCTACATCGGTTTCTTTATTTCCAACATCGTGCTCGCCGGCAAATCCATCGTTGGCATTGCGCCATCGGTGCCGGCGCCGTTGAGCATTCTGATCGGCGCACTGGCGGCCACAGCGATTGGCGTGATCGGCTACAACTTCATCCACACGCTGAACCGTATCGGCACTTGGGTGATGGGCAGTGCGTTGCTCGCCGGGTTCATCTATATCTTCGCCCATGACTTGCCGGCGGACTTTCTCACTCGCGGCAGCTTCAACCTGTCCGGCTGGCTGGCGACGGTGTCACTGGGGATCATCTGGCAGATCAGCTTCTCGCCGTACGTGTCCGATTACTCGCGTTACCTGCCAGCGGATATCGGCATTGCCAAGCCGTTCTGGGCGACTTATCTGGGCGCGACGCTGGGCACGATTCTGTCGTTCAGCTTCGGTGCGGTTGCTGTGCTGGCGACCCCGGAAGGCACCGAAGCGATGGTCGCGGTCAAGCAATCGACCGGGTGGCTGGGGCCGATTCTGATGGTGCTGTTCCTGCTGAATATCATCAGCCACAACGCGCTGAATCTGTATGGCGCGGTGCTGTCGATCATCACCTCGATTCAGACGTTTGCCAGCCAATGGACACCGAGCATCAAGGTACGCGTAGTGTTGTCGAGCGTGGTGCTCGCGGGTTGCTGCGTGGTTGCGCTGGGTGCGTCGGCGGATTTCATTTCCGAGTTCATCGGTTTGATTCTGGCGTTGTTACTGGTGCTGGTGCCGTGGGCGTCGATCAACCTGATCGACTTCTACCTGATCAAGCGCGGCTGCTACGACATCACCTCGATCTTCCGCGCCGATGGCGGGGTTTACGGGCGCTTTAATCTGCACGCGATCATTGCTTATTTCATCGGCATCCTCGTGCAGTTGCCATTCGCCAATACCTCCCTGTACGTCGGGCCTTACGCCAATCTGGTCGACGGCGCGGATCTGTCCTGGCTGGTCGGCCTGGTGGTCACCGTTCCGTTGTATTACTGCCTGGCCACACGCGGCCAGACTCAGCAGAGCAGGGCGGCGAGATTGGGTTACACCGACTGAGCTGATCCGTTATTCGACAATGCCCGGCCAAGTGCCGGGCATTGTTGTTTCCGCATCCCGGCGGTCAATCAAATTGGCCACATCGATCCCCTTTTGGCCCATCCCCCACTGTGCTCCGGCTACGCTGTCAGCAAGAATCAAAACCATAACCAGACGCTGAACCTTTTTTTACCCTTGGCTACCTTTACAGCCGCTGCCGTGTACAGAACATAAAAACCATCGAACTCACGCTGCCTTTTGGGGAACAACCATGGTCACGATGAAACGCATTCTGGGTGCCACTGTGTGCGGGCTGACGCTGTTGGCCGGCGCCGTCCAGGCTGAGCAACGCGAACTGCGCGTGTACAACTGGGCGGACTACATCCTGCCGTCCGTGCCCAAGGATTTTGCCGCCAAAAGCGGCATCAAAGTGATTTGGGACACCTTCGACACCAACGAATCCCTGGAAGCCAAACTGCTGACCGGCAACTCCGGTTACGACCTGGTGGTGCCGTCGAACCAGTTCCTTGAAACGCAGATCAAGGCGGGCGTGTTTCAGAAACTGGATAAATCGAAACTACCGAACTGGAGCCACCAGGACCCGGAACTGTTGAAATTGCTGGGCAAGAACGACCCCGGCAACCAGTACGGCGTGCCTTACATGGTCGGCACCGTGCTGATCGGCTTCAACCCGGCCAAGGTCAAGGCTGCATTGGGCGACAACGCGCCGGTCGATAGCTGGGATCTGGTGTTCAAACCAGAGAACATGGAAAAGCTCAAATCCTGCGGCGTGGCGATGCTCGATTCGCCGACGGAAATCCTCCCGTTGGCTCTGCATTACCTGGGCCTCGACCCGAACAGCCAGAACCCCGCCGACTATGAAAAAGCCAAGGAGCTGATGCTCAAGGTTCGCCCGTACGTGACCTATTTCAACTCGGCCAAGTACATGACCGACATCGCCAACGGCGACATCTGCGTGGCCATCGGTTACTCCGGCAGCTTCTACCAGTTTGGCAATCGCGCCAAAGAAGCCGGCAACGGCGTGGTGGTCGACTGGCGCTTGCCGAAGGAAGGCGCGCCGATCTGGTTCGACACCTTCGCGATTCCGAAGAGCGCGAAGAACGTCGCCGAGGCGCATGAATTCCTCAACAACCTGCTCGATCCGAAAGTGATCGCACCGATCAGTGACTTCCTCGGCTACCCGAATGCGAACAAGGATTCGATGCCGCTGATCAACAAGGAAATCACCGGCAATCCGAACCTGACGCCGACCCCCGAAGCGCTGAAAAACCTCTACGTCGTGCAGCCGCTGCCGCAGAAGCTTGAGCGTGTGCGGACACGGGTGTGGACCAGCATCAAGTCCGATAAGTAACAAACACCGCAATTCAAATGTGGGAGCGAGCCTGCTCGCGAAAGCGGAGTGTCATTCAACGTCGATGTTGACTGGTCCGACGCCTTCGCGAGCAGGCTCGCTCCCACAGGGTTTTGTGGTGTGTCATTCAGTGCGGCGTTCGGCATCTTTGGTCATCACCAGACTCAGCAAAACCGACCCCATGATCACCCCACCGACCACCGCCAACGACCACTCCACCGGCATGTGCAACCACGGCATCAACACCATCTTGCCGCCAATGAACACCAGCACAATCGCCAGCCCATACTTGAGCAAGTGAAAGCGGTCCGCCATGTCCGCCAGCAGGAAATACAACGCCCGCAGGCCCATGATCGCGAAGATATTCGAGGTGAAGACAATGAACGGATCAGTCGTCACGGCGAAGATCGCCGGAATACTGTCCACCGCGAACATCAAGTCACTGGCCTCGATCAACACCAGCACCAGAAACATCGGGGTGGCCCAGCGCACGCCGTTCTGCAGGACGAAAAAACGTTCGCCATGAAAGCTGCTAGTGATGCGCATATGCCCGCGCACCCAGCGCAGCAACGGATTCTTGTCCAGGTCCGGCTGGTGCTCGGCAAACACCAGCATCTTGATCCCGGTGAAGATCAGGAACACGCCGAACGCATACAGCAGCCATTCGAACTGCGACACCAGCCACACCCCGGCAAAGATCATCACCGCGCGCATCACGATCGCCCCGAGCACGCCGTACAGCAGCACCCGCCGCTGCAGCTCCGGCGGCACCGCGAAGTAGCTGAAGATCATCACGAAGACGAACATGTTGTCGATCGACAGCGACTGCTCGATCAGATATCCAGTGAGGAATTCGAGGGTTTTTTCCCGGGCGATCTCGGCACCGAACGCACCGTGCAAATACCACCAGAGCAGGGCCGCGAAACTCAGAGCCAGCAAGCACCATGCGATGACCCAGGACAAGGCTTCGCGCACTGAGACCCGATGCGCCTTGCGCCCACCGAAGACAAACAGGTCCAATGCCAGCATGGCAAGCACGAAGACGATGAAGGCGGCCCACATCCACGGTTCGCCGATATTGATGTTTGTGGCTGGCATGTCACGCTCCCTGTCTATTCTTGGATTGGGGTCAGACGAGGCCATGCTAGCGACGCTTTTGCGCCAAAGAAAAATCGTTTATTTCTGCGCAACAGTTCGTTAAAAACGAACTATCTGCCCTGGTTAACAGCTCGGGCATTTTTTACGGAGCGACATTTCCAGCGATGAATACCGACATTCTCGAACCTCAAGCGGTGTGCAGTCCGATCACCAGCAGCGCAATATTCATCGTCGCGACGCTGAATGCCGGGCCGGAAGCCGCGCAAACCGTCAAAGACTGGTGCGGCGATATCGCCGGGCTGGTGCGCTCGGTTGGCAAGCGTGTACCGACCGGCAATCTGACCTGCATCTGCGGCTTTTCCTCGAACGCCTGGGATCGCCTGTTTGGCAATCCGCGCCCGGCGTCACTGCACGGTTTTCGTGAATTTGGCGGGGAGGGCCGACATGCCCCGGCAACCCCGGGGGATCTGCTGCTGCACATTCGCGCCGATCAAATGGACCTGTGTTTTGAGCTGGCCACGCAAATCATGGCGGTTCTCGGCGATGCGGTGACCGTGGTCGACGAAGTGCAAGGTTTCCGCTATTTCGACATGCGCAGCATTATCGGTTTCGTCGACGGCACGGAAAACCCGGTCGGGCGCAAAGCGCTCAACTTCACCATCGTCGGTGACGAAGACCCCGACTTCAGCGGCGGCAGTTACGTGCTGGTGCAGAAGTACCTGCACAACATGACCGCGTGGAACGGCCTGAGTGTTGAAGCACAGGAGCGCGTTATCGGTCGCACCAAGCTGTCCGATATCGAACTGGATGACGCGGTCAAACCGAGCAATTCACACAGTGCGCTGACCACCATCACCAACGCGGCCGGCGAGGAAGTGAAAATCCTCCGTGACAACATGCCGTTCGGCCGGCCGGGGGCAGGGGAGTTCGGCACCTTCTTCATCGGTTACGCGCGCTCGCCCGAGCCGATCGAGCAGATGCTGGAAAACATGTTCGTCGGCAAGCCACCGGGTAACTACGACAAGTTGCTGGATTTCAGCACGGCCGTGACTGGGAGTCTGTATTTCGTGCCGTCGGCGGATTTGCTGGAAGAGCTGGCGGATCGCTGATCAGCGAAAGAACTCCCCCGGCGTTTCGCCAAACTGTTGGCGAAACGCCGCGATAAACGCCGATGTCGAGTCATAACCGCAGGCCAGCGCGACGTCGGTGACGCGTTCGCCTTTCTCCAACGGTGTCAGCGCGCCGAGCAGGCGCAAGCGCTGGCGCCAGGCGCGGAAGGTCAGGCCGGTGTCACGCAGAAACAGGCGGGTGAGGGTTTTTTCGGTGACGCCGAACTTCTCGCTCCAATGGCTCAGCGTGGTCTGTTGTTCCGGATGTTGTTCAAGGCTCTGGTAGATCTGCTTCAAGCGCGCGTCTTGCGGCAGCGGCAGCATCAGGTCGATCTGCGGCGCCTCGGCCAGTTGATCGAGGATCACCTGGGCGAGACGTCCGTGCGGGCCGCTCTGGTCGTATTCCACTGGAACCTGACTGAAGGCGCGGATCAGCTCCCTGAGCAGATCGCTGACGCCGAGCACGTGACAACGCTCAAGCGCCCATTCGGCGACGCTGCAATCGATGTACAGGCTGCGCATTTCAGTGTGCGGCGAGCTGAACACCCGATGCGGCACGCCCGCCGGGATCCACACGGCGCGTTCGGGCGGGGCGACGAAGCGGCCGGCACTGGTCTGGATTTCCAGCACACCCTGAATCGCGTAGGACAACTGCACCCACGGGTGACTATGGCGCCGGGTCAGGGCGCGGTTGGGCAGTGATTCGGTACGCCCGTAGAGCGGACGCGGCAGGCTGGGCAGCCCGGGAATGCTGCGACGGACGCTTTTGTCATGTCCTTTAGGCGGCATCTTGTGGCCCTTCGGCGTTAGTCGGTAATTGGCAGTCACGTTAGAGTCGTCGGCACGCACTGGCAACCCCCGGATGAACCGACCATGACTCGCCCCCGCTTTTTGCCCGACAACTTTACCCTGACGCTGATCGGCGTCGTGTTGCTGGCCAGCTTCCTGCCGGCCAGCGGCCAGGTCGCCGTCGGCTTCGGCTGGCTGACCAACATCGCCATCGCGCTGCTGTTTTTCCTGCATGGCGCCAAGCTTTCCCGCGAATCCATCATCGCCGGCGCCGGCCACTGGCGCCTGCATTTACTGGTGTTTGGCCTGACGTTTGTCCTTTTCCCGTTACTGGGCCTGGCGCTGAAACCGCTGCTGTCACCGCTGATCGGCGACAAGCTGTACATGGGCATGCTCTACCTGTGCGCGTTGCCGGCCACGGTGCAGTCGGCAATCGCGTTCACCTCGCTGGCGCGGGGCAATATTCCGGCGGCCATTTGTAGCGCGGCGGCGTCGAGCCTGTTCGGGATTTTCCTCACGCCGCTGTTGGTGACGCTACTGCTCGACGTACACGGTGATGGCGGTTCGACGCTGGATGCGATTCTGAAAATCAGCGTGCAATTGTTGCTGCCGTTCATTGCCGGACAGATCGCCCGACGCTGGATCGGCGCGTGGGTCGGGCGCAACAAGAACTGGCTGAAGTTCGTCGATCAGGGTTCGATTCTGTTGGTGGTTTACGGCGCGTTCAGCGAGGCGGTCAACGAAGGTATCTGGCATCAGATTCCGCTGGTTGAGTTACTGGGGCTGGTGGTGGTCTGCTGCATTCTGCTGGCGCTGGTGCTGTTGGCGTCGACGCTGTTAGGCAAGGCATTCGGCTTCAGCCAGGAAGACCGCATCACCATTTTGTTCTGCGGCTCGAAAAAGAGCCTGGCCACCGGTGTGCCGATGGCGCAGGTGTTGTTTGCCGGCAGCACGATTGGTGTGTTGATTTTGCCGTTGATGCTGTTCCATCAGATTCAGTTGATGGTCTGCGCGGTGCTGGCGCAGCGCTACGCCAAGCGCCCGGAATCGGTGCCCGAGCTGATGGCGCAAGTCGACCCATAACACACCGCTCCTCGTGTAGGAGCTGCCGCAGGCTGCGATCTTTTGATCTTGTCTTTTAAAAAACAAAGTCAAAAGATCGCAGCCTTCGGCAGCTCCTACAGAGTCCCCGCGTATTTCACGGCGGCGGCCGCTCGCGAGGGCACGTTCAGCGTGCGTAATAAAGAAGAAACATGAATCCGTACCGTGAACGGTGAGATATCCAGTTCGCGGGCGATTTCCTTGTTGGTTTTGCCTTGGGCGATCAAGCGCAGGACGTCTTGCTGACGAGGCGTAAGGGTGGCGCCGGTTTCCAGCGGCAGCAGGCCTGACGGCGCGAACTTCACCAGCACCTCTCCTTCACGAATCGCCAGAATCGCCTGACCGATTTCGTCCGGATCGATGTTTTTGCCGATAAAACCGTCGATACCGGCGGCCATGACTTCGCTGATCAACGACTCATCATCGACCATCGAGACTACGATCAGCGTGGTGCGCGGCAAGCGCTGACGCAGCTCGGCGAGTTGGCTGACGCAGGTCAATCCCGGGAAACGCAGGTCTAGAATCAATGTGTCCGGCTCATCACCCAAAGGCAGCAGCGCCAGCACGGCGTCGAGATCGCCGGCTTCGTCGATAACGGCCTCGGGCAGCAAGCGCTGGACCGTGCGCAGCATCGCCTCGCGAAACAGCGGGTGATCGTCGGCTATGATAATTCGGCAAGTCATGGCGTGACCCTCCCTGGGTCAAGCGTTATTCAAGGCTGCACCTTAGCACCGGGTGCGAAGGTTGCCTGTAGGCTGATTCGGAATCTGACGATTGCCGCACAAGGATGTTTACCATGAAGTTCGAGAAAAACACCGAACTCGACCAGGCCAATCTGCGCATTATCATCGCCAGCATTGCCGTGATTTACATGCTCATACTGGTTTTTTTGCCGGGCCAGCGTTTCGATACATACCTGCCGATCATTACCTACATCATTGTGTTTTTGTTGGCTTCGATTGCCCTGCGTCAGGCGATTGCGCGTTGGCCGGGGCATTACCCGGCGCGGCGGATTTTCGGCATGGTTCACGATTACACCGGTACTTGCTTTGGTCTGGTGGTGGGCGGCGAGATGGCGTTGCCGCTGTATGCGGTGATCATTTGGGTCAACCTTGGCAACGGCATGCGCTACGGCTCGCGCTATCTGGCGATTGCCACCGGGCTGGCGTTGTTGGCGTTGCTGTGTGTGTATCGCCTGACACCGGTGTGGCAGGCACAGCCGTTCATGGTGTTGATGCTGATGCTCACCAGCACGGTGATCCCGTTTTACGCGCACTTGTTGCTGGAGCGTACGCGCAAGGCGTCAGAAGAAGCGGTGGCGGCGAATCTGGAAAAGTCGCGATTTCTCGCCCAGGCCAGTCATGATTTGCGTCAGCCGATTCATTCGATTGGTCTGTTTACCGCGTGCCTGCGGGAGTCGCGGTTGGGCGATGAGGAGCGGCGTCTGGTCGATAACATCGACCGATCGCTGCTCAACGTGTCGCAGTTGTTTCGCTCGATTCTCGACCTGTACACCCTTGATAACGGTCGCGTGCTGCCCAAACTGAAAAGTGTCCATCTGGGTGAATGGCTGGCGGAGCTGATTCGCCAGAACGCCGAGGCAGCGCGTTGGGCCGGGGTGGAGATGCGTTTGCGTCCATGCCCGTACTGGGTTCAGACCGATCCGGCGCTGCTGGCGACCATGGTGCAAAACGTCCTGTCCAACTGCTTCAAGTACGGTGCACATCGACCGGTATTGATCGGCGTGCGCCGGCGCGGGGCAGGGCTGGCCATTGTGATTTATGACCGCGGCAACGGTATTGCCGAAGAGCATCTGGCCAAGGTATTCGAGGAGTTTTATCGGGTACGGCAAGTGCGCGATAAAGACGTCGAGGGCGTGGGGCTCGGGCTGTCGATCGTCAAGCGGTTGGGTGAATTGATCGGTGTCGACGTTGCTCTGCGCTCGCGGCTCGGGCGGGGAACAGCGGTGACTTTGTACGGCTTGCCGATCACTGCTCCGCCGCAGGTAATGGCCAATCGTGATGACGCACGTCAGGTCGGTTTGCTGACCGGGTTGAAGGTGTGTCTGGTGGAGGATGATCGCAACGTATTGCTCGCGACTTCGGCGTTATTGGAGCGTTGGGGCTGTGTGGTTCAGGCCGAGTTGACCGCACAGGATCTGGTTACCGACTGCGACATCATCGTTGCCGACTATGACCTCGGCACTCATGCCACCGGCATCGAATGTATCGACGACGTACGCAGGCGGAGGGGCTGGGCAGTGCCAGCGATGATCATTACCGGACATGACGTCGAAAAAATTCAGGCCGCCCTACACGACCGCCACATCGCGATCTTGTCCAAGCCGGTGCGCCCAGCCGAGCTGCGCGCGACCTTGCGAACCTTGCGCGACCGCCGACCGCAAGTTCAACCCCTGTAGGAGCTGCGGCACGCTGCGATCTTTTGATCTTCTTTTCAGGATCAGGATCAAAAGATCGCAGCCTCGTTTCACTCGACAACTCCTACAGGGTCAAGCGTCTAGCGCTTGCACAGGTAATCCTGGGTGATGGTGGTCTGCAGGCAGTTGTATTGTCCCATGGTGCGGCAGATGTTTTTCTCGGAGCCGGTGACCTCGGCGTTTTTGTAGCCCCAGGTCTTGCAGCGTTGCGCGGCGACGGTCAGGCCTTGTTCGGCGCTGGTCTGGCCGCTTTCGAATTGGCCCAGTTCATAGGAGACCTGGACGACGCCATCGTTTTTGCTGCCGCCAGTGGCTTCCCATTGTTTCGGCGTGGCGCAGCCAGTGAGGAACAAGGCGCTGAGGGTGAGTGTTGCGATCAGGGTTTTCATGGGCAAACGGTGTCCTTTACCGGGCGGGGAAGTTACTGCAGTGGAATCGGCGAGGCGCCTTTCGGCAGGCACGACAGCGGCGGCGACATCATGCCCATGCTGGCCACGGCGATGATTACGCCGCTGGGCAATTCACAGTTGTATTCCCCGGCCGGGGTGTACGCGGTGTAGTAGGTGAGGGTGCTGTCGTTGCGGATATTGTCGATTTTCGACACCGGTTTACCGATCACCGTTTGCGCGCGTTCTTTCATGCTCGCTTCAGTGGGTTTGACGGTCTGGCAGCCGGCCACGCCGAGCAGCACGGCGCCGAATACGGCGATTTTGGTGAGGTTTGCATGGAGTTTCATGGTGAGTCTTCCTTGGTGTTGTTCTGATTTCCAGGCACAACGATCCCGCACGCTGCGAACAGGCAACGTTGAGGAACATCGGGGTTGCGGGGGAATATAACGCCGGGTGGCAGGGCGGTCGATTAGCACAAATGTGCTAGTGCGGCGCTCGACAGGCGGTTCGCTGGAACCGCCCGTTGGGCCAAGGAAGGATTACTGAGGGCTGTTGAACTGGTCGGAATAACTGCCTGTCATCAGTGCCGAGGCAACACGATCAGAGCCGACGCCGACGCGCGAATAGGCAACCCGGTTGACGCCGGTACGATCGGCTCCATCAGAAGCCAGCGCACTTGCACCGACATGATCGGCACCATCAGAGGCGACTGCACCCGCGCCAACATGATCGGCACCGTCAGAAGCGACCGCACCTGCACCGACATGATCGGCACCGTCAGAAGCGACCGCGCCAGCGCCAACATGATCAGCGCCATCAGAAGCTACGGCACCCGCACCAACATGATCGGCACCGTCAGAAGCGACCGCACCTGCACCGACATGATCGGCACCGTCAGAAGCGACCGCACCAGCGCCGACATGATCGGCACCGTCAGAAGCGACCGCACCTGCACCGACATGATCGGCACCGTCAGAAGCGACCGCGCCCGCGCCAACATGATCGGCACCATCAGAAGCGACCGCACCTGCGCCAACGTGATCGGAGCCGTCAGAAGCGACCGCGCCAGCGCCAACATGATCGGCACCATCAGAAGCCACCGCACCTGCGCCAACGTGATCGGAGCCATCCGAAGCCACTGCCCCGGCACCCACATGATCCGATCCATCGGACGCCAACGCCTGCGGCTGCGCCGCCCAGACATTAGGCACCACCACGGTCGCCACGACCGCCAGAAGCACGCCTGACAACAGCTTGTGTTTCATAGTTTTCTCCACGCCCCGGCAGCCACAAAGCGATAAGGCATCGTCCGCCGCGTATTGGCTGGCGCCACGACTCATTTGGCTGGGGTCAGTCTGGTTGGCGAAAGGCACGGGCACGCAGTCAAGCATGCGGGTGTCGACAGAATCATGATCGAACTGATTGAGTATAGATCGCGATTGCGAGGCGATGCGGCGGGGGGATCGACGGCCGTTAGTCGCTTCGCTTCCTGCCCGATTGGGGCAAAGCTCGAATCAGTCTAAAAACACTGATTCGCGTCGGCGAGCCTTTGCTAGGCTTAAAGATGTAGGCGAAGACGCAGACTGATGCGCAATCGGATAGCAAGGGGGCGTGGGGCGCGCTCCGAAAGGTACACGGTTAGAAAGATCTCCGCGCTGAGATCCAGCCCTTATGCCGTGTGAAGCAGCCGAGGCCGTACCTTTTCAATTTGGCCCGGTACTGTGGGAAGCCCGATAAACCTTGTAAGCCAGAGACCAGCACTGGCCGCCTGCTCGAACACCAAAGCCCGCTTCGTGCGGGCTTTGTCGTTCTGCCAGATCAGATCGCTTGCAGTGCCTGCGCCAGATCGGCGCGCAGGTCTTCGACGTCCTCGACGCCCACCGACAGACGCACCAGGCCATCGCCGATCCCCAGTTTCGCCCGGGTATCAGCCGGAATGGTCGCGTGAGTCATGATCGCCGGGTGCTCGATCAGGCTCTCCACACCGCCCAGACTTTCCGCCAACGCAAAGATCTTCACGTTCTCCAAAAACCGCCGCGCACCGGCCAGATCGCTGTTCAGATCGACGGAAATCATTCCGCCAAAACCACGCATCTGGCGCTTGGCCAACTCATGCTGCGGATGCGAAGCCAGCCCCGGATAGTAGACGCGTTTGACCTGCGGCTGCTGTTCCAGCCACTGCGCCAGATCCAGCGCGTTGCTGCAATGACGCTCCATGCGCAGTGCCAGAGTCTTCACCCCGCGCAGAGTCAGGAACGCATCGAACGGCCCAGCAATCGCACCGACTGCGTTCTGCAGAAAGCCCAGCTTCTCGGCCAGTTCTTGGTTCTGGCCGACCACGGCGATGCCGCCGATTACATCGGAGTGGCCGTTCAGGTACTTGGTGGTCGAGTGCAGCACGATGTCGAAACCCAGCTCCAGCGGCCGCTGGATATACGGGCTGGCAAAGGTGTTGTCGGCCACGCTGATGATCCCGCGAGCGCGGCAGATACGGGCGATAGCGGCGAGGTCCGACAGGCTCAGCAGCGGGTTGGTCGGTGACTCGACAATGACCAGGCGTGTGTCGTCCTGCAGCGCCGCTTCGAACGCCGCCAGGTCAGTCAGATCGACGTAGCTGAAACGGTGTCCGGCACTGCGCTGACGAACCTTGTCGAACAGGCGGAACGTGCCGCCGTACAAGTCATTGCCGGAGATCACGTGCGAACCGGCATCGATCAGTTCGAGCACCGTGGAAATCGTCGCCAGCCCGGAGGCGAACGCGAACGCCTGGGTGCCGCCTTCAAGGTCCGCCACGCAACGCTCCAGGGCAAAACGCGTCGGGTTGTGCGAGCGGCCGTAATCGAAACCCTTGTGCACGCCGGGGCTGTCTTGCAGATAGGTGGAGTTGGCGTAGATCGGCGGCATCAGCGCGCCGGTGGTCGGGTCCGGCGTCTGCCCGGCGTGGATCACCCGGGTCGCGAAGCCTTGGGATTTGTCGTCGTGCTGACTCATGCGAGGGATCTCCGTAATTGGTTGAGCATGTCGGTGCGGGTGATCAGGCCATGGAAGCCTGATGCATCGGCGATGATGGCGACGAGGCCACGGCTGAGCACCGCTTCCAGCTCGGAAAGACTGGCAGCGGGGGCAAGGGTTTGCAGCTTGTCGGTCATCACGCTGGACACCGATTGGCTGAAGCGCGCGGCGTCTTCGTGCACCGGAAGCAGGATGTCTGATTCGTCGATCACACCGACCAGTTGCTTGCCTTCCACCAGCACCGGCAATTGCGAGACATCGGCCAGGCGCATGCGCTGGAACGCGGTCAGCAGGGTGTCGTCGGGGCCGACACTGATCACGCGGCCGTCCTCGAAGCGGCGGGCGATCAGGTCACGCAGGTCGCCATAACCCTTGCGCTGCAACAGGCCTTGATCGGTCATCCACTGGTCGTTGTAGACCTTCGACAGATAGCGCGTGCCGGTGTCGCAGACGAAGCTCACCACACGTTTCGGCTCGGTCTGTTCACGGCAATAACGCAGCGCCGCCGCGAGCAGGGTGCCGGTCGACGAGCCGCCGAGAATGCCTTCAGCCTTGAGCAACTGACGGGCGTGATCGAAGCTTTCTTCATCGCTGATCGAGTAGGCGTGACGCACGCTGGAGAGATCGGTGATCGACGGAATGAAATCCTCGCCGATGCCTTCCACGGCCCAAGAGCCAGGCTTCGGCAGGGAGCCGTCGCGGCTGTATTGCGCCATCACCGAGCCGACTGGATCGGCGAGGACCATTTCCAGATCCGGTTGTACGCGTTTGAAGAAACGACTCAGGCCAGTCAGCGTACCGGCCGAACCGACACCGACAACGATGGCGTCCAGATCATGTTCAGTCTGCGCCCAGATCTCCGGCGCGGTGCTGCATTCATGAGCCAGCGGGTTGGCCGGGTTGTTGAACTGGTCGGCGAAAAATGCGCCGGGAATATCTTTGGCCAAACGTGCGGCGACATCCTGGTAATACTCGGGATGGCCCTTGCCGACGTCGGAGCGGGTGATGTGCACCTCGGCACCCATGGCCTTCAAGTGCAGGACTTTCTCGGTGGACATTTTGTCCGGTACCACCAGCACCACGCGATAACCCTTGGCGCGGCCAACCAGTGCCAGGCCCAGGCCGGTGTTGCCGGCGGTGGCTTCGACGATAGTGCCGCCGGGTTGCAGGCGACCATCACGCTCGGCGGCGTCGATCATCGCCAGGCCGATGCGGTCCTTGATCGAACCACCGGGGTTCTGTGATTCGAGTTTGAGAAACAGCGTGCAAGGCCCGGTGTCGAAGCGGGTGACTTGAACCAGTGGAGTATTGCCGATCAGCCCAAGTACGGCAGGGCGTGATTCCTTTGACATTTCTTCACCTCTTAATGGTGTTGATCGCGTTCCAATCGCGGGGAAAAGACTCGCGTGCAACATAGGCTCAGACATCGGCTGTCGCAACCTTTAGTCGGTCGTCAATACAGCCATTTCGATCTAACGATAGATCGAAATCAAAGACCTGCCGGGGCGGCTTCGAGTGCGTTTACACGGAGGCGTCATTGAGTTTTCAAAGGGCGTCTTCACTGGCACCAATCGCTTGATCTGTGAAGAAATTTCCTGCTGCGAATATAGCTATATGTTTTTGGTCGCGCGCAAGTCAGAGGCGTTTTCAGCGATGATTCGATCATGAGAGAAACTCGTGTTGATCAAGATTAAATTGAGTTTGTCTCACTAGCGACCGATGCCGACAATGGCCGCCATCAACAGGACATTGGAGTTGTTTGTTATGGCACTGGCCCATTCCCTTGGATTTCCGCGTATCGGTCGCGACCGCGAACTGAAAAAAGCGCAAGAGGCGTTCTGGAAAGGAGAACTGAACGAGGCCGGCCTGCGTGACGTCGGCCGTGAGCTGCGCAAGGTCCACTGGGACTTGCAGAAAAACGCTGGCATTGCGCTGCTGCCGGTCGGCGATTTCGCCTGGTACGACCAGGTCCTGACGCACTCGCTGATGTTCGGCGTCATCCCCGAGCGCTTCCGTCCGCATGACGGCAAAGCCAATCTGCAGACCCTGTTTGGCATGGCTCGTGGCGTTAGCGACAGCTGCTGCGGCGGTGCGCACGCCCAGGAAATGACCAAGTGGTTCGACACCAACTATCACTATCTCGTCCCGGAATTCAGTGCTGATCAGCAGTTCCAGTTGGGTTGGGAGCAGTTGTTCGAAGAAGTCGAAGAAGCCCGTGCGCTGGGCCACAACGTCAAACCGGTGATCATCGGCCCGCTGACGTATCTGTGGCTGGGCAAGGCCAAGGGCGCCGAATTCGACAAGCTGGATTTGCTCGATCGTTTGCTGCCGCTGTACGGGCAGATCTTCGCGCGTCTCGCTGCCCAAGGCGTCGAGTGGGTGCAGATTGACGAGCCGATTCTGGTGCTCGACCTGCCGCAGGAATGGAAGAATGCTTTCGAGCGTGCCTACAACCAGATCCAGCGTGATCCGCTGAAGAAACTCCTAGCGACTTACTTTGGTGGTCTGGAAGAAAACCTCGGTCTGGCGGCCAACCTGCCGGTCGACGGTTTACACATTGATCTGGTGCGTGCGCCGGAGCAGTACCCGACCATTCTCGATCGTCTGCCGGCCTACAAAGTGTTGTCCCTGGGCGTGGTCAATGGCCGTAACGTCTGGCGCTGCGATCTGGAAAACGCCTTGGCGACATTGCGCCATGCCCATGAGCGTCTGGGTGAGCGTCTGTGGGTCGCGCCGTCCTGCTCGTTGTTGCACAGCCCGGTGGATCTGGGCCGTGAAGACAAACTCGATGCCGAGCTGAAAAGCTGGCTGGCCTTTGCTGTGCAGAAGTGCGAAGAAGTGGCTGTTCTGACGCATGCCGTCAATGAGCCGGAAGCGCCGAAAGTGCTGCGAGCATTGACCGAAAGCCGTTCGGTGCAGGCGGCTCGCGCTGCTTCGCCGCGCATTCACAAACCTGCGGTTCAGGCGCGGGTCGCGGCGATTACGGCCAAGGACAGCCAGCGTCAATCGCTGTTCGCCCAGCGCATCGCCAAGCAGCGCGCCGGCCTTGATCTGCCGTTGTTCCCGACTACGACGATCGGCTCGTTCCCGCAAACCGCGTCGATCCGTCTCGCTCGTCAGTCGTTCAAGCAAGGCAAGCTGACCGAAGCCGAATACACCGAAGCCATGCACAGCGAGATCCGTCACGCAGTGGAAATCCAGGAACGTCTGGGCCTCGATGTGCTGGTGCACGGTGAGGCCGAGCGTAACGACATGGTCGAGTACTTCGCCGAGCAACTCGACGGCTACGTGTTCACCCGTTTCGGCTGGGTACAAAGTTACGGTTCGCGCTGCGTGAAACCGGCGGTGATCTTCGGCGACCTCAGCCGCCCGAAAGCCATGACCGTGGAGTGGATCCGCTACGCCCAGGGCCTGACCGACAAAGTCATGAAAGGCATGTTGACCGGTCCTGTGACCATGCTGATGTGGTCGTTCCCCCGCGAAGACGTGAGCCGCGAAGTGCAGGCCCGCCAGTTGGCACTGGCCATTCGCGATGAAGTGGTCGATCTGGAAGCCGCCGGCATCAAGATCGTGCAGATCGACGAAGCGGCGTTCCGTGAAGGCCTGCCGTTACGTCAGGCGCAGTGGCAGCATTATCTGGACTGGGCAACTGAAGTGTTCCGCCTGTGCGCCTCCGGTGTGCGCGACGAAACGCAGATCCACACGCACATGTGCTACAGCGAGTTCAACGATGTGATCGAGTCGATTGCGGCGATGGATGCTGACGTGATCACCATCGAAACCTCGCGTTCCGATATGGAGCTGCTGAACGCATTCGAAGCCTTCGCCTACCCGAACGAAATCGGCCCGGGCGTCTATGACATTCACTCGCCACGCATCCCGGATGCTGCGGAAATGGCTAATCTGCTGCGCAAGGCTGCCAAGCGGATTCCGGCCGAGCGGCTGTGGGTCAACCCGGATTGCGGTTTGAAAACCCGTGGCTGGCCGGAGACGGAAGCGGCGCTGGTGCACATGGTCACCGCCGCCCGGCAACTGCGCAAAGAGCTGGCGTAACGCTCAAACGGTATGACACCCGATCCTGTGGGAGCGAGCTTGCTCGCGAAAGCGTCCTGTCAGTCAACATCAATCTTGGATGATCTGCCGCCTTCGCGAGCAAGCTCGCTCCCACAGGGATTAGTGCAAGGCATGAGATTCTGGATGGCCTCACGGGACCTGTTGTTGCTACTGTGCCCAGCCGCATCTCAGGTGTTTGCCGCTATATGAGTGATCAACCCGTTATCCAGGCAGTGTCTGACGCCGACATTCCTGAAGTGCTGAATTTTGCCTTAAAGGCCCGCGCCGAGCTTTTCCCCAAGCTCAGCGCAACGGGCATGCCTGACGATCTGGCGCGTTTTGCCGAGGTTTATCTGCGTGGGGCAGGGCGCTTTCTGATCGCTCGCTACGAAGGGCAGATTGTCGCCTCAATCGGCTATCTCCGTTACGACCGGCGCTTCCCGCACTTGCCCTATCCGGATCTTAAGGTGGTGGAAGTCGTCCGCCTGTTTGTCCTGCCATCGCAGCGCCGCTCGGGGCTGGCCGGTGCGTTATATCGATCACTCAGAGACCTGGCACTCGCCGAAGCAGTCGAGGTGATCTACCTGCACACCCATCCGTTTCTGCCGGGCGCCATTGAGTTCTGGCAGCGACAGGGTTTCGAGATTATTGACGTCGACGCTGACCCGGTCTGGCAAACAAACCACATGCACAACGTCATGAGTGAAATCTGAGAATCTGCGCCCCATCGAACGGGTCTGTCAGGTAATGCGCCCTGACCCCGAACGTCTCGTGTAACCGCTGTGGTGTCAGCACCTCCAGCGGCTTGCCCAACGCCACCAGCCGCCCGCGCTCCAGCACTGCCAGGCGATCACACTTCAGCGCCTGATTGAGGTCATGCAAGGCGATCAGCGTGGTCACCGGCAACGCCTGCACGACGTTGAGAATGGTCAGTTGATGCTGAATGTCGAGATGATTGGCCGGCTCATCCAACAGTAGAATTTGCGGGCGCTGCGCCAATGCTCGGGCAATGTGCACCCGCTGCCGTTCGCCGCCCGACAGGCTGCGCCACAGACGCGTACGCAGGTGCGTCGCGTCAACGTCGGTGAGCGCTTGTTGGACGATCGCATCGTCCGTCGCCGACCACGGTTGCAGCGCCGACAGCCAGGGCGTGCGCCCGAGTGCCACGGCGTCGAACACGCGAATGCCGTCGTCGGTGTCGGCCTGTTGTTCGACCACCGCAAGCTTTTGCGCAATGCTGCGCCGGGCCATTTTGCCGAGGCGCTGACCTTCAAGCAGCACCTCGCCAGCGCTCGGTTCGCGCAATCCGGCCAGCAATTTCAACAGGGTGGATTTACCCGAGCCATTCGGCCCGACGATGCCCAGTGTTTCGCCGCGCTGCACCTCAAGGCTGACACCGTTGAGCAACTCGGCGCCGCGCACTTTGAACGTCAACCCGGAGCAACTCAGAACACTGCTCATCGCGCTGATCTCCGACCCACCAGAATCAGGGCAAACACCGGGGCACCGACCAGTGCGGTTATCACCCCGACCGGAATCACCTGCCCCTTGATCAGCGTGCGCGACAGCACATCAGCAGCAATCAGAAACACCGCGCCGCCCAACGCACTGGCCGGCAGCAGGCGTGCATGCCCGGTGCCAAGCAACAGCCGCGCGGCGTGGGGGATCACCAACCCGACAAAACCGATCGAGCCGACAATCGACACCATCACTGCCGTCACCAGCGCCGCGCAGCCAATCAACAAAATCTGCACACGTCGCACCGGAATGCCGAGAGACGCCGCCGAATCCGCGCCAAAGGTAAACGCATCCAGCGCCCGCCGATGCCACAGACACACGACCAACCCGAACACGGCCACCGGCACCGCCAACCACACCGACGGCCAACGCACGCCACCGAGATTGCCCAGCAGCCAGAACATGATCCCGCGTGCCTGCTCGGAGCTGGCCGAGCGGGTAATCAGAAACGCCGTCAGCGCATTGAACAGCTGCGAGCCGGCAATCCCCGCAAGAATGATTTGCCCGGTGCCGCTCGCCGAACCGCTGACCCGCGCCAGCAGAATCACCAGCACAAACGCTGTCACTGCGCCGGCAAATGCACCGACGGATAACGAGATCATTCCGGCGCCAACCCCGAGCAACGCCACCATCACCGCCCCGGTCGAGGCGCCGGCAGAAATCCCCAGCAGATAGGGATCCGCCAACGGGTTGCGCAGAAGCGACTGCAAGATCACCCCGCACGTCGCCAGACCGGCACCGCACGCGGCCGCGACCAGTGCGCGGGTCAAGCGGTAGTTCCAGACGATGCCTTCGTCGATAGGGTCGAGCACATGCCCGGCGCCCCACAATTTGTTCGCCAGCACTTGCACGACCACGCCCGGTTCAATCGAGGTTTCACCGATGGCCACGCCAGCAACTACGGCAATCAACAGCGTCGCCAGGGCCAGCAACGTACGGATCAGACTGGCACTCATTGCGACAGGTCATAGCCGTTGATGGCCGTGGCCAGTTGCTCAATGCCGTCGAACATGCGCAGGCTCGCCTGCATGGCCATGGCGTCGAGAATGATGATGCGGTTGTGCTTCACCGCGTCCATATTGCGCGTCACCGGGTCGCTGCGCAGGAAGGCGAGTTTCTTTTCATAGTCGTCAGCGGGGAAGCGTCGGCGATCCATGCGCGCGATGACCAGGAAGGTCGGATTAGCCTTGGCGATGGTTTCCCAGCCGACCGTTGGCCACTCTTCATCGGACTCCACCACGTTGCGCACGCCGAGGGTGCTGAGCATGAAATCGGGAATGCCTTTGTGCCCGGCCACGAATGGCTCGATGTCCATTTGTGCGCTGGAGAACCACACCAGTGCGCTGGCATCCTTGAGCTGTTTGCCTTGGGCGGTGGCGATCGATTTGGCGAGGCTGGCCTTGAGTTCATCATTGAGCTGCTGGCCACGCTCCTGCACATCGAAGATCTGCGCCAGTTGGCTCACGCTCTTGTAAATCGTGTCGATGCGGAACGGCGCCAGCCGCGTACCGTCGGCGCCGACGAGGTTGTCCTTGGCTTCGCAATCGGAAGGTAGCAGGTAAGTCGGAATCTTCAGTTCATGAAACTGCTCGCGGGTGCCGACCGCACCTTGCGGGCCGACCATCCATTCCAGCTCGACAGCCACCAGTTCCGGGCGCTTGCCGATCACCGATTCGAAACTCGGTTCGTTGTCGGCCAGGCGCTCGATCTGGTCGTTCTGCGCCTTGTATCTGGCCAATACATTGTTGAACCACAGTGACGTGCCGACGACTTTGTCGCTCAGGCCCATGGCGTAGAGCATTTCCGTGCCGGCCTGGCCGATGGTCACGGTGCGCGTCGGTGCGTGCTGGAAGGTCAGGGTGCTGCCGCAGTTTTCTATCGTCAGTGGATAGACAGTCGGTGCCGCCTGCGCCAGGGCGCCAAGGCTCAGGCCGGTGATGAGGGTGGCAATGCGGGGCAGCAGCATGGGGCAGTCTCCGAGGGAACCGTACGGGGAGCGGGAGAGTACGGATCGGAAACACATCTTCGAACGCAGTCAGGGCAACAGCGCAAGGCCGGGCAGTAAACAAAGACGCGCACGGCACGATGTCCTTCCCGGACACCCCGCCGGTTAGTAGTCACTGTGCCGGCAGGTCTCCTGACTGATGCGTCATCGCCTGGCTCCGGCCTTCCCGGGGTTCACCCAGTGGCAGTCGTGGAGCAGGCTCGGCACCTACAGTTGCGGGGGCAGTTCCGGTCAATGCTGTGCAAGCATCTCGGATTCCCTATTAGTCCCCTTCGGGAACCGACGGCGGCATGGTAGTCGATCGAGCCGCTGAAGGGGAGACGAATCTGCCGTGGCGAGGATTAGTGCTGGCTCATCAAACCGTGCAATACGCCCAAACGCAGACCCGGTTCTGACGGCAACATTTGTGCGATGCCGAACACTTTGAAGGCGGCCAGCATCAACACCAGACCGCCGGGCAAAATGCTCTGACGATGAGGTTGCAGCCCGGCCAGTTTCAGTTGCTGGACGTTGTTCACCTTCAGCAGAAGCAGCGACAGGCGCAGCAGTCCGCCGTAGGTGATGCCGTCCTGACCGTAGTCGTTGAGGCGATTGGCCTTGAGCACTTTAGCCAGCATGCGCGCAGTGCCGGACGAACCGATGGTTTGCTGCCAGCCCTGCGCACGATAGCGCCGGGCAACCTTTTCAAACTGCAGGATGGCGAAGCGTTCGGCCTCCTGTAGCGCGCCGGCAGACACGTCACCGCCGCGAAAGAAGCGCGTGCTCAAGGTGCCGCTGCCGATGGCGATGCTTTCGGTGAGCAACGGTTGCGAGCCTTGGCCGAGGATCAGCTCGGTTGAGCCGCCGCCGATGTCGACCACCAGGCGCAGGTCTTCAGCGCTTGGCAAGGCGTGGGTCACGCCGGCATAGACCAGACGCGCTTCTTCATGGCCGCAAATGACGTCGATGGGAAAGCCCAGATGCCGCTCGGCACTGGCCAGAAACAGCTGCGCATTGTCAGCCTCGCGCACCGCGCTGGTGGCCACCGCACGGACTCGGCCGGCCTCGAAACCGCGCAGCTTCTTGCCGAACCGCGCCAATGCTTGCCAGCCGCGATCCAGTGCCAAGGCATCCAGCGCGCCACCGTCAAAGCCCTCGGCGAGGCGTACCGGTTCGCGCAGGGTTTTCACTTCCTGAATCTGCAGGCCTTTTCGACTGCGCACTGACTGGCCGATCATCAGGCGAAAGGCATTCGAACCCAGGTCGATGGCGGCAAACAGCGAGGC